>CAVTDL010000009.1:0-148639 GCA_963733485.1 uncultured delta proteobacterium | reverse complement strand
GGGGAGCGCCCCCCACCGCGCCGCCCGCCGCTCCGACCCGCCCGGGCGGAGGGGCGTCACGGCGCTGGCGCTGCATTATGACCTGCCATTCCGCGGCGCGCCCGCGGGCAGGGCGGGACGGAGGCGACCATGCCAGGCGCACTCACCATCGGCTCGACCGTCGCGCTCCGCGGCGGCGTGAAGATGCCCTTGCTCGGCCTCGGGGTGTGGCAGGCGCCGCCCGGCGACGAGACGCGCCAGGCGGTCCTGGCGGCGCTGCGGGCGGGGTACCGCATGGTGGACACCGCCCGCGCCTACCGCAACGAGGAGGACGTGGGCGCGGCCCTCCGCGAGAGCGGCCTCCCCCGCGACGAGGTCTTCGTCACCACCAAGCTGTGGAACTCCGACCACGGCTTCGACTCCACGCTCCGCGCCTGCGACGAGAGCCTCCGCCTGCTCGGCCTCGAGCGGCTCGACCTGTACCTCGTCCACTGGCCGGTCCAGGGGCTCCGGCACGAGACCTGGCGCGCCATGGAGCGGCTGCTCTCCCAGGGGAGGACCCGGGCCATCGGCGTGTCGAACTACACCGTCCGTCACCTGGAGGAGCTCGTCGCCCGGTCCTCCACCCCGCCCGCGGTGAACCAGGTCGAGGTCCACCCCTTCCTGCGAGCAGCCCGCGCTGCGCGAGCACTGCCGCGCCCACCGCATCCACGTGCAGGCCTACGCGCCGCTGGTGCGCGGCCACCGGATGGACCACCCGGTCCTCGCGCGCCTGGCGACGCGCCACGGCCGCACCCCGGCCCAGAATCCTGGTGCGCTGGGGCCTCCAGCACGGGCTCTCCACCATCCCGAAGTCGGTGCACCCGCGGCGCATCCTGGAGAACGCCGACGTGTTCGGGTTCGAGCTCGACCAGGAGGACCTGGCGGCGCTCGACGCGCTGGACGAGGGCTACCGCACCAGCTGGGACCCGTCCGACGCGCCGTAGGCCGGCCAGCCAGCCGGCTCCCATGAGTCGGCCGGGGGCACAGTTCGCGCAGCGAAGTGTCCCCGGCCGCTCCTTGCCGGCTGTTCATGCCCGGCTGCTCATGCCCGGCCGCTCCTTGCCGGCTGCGCATGCCCGGCCGCTCCCTGCCGCTGCGCACTCCCTACGCGAGCGCCGCGGCGACGATCGCCCGCGCCTCCTCGAGGATGCGCGCGAGGTGCGCCTCGTCGCGGAAGCTCTCCGCGTAGATCTTGTAGACGTCCTCGGTGCCGGACGGCCGCGCGGCGAACCAGCCCTGGTCGGTCGTCACCTTGAGCCCGCCGATCTCCGCGCCGTTGCCCGGGGCGCGGGTGAGCCGCGCGGTGATGGGGTCGCCGGCCAGCGTGGTGGCGCGGACCGCCTCCGGCGCGAGCCGCTTCAGGACGCCCTTCTCCGCCGGCGTGGCCGGCGCGTCCACCCGCGCGTAGACCGGCGCGCCGAGCGCGGCGGTGAGCTCGCGGTGCAGCTCGCCGGGGTCGCGGCCGCTCCGCGCCCGGATCTCGAGCGCCAGGAGGTCCATCACGATGCCGTCCTTGTCGGTGGTCCAGACGGTGCCGTCCCGCCGCAGGAACGAGGCGCCGGCGCTCTCCTCGCCCCCGAAGCCGATCCCGCCGTCGAGCAGCCCGGGCACGAACCACTTGAAGCCGACCGGCACCTCCACGAGCCGCCGCCCGAGCCGCGCCGCCACCCGGTCGATCAGCGCCGACGAGACCAGCGTCTTCCCCACCGCGGCCCGCTCCGGCCAGCCGGGGCGGTTCCGGAAGAGCCAGTCGATGGCCACCGCCAGGTAGTGGTTCGGGTTCATGAGGCCGGCCGCCGGCGTGACGATGCCGTGCCGATCCGAGTCGGCGTCGTTCCCGAAGGCGAGGTCGAAGCGGTCCTTCATCGCGACCAGGTTCGCCATCGCGTACGGCGACGAGCAGTCCATCCGGATCTTGCCGTCGTGGTCGAGCGGCATGAAGCCGAAGGTCGGGATCCACCACCGGGTTCACCACGGTGAGGTCGACGCCCAGCGCCTCCGCGATCCGCCCCCAGTAGTGCACGTTGGAGCCGCCCAGCGGATCGACCCCCACCCGCAGCCCCGACCCCCGGGCGGCCTCGAGGTCCACCGCGCTCGCCAGGTCCTCCACGTACGGCCCCACGTAGTCGCGGACCTGGACTCCCGGCGCGCGCTGCGCCGCCTCGAACGCCACCCGGCGCACCTCGCGGAGGCCACCCTCGAGCAGCGCGTTGGCGCGGCGCTCGATGGCGGCCGTCACCGCCGTGTCGGCCGGGCCGCCGTCGGGCGGGTTGTACTTGATCCCGCCGTCCTCGGGCGGGTTGTGCGAGGGCGTGACCACGATCCCGTCGGCGAGCCCCGTCGAGCGGCCGCGGTTCCAGCCCAGGATGGCGTGGGAGATCACCGGGGTGGGGACCGGCGCGTCGCCCTCGGAGATCACCACCGCGACGCCGTTCGCCGCCAGCACCTCGAGCGCCGTCCGCTCGGCCGGCGCCGACAGCCCGTGCGTGTCGCGGCCGAGGAAGAGCGGCCCGGTGATCCCGGCGGCCGCGCGGTGCTCGGCCACCGCCTGCGCCACGGCGAGGATGTGCGCCTCGTTGAAGCTGCGCCGGAGCGAGGAGCCGCGGTGGCCAGAGGTGCCGAAGGCCACCCGCTGGGCGGGATCCCGCGGGTCGGGTGCGTCGTCGTGGTAGCGGCGGATCAGCGCCTCGACGTCGACGAGGAGCCCGCGCGGCGCGGGCTTGCCTGCCAGGGGGTGGGTCATGGACACGATCCTGACACGCTCTCTCCCCTTGTCACGGCCTCTGACGGGCCCGAGAATGGCCGCATGCTCGCCGCCGCCGCGCTCGGTGCCGCGCTCCTCGCGGCGGCCCCCGCCCACCCGGCCGGCTGGGAGACCCTCGAGCCCGGGCTCGAGGTGCGCACGCTCGACGGCCCGCGCGGCGCGGTGGGCGACGGGAAGATCGTCGTGGTCCGCGTCGACCCGGCCCGCTTCGAGCTGCGGCTCCTGAACGCGTCCGCGGGGCACGGCCCCTCGGCCACGGCCCGCGGCTGGGCCGATCGGACCGGGGCCTCCGCGGCCATCAACGCGAGCATGTACCAGCAGGACTACCGGACCAGCGTCTCGCTCATGCGGACGCGCGACCACGTGAACCAGCGGCGGGTCTCGAAGGACCGCACGGTGCTCGCCTTCGATCCGCTCGAGCGCGGGCTGCCGCCGGTCCGGATGATCGACCGCGACTGCGAGGAGCTCGACCGGACCGCCCGCGCCTACGGCACCCTGGTGCAGTCGATCCGGATGATCTCCTGCGAGCGGAAGAACGTGTGGGCCCCCTCGGATCGGCGCACCTCCGCGGCGGCCATCGGCGTCGACGGCAAGGGCCGCGTGCTCTTCATCCACGCCCGGAGCCCCTGGCCCGTCAGCGAGCTGGCCGACGCGCTCCTGGCGCTGCCCCTCGACGTCCGCCAGGCGATGTACGTGGAGGGCGGGCCGGAGGCGCAGCTCTTCGTTCGTGGCGGAGGGCGCGAGGTCGAGCGCGTGGGGGCGTTCGAGGCCGCGCCGGCCACCGACAACCGGGACGCCTGGCCGGTGCCGAACGTGGTGGCGGCGGTGCGGCGGCGGTGAGCGGGGGTTCGATCCTCACATCGTGCGGCACACGCTGGTGGGCGAGCGCCGGTGCGCTGTCGTGGTGGTGCCCATGGACCACCGGTCCTGGTGCCCAGGTGCCACGAGCCGCTCGCCGCGCTTGGTTGGCCAGATGAACTGCTGACGCCCTGACACGGGCAACGAGAGCACTCCGGGAAGCGGCGCGGGCGCGGCGGTGACTCAGCGCGACACTGGTCGATCAATCCACACCCAACAGGACCGCATCTCCCACGTCGACCCCGCCCTCCTCTCAGATCGGCGGCCGCGCCCGCGCTCCGTACCCCGTCAGCTCCGCGTAGCCCTCTCCCGCCGGCCGCCCGTCGGGCCCGGTGAGCCGCACCGGCCCCTCCCAGTACGAGAGCCCTGGCACCCGCCGCGAGACGTTCTCCGCCGCGGCGACCTCGGGCTGGACCGTGAGCCGTATCCCCGCCGAAGGCACCGACACCGTCCAGCCGGCGGGATAGTCGGCGCCCGTCCCCGGGCTGCGCCACCGCCCGAGCGGCTCGACCGTCCAGGCCTCCGCGCCCAGGTGGCGGGTCCGGCCGTCCGGCTCGACCAGCGTGGCGCGCCGGTAGCCGGTGGCGCCGTCGGCCCGCCGGAGCACGTAGAGCATGAGGTCCCGCCCGTCCGCGAGCCGCAGGCTCCACCAGTCCCAGCCCACCTGCTCCGGCGCGAGCTGCGACGAGCCGACCTCGCGGTCCATCCAGCTCGTCCCGCGCACGCGGAAGGTCCGTCCACCCACGGTGACGGTGCCGGCGGTGGCCATCCGGGTGAACGAGTAGTAGAGGCTGGCGAACCCGGGCTGCGGGGCCTTCTGGCTGTAGCCGTTCGGCCCCTGGAAGACGAGCGGCCGCTCCGGGCGGGCGGTGAGCTCGAGCCCGAGCCCCTGGCCGTCGTCCCTGGCCGAGAGCGCGAAGGTGCCGGCCTCGTCGAGGCGCAGCGTCCAGCGCGCGGCGGTGCCCGGCGGGCCCGCCGCCCAGGCCAGCACCGGGTCTCCCGGCGCGCCGAAGCCGCCGAGGAGCGGCGCGGCGCGCCAGAGCACCTCCGAGAAGGCGTGCGCCCCGGCGGACACGTCGGTCACCGCGAGGTGCGCCATCACCGCCGCGCCGGAGGCCCAGGCGGAGTCGAGCGCGGGCGCCTCCGGCAGGAGCCCCACGCGGAAGAAGGTGAGCTGGTCCCCGAGCCGCCTCGCCGGCTCGCCGTCCGCCTCGAGCGTGCCGGTGAGGTACCACCACTCGTTGCGGAAGGCCGGGTGCGCGTGGTGATCGCGCGGGAAGGACCAGGCGTACCCGGGCTCCGCCGCCGCCCAGCTGGCCGCAGGGGCGGCGGCCGCGGCCGGCGCGGCGCCCGGCCCGGCCCGGACGGTCGCCGCCAGGAGCGCGGCGGCCAGCGCCGCGAGGGGGAGCCCCGTTCTAGAGCGCATCGCGCGAGAGCTCCTGCGCCGGCGTCCGGCTCGCGGCGAGCGCCGGGTACACGCTCGCCGCCGCCGCGGCGAGCAGGATGGTGAGCGCCTCGAGGCCGAGCGCGCGCGCCGGGATGGAGAGGCCGAGGCTCCACCCGAAGAAGGCCGGGTTCACCGACTCGACCAGCACCAGCGCGAGCGCGCCGCCCCCGAGCGCGCCGAGCCCGAGGCCGGCCGCGCCCACGGCCAGGCCCCGCCCCAGGAAGACGCGGAAGAGCTGCCCGCGGCTCGCCCCGAGCGCGCGGTAGAGGGCGAGCTCGCCGCGCCGCTCGCGCGCCAGGACCAGCAGCGAGAGCGTCACCCCGGCCGCGGCGATCACGAGCCCCATCGCCTCGAGCAGCCGCGTCACCGCGAAGGTCTGCTCGAAGATGGAGAGCACCTCGCCGCGCAGCGCGCGGTTCGACCGGACCTGGAGCGCCGCGCCCGGCAGCTCGGCCCGGAGCCGCGCCACCGCCGCCTCCGGATCGACCCCGGGCGAGAGATAGAGCGCGGCGTTCGAGGGGGGACCCGGGCCGAAGGCGCGGCCGTAGGTGGCGAGGTCCATCAGCACGGCGCCCCCCTCGCTGCCGTAGTCGCGGTAGACGCCCGCCACCGGGAAGCGCAGCTCGCCGGCCGGGCCGCGGAGCGCGAGCGCGTCGCCTCGGGCCAGCCCAGCCTTGCGCGAGAGCGGCTCCGACACCAGCACCGCGCCCCGCTCCCGGAGCGCGCGGAGCGCCTCGGCCGGATCGCCCGCGAGCAGCGCCACCCGCCGCTCGCCCCCCGGCAGCCCCGCGTCCACGCCGCTCACCAGGACCCGCCGCGCGCCGGCGTAGCCGGTGTGCTGCCGGAGCAGGTCCACCGCCGCCACCCCGGGGAAGGCCCGGAGCGCCGCGACCACCTCCGGGCGCCAGCGTCGCCTCGCTCCTCGACCGGCGCCAGGCGGGCGAGGTCACGTACACGTCGGCCCGCAGCGTGGCGTCGAGCCACCGCTCCACCGTGTCGCGGAAGCTCCCCACCATGACGGTGACGCCGGCCAGCATCGAGACCGCCACCCCCAGCGCGCCGGCGGCCGGCGCGGCCGCCGAGAGTCGGGCGCCCACCGTGCGGAGCCCGAAGCGGACGCCCAGCCGGCGCGGCCGGCCCGAGCGTGCCAGCGCGCGGAGCACCGCCGGGGCCGAGAGCGGCACGGCGACGAGGATCCCGACCGCCAGCAGGAACCCGGCCCCGGCGAAGCGGCCCGCGGCGAGCGCGCTCGCGGCCGCCGCGGCCCCCAGGGCGGCGAGCCCCGCCGCGAGCAGCCACCCGGCGCGAGCGTCGGCCCGCTCCTCCAGCGTGATCGAGGCGAGGAGCGCGCGGGGGTCGGTCCGCGCCGCGTCGAGCGCCGGCCAGAGCGCCCCGGCCACCGCCCCGCCCGCGCCGGTCGCCACCGCGAGGAGGACCAGGCCCGGCGACAGCGCCACGCGCTCGATCCCTTCGAGCAGGTAGAGGTTCCGGACCGTGGCGGAGACCGCGTCGAGGTTGGCCCGGGCGGCGAGCCAGCCGAGCGGGACGCCGGCCGCGGTGCCGAGCGCGCCGAGCAGGGCCGCCTCGCCGAGCACGAGCGCCACCACCTGCGCGCGCGTGGCGCCCACCGCGCGGAGCACGCCGAGCTCCTCCCGGCGGCGCGAGAGCGACGCCCGCACCGAGGCGTACACCAGGAAGCCACCCACCAGCAGCGACACGAGCGAGAGCGCGGTCAGGTTCAGGCGGAAGGCGGCCAGGAGCCCCTCCGCCTCCACCGTCCGCTGCTCGGGCGTCGCGACCCGCGCCCGCTCGCCGAGCCGCGTGGCGAGCCGCTCCGACAGGGCCGCGACGCTCGTCCCGGGCGCGGCCCGCACGTCGATCTGGTGGATCCGGCCGCGCGCCCCGAGCAGCCCCTGCGCCTGCGCGATGTCCATCAGCGCGAGCCGGCGGCTCGCGAGCGGCGCCGCCCGCCGGAGATCGACGAGCGCGCCGACGACCAGGGTGGCGCGGCGCGAGCCGAGGGAGACCGCGATCCGATCGCCCACCCGCCAGCCCATCTCGGCGGCGTAGGCCGGCGTGGGCGCCACCCACCCCGGACGGCCGAGCGCCTCGGCGAGCCCCCCGGACGGCAGCGTGAGGGCGCCGCGCCCCTGCCCGAGCAGGTCGGCGCCCACGATCTCGAGCCCCGCGCCCGGCCGGCCCTCCACGGCCGCCTCCGCCCGCCAGAGCGGCAGCGCCTCGGCGACCCCGGGCACGCCGAGCACCTCCGGGAGCAGCGCCTCGTCGAGCCCACCGGCCCACCCGAGCACGGTCAGATCGGCGTCCCCCGAGACGGCGCGGACGGTGCCGGAGAAGGCGCCCAGCGCGCCCTGGTTCAGGATCTGGATCGAGAGGACCGAGCCGACGCCGAGCGCCACGCCGGCCACCGCGAGGAGGAAGAGCGCCTTCCCGCCGCGGACCTCGCGCGCCACGGCGCGCGGCAGGTACCGCCTCACGCCCGCTCCAGCCGGCCGGCGTGGAGCGTCCAGACCGCGTCGGCCAGCGCCGCCAGCTCGCGGCTGTGGGTGACGTACAGCACCGCGCTCCCCTCCTCTCGGGCGAGCGCGAGCAGGAGATCCATCACCTTCTGCCCGTTCTCCTCGTCGAGGTTCCCGGTGGGCTCGTCGGCGAGCAGGAGCCTCGGGCGGCGGAGCAAGGCCCGGCAGAGCGCCACCCGCTGCATCTCGCCGCCGGAGAGCTTCTGGACCGGCTCGCGCGCGCGGCCGGCGAGCCCCACCCGCTCGAGGAGGTCGGCGGCACGCGCAGCCGCCGGGCCGGGCGCGTCGCCGGCGACCAGCGCCGGCACGAGCACGTTCTCCTCCACGGTGAGGTGCGGCAGGAGGTGGAAGAACTGGAACACGAGGCCCACGTGCTCGCGGCGGGCGCGGGTCCGCTCCCCGTCCGAGAGCGCCCCGAGCGACCGGCCCAGAAGGACCACCTCGCCCGAGGTCGGTGCGTCGATGCCGGCCGCGAGGTGGAGCAGGGTGGACTTGCCCGAGCCGCTCCGCCCGGTGATCGCCACGGCGGTCCGCTCCGGCAGCTCCGCCGAGACGCCGCGCAGGACCGTCAGCGCGCCGCCCCCCGCGGTGCGGTACACGCGGGTGACTTCACGGAGCGTCAGCACGGCCGGCGGCATGGGCGCCCCATCCCATGCCGCGCCCGGGGCGCGGGTTCAAGCGCCTTCTCCTGGCCGCCCGGTGACCGCCCCACCGCGGTCGGGGTCGCCTGCCGCCCGATCGTCACCGTCCCGACATCACGGAGAACGCTCGCCCATCGGCCTGTCCCGCCGTCGTGACGATGATCGCGCGCCCTCACGCGATCGGCGCGTACCCCGCCCGCGCGAGCAGGGTCGCCTCGTCGAACCAGAGCTTCCTGGCCAGGTCCGCCGTGGTGCCGCGATCCAGGGTGACGGTCCCCGAGCCGGCCCAGGACCAGAACCGGTTCTGGGCGCCCCAGAGATCCAGCCTGAGCCCCAGCCGATGCGCCTGATCGAGGATCCCCACCAGCTCCGCCGCCGCCCCCGCCGCGCCCCCGGCGTGCAGCGCCGAGACCCGCTCGTCCACCAGCGCCTCCACGTCGCGCCGCACCGGGGCGATGTGCAGGTGCGCCCCCAGCCGCTCCGCCAGGGCGAGGGCGGCGACCAGCTCGGACTCCGCCTCGAGGAGGCCCACCTGACCGGCGCGCGCCGCGCCGGTCACCTTCAGGAGCCGCCGCGTGAGCGCCACGTCCGCGGCCACCCGGAGCGGCCCGGGGACCGGCAGGTCGATCTCGCGGAGGAACTCCATGAGCCGGCGGTTGTCGTCGAAGATCTCGAGGTAGTCGTCCTCGTAGCGGCGCATGGTCCCCTCGAGGAGCACGTCCGCCACCTGGCGGCGCTCGTCGAGGAACAGGTCGCGCAGCCCGTAGTCGCGCCCCCGGAACACGCCGTCCACCGCCCGGAGCAGCTGGGCGAGCGACCGCGCCGGCCCCAGCGCCAGCAGGGTCTCCTCGAGCACGGCGAGCTGCTCCGGGCCGCGGTAGGGCACCAGCCCGCAGCGGAAGTCCGCCTCGCCGAAGTGGAGCACGCAGTAGACCGCGTCGAGCGTCTCGCGGGTGAGATCGCTCTCGAGCTGCAGCCTCCCGAGCGCCACGGCGACGGGGCCGGACTGGGCGGCCCTCCGGCCCTCGAGCCGGTAGGCGTAGCAGAACACCCGCCCCTCGTCCGGGAGCGAGCGCACCGAGCTCGCGATGGCGAGGTGCGCCCCCACGCCCTCGAGCGTCACCACGCTCGGCTTCACCAGGCGGCGGTAGACCCCGCGCGCGTCGCGCAGCGCCGGGACGTTCGACGGCGCCTCCGCCAGCGCCTCCTCGAACCCCGGCTCGAGATCCCGCCCCGACGCGTCGCGCGCGAGCTGGATGGCGCGCGCGGCGTACCGCAGCACCTGCACCGACTCGAGGCCCGAGATCTCCGAGAAGAACCAGCCGCAGCTCGTGTACATGAGCTGCGCGTTCCGCTGCACCTCGAGCAGCTGGAGCGCGCGCACCTGCTCCGCCCGATCCAGGTCCCGCCCCGCCTCGCGCCGCAGGAACTCGGGCGCCTCGCGCCGCCGCGGGTCGGCCAGGAGCTCGACGAACCGCTCGCAGGTGGCCCACGGGTCGGGCAGGAGCGCCGCCGCCTCGCGCTCGTAGACCGCCTCGAGCTCGCCGCGGAGGCCGTCCAGGGCGAGGCGCAGCGGCGCCCGCCACGCCTGGTTCCACTCGGGCGGGCCGCCGGTGTTGCACCCGCAGTCCGAGCGCCAGCGCTCGACGCCGTGCGCGCAGCTCCACGAGGAGCCCTCGGCGATCTCCGCCTCCCACTCGGCCGGGACCCGGGCCATGGCCTGGCCGAGGTTCACCAGCTCGACGTCGCCGCGCCGCCCGAGCACCCGCAGGGCCGCCGCCATGACCTCGTCGCCGCCCTTCTTGTGGTGGCCGAGCGTCTCGCCGTCGAAGGCGACCGAGAGCACCTCGTCGTGCGCGCGCGCCGGGTCGAAGCCCGCCTCCAGGTGCTGGATCAGCGCCTCGCCGGACCCGAGCGCGTCGCCGAAGGCGATCTCGCGCGCGATGTGGCCGTCGTAGAAGAACACGGCGAGCTCGCCCGCACCGGCGCGGACGCGGTAGGGCCGGGTGGGATCGAAGCGCGCGCCGGTCGCCTCCTGCCACTCGCCGCCGGGCGGGCGCACCCGGACCGCCTGGTAGGGCGAGAGGATCGTGAAGCGGATCCCCTCCTCGACCAGGGCCGCCAGGGTGGCCTGATCCGCGGCCGTCTCGGGGAGCCAGAAGCCCTCCGGCGCCCGGTGGAAGCGGCGCCGGAAGTCGGAGATCCCCCACCGGATCTGCGTGCGGCGGTCGCGGGGCGAGGCGAGCGGCAGGATGGCGTGGTTGTAGCCCTGCGCGAGCGCGTTCCCGTGGCCGCTCACCTCCAGGCTCCGCGCGTCCGCGGCCAGCACCTCCGCGTAGACCTCGGGCCGGTGGCGCTCGAGCCAGGCGAGCAGCGTCGGGCCGAAGTTGAACGAGAGGTGGACGTAGTTGTTGACGATGTCGACGATCCGGTCCGCCGGGCTCTTGAGACGCGCGGCGCCGTTCGGCGCGTAGCACTCCACCGCGATCCGCTCGTTCCAGTCGTGGAACGGCTCGGCGGAGTCCTGGACCTCGATCTCCTCGATCCAGGGGTTCTCGCGGGGCGGCTGGTAGAAGTGGCCGTGCAGGCAGAGCAGTCGTCGCGGCATGTGGCCCACATCCTAATCACGCGCGGGCCGTGACCCGCCCTGCCAGGTGAGGCTCCTCGGGGCCCCTCGACGCCGGGCCCCGTGCGCCGGGGCGCGCATACTGCCCGTCCGGGCCGCGCCCGGCTCGAGCCGGGAGACGGACCCCGTTGCGGGCGCTGCCGGGACGGCCTATTCGACCGCCATGAAGGTCGCGCTCACCATCGCGGGCTCCGACTCCGGCGGCGGCGCCGGCATCCAGGCCGATCTCCGCACCTTCGCCGCGCACCGGGTCCACGGCACCTCGGCCATCACCGCGGTGACGGCCCAGAACTCGACCGGGGTGAGCGCCTGGGTCGCCCTCGAGCCTCGCATGGTCGCCGCGCAGATCGAGGCGGTGGCGACCGACATGCGGCCCGCCGCGACCAAGACCGGCATGCTGGGCAGCGCCGACATCGTCGAGGCCGTGGCCGACGCAGCGGAGCGATGGACGCTCGGGCCGCTGGTGGTCGATCCGGTGATGGTGGCGAAGAGCGGCGACCGGCTGCTCGACGCCGCCGCCGAGCGGGCCTACGTGGAGCGGCTCTTCCCGCTCGCGGCGCTGATCACGCCCAACCTGCACGAGGCCGCCGCGCTGCTGGGCAGGTCCGTGGAGGGCGTCGAGGGCATGCGAGCGGCCGCCCGCGCGCTCCACGCGATGGGGGCGCGGGCGGTGCTGGTGAAGGGGGGCGCGGCCGCCCCCGACGCGGTGGACGTGCTCTTCGACGGTGACCGGCTGGTGGAGATCCCCGGGCCCCGCGTCGAGACCGCCAACGTGCACGGCACCGGCTGCACCCTGTCGGCGGCCATCTGCGCGCGGCTGGCGCTCGGCGAGGGGCTCCTCGAGGCCGTGCGCGGCGCGAAGGCGTACCTGGTGGAGGCGCTCCGCCGCTCGTACACGGTGGGGAAGGGGCGCGGGCCGGTGGACCACCTCTACGCGCTCTTTCCGTGAATCCTCCGGCCGGCGGAGCCCGGGGGGAGGCGGCCGGCGCCGGCGCCGGTCAGAGCGTGATCACCTGATCGATCTTCGCGCCGGAGAGCGCCTGGTAGAGATCGGGGAAGCAGCCGATGGGGATCCCCTCGATCAGCCGATCGGCGATCTCGCGCTGGTAACAGCACTGGTCGCAGCCCATGAGCAGCATGCCGCTCTTGCGGGCCACCGCCGCGAGCCGCTCGCCGGTGGGGTTCCCCCGCACCAGCAGGTAGTTGTTGTCGACGAAGAAGAACATCCCGGCCACGGTCGCGCCGTGCCGCCCCTCCTCGAGCTGCGGGACGATCATCTTCTCCAGGATGAACGAGGCGTTGGGGGTCGAGAACACGTAGGCGACGTTCACGTGGCGCTCCTCTCTCCTGCGGGGAAGGCCACGCGCACCGCGGCGGCCACCAGATCGGCGCGGTCGTGGTGCACCGGGTGGACCCCGGGCACCGCGGCGCGCAGCCGCGCCGCCTCGACCTCGGCAGGCGGCACGCCGGCCTCGAGCAGCGCGCAGGCCACCTCCGCATAGGCGATGAGCGAGGCGCACGTGCTCGCCCGGTAGCGCACCCGGACCACCCGCCCCTCCTCCCGCCACACGCCGATGCGCACCAGCAGCCGCAGGCCGCCCGACGCCTCGCCCACCGCCGAGGCGCCCTCGAGCGCCCGCGCCGCGTGGCGCGGATCGCCCACGTGCTCGGTCACGGTTCGCATGCCGGCAGAGGGTAATCCGCGACCCGGCGGAGCGCCCTTCGAACTTGCGCCGACGGGCGACGGCGGCGCGGGCGCGAATCGGCGCGAGGCCGGGCGGCTCACGCCCACCGGAGCTCGGCGGTGAAGTGGCGGAGGTGCTGCGCCTGCTTGACGATCCGCACGCCGCGCACCTGCGCGGCCTTCGCCTTGAGCTCGGCGATGACCTCGGCGGCGTAGTCGAAGTGGCTCTGGGTGTAGACCCGCCGCGGGAAGGCCAGCCGCACCAGCTCCATGGTGTGGTAGGTCTCGGTCCCGTCCTCGCGCCGCTTCCCGAACATCACCGAGCCGATCTCCACGCCGCGGATGCCGCCCTCGAGGTAGAGCGCGTTGCAGAGCGACCAGGCCGGGTAGTCCTCGGGCGAGAGGTGCGGGAGGAAGTCGCGGGCGTCGAGGTAGACGGCGTGGCCGCCGGTCGGCTCCACGATGGAGACGCCGGCCGCGAGCAGCTTCTCGCCCAGGTACTCGGCGGTCCGCAGCCGGTAGCGCAGGTAGTCCTCCTCGAGCACCTCCTCGAGCCCGACCGCGATCGCCTCGAGGTCGCGGCCGGCCAGGCCGCCGTAGGTGGGGAACCCCTCGGTGAGGATGAGCAGGTTCCGGGCGGCCTCCACCCAGCGCTCGTCGTGGAGCGCGATGAAGCCGCCGATGTTGGCGAGGCCGTCCTTCTTGGCCGAGACCAGGCAGCCGTCGGCGAGCGAGAAGATCTCCTGCGCGATCTCGCGCGGCGTCCGCCCGGCCTGCCCGGGCTCGCGCAGCTTCACGAACATGGCGTTCTCGGCGAAGCGGCAGGCGTCGAGGACGAGCGGCTTGCCGTGCCGGCGCAGCAGCTCCCGGTAGGCGCGCAGGTTCTCGAGCGAGACGGGCTGGCCGCCGCCCGAGTTGTTGGTGAGGGTGATCATGCCGAAGGGGACCCTGTCGCCCGCGCTCGGCGAGGAGCCGCTCCACCCGGACGAGGTCGATGTTCCCCTTGAACGGGTGGCGGGTGCGTGGCTCGAGCCCCTCGCGGATCACCAGGTCCACCGGCTCCACGCCGTCGTACTCGAGGTTGGCGCGCGTGGTGTCGAAGTGCGTGTTGGACGGGACGACGTCGCCGGGCCGGGTGGCGACCGAGAAGAGGATCCGCTCCGCGGCGCGTCCCTGGTGCGTGGGGATGACGAACGGGTAGCCGGTGAGGTCGCGCACCGCCGCCTCGAAGCGGTGGAAGCTGCGCGCCCCGGCGTAGCTCTCGTCGCCCTGCATGATGGCCGCCCACTGCCGGGCGCTCATCGCGCCGGTGCCGGAGTCGGTGAGGAAGTCGAGGAGCACGTCGTCGGCGTCGAGCCTGAAGACGTTCAGCCTCGCCGCCTCGAGCAGGCGCTCCCGCTCCTCGCGCGTGGTCACGCGGATGGGCTCGACCGACTTGATGCGGAAGGGCTCGATGATGGTGCGGGGCATGGGCGTTCCTCCGGGCCACCTGTGTCGCGCGGCGGGGCGCCGCGGCGCAAGCGCCCGGGTGGTCCGCAGCCGAGGCCGCCGGCCCGGACCCCGGACCCTCGTCCCGGCCTCTCCCGCGTTGCGCCTCCCCTCGCCCGCGGCTAGCTTCGCCGCCATGCCCGCGCCCGCCGCGCCCCTGGAGCCGCTCCGCGCCGCCCTGCTCGCCGAGGCCGCGCGACGCGCCCCGGCCACCCTGGAGGCGCTCGCGCACCCTCCGCCGTCGCTGGCCGCGGTCCCGGAGCGGCTGGCCGACCAGCTCTTCGGGCAGCGCGAGGCGCTCCTCCCCGCGCTCGACGCGGCCCTCGCCGCGCCGGCGCCCGGCGGCGGCTTCGCCCTGGATCCCGCGGGCGCGCTGGCGACCGAGGTGCTCTCCGCGCTCCGGGCCCGGAACCAGTTCCTCCCGCTCGACGCCGCGCGCGAGGCGGACCTCGGCCGGATCGACCACGACGCGCTGCGCGCCGGCGCGGAGGCGCTCCGGGCGGCCGGGTCGGGGGAGGCCTTCGCAAGGGCGCTCGCCCCGGTGCTGGCGGGCTACCTCGCGGCGCTCTCGGCGCTGGTCCGCGGGCTCGCCGCCGGGGCCGGCGCGCCGGCGCTCCGGGAGGTGGTGTCGGCCGAGTACGATCCGGAGCTGCAGCTCCGGGTGCTCGGCCTCGATCCCGCCGCGCTGGCCGAGCCCATCCTCGACCTCGGGTGCGGGGTCGAGGCGCGGCTGGTGCGCTGGCTCCGCGCCCGCGGCCTGGCGGCGGAGGGGATCGACCGCGCCGCCGAGCCGGCCGAGGGGATCCACCGCGCGGGCTGGCTCGAGGTGCCGCTCGCGCCGGGGTCGCTCGGAACGGTCGTCTCGCACCTCGGGTTCTCGCTCCACTTCCTCCACCAGCACCTGCGACCCGGAGACGAGGCGCTCCGCTACGCCCGGCGGTACATGGAGATCCTGCGGGCGCTCCGGCCGGGCGGGCTCTTCGCCTACGCGCCCGGCCTGCCCTTCGTCGAGGAGCACCTGCCGGCCGCGGCCTGGCAGGTGGAGCGGACGCGGGTGCCGGTGCCGCAGCCGGCCGAGCCGGGGGCGGCCGCCCTGCCCTGGTACGCCTGCCGGGTGCGCCGGGCCGGCTGAGCCCGCCAGTGGGTCCTCCCCGGGCAACTTCGCGGGCTACTTCCCGAACAGCCCCTTCAGCTTCTTCTTCGCCTCCTCCTCGAGCTTCTTCTTCTGGCGGCCCGCCTCCTCGCGCGCCTTGGCCTCCGCCTCGGCCTTCGCCTTGGCGGGGTCGGCGATGGCGCCCGCCGCGGCCCCGCCCTTCGCGCCGAGCAGCTTCCCGGCCGCGCCCTGGGCCGCCTCGGCGGCGATGGCCTTCACCGCCGCGTCGAGCGCGAGCCCCTCGAGCCGCGGGCTCCAGGCCGGGCCGGCCAGGTTGAAGGTGACCGGGATGGGCCCCTTGGGGCGGGCCCGTCCGCCGGTGATCTTCGCGATCACCTCGGGCCCCAGCGCGAGCGTGACCGGCATCGCGAGCGTGCCGTCGAGCCCCACCCCGCCGTCGAACGAGAGGTCGTTGTCGCCGCTCTTCACCTGGATCGGCTTCGCGAGGCGCGCCACGCCGTCGGCGATCTGCAGCGAGAAGGGCAGCTGCTTCCCGAGGCTGGTCGAGCCGCCCTCGGCGAGCTTCCCGGCGCCGAAGGGGAGGCGCGAGGCGATGGGCCCGGCCACCGCGGCGACCAGGTCCTTCCCGTAGAACGCGCCATCGGAGAGGTCGCCCTTCACGGTGCCGGTCACCGTCTTGGCCGGATCTGACCTTCCACCCCTTGCCGCCGAGCTGGATCGCCGCGTCCAGCTTGCCGCCCAGCACCTTCCGCTTCGAGAAGAGCCCGAGCAGCGCCGCGCCCTCGACGCCCTTCACGTCCGCCTTCACCGTGAACGGCTCCTCCGGGTGGGCGAGCTTCATGGCGGTCCCGGCGGCGGAGACGTTGCCGCCGAACGCCTCGAGCCGCGCCTCCTCCAGCGTGATCGCGTCCTCGACCACCTTCACCTTGAGCACCACGTTGCGCGCCTCCGCGCCCTCCATGCGCAGGAGGCCGAGCCGCGCGGCCGCCACGCCGGAGAGCCCGGCGAAGGTGGCCGGGTCGAGCGGCTTCGAGGCGGGCGCCTTCGCCTTCTCCTTCACCTCGGGCGCGGGGATGAGCAGCCGGTCGAGGTCGAGCCGCTCTCCGGACAGCGCCAGGTCGAAGCGGGTGGTGGCCTTGGGCGCCTTGCCGGCCAGGGCGACCTCGCCCTTCCCGGTCAGCCGGTCGCCCAGCAGGTCGAGGTCCACGCGCGAGAGCTCCACGTCGACCTTCTCGCCCGACTTCCGGTAGGCCCCCGCCACCTTCATCGACATCGGATCGCCGGGCTTCTTGGCCAGCGCCTCGCCCGGCCGCAGGTCGGCGCCGGCCAGATCCAGGGTCGCATCGAAGCGGACCCGGCCGCCGCCCTGCGCCGCGTCGGCGCGGGCCACCAGCGACATCGGCGCGCCGGCGGCCTTCGCGAGCTGCTTCGGGACGACGAGCCGCACCGGCCCGAGGTCCACGTTCAGCTCCACCGTCTGGGCCGCCTCGGTGCCGGCGCCTCGGAGCGAGAGCCCCACGGGTCCCGCCACCACCACGCCCCCCGATCTGCGCGCGGAGCGGCGGGTAGTACTCGGCCAGCACCTCCGGATCGAGGCCGTGCGCGACGAGCTCGAGGCCCTCGACCTTGGGTGAATCCCCGGTGAGCCCGGTGGCGCGGCCCTTGCCCGTGATCTGGGCCGGCCCGATCACCAGGTCGAGCTTCCCGATGCGGAGATCGCCCGCGGAGGCGTCGGCCTCCAGGTCCGCGTCGAGCGACGCATCGAGCCGCTTCCCGCCGCCCTGCCCGGCGAAGGCGAGCTGCTTCGCCTGGAACCCGCCCTTCACGGTCGTCTTTCCCTTGCCTCCCGGCACCGCCGCGCCGAGCGCCATCACCAGGTCGGCCTGGAAGCGCCCGCCGCGGAGGCCGACGCTCGGTGGGAGGAAGGGCGCGAGCGGTCCGAGCTCGATCGGCTCGACCTTGAGGGTGAGGTGCTCCGGCGTCGGCACCAGCGTGGGCGGGAGCGGCGCGGCCTTGAGGTGCAGCTCGAGGTTCTGCTTGGAGGCCAGCACCGCCGCGCGGACCACCACCTCGAGCGGCTCCCCCGCGCGCAGGTCGCGCACCTCGACGTCGAGGTCCTCGACGAAGAGCTCCTTCGCGCCCGGGGTGGCCCGGTCGACGAAGGCGATGCGCGCGTTCTCCACCGCGGCGCGGTCGATCCGCACGGCCGAGAGGTCTGCCGGCTTCTCCCCGGCGGGCCTCTCCGCCGGCGCCTCCCTGGCGGTGCGCTCGGCGAGCTTCTTCGAGAGCCGCTCGATGCTGGTGGTCCCGTCGCGAAGCCGGATCACGTTCACCCGCGCCCCCTCCACCACCACCTCGCGCACCACCACGTCCTTCCCGCGGGAGCCGAGGGCGCGCAGGAGGTCCACCTCCACCTCGGCGCGGGGGAGCTCGAGCAGCGGGACGATCCTCTCCCTCCGCGGGGCCGATCCCGACGCCGGTGACACGGAGCCCGAAGCCACCGAGGAGCTTGGTCTTCACGCCCTCGACCGTGACGGGGCGTCCGAGGTCGCGCGAGAGCGCGTCGGTCTGCTTGCGGACCTGGGAGAGGAGGATCGCGATCGAGCGAGGAGGACGCCGGCGACGAGGAGGACCACCAGCGCGAGGACGAGGGCGCCGACGATCTTCGGCCAGCGGCGGGCTGGGTGCCGGTCATGGTCGGAGGCTATGCCGCCCCCCGCGCGTTGTCAGCACGGTTGGCAACACGGACCGTGTGGGAGCCAGGCGATTGGGCGCACCCGGAGCGCGGGTGGGAGCGCGGTACCCTCGCCGGGGTGGAGCGGTGCAAGCGACTCGGCGTTTCGTCGCGCGCCGGGAAACTCGCTGCCCGAGCGACCCTGGACGAGGGCGCCGCCCCGACCGGAGGTCCACCGTTCGACGGCGCACCGCCGCCCACCGGTGTACAAAGGTGGGTCAGCCTGGAGGCTCTCACCGTGAACATACCGCTCGCCGTCCTCGCCGCGCTCTCCCTGTCCGCCTCGCCCGCCAAGCCCCCGGCGCGCCCCGCCCCCGCGAAGTCCGGCGCGCCCGCCGAGCGGTCCAAGACGCCGGACCGCTACAAGTGGAAGCTCGGCGACCTCTACCCCTCCGACCAGGCCTGGTCGGAGGCGAAGGCCGCCCTCGCGAAGAAGCTCCCCGACTTCGCGCGCCACCGCGGCCACCTCTCGAGCTCGGCGCGCGCGCTCGGCGACGCGCTCACCGACATGGGCCGCCTCCAGAACGACCTGGAGCGGCTGAACGTCTACGCCAGCGCCCGGTCGGACGAGGACACCCGCGAGCCGAAGCCCCGCGCGATGAAGTCCGAGGCCGAGCGGCTCGCGGTGGAGGCCGACGCCGCGATCTCGTGGGTCCGCCCGGAGATCCTCGCCCTGCCCGCCGAGCAGGTGCGCCGCTACCTCGGCGAGGAGCCCCGGCTGCGTGACTGGGCCTTCTACCTCGACGACGTGCTGCGCTGGAAGCCGCACACCCTCGCCGCCGACGAGGAGCGGATCGTGGCCCGGACCGGCGATCTCGCCGGGGCCGGCGCCGACCTGCACGGCGTGCTCACCAACGCGGACCTCCCCTACCCCACCGTGAAGCTCTCCACCGGCGAGTCGATCCGGCTCGATCCGGCCGGCTACGGGCGCGCCCGCACGACCGGCGCACGGGCCGACCGCGTGAAGGTCTTCGAGGCCTTCTTCGGGGCGCTGAAGCGTACGAGCGGACCCTCGGCACGGCGCTCTACGCCCAGGTGCGGGCCCACCTCTTCGAGAAGGAGGTGCGCCGCTTCGGCTCCGCGCTCGAGTCCTCGCTCTTCCGCGACAACGTGCCGGTGGCGGTCTACCAGCAGCTCGTCGAAGGACGTGAACGCCAACCTCCCCACCCTCCACCGCTACCTGCGCCTCCGCCAGCGGATGCTCGGCCTCCCCGATCTCCGCTACGAGGACCTGTACGCGCCCATCGTGAAGTCGGTCGACCGGCGCTACGCCATCGACCAGGCGATGGCGATGACGCTCGACGCGGTGAGCCCGCTCGGCGACGGCTACGTCACCAAGCTCCGCCAGGGCTTCGAGGCCGGCTGGACCGACTTCCTGCCCTCGACCGGGAAGCGCTCCGGCGCCTACTCCACCGGCGTCTACGGCGTCCACCCGTACCAGCTGCTCAACTTCAACGGGCAGTGGGAGGACGTCTCCACCCTGGCCCACGAGGCCGGGCACTCGATGCACACCCTGCTCTCCTACGAGAAGCAGCCGTACCCGACCTCGGAGTACGCCATCTTCGTGGCCGAGGTGGCCTCGACCCTGAACGAGAACCTGCTCTTCCGCAAGGTGCTGGGCGGCACCAGGGACGACGCCGAGCGGCTCGCGCTGCTCGGGCAGCGCCTCGAGTCGCTCCGGACCACCCTGTTCCGGCAGACCATGTTCGCCGAGTTCGAGCTGGCGGTGCACGAGCGGGCCGAGAAGGGCGAGGCGCTCACCGGCGAGAAGATGAGCGCAGCTCTACCTCGCGCTGGTGCGCAAGTACTACGGGCACGATCAGGGCATCTGCCAGGTCGCGACGCTCTACGGCGACGAGTGGACCTTCGTCCCGCACTTCTTCTACGACTTCTACGTCTACCAGTACGCCACCAGCCTGGTCGCCTCGACCTCCCTCGCCAAGGCGATCCTGGCGGAGGAGGCCCAGGGGCACACCGCCGCGCGCGACCGCTACCTGGCCATGCTCGCCGCCGGCGGATCGCGCTACCCGGTGGACCTGCTGCGCGAGGCCGGGGTGGACATGACCACCTCGGCGCCGTTCGCCGCCGCCATGGAGGAGATGAACGGGACCATGGACGAGATGGAGGCGATCCTCGGGCGCCGGCCGACCAGGGCCAGGACGGCGCGGTAGCGGCCGGCCCCGGCGCGGCCACCGCGTCGCGGCGCCGCCCCGGTCAGGTCACCCCCGGCCCCGGAGCCTGTCGAGGCTGACGGGTCCGGCGCCACGGGTGGCCACCAGCAGGAACACCACCGCGTAGAGGGCCGCGAGCTCGCCCCGGTTCACGCCGGGGAGGAACGCGGCGCCGAGCTGCAGCTTCCAGTGGAACTGGACGTAGGCGACCGCCATGGTGCCGCTCGCGAGGAACGCGGCCCACGGGGTGAAGAGCCCGAGCGCCACGGCGAGGCCGCAGAGCAGCTCGATGACGCCGCCGAACCAGAGCTGCGTGCCGACCGCCGGGGCCTGGTCGGTCAGCACGTTGAAGAGCTTCTGGATGCCGTGGAAGGACAGCATGGCGCCGGCGACCACGCGCACGAGCGTGTAGGCCGCGGGCTCGAGCGACGAGAAGGGAGAGCGGGACATCGCCCATCGTAAAGGCCGGCCGGGGGCTCCGCACCCCGAATCCCGGCGCGCCGGCGTGGACCACCGGCCGCGCCGTGTACAATCCGCTGGCATGTGGCGGCCCCTCGCGCTCGGCCTCCCGGAGGGCCTCTCACCCGGCGTGCTGGCCGCGCTCGAGGTGGCCTGGGTCCTCGCGGCCGGGTGCTGGATCGTGCTCCAGCGCCGCTCGCCCGCCGCGACCCTGGCCTGGATCCTGGCGCTCGCGGCCATGCCGCTGGTCGGCGTCCCCGTCTACCTGCTCCTCGGCCCGCGGCGCTTCGCGCGGAAGAAGTCGCGGCTGTCGGTGCTCCGGCGCGCCCGCGGCGCCTACCTCGACGCCTGGGACCGCGCCACCGCGCGGGACCTCTCGGCCCTCGGCCAGCTGGCCCGGCTCGCCATCCGGCTCCAGGCGCCGCCGCCCGAGACGGCCCGCGGCCTGGTGCTCTACACCGAGGGCGATCCCTTCTTCGCGGCGGTCGAGGCGGACATCGCCGCCGCGCGCCACCACGTCCACGTCGAGATGTACATCTTCGAGCGCGACGCGTGCGGCGCCCGGATCCGCGACGCGCTGGCGGCGGCGGCGCGGCGCGGCGCGCAGGTGCGCCTGCTGGTCGACGACGTCGGGTCGCCGACGCTCGGCGAGCGCTTCCTGCGCGCGCTCCGCGAGGCAGGCGCGCAGGTCGAGCGCTTCAATCCCATGCTGATGGGCCGGCTCCGGGGCAACTCGGCCAACTTCCGGTCGCACCGCAAGATCGTGGTCTGCGACGGCCGGGTCGGCTTCACCGGCGGCATGAACGTGAGCGACGACCAGAGCGCCGCGGTCCGGGGCGCGGCCGCCTGGCGCGACACGGCCGTCCGGATCGAGGGGGCGGCGGTGCACGGCCTCCAGCTCGTCTTCCTCGAGAACTGGGCCTTCGCCACCGGCGAGACCGGCTCGCCGGTCCCGGCCGCCGCGCTCCGCGACTTCTTCCCCGAGGAGCCCGCCGGCGACCTGGAGGTGCAGATCGTCCCCTCCGGCCCGGACCTGGACGCCTCGGCGGTGGGGCACCTCTACGTCGCGGCCATCGGCGGCGCGCGCCAGCGGGTCTGGGTCACCACGCCCTACTTCGTGCCCGACGAGCCGATCCTGGCGGCGCTGAGCAGCGCCGCGCTGCGCGGCGTGGACGTGCGGCTCCTGCTGCCGCTGGCGACCGACTCGCGCGTGGTGGACGCCGCCTCGCGCACCTACCACGACGGGCTGCTCGCGGCCGGCGTGCGCATCTGGCTCTACGGCCCGCCCATGCTCCACGCCAAGACCTGCGTGGTGGACGAGGAGGTCGGGCTGGTGGGCACCGCCAACCTGGACGCCCGCAGCCTCCGGCTCAACTTCGAGGTGACCGCCGTCCTGTACGGCCCGCGTCCGGCCGCGGCGCTCGCCGAGATCTTCGACCGAGACCTGGCCGGCGCCAGGGAGAAGCGCGGGCGCGAGGCCGACGCGCCGTTCCTGTCGCGCCTCGGCGCCAGCGCCGCCCGGCTGCTCGGGCCGCAGCTGTAGCCAGCCGGCATTCAACCTCCGGCCGAGGCACTAGCCGGCATCCAACCTCCGGCCGAGGCACACTTTCGCGCAGCGAAATGTGCCCGGCCGCTCCTCACCGGCTGTCCTGAGCGAAATGTGCCCGGCCGCTCCCTGCCGGCTACCCATGCCCGGCCGCTCCCTGCCGGCTACCCTGCCCGGCCGCTCCTTGCCGGCTACCCCGTGCCCGGCCGCTCCTCACCGGCTGCCTCCGGCGCCCCCCCGGTGCCGCGGGCTCCGCCGCGCGCCCCGGGCGCACGCCAGCTGCTGCTCCACCATCCGGCGGAACGCCTCGCGCATGGGCTCGAAGCGGGCGGGATCCCGCTCCAGCGCGCCGAGCGCGAGCGCCACCGCCTCGAGCGTGGACAGGCAGTGCGGCTCGGGCTCGCGGCGGAGGTCGCCGTAGCCGCCGGGTCGATCGGGCTCGACCGAGATGCGGGGGAGCGCCGCCAGGGCCGGGTTGGCCTGCAGGATCTTGGTGGCCTGGTGCCAGGTGCCGTCCACCGCGATCAGCAGCCGGGGCGGATCGTCGGCCCGCGCCGCGGCCGGCACCGCGCCGTCGCCCGGGAAGAGCAGCGCCGCGCCCGGGTCCGCCGCCACCTCGCGCACCCGGGCGTCCTGCTCGAAGCGGACGCCGCGGTGCAGCTCCGAGCTCGGGAGCGCCAGCCGGGTGAGCCAGGCGGTGCAGATGGCGAGGCGCGCCTCCCGCGGGTGCTGGAGGATCACCACCCGGACCCTCGACGGGATGGGGGGGAGCGCCTCGCACAGGCAGAACCCGGTGGGGCGCAGGCAGCGGCGGCAGATCTCGCGCACGGGGGGCGCAGCTTAGACGAAGCGGGCGCGCGCCGCGACCTGCCGGGGGGACCGCCGCCGGCCCTCCAGGCCACCCCGGCGGCGCGATCGCGCGCGGCGCGCGGTCGGGGCGCGAACGTATACTGCCTCGACTCGCGCCGGGCGGACCGGCGCGCGGAGGGTCGAGCGCATGGCGGAGCCTCGCGGCGGAGGGACGGCGGTCGAGCGACGCATGCGCGCCATCCGGAACATCGGGATCATGGCGCACATCGACGCGGGGAAGACGACGCTCACCGAGCGCCTCCTCTTCGTGGCCGGGCGCACCCACAAGATGGGCGAGGTGCACGAGGGCCTCGCCGTGATGGACTGGATGGAGCTCGAGCGCGAGCGCGGGATCACCATCACCTCCGCGGTGACGCGCCTCGAGTGGCGCGGCCACGAGCTCCACCTCATCGACACGCCCGGCCACGTGGACTTCACCATCGAGGTGGAGCGGTCGCTCCGCGTGCTCGACGGCGCGGTGGCGGTGTTCGACGCCGCCCACGGCGTCGAGCCGCAGAGCGAGACGGTGTGGCGCCAGGCCGATCGGTACCGCGTCCCGCGGATCGCGTTCGCGAACAAGATGGACCGGGTGGGCGCCGACCTCGGGCTCACCCTCGCCTCGCTGCGCCACCACTTCCCCGACCACGCGGTGGCCGCGGTCCAGCGGCCGCTCGGGGCCGAGGCCGCCTTCACCGGCTTCGAGGACCTGGTGGCGCGGCGCACCGTCCGCTTCCTCGACGCGGAGGATCCGCGGGCCTTCGCCGCCGAGCCCGGCATCTCGGCGGCCGGCGAGGCCGACCGGCAGGCGCTCCTGGCGGCGCTGGCCGACCACGACGAGGCGGCCGCCGACGCGGTGCTCTCGGATCGCGACCTGGACGAGGGGGCGCTGCGGGCCGCCGTCCGCCGCGCCACCCTCTCCGGCCGGTTCGTGCCGCTGCTGTGCGGCTCGGCCCTCCGGAACAAGGGGATCCCGCAGGTGCTCGAGGCGGTGTGCGACTACCTCCCCTCGCCGCTCGACGTGCCGCCGCCGGTCGGGGTGCACCCGGACACCGGCGAGGAGGAGCGGCGGCCCGCCGACGAGGCGGCCCCGCTGCTCGCCCTCGCCTTCAAGGTGTCGCTGCTCGACGAGAAGCGGCGGTACGTGTTCCTCCGCGTCTACTCCGGGCGGATCGCCGAGGGCGACGCGGTCTGGAACGCGAGCCAGCGCACCTTCGAGAAGGTCGGGCGTGTGCTGCTCATGCACGCGGCGCAGAAGGAGCGCGTCCCCTTCCTCGGCGCGGGCCAGCTCTTCGCGGTGATCGGCCTCAAGACCACCCGCACCGGCGACACCCTCACCGACAAGGGCCACCCGCTCCTCCTGGAGCGGCTCTCGTCCTACGACCCGGTCATCTCCGAGGCGATCGAGGCGCCCTCGCAGAAGGAGCGCGACCTGCTGCTCGAGGCGCTCGCGCGCATCGCCGACGAGGATCCCACCTTCCGCTCCGGCGAGGACCCGGACAC
This sequence comes from uncultured delta proteobacterium, assembly GCA_963733485.1. Classification (GTDB taxonomy): domain Bacteria; phylum Myxococcota; class Myxococcia; order Myxococcales; family Anaeromyxobacteraceae; genus Anaeromyxobacter. The sequence goes on along the minus strand of CAVTDL010000009.1, from coordinate 124,200 downwards.
CGGACAGCTGCTCGTCTCCGGCATGGGCGAGCTGCACCTCGAGGTGGTGGCCGAGCGGCTGCGGCGCGAGTTCGGGCTGGCGGTCCGGACCGGCCAGCCGCAGGTGCTGCTGCGCGAGGCGATCACCTCGGCGGCGAGCGCCGAGGCCACCTTCCAGCGGACGCTCGAGGACGAGGAGATCTTCGGGCAGGTGTCGGTCTCGGTCGCGCCGCTGCCGCGCGGCGGCGGGTTCCGCTTCGAGATCGCGCCCGGGGCGGCCGCCCTGCCCTTCCTCCGGCCCGAGATACGCCGCCTGATCGAGGACGGGGCCCGGGAGGCGGCCGAGGCCGGCGCCCTCGAGGGACATCCCCTCCAGGACATCCAGGTGACCCTCACCGGCGCGACCTGGCGTGAAGGGGCGTCGAGGCCCTTCGCCTACAAGGTCGCCACCGCCGACGCGGTCCGGACCGCGGCCCGCGAGGCGCGGCCGGTCATCCTGGAGCCGCTCATGCGGGTCGAGATCGTGCTCCCCGCCGAGCACCTCGGGGAGGTGATCGGCACGCTCGATCGACGCAAGGGGACGGTCCTGGACGTGTCCGAGCGGGGGACGGGCGTGAAGGCCATCGAGGGCGAGGCCCCCCTGCGCAGGATGTTCGGCTACGCCACCGAGCTCCGCTCGGTGTCGCAGGGTCGCGCCCTCTTCACCATGCGCTTCGATCGCTTCGACGTGGTGACCTGACGCACACGCACCTTCGCCGGCGCCGGGGTGGACCTTGTGCCACGACCTGGCGTGACGCACGGTGCGTGGATGGCCTGCTGCGCGGTCATCCTCGCCGTGCTCGCCGGTGCCCCGGCGCTGCTCGGCGCGGGGCGCCGATCCAGCGGCGAGCGCCCGCCCCCGCACCGCACCCCCGACCTGAGCGTGCTCGACGTCCGCGACCTGTCGCGCATGCAGGTCGCGTGGCGCTCGGGCGCGGCGCTGCGCGCGCCCGGGGGCGACCGCTCCGGCGCGCCCGCCTGCGCCGGCGAGGTGTGCCAGCCGAGGGTGTCGATCCCCGGCCAGCAGGCCGCGTTCCGCGGCAGCCGCTCCGAGGCGGCGCTCGCGTTCTTCGCGCGCTGCCCCTTCGAGCCAATCTCGCGGGCGGCCCGCTTCGTCGTCGACCGCAACCTCCGGGTGGACTACTACCCCGCCTCCGGCCCGATCCCCGACCGCGGCTGGGGCCGCCTGGTGCTGAGCCTGCGCTGGCGCCTCGGCGCCCCGGACTAGCCGCGCCGGGCTGCATTATCCACGTTCAGTGAAGGACCCCACGGGGATGGGGCGTACCGGGACGGGCTCGCTCGCCCGGGCGTTGTGCGGCGGCCGAGGACGACGCAGGTTGACGTGAGTGATCACCCTGGCGGCCATCGTGAGCCTGCTCGCCGCCGCGCCGCCCGGCGGCGAGGGGCTGTCCCCCGCACGGTCGCGCCCGCTCCTGCACCTCGTCCAGCCGCCGTGGGCGCCCGTCGCTGGGACCCCCACCGCCGCGACGCCGAGCGGTGAAGTGGTCGCGCCGCCCTGCAGCGGCGACGTCTGTCAGCCGCGGGTCGCGGTCCCGGGCTTCGAGCCACGGATCTCCATGCGCGGCAAGCGCACCGAGCTGGCGCTCGCGCTGCTCGATCGCGCCCGCGTCGAGCCGCTCGCCACGATGGTCTGGGCCATGGCCGCCACCGGGCTGCGGCTCGACTACACGCCGGCGACGTTCGACCAGGGCCTCGACGCCGGCCGCGGCGGGTGGGGGCACCTCCAGGTGCTGCTGCGGTGGCGCGTGAACGCCGCGAACCGGCCGGTCTGGCCGGTGCGGCACCGATGAGCCACCGCCAGGTCGCTCGCCTCGCGAGGCGGCCGGCGAGCGTCGGCGGGGGCGTTGGCGCGGGGGAGCGCAGCCCCCAGGTTACGATGCGTGATTGTTCGACCCGGCCTTCACTCCTCGGTGGTGCTGCTGCTCTGGCTCGCCGTCACGCCCGCGACCTGGGGCGATGACTCGCAGCGCCTGGGGGGCGGCCCGATCCGCGCGCGCATGCCCGACCTGAGCCTGTTCGTGCGGCAAGGCACCGGCTCGCCCGCGGCATCGCTGCCGCGCGGCATGGTGCTGAGGGCGGAGCGCTCCCGCGCGCGCGCGCCGGTGTGCGCCGGCGACGTGTGCCAGCCGCTGGTGGACGTCCCAGGGTACCAGACGACCTTCCGTGGCAGCCGCACCGACGCGGTGCTCGCGCTGCTCTCCGAGTCCCGGCTGAGCGCCCTGTCCCGCGTGGCGCGCTTCGTGTCCGCCTCGAACGTCAGGCTGGACTATTCACCCGGCGCACCGGACGGCTATCACGGCTGGGGACGGGTGGTGGTGAGCCTGAGGTGGCGGAACTGACCTCGTGCCGCCTCGGGGAAGCGCGGTGATCACCCCCCGCTCCTGATCGCCTCCAGCTCCTGCCACCGCGCGTAGAGCCGCTCGACCTCGCCGGAGACCGCCTCGAGCTCGGCGCGCAGCCCGGCCACCGCGTCGCCGGCGCGCTGGTAGGTGGCCGGGTCCGACAGCGTCGCCTCGACGTCGGCCTTCCGCTCCTCGGCGGCGAGGATGGCCTGCTCCATCCCGTCGAGCTCCCGCTGCTCCTGGAAGGAGAGCTTGCCGGGCCTGCGCGCGCGGGCGACCTGGGACGGGGCGAGCGCCTCCCTCGACGCCGGCCCGCGGCCGCGGGGCGCGCACCGGCGCCGCCTCGGTCGCGGCGGCGCGGACCGCCTGCTCCTTCAAGCGTCCGGTAGGTCTCGTAGTTGCCCGGGTAGCGGACCACGCGGCCGTCCCCCTCGAAGCGCCAGGATCGAGGTCGCCACCTTGTCGAGGAAGTACCGGTCGTGGGTGACGAGCAGCACCGCTGCCGTCGAAGTCGAGCAGCAGCCGCTCGAGCACGTTGAGCGTGACGAGGTCGAGGTCGTTGGTCGGCTCGTCGAGCACCAGCACGTTCGCGCCCTCGAGGAAGAGCCGTCGCCAGCAGCAGGCGGTTGCGCTCGCCGCCGGAGAGCGCCTTCACCTGCATCCGCTGCACGTGGGCGGGAAGAGCAGGTCGTCGAGGTAGTCGCGGAGCGCGACGCGCCGGCCGGCCAGCTCGATGAAGTCCTCGCCGGCGCGCCCGGACGGCGAGCCGCCGCGGCCTCGTAGACGGTCTGCTCCGGGTCGAGCCGGGCGCGCTGCTGATCGTAGTAGGCGACCCGCGTGCGCTTCCCGACCACCACCTCGCCCGCGTCGGGCGGCAGCTCGCCGAGCAGCACCCGCAGGAGCGTCGTCTTGCCGGCGCCGTTGGGGCCGACGATGCCGACCCGCTCGCCCGCGCTGGAGCACGAAGTCCACGCCGGTGAGCACGCGTCCGCTCGCCGAAGCGCTTGGCGACCCCCTGGGCCTCGATCACCATCTGCGAGAGCCGCGGCGCCTCGGCCACCTGCAGCTCCGCCGCCTGCGGCCGCGCGAAGCCGCGCTCGGCCATCAGCTTGCGCGCCCGCTCGATGCGCGCCTTGCTCTTGGTGCGCCGCGCCTCGACCCCGCGCCGGAGCCAGGCCACCTCCTGCGCAATCCAGCGCTCGCGCTTGTGCTCGGCCCCGGACGCGAGCTCCTCGTCCTCCAGCTTCTGCTCCAGGTAGGCCTCGTAGTTGCCGGGGTAGCTGGTGACGCCGGCGCCCGGCGTGATCTCGACGATGCGGTCCACCAGGTCGTCGAGGAAGTAGCGGTCGTGCGTGACGAGCAGCAGCGCGCCGGAGAGCTCGTCCAGCTCCTCCTCCAGCCAGTCCACCGTGTCCGCGTCGAGGTGGTTGGTGGGCTCGTCGAGCAGCAGCAGGTCGGGCCGCGTGAGCAGCGCCCGGGCGATGGCCACGCGCTTGCGGAGGCCGCCGGAGAGCTCGGCCACCGGGCGATCCCACTCGCGCACGCCGAGCCGGTCGAGCAGGCGCCGCGCCTCGTGGGCGGTGTCCCAGCCGCCCAGGTGCTCGATCCGGTCGCGCAGCGTGGAGGCCAGCTCGGCGAGCAGCCGCTCGTGCTGCGCCTCGTCCCGCTCCGTCTCGAGCCGGGCGACGAGCCCCGCGTGCGCGTCGAGCGCGGCCTTGAGGGGCACCCGGGCCACCTCGAGCTCGGAGGCGACCGTGGCGCCGGCGGGGAACTCCGGCTCCTGCGGCAGGTAGGTGACGCCGGCGCCGCGCCGGAGCTGCACCTCCCCGCGGTCCGGCTCGGCGGCGCGGGCCAGGATGCGCATGAGCGAGGACTTGCCCGACCCGTTCACGCCCACCAGCCCAATCCGCTCGCCCTCCTCGACGGTGAAGGTGAGCTGCTCGAAGATGGTGCGGCTGCCGAAGGAGAGGCCGAGCCCGGCCGCGTGCAGGAGCGTCACCGCGCCTTCATAGCACCGGCCCGCCGGCGGCGCGCAAGGCCGCGTGACGACTCGCGCTCCACGGCAGCCGGCGGAATCGACCCGCGCGCCCGGGAAGTCTCGCTGGAGATCCGGCGCGGCGGACGATAGCCTTGGTGCTCCCCCGGAGCTCCGTGACCGCCCGCTTCCCGCACCTCGTCTTCCTGGTGAACCCCGAGGCGCGCGAGGGCCGCGCGACGGCGCGCCTGCGCGGCATCCTGGCCCGCGCGCCGTCCTGGGCGGCGACCTCGCGCCTGGTGGTGGTCGCCACGCTGGCCGGGGCCGAGCGCGCGCTCCGCTCGGTCTCCGAGGAGGAGATCCCGGTCGCGGCGGGCGGCGACGGCACGGTGAACTTCGTCGCGCGCGCGGTCCGGTCGGCGGGGCGCGCCGCGCTGCCCATGGCCATCCTCCCGCTCGGCACCGGGAACGCGGTCGCCCACGCGCTCGGGGTGGGCGACCTGCGCCGGGCCCTCAAGGCGCTGGCCGACGGGCACGTCGGTGGCGCTCGACGTCCTCGTGACCGACCACCCCCGCGCGCCGCTCGCGCTCAGCTCGCTCAGCGCCGGGTTCGAGGGGGCCGTCGCTCTCCGGGCCTCTCGCGGCGGGCGCGGGATCGGCCGCGCCGCCGGGCTCCTGGCGGCGCTGCCGGGCGCGCTGGCGCGCCGGGGCGGCATCGGCCTCGAGGTCGAGGGCCAGACGCTGCTCGACCCGTCCGAGCGCGCGTTCTGCGCGGGCCTGTACAACCTCCCCTGCTACGCGTTCGGGCGGATCGTCCACCCGGACGCCGACGGGACCGACGGGAAGCGTCGAGGCCGTGGTCCACCGCACCGCGCGCTCCTGGCTCTCCGCGCTCCGCCGCGGCCTCGCCACCCCGGACCCTCGGGACGGCGCCACCCGCTCGGCGCAAGGCAGTCGCGGCGCGGCTCTCCTCGCGCGGCCCCATCCAGGTGGACGGCGAGGCCACCATCCCGGCCGCCGAGCTGGAGGTCCGGGTGGAGCCGGCGGCCATCCGGATCATCGCCGCGTCGGGCGGCCCGTCCCCGACGCCCCCGCCGGTGTGACCGAACCACGCGAGGTCCGCGTGGGCCCGGCGCTGGACTGCCGCCGCAAGAGACGGAGCGGCCCCGGCCGCGAGGACGCGACCGGGGCCGAGAGACGGCGGCGCCTGGGACGGCCGCCCGCGGCGGCTACATCCCCAGCTTCTTGAAGAAGTCGTTGCCCTTGTCGTCGACCAGGATGAAGGCCGGGAAGTTCTCGACCTCGATCTTCCAGACCGCCTCCATGCCCAGCTCGGGGAAGTCGATGCACTCCACCTTCTTGATGTTCTCCTCGGCCAGGATCGCGGCCGGGCCGCCGATGGAGCCGAGGTAGAAGCCGCCGTGCTTCTTGCACGCGTCGGTGACCTGCTGGCTGCGGTTGCCCTTGGCGATCATCACCATCGACGCGCCGTGCGACTGGAGCAGGTCGACGTAGGAGTCCATGCGGCCGGCGGTGGTCGGGCCGAAGGAGCCGGACGGCTTGCCGGGCGGCGTCTTGGCCGGGCCGGCGTAGTAGACCGGGTGGTCCTTCAGGTACTGCGGGCACGCCCTTGCCCTGGTCGATGCAGCTCCTTGAACTTGGCGTGGGCGATGTCGCGCGCCACGACCAGCGTGCCGGTGAGGAGCAGCGGCGTCGTGACCGGGTGCTTCGACAGCTCGGCGAGGATCTCCTTCATCGGGCCGGTTGAGGTCGACCTTCACCGCCGTGCTCGTGCTTCCCCTTGCGCGAGCTCGAGCGGGATGAGGCGGCCGGGGTCGTGATCGAGCTCCTCGAGCCAGATCGCCGTCCCGGTTGATCTTGGCCTTGACGTTGCGGTCGGCCGAGCAGGAGACGCCCATGCCCACCGGGCAGGAGGCGCCGTGGCGCGGCAGGCGGACCACGCGGACGTCGTGGGCGAAGTACTTGCCGCCGAACTGCGCGCCGATGCCGAGCTTGTTGCGCCGCCTCGAGCAGCCGCTGCTCGAGCTCGAGGTCGCGGAAGGCCTGGCCGTCGCGCGTTGCCCTCGGTCGGCAGCGCGTCGTAGTACTTGGTCGACGCGAGCTTCACCGTCTTCATGGTCTGGCTCGGCCGAGGTGCCGCCGATGACGAACGCGAGGTGGTACGGCGGGCAGGCGGCGGTGCCGAGGTACTTCATCTTCTCGACCAGGAACTTCTCGAGCTTCTCCGGCGTGAGCAGCGCCTTGGTCTCCTGGAAGAGCATGCGTCTTGTTGGCCGAGCCGCCGCCCTTGGCGACGAAGAGGAACTTGTACTCGGCGCCCTCGGTCGCGTAGAGGTCGATCTGCGCCGGCAGGTTGGTGCCGGTGTTCATCTCCTCGTACATGTCGAGCGCGACCGTCTGCGAGTAGCGCAGGTTCTCGCTCGGTGTAGGTCTCGTAGACGCCCTCGCGACGAGGCACTCCTCGTCCTTCACGCCGGTCCAGACCTGCTGGCCCTTCTTGCCGATGATGGTGGCGGTGCCGGTGTCCTGGCAGAAGGGCAGCTCGCCGCGCGCGGCGATCTCGGCGTTCTTGAGCAACGCGAGCGCCACGCCCTTGTCGTTCTGCGACGCCTCCGGGATCGGCGAGGATCTTGGCCACCTGCTCGTTGTGCGCGCGGCGCAGGAAGAAGGAGACACTCGCGCATCGCCTCCTTCGCGAGGCGCGTCAGCGCGGCGGGCTCGACCTTCAGGACCTCCTTGCCGTCGAAGGTGGCGACCGAGACGCCCTCCTTCGTGAGCAGGCGGTACTTGGTGTCGTCCTTCCCGAGCGGGAACGGGATCCTGGTACTTGAACGCGGGGGTCGCCATGGCGTCTTCTCCTTCGCGATCGCGAGAGATCGGGGTCGAAAAAAGCGAGCCGCGCGGTGCGCGTCCCGCGAGCCCGGGGGCCGCAAGGAAACCACAGGACCCGCGCGGTGTCGATGCGTCGATGCGCCCGCTCGCTCGCCCGATCTCGCCCGGACAGGTCCGGAATCCCGGCGCGCCGCGCACCGGCCCGTCGCCTCGCGCGGCGGCTACCAGGTCACGAGCAGCGTCGCGTGATCCGGCCCCTGCTCCTCGACCGCGGCGCACAGCCCGGGCTCGCCCGAGAGGTGGTGCGCCGCCTCGACGATCCCGCAGAACAGGTGCGCGTGGCCGCCGGTCCCGGTGAAGTAGAGCCGCACCGCCCGCTCGCCCGCCGCCCGCGAACGGACCTGCAGGAAGTTGTTCCCGGCGCGGAAGAGGTCCTGCGCGTCGAGGAGCGCGTTCCGGGTCCCGAGCTGCCGGAAGTAGGCGGCCATCGCGGCTCCGCCCGGGGAGGCGAGGAAGGCCACGGGCACGGTGGCGCCGAGGCGGCGCTCCGCCTCCTCCGGCGGCAGGCCGGGGAAGGCCGCCGCCGCGAGCAGCGGCAGCGCCTGGTACACCGCACAGGCCGGGTAGATCTCCAGGCGCTGCGACGGATCCAGCCCGAGCGCGCACAGCCGGGCGCGCGCGTCCTCGTCCAGCCCGGGCTGCGCCGCCTCGAGGAGGCCGCCCACGGGGAAGCTGTAGAAGGAGCGGTCGTCCATGCTCTTCCGGAGGACCGCTCGCTAGATCCGTCGGAGGATCTCGTCGGCCATCGCCCGGGTGGAGAGCTTGCCACCCAGGTCGGCGGTCCGGCATCCCTCGGTGATGGTCTGGTCCACGGCGCGCTCGATGCCCGCCGCGGCGGACTCCAGGCCGAGCGAGTGCCGGAGCAGCATCGCCGCCGAGAGGATGGTGCCGACGGGGTTCGCGATCCCGCGGCCCGCGATGTCCGGCGCCGAGCCGTGGATCGGCTCGTACAGGCCCGGTCCGCCCGCGCCGACCGACGCCGACGGCAGCATGCCCATGGACCCGGCCAGCACCGAGGCCTCGTCGGTCAGGATGTCCCCGAACATGTTCTCGGTGACCACCACGTCGAGCGTGGCGGGGCTCGTCACGAGCCGCATGGCGGCCGTGTCCACCAGCATGTGATCGAGCGCGACGTCGGGGTGCTCGCGGCCGATCGCCGTCGCGATCTGCCGCCACAGCCGCGAGGACTCGAGCACGTTCGCCTTGTCGACGCTGGTGACCTTCTTCTTGCGGCCCTTCGAGAGCCGGAAGGCGAGCTCGACCACGCGCTGGATCTCGAAGTCCTGGTACTCGAGCGTGTCCACCGCCCGCTCGTGCCCGTCCTTCACGTCGCGCCCCTTCGGCTGGCCGAAGTAGAGCCCGCCGGTCAGCTCGCGGATGACCAGGATGTCCACCCCCTCGAGCCGGTCCGGCTTGAGCGGCGAGGCCTCGACCAGGGCCGGGTGCACCTTCACCGGCCGGAGGTTCGCGAACACCCCGAGCCCCTTGCGCAGCGCGAGGAGCCCCTGCTCCGGCCGCACCTTGGCCTGCGGGTCGTCCCACTTCGGCCCGCCCACCGCGCCGAGGAGGACCGCGCTCGACGCCTGGCACTCGGCCAGGACCTCGCCGGTGAGCGCCGTCCCGTGCGCGTCGATGGAGCAGCCGCCCATCAGCCGCTCGGTGAAGTCGAAGCGGTGGCCGTCCCGCCGCGCCACGACCTCGAGCACCCGCCTCGCCTCGGCCGCGACCTCCGGCCCGATCCCGTCCCCCGGCAACACCACGATCTTCGCGTCCACGTCGCTCGTCTCCCTTGTCACGCGATGGTGAGGCCGTACTCGATCGCGTCGACCAGCGCGATCCAGCTCGCCTCGATGATGTTCTGGCTCGCGCCCACGGTGCTCCAGCGCTTCGCGCCCTTCTGCATGTCGATGAGGACCCGGGTGACCGCCGCGGTCCCGTTCTGGCCGTCGAGGATGCGGACCTTGTAGTCGGAGAGGTGGAGGTCGCGGATCCCCGGGTAGCGCGCCACCAGCGCCTTGCGCAGCGCCGCGTCGAGCGCGTCGACCGGCCCGTCGCCCTCGGCGGCGGTGTGGAGCTGCTCGCCGTCCACCCGCACCTTCACCATCGCCTCGGCGAAGAGGCCGCGGCCGGCCCGGTGCTCGACGGTCACCAGGAAGTCGATCAGCTCGAAGGGCGCGCGGTAGCCGGGCTGGCGCCGCGCCAGCATCATGGCGACCGACGCCTCGGCCGCCTCGAAGGAGAAGCCCTTCGCCTCGAGCGCCTTGATCTCGTTCAGCACGCCGGCGACGTCGGTCCCGGCGTCCACGTGGATGCCGTACTCCTCGGCCTTGGAGAGGAGGTTGCCGCGGCCGGAGAGCTCGGAGACCACCACCCGCATCTCGTTGCCGACCAGCGCCGGGTCGATGTGCTGGTAGGAGGCCTCGGTCCGGCGCATGGCGGCCACGTGGATCCCGCCCTTGTGCGCGAACGCCGACTTCCCGACGTAGGCGAGGTGCTCGTCCGGCGCCAGGTTCGCCACCTCGGCCACGAAGTGCGCGACCTCGTAGAGCGTCCGGAGCTTCCCCTCCGGCAGGCAGCGGAGCCCCGCCTTCAGCTCGAGCGTGGGGATGATCGAGCAGAGGTTCGCGTTGCCGCAGCGCTCGCCGTAGCCGTTGACGGTGCCCTGCACCTGCACCGCCCCCTCGTGCACGGCCGCGAGCGAGTTCGCCACCGCGCACTCGGAGTCGTTGTGGCAGTGGATGCCGAGCGGGTGGCGCACCGCCGCCTGGACCTTGCGGACGATCTCGCCGATCTGCCAGGGGAGCGAGCCGCCGTTCGTGTCGCAGAGCACCAGCGTCTCGGCGCCGCCGCGGATGGCCGCCCGGAGCGTCTCGAGCGCGTACTCGGGATCGGCGCGGTAGCCGTCGAAGAAGTGCTCGGCGTCGTAGATCACGCGCCGGTCCTGGGCCCGCAGGTAGGCCAGGCTCTTCTCGACGATGCGGAGGTTGTCCTCGAGCGTGGTGCGGAGCACCTCGGTGACGTGCAGCGTCCAGGTCTTGCCGACCACGGTGCAGACCGGCGTGCGCGCGTCGAGCAGGGCGCGGATGTTGGCGTCGTCCTCCGGGCCGCCGCCGACCCGGCAGGTCGCGCCGAAGGCCGCGATCCGCGCGGTGGCCCAGGGGATGTCGCGGGCGCGCTCGAAGAACTCGGCGTCCTTCGGGTTCGAGCCCGGCCAGCCGCCCTCGATGAAGGCGACGCCCAGCTCGTCGAGCCGGCGCGCGATGCGGAGCTTGTCGTCACAGGAGAGCGAGATGCCCTCGCGCTGGGTGCCGTCTCGCAGCGTCGTGTCGTAGATCTGGATCATCCGACGTCTCCTCGCGCTTCCCTCCGGCGACGAGGTCCCGACCCGCCGGCGCGGGGCGCCCGGGACTCCCCGCCTGCCGTGGTCAGGATGGCAGAGCAGAATACACGAAGGGGTAGCGCGACGTCGATCGGCTCGCCGCACGCCGCGAGCCTGCGGCGGGTCAGCGGCCGCGCAGGGCGAACAGCACGGCGCCGAGCACGCCGCCGAGCCCGGTCAGCAGGTAGAGCGCGCCCGCGGCGAGCGCCTTCCTGCCCTCGAGCAGGCCGCCGCTGGTCGGCATGCGGCGCCGCACGAGCCCGTCCCGCGCGCCGATCCACGCGCAGGCGAGCCCGGAGACGAGCAGGACCGACGCGACGATCCAGTGCAGGGGGTTCGAGCGATCGAGGAGGAGCTCCAAGCCGCGCCATTGTAGAGGCGATGCGGCCCGTGCGCCGGGCCCCCGCGAGGGCCTGGATCGAATCGGCCTCCCGGGCGTTCCTACCGGCGACCTACTTCACCGGGAGATCTCATGCGCAGAGCGCTCGTCCTCGCCGCCACCGTCCTCCTCCCCTTCGCCGCGCTCGCCCAGGCGCCCGCCGCGGGCGGGACGCCGCCCCCGCGGACCATCCACGTGAGCGGCGACGGGCGCGTGTCGGTCCAGCCCGACGTGGCGGTGGTGTTCGCCGGCGTGACCGCGACCGGGAAGGACCTCGGCAAGGTGACGACCGAGGCGACCGCCGGCATGCGCCGCCTGCTCGACGCCGTCGCCAAGGCCGGCGTTCCCGCGAAGGACGTCCAGACCACGCGCCACGACGTCTCGGTGGATCGCCCGTTCACCGACAAGGGCCCGGGGCCGGTGACCGGCTACACGGTGGTCGACGAGGTCCGGCTCACCGTCCGGGATCTCGCCAAGATCGGCCCGGTCATCGACCGTGTCCTCGCCGCCGGCTCGAACACGCTCCGCTCGCTCTCCTTCGAGAAGGAGGACCCCACGTCCGATCAGGCCCGCGCGCTCGCGGCCGCGTACGGCTCCGCCCGGACCAAGGCCGAGGCGCTGGCGCGCGCCGCCGGGGTGACGCTCGGCGAGGTGGTCACGGTGAGCGCCGGCGGGCAGGCGCGGCCCTATCCCATGATGCGGAGCGCGATGGCGATGGAGAAGGCGGACGGGGCGCCGATCTCACCCGGCGAGGTGGAGGTGGCCGCGAGCGTGGAGGTCACGTTCGCCATTCGCTAGCCGGAATCCGATCCTCGGCCGGGCACTTTTCGCGAAGCGAAATGTGCCCCGGCCGCTCCTTGCCGGCTACGCATTACGGAGACCACCCGAGGAGGAACCGCCATGGCGAAGCCGACGATCGACGAGCTCGTGAAGGGGAACGGACCCGAGGCGGTCCGCGGGAAGACGGTCGAGGTCCACTACACCGGCTGGCTCACCGACGGCACGAAGTTCGACTCGTCGGTCGGCGGCGAGCCGTTCTCCTTCCGGCTGGGCGCGGGCGAGGTGATCGAGGGCTGGGACCGCGGCGTGGCCGGGATGAAGGTGGGCGGGAAGCGGAAGCTGACGCTGCCGCCGGAGCTCGCGTACGGGGCGCGCGGCGCCCCGCCGGCCATCCCGCCCGGCGCCACGCTGGTCTTCGAGGTGGAGCTGCTCTCGGTTTACTGATCCGCCCGATCGCGCCGCCCGCCCCGCGCCTCGGCGGGCAGCCCCCGCCGGGAGCCACGACGCCCTCGCGTGCGGCCGATCCGCCGGTTAGCTACCTGGCATACCCCGACACCAGGAGGCCTCGATGGCCGGCGGAATCGACTTCCGGACCCTGACGCTCCAAGACGCGCTCGACCTCGCCATCCTGATCGAGGAGGAGGCGCAGGAGCGGTACCAGAGCTTCTCCGGGATCGTCGGCGGGCGCTACGCCGGCGACGCCTCGGACATGTTCAAGACCATGGCCGGCTACGAGGCCAAGCACCGGGCCGAGCTCCTGGAGCGGCGGCGCGAGCTCTTCGGCGACGCCCCCTCGCGCATGTCGGGCACCCAGCTCGACGACGTGGAGGCGCCGGATCGGGGCGCGCCGCGCGTGTTCATGTCGGCACGGCAGGCGATGGAGGTCGCGCTCGCCTCGGAGGTGAAGGCCTACGAGTTCTTCACCGGCGCCCTCCCCCACGTCGCCAACCCGGAGGTCAAGGCGCTCTTCCAGGAGCTGCAGGGCGAGGAGCTGCAGCACCAGGCCCTCGTGAAGGCCCGCCTCGCGTCGCTGCCGCCGGGGCCGGACCTCGAGGACTCGGACGCCGACGAGCCGGGATCGGACCCGGGCTAGCGGGCCGCCGCCAGCCCGGCTCAGCCGGTCGGGCGCTGCAGGAAGGACTCGGCCCGGAGCGCCGCCACCACCGCCGCCTCGTCGGGCCCCTGCCCGCCGCGGGCCGCGGCCTGCGCGAGCGCGTCCACGATCTCGTTCACCGCGTGGCCGTCGTGCCCCCGCACCCAGCGGTAGCGGACGGCGAGCGCGCGCGCCCGGCCGTCGATGGCCTCGATGAGGTCGCGGTTCAGCACCGGCTCGCCCGCGGCGGTGCGCCAGCCCTTCCGGCGCCAGCCGTGGATCCACTTCGAGAGGGCGTCCACGACGTAGCGCGAGTCGGAGATCACCTCGACCGCCTCGCCGTCGGGCAGCCCCTCGAGCCCCTCCAGCACGGCGCGCAGCTCCATCCGGTTGTTGGTGACGGCGTGCTCCCCGTCGCTCGTCCAGCGCGTGCCGCCGAAACGCAGCGCCGGACGGGCCCGGTCCAGCACGACGAACCCGGTGCCTCCCGGGCCACCGGGGTTGACGAGGGCCGATCCGTCGGAGAACACGATGAAGCGGGCGAGCTCGGCGGTCATCGGCGCTACGCCCTCTCCAGCACGGCCACCAGCAACCTCCAGAACGCGCCCACCGAGGGGATGGAGACGTGCTCGTCCGGCGTGTGCACGTCCCACATGCTCGGGCCGATGGAGGCCATCTCCATGTCCGGGTACTTCTCGCCGATGAGCCCGCACTCCAGCCCGGCGTGGATCGCCTTGACGATCATCGGCTTGCCGAAGAGGTCCCGGTGCACGCCGTCCACCAGCGCCACCAGCGGCGCGCCCGGCTCGGGCTTCCACCCGGGGTAGCCGCCCGACTGCTCCACCTCGAAGCCGGCCAGGCGCGCCGTGGCCGCGATGCGCGCGGCGAGCGCGGCCTTCGAGGCGTCGATGGAGCTGCGCGTGAGGAAGCACACCTCGACCGCCTCTCCCCGCGTCTCGGCCATGCCCATGTTCGTCGAGGTCTGCACCAGCCCGGCGATGTCGGGGCTCATGGCCTCCACGCCGTGCGGGCCGGCCAGCAGGAGGCCCACCACGGCGCGCGCGTCCGCCTCGGACATGACCCGCTCCGCGGCGCCGGGCTCGAGCGCCACGGCGAGGTTCGGGTCGAAGGCCCCCAGGGCGGCCTTCCAGTCGCCCGCGAGCCGGGCCACGTCGGCGGCGAGCGCGGCCTCGCGCCCGGGCTCGACCAGGACGATCGCGGACGCCTCGCGCGCGATGGCGTTCCGCTTGTTCCCTCCGCGCACCCCCGCGACCCGCAGCCCGTGGCGCTGGACCACCTCCTGGAGAACCTGCGCCAGGAGCCGGAGCGCGTTGGCGCGCCCGGCGCCGATGTCGATCCCCGAGTGGCCGCCCTTCAGGCCGAGGACCCTGAGCCGGAGCGCCTTCCGGCCGGCGGGCACCGCCTCCCAGGTCACCCTGCGGCTCGCCACGGTGTCGACGCCGCCGGCGCACCCGATGGTGAGCTCGCCCTCCTCCTCGCTGTCGAGGTTCAGGAGCCGCCTGGATCGCAGCCAGCCGGCGCGGAGGTTGTTCGCGCCGGTGAGCCCCGTCTCCTCGTCCACCGTGAACAGGGCCTCCACGGCCGGGTGCCGGACGTCGCGGGCGGCGAGGACCGCCAGCGCCGCCGCGACCCCGATCCCGTTGTCGGCGCCGAGGGTGGTCCCGCGGGCGCGCAGCACGTCGCCGTCCCGGTGGACGTCGATGGGGTCCCTCGTGAAGTCGTGCGGCGTGCCCTCGTTCTTCTCGCACACCATGTCGACGTGGCACTGCAGCGCCACGGGCGGCCGGTCCTCGCGCCCGGGCGCGGCCTGCTTGCGGACGAGGACGTTCCCCACCGCGTCCTGCTCGACCTCGCAGCCCAGCCGCCGGCCCTGCTCCGCGATCCAGGCGACGGCCGCCGCCTCGTTCTTCGAGCCGCGGGGGATGCGGGACAGCTCGAGGAAGTGACGCCAGAGGCTCTCGGGCTCGAGGGTGGAGAGATCGGACACGTGGTGCTCCCGCGGCTGGGACGGTTCTCGGGGGGGCGGGCCCGCCAGGCCCGCCAGGACGCCGCGCAGGGTAGCAGGAACGGCCGACGGCGGCGCACCCGCGGCTCACCCCACCCGCGCCAGCGCCTGCTCCAGATCCGCGATCAGGTCCGCCGGGTCCTCGAGCCCCACCGACAGGCGGAGCAGCGCCGGGGGCGCCTCGGCGTCGTGCTTCCGCCGCCACTCGACGAGCGACTCGACCCCGCCGAGCGAGGTCGCGTCGCGGAAGAGCCGGAGGCGCCCCGGGAGCGCCCGGGCGGCCGCCTCGTCGGCGAGCTCGAACGACAGCACCGGCCCCGGCCCCCGCATCTGCCGGGCGGCCAGCGCGTGGCTCGGGTGATCGGGCCGCGACGGGTGCCAGACGCGGGCGACCCGCGGCGCGAGCCACCCGGCGATCCGGGTGGCCGCCTCGCTCTGCGCGCGCACGCGGAGCGCCAGGGTCCGGACCCCGCGCAGCGTGAGCCAGGTCTCGAGCGCCCCGGGGACCGCGCCGGAGACGGTCCGCGCCTGCCGGAGCGCCTGCGCGAGCGCGGGATCGCGCGCGACCAGGACGCCGCCGAGCGCGTCGGAGTGGCCGGAGAGGAACTTGGTGGACGAGTGCATCACCAGGTCCGCGCCGAGCGCGAGCGGCTGCTGGAGCACCGGCGTCGCGAAGGTCCCGTCCACCGCCAGCCAGGCGCCGGCGGCGTGCGCGCGCGCGGCGTGCGCGGCGACGTCGAAGCACTCGCAGGTGGGGTTCCGCGGCGTCTCGAGCCAGACCAGGTCCCCGGCCGAGAGCGGCGCGTCGAGCGGGACCTTCTCCACCCCGAGCCGGGCCAGCGCGTCGATGGCCGCGTGCGTCCCGTGGTACCCGCCGCGCGCGATCGCGATCCGGCGCGGGAGGAAGTGCAGCAGCGCCGCCGTGGCCGCGGCCTGGCCCGAGGCGTAGACCACCGCCGCGCCGCCGTCGAGCGCGCCCAGCACGGCCTCGAGCCGGCGGCGGGTGGGCTGATCGTTCCGCGCGTAGACGAGCCCCCCGGCGTTGTCCGCCTCGAAGGTGGTCGACACGTGGATGGGCGGCGCCACGTCGGCCGCGGGCTCGAGGCCCGCGTCGGCGTGGAGGGCGAGCGTCTCCGGAGCGAGGGGAGCGGAGGACATGGGGCCGCATCCTCGGGCCGGCCAGGCCCCGTGGCAAGGCGCCGCCACGATCCCCCGGCCGGGCGGCCACCGCGAGTTGTCGCGAGCGGGGAACGCGGGGCGAGGCTAGGATGGCGGGATGGCAAAGAAGACGCGCGTCGGCATCCTGACGGGCGGGGGCGACGTCCCCGGCCTGAACTCCGTCATCAAGAGCGTGGTGTACCGCGGCGGCGAGCACGACATGGAGATCGTCGGCCTCCGCCGCGGCTGGGAGGGGCTGACGCACCTCCACCTCACCGACCCGGACAGCATCTCGCACTACGTCATCCCGCTGAACCGCGAGAACACGCGCACCATCGACCGGACCGGCGGGACCATCCTCCACTCCTCGCGCACCAACCCCTCGAAGATGAAGAAGCTGCCGCGGCACCTCGAGGGGAAGGACTTCCCCACCGCGGAGAGCACCAAGGGCGGCGTCACCACCGTCACCTACGACGTGTCGAGCCAGGTGCTCGAGAACCTGCAGGGCCTCGAGCTCGACTACCTCCTCGCCATCGGCGGCGACGACACCCTCTCCTACGCCGCCAAGCTCCACCAGCTCGGGTTCAAGGTCATCGCGATCCCGAAGACCATGGACAACGACGTCCGCAACACCGAGTACTGCATCGGCTTCTCCACCGCGATCACCCGCGCCATGGACGCCGTCGAGCGCCAGCGCACCACGGTCGGCTCCCACGAGCGCATCGGGATCTTCCGCGTGTTCGGCCGCGACGCCGGCTTCACCGCGCTGTACACCGCCTTCGTCAGCTCGATCCGCTGCCTCATCCCGGAGTACCAGCCGGAGATCGAGAAGGTCGTCGACCTGCTGGTCACCGACAAGCACGAGAACCCGTCGGGCTACTCGCTGGTGGTGATGTCGGAGGGCGCCTCCTGGCAGGGGTACCAGGTGCAGGAGTACGGCGAGCCGGACGCGTACGGGCACCGCAAGAAGGCCAGCGTGGCCGAGTCGCTCTCCGACGAGATCAAGCACCGCACCGGCGAGGAGACCATCGTCTCGCGACCTCACCTACGACCTCCGCTCCGGCGACCCGGACTTCATCGACAAGCTCATCGCGTACACCTTCGGCACGATGGCCTTCGACGCGCTGCTGGAGGGGCAGAGCGGGCTCATGTCCGCCCTGGTGAACGGCAAGTACGATCTGGTGCCCATCCCGGATCCGGGGCTCGGGCCGCGCAAGGTGGACGTCGCCTCGATGTACAACGTCGACCGGCTCCGTCCGAACTACGCCAACAAGCGTCACCTGCCGGTGTTCCTCAACCGGATCTGACGCGGGCCACCGGCGTGACGGGCCACCGCGGCGCTCCGGCGCCGGCGGGGCCGCAGGGCAGCGCCGGCCCGGCGTTCAGGGGCTGGCTCCACATGGGAGCACCCCGGCCGGAGCCGGCTCAGGGGCATAATCTCCGGATGGGGCCGGCCTCAGGTCCGGTCGTTCACTCATGGCGAACAGCTCCGGCGCCCTCCTCCCCGCCCTGCGCCGCCACTCCGTCCTCGCGGCGCTGGCGACGATGGGGGTCGCGTGCTCGATCGCCGCCTTCCTCTACGTGCGGCGCGCGGTGGAGCTCCAGGAGGACGCCCGGTTTCGCCAGGTGATCAACGGCAGCACGGACGCCGTGCGCGACCGGCTGCACGCCTACACCGCCATGCTGCGCTCGGCGCGCGGGTTCTTCGAGGCGCTCGGCCGCGACCCCGACGTGGCGGAGTTCCACGCCTACGTCGAGGGGCTCGAGGTCGGCCGCTTCTACCGCGGCCTGCAGGGCCTCGGCTGGGCGAAGGCGCTGCGGCCGGACGAGCTGGCGGGTCACGTCGAGGCGACGCGCCGGCGCACCGGCCAGGCCGGCTACCGGGTGTGGCCCGAGGGGCGCCGGGAGCTGTACTCGAGCATCGTCATGCTGGAACCGCTCGACTGGCGTAACCAGCGCGCCATCGGCTTCGACATGTACTCCGAGCCCGTCCGGCGCGCGGCGATGGCGCGCGCGCGCGACACGGGCGACGTGGCGATCTCCGGCAAGGTGGAGCTGGTGCAGGAGGCGGGGGCGGAGCGACAGGCGGGCTTCCTCATGTACCTGCCGGTCTACCGCGCGTTCCCGGAGTCGCCCGAACAGCGCCAGACGCTCCTCAGCGGCTGGGTCTACGCGCCGTTCCGCGCCGCCGACCTGTTCCGGAACACCGTCGGCGGGGCCGAGGGCGAGCACGGTCGGGCTCTCGGTGTACGACGCGCCGACCCCTGGCCCGTCCGCCCTGCTGTACGACGACGGCATCGGCGGACTCCGGGTCGCACGGGCCGCCGAGCAACAGATCGAGATCGCCGGGAGGACCTGGACCCTCCGCTTCGCCGCCACGCCCAGGTTCGCCTCGCTCGCCGACCGGTCGGCACCGCTGGCGGTGCTCCTGGGCGGGCTCCTGCTCACCGCCCTGATGGTCTGGATCACCCTCGCCGAGGTGAGGGGGCGCGCGCGGGCGGAGCAGTCCGCCCGGCGCACTGCCTTCCTGGCGGAGGCCGGCAAGCTGCTCGCCTCCGACCTCGACTACCGCGTGACGCTCCGGCAGGTGGTCCAGCTCGCCGCCGCCCGCGTCGCGGACGTGTGCACCGCCTGCGTGCTGGAGCCGGAGGGGGTCCTCTGGGTCGCCGGCGAGCGCGGCGGCGACGCGGCGCGCGCCGAGCGCTGGACGGAGGCGGCGGTGGCCACCGGGCTCGACCCAGAGGCGCGGGTGGGGACCGCGGCGGCGCTCCGCACCCGGGCGGCGCAGCTGGCCGACTTCTCGCTCGGCCAGCCCGCGTACGTCGAGCGCTCCTCGGCGCTCTCCGCGCTGCTGCGGGAGGCGCGCGTGCGCGCGGTGCTGACGGTGCCGCTCCTCTCCCGGGACCAGGCGCTCGGCGCGGTCTCCCTCCTCACCGCCCGGCGCCGCTTCGACCCGGAGGACATGACGCTCGCGCAGGACCTGGCCCGGCTCGCGGCCGCGGCCATCGACACCGCCCGGCTCACCTGGCGCGCGCAGGACGCGGTGCGGGCGCGCGACGAGTTCCTCTCCATCGCCTCGCACGAGCTCAAGACCCCGCTCACCTCGCTGTCCCTCCAGTCGGACAGCCTCCGCCTGAGCGCGCGCCGCAGCGACACGGCGGCGATCCTCCGGAAGGTCGAGGTGATCCGCCGGAGCGTGGACCGCCTGGGCCGGCTGGTGGGGAGCCTGCTCGACCTCTCGCGGATCACCGCCGGCCGCCTCGAATTCGAGGTCGAGGAGATGGACCTCGCCGAGGTGGCCCGCGACGTGGTCTCGCGCTTCGAGGAGGAGGCCAGCCGGGCCGGCTGCGCCCTGCGGCTCGACGCGCCCGAGCCGGTGACCGGGACCTGGGATCGCCTGCGGCTCGATCAGGTGGTGACCAACCTCCTCGCCAACGCCGTGAAGTACGGCCCCGGGAAGCCGGTGGACATCCAGGTGCGCGGCGAGCCCGGGCGCGCGTTGCTCCTGGTGCGGGACCGCGGCATCGGGATCTCCGTGGAGGACCAGCAGCGGATCTTCGAGCGCTTCGAGCGCGCCGTGTCGAAGCGCCACTACGGCGGGTTCGGCCTGGGCCTGTGGATGGTGCGGGAGATCGTGGAGGCGCTGGGCGGGGCCGTCCGGGTCGAGAGCGCGCCCGGCCTCGGCTCGACCTTCACCGTGGAGCTCGTCCGCGCGGTCACCGCCCCCGCCCCGCTGCGCCTGCACACGCCGACCTCGCCGGGCGTCGAGCGCTGATCGAGGCTGCCGCGGAGGTGGCCGCCGGCACCTCACCGCTCACGCGCCGGCCGGGAGCGTCGCCGGCGGCGCGCTGCCGCCGCGGCAGCTGCAGCCCGTGCGCCGACGCCACGAACCCGGCCTCGACCAGGAAGCCCGCCAGCGGGTGCGCCCCGGCGGGCAGGCCGTTCACCTCCTCGATCAGCACGCCCTCTCCGCGCCCGCGCGCCTCGGCGGCGAGGGCCGCCAGGGCGGCGGCGGCCGCGGCGCCCGCGCGGGAGCGCTCCGGCTCGAACTCCGGCAGCCAGGCGAGGAGCTGGCGGAGGCCGCGCGGCGCCCACGCGGCGGGCTCCCCGTCGACCAGCACGACCACCGCGCCGACCGCCCGCGCGGGGCGCTTCCCCTCCGGCGCCTCGGCCAGCGGCGGCCACTCGATCAGCGCGCCCCACGGGTTGGCCGGATCGGTCGCGGCGAGCGTGACCACCTCGGGCACCTCGGGCGGCTCGCGGGAGGCGCGGAGGAGATCCAGCGCGCCAGGCTGCGCGAACTGCATGGCGCCCACCCCCGCCACGAAGTACCCGCGGCGGATCCTCCCGGACTCCTCGAGGTGGCGGAGCACGTCGTAGACCGCGCCGAACCCACCCGGCAGCGACTCGGCCGCGGCCACCCCGCGGGTCACCACGCCGTAGCGGACCAGCAGCTGCTGGGCGACCGCGGCGCTCCACTGCGTGGGCGTCGGGCGCGGCCGCCCACCCGCGTCGCGCCGCGCCGCGACCAGGGTCCAGCGTCCCCCGGCGCCGGGCGGCGCCGCCAGGCGCGAGCGGTACCCGGCCTGCGGCGCCCGGCGGGCGGCCCGGCGCGCCCGCTCGCGCCGGGCGCTCCCCGACGTGTAGGCGCGCAGGACCTGGAAGGTGTCGTTGGTGACGAGCCCGCGCCACACCAGCGTCCAGAGCGCGTCCACCGTCGCCTGCGGGTAGCCGCCGCCGGCCGCCTCGTGGACGTCCGCGAAGAAGGACGCGCCGCGCCGGGCCAGGTGGTCGAGGATCGCCGCGCGCGCGCGCCGGCCGGCGCCTCGCCCCCGTCGCGCGCCGCCGGCGGCACCAGCGCGGGCAGCGCGTCGGTGAGGTACAGCGCCACCCGCCCGTCGCGATCGCCGAGCGGCTCGAGGCCGATCCAGGAGACCTCGCCGCCGGCCGCCAGCGTGTCGAGATCGCCGGCAGGTAGCCCTCGACGCGGGCCGGCAGGATCTCCGTCTCGAGGAGCGAGGCCGCGAGCGGCGCGCCCTGCAGCCGCTCCACCGCGTCGAGCACCGCGTCGAGGCCGGCGCCCTTGCGCGGGATGCCGTGCCAGGCGAGGAGCGCCCGCGCGAGCACGTGCGGCTCGACCGGCTCGATGGTCCTCGCGGAGCCGGGCCAGCGATCGCCGCCGCACCGACCGGAGCACCTCCGGATCGCACCACTCGCGCTCGGCGCCGCCGGGCCGGAACTCGCCCTCGAGCACCCGGCCCCCGCGCGCCAGCCGGTGCAGCGCGCGCTCGGCCACGTCGCGCGCGAGGCCGAACCGCGACGCCAGCTCCGCCGCGGTGAACGGCGCGTGGCGGCGGGCGTGGCGAAGGACCAGGTCGTCGAGCGCGTTCGCCACCGGCGCGAGCAGCGCCTCCGGCACGCCGTCCGGGAGCGCGGTGCCGAGCCCGTCGCGGTAGCGCGCCGCGTCCTCGACCGCGACGAACCGCGGCTCGCCGGCCACCCGCACCTCCAGCGCCCGCCCCTCCGCCACCAGCGGTCGAGGCTCGCGGCCACCTCCGGGGTGGCGCTCCGCCGCTCCACCTCGGCCCGGCCGAGATCGCCGAGTCGCAGCAGCAGGTCGTGCAGGCTGTCCGGGCTCCGGGCCCGCGCTCCGTCGCAGGTGCTGCAACTCGCCTCGACCTCGTCCACGACGTCCGCGTCGAGGACCTCGCGCAGTTCCGCGTCGCCGAGCAGTTCGCGCAGCTGGTCCTGGTCGATCGAGAGCGCCTGGGCCCGCCGTTCGGCCAGCGGGGCGTCGCCGTCGTAGAGGTAGTTCGCGACGTAGCCGAACAGCAGCGACGCCGCAAAGGGCGACGGCGTCGGCGTGTCCGGTGGTCACGACCGAATCCGCCGCGCGCGACGCCGCGCAACAGGTCCACCAGCGCCGGCATGTCGAAGAGGTCGCGCAGGCACTCGCGGTACGCCTCGAGCAGCATCGGGAACCGGACCCGGCGGCGACGCCGCAGCAGGTCGTCGGCGCGCTTGCGCTGCTGCCAGAGCGGCGTGCGCTGGCCCGGCCGCCGCCGCGGCAGCAACAGCGCGCGCGCGGCGCACTCGCGGAACTTCGCCGCGAACAGCGCGGTGGCGCCCAACTGGCGAACACGAGCGCCTCGACCTCGTCCGGCTCGGGCAAGAGCATCGGAGTCGGGCGGTTCGTCCGTCTCCGGGAACCGGACGACGAACCCATCGTCGGTCCACATGGTCTCGACGTCGAGACCGGTGCGGTCCTGGATGCGCGCGGCCGCGGCCATGGCCCACGGCGTCAGCACGGGACCCCCCAGCGGCGACAACAGGCACACGCGCCAGTCGCCCAGTTCGTCGCGGCAGCGCTCGATGACGATGGTGCGGTCGTCGGGCAGGGCGCCGGTGGCGGCACGCTGGTCGGCGAGGTAGGCGAGGAGGTTCTCGGCCGCGAGCGGATCGAGGCCGTGCTGGCGCGTGAGGCGATCGATCGCGGCCGCCGCGGGCGTGCCCGACAGCGTGCGGACCAATGCGCCGATGGTGCGCCCGAACTCGATCGGCCGGCCGGCGCCTCGCCCTTCCAGAAGGGCATCTTCCCGGGCTCGCCAGGCGCGGGCGACACCGTGACGCGATCGTGGGTGATCTCCTCGATGCGCCATGTCGACGCGCCGAGCAGGAACGTCTCGCCCACGCGGCTCTCGAAGACCATCTCCTCGTCGAGCTCGCCGACCCGGGCCGCGCCGCCTTCGGCGCCGGCCAGGAACACGCCGTAGAGCCCGCGGTCGGGGATGGTGCCGCCGTTGACCACGGCCACCCGCTTGCGCGCTCTCGCGGGCCACGACCGAGTGCTTCACGCGATCCCAGGTGAGGCGCGGCCGCAGCTCCGCGAACTCGTCCGACGGGTACCGTCCGGCCAGCATGTCGAGCACGCCTTCGAACACGGCGTGCGAGAGCGACGCGAACGGCGCGGCCCGCCGCACGGTCGCGTACAGCGCATCGACGTCCCACGCGTCCATGGACGCCATCGCGACCAGGTGCTGGGCCAGCACGTCGAGCGGATTGCGCGGGTAGCGCGTGGATTCCACCAGGCCGTCGTGCATCGACCGCGCGACGGCGGCGCACGCGACGAGGTCGCCGCGGTACTTCGGAAAGACGATGCCCCGGCTGACGGCGTCCACCTGGTGGCTGGCGCGGCCGATGCGCTGGAGGCCGCTCGCCACCGACGGCGGCGCCTCGATCTGCACCACCAGGTCGATGGCGCCCATGTCGATGCCGAGTTCGAGCGAGGACGTGGCGACGAGCCCGCGCAGCCGGCCCGCCTTCAACTCGTCTTCCACCTCGACCCGCTGCGCACGCGCGAGCGACCCGTGGTGCGCGCGCACCAGCGGCTCGCCCGCGAGTTCGTTGAGCGCGGCCGCCAGGCGCTCGGCGATGCGCCGGCTGTTGACGAACAGCAGCGTCGAGCGATGCTCGCGGACCAGTTGCAGCAGGCGCGGGTGAATGGCGCTCCAGATGCTGGTGCGCGGCGTGCCCTGCGACGTGGGCCCGCTCGGAATCTCGATCGGCTCGCCGATGCGGGCCATGTCCTCCACCGGCACCTCGATGCGGACCTCGAGCGCCTTCTTCGCGCCGGCGTCGACGACCGTGACGGGGCGGAACGTGGCGGTCGCGGCGACGTCCGCCAGCAGGTCGTCAGGGCTCGCGGTGTGCGGCCCCTCGTGCTCGTGCGCCCGGTCGGGTGCCGCCGGGCTCGCGGCGCCTCCGAGGAACCGCGCGACCTCCTCGAGCGGTCGCTGCGTCGCCGACAGCCCCACGCGCTGCAGCGGGCGGCCGCACAGGTGCTCCAGCCGCTCGAGCGACAGGGCCAGGTGCGCCCCGCGCTTGGTCGGCACGAGCGCGTGGATCTCGTCGACGATGACGGTGTCGACCGCCCGAAGGGCCTCGCGACTGGCGGACGTCAGGAGCAGGTACAGCGATTCCGGCGTGGTGATCAGGATGTCCGCCGGCTCGCGCTTGAAGCGCGCCCGCTCGGACGCTGGCGTGTCGCCCGTCCGCACCGAGATGGCTGGGATCACGTGCGGAACGCCCAGCCGCGCGGCGACGTTGGTGATGCCCGCGACCGGCGCGCGCAGGTTGCGCACCTCCGCGCCCAGCTCTCCGCGCTCGAGCGCGAGGGGCTCCTGAAGCGGGAGCGGGTGATCACGAGCCCGCAGGGGGCGCGGGTGGCGGTCGACGGCACGCGGGTGTTGAACTTCTGCGCCAACAACTACCTCGGCCTCGCCGGCGATCCGGCGCTCGATCGAGCGGCGCAGGCGGCGCTGCCGCGACTGCGGCTTCGGCCTCGCCTCGGTGCGCTTCATCTGCGGCACGCAGGACCTGCACAAGGAGCTCGAGGCCGAGCGTCGCAGCGTTCTTCGGCACCGAGGACACCATCCTCTACTCGTCGTGCTTCGACGCGAACGGCGGCCTCTTCGAGACGCTGCTCGGCGAGGAGGACGCCATCATCTCCGACGCGCTCAACCACGCGTCGATCATCGACGGCATCCGCCTCTGCAAGGCCGCAGCGCCACCGCTACGCCGAACGGCGACATGGCGGCGCTCGAGGCGGCGCTGGCGGAGGCCGAGCGGCCGGAGCGCGCTTCGCTGATCGCGACCGACGGCGTCTTCTCGATGGACGGCTACCTCGCCACCTGCCCGCCATCTGCGACCTCGCCGACGCGTACGACGCGATGGTGATGGTCGACGACTCCCACGCGACCGGCTTCATCGGCGAGACCGGGCGCGGGACGCCCGAGCACTACGGCGTCGCAGGGGCGCGTCGACGTCATCACCTCGCACCCTCGGCAAGGCGCTCGGCGGCGCCGCCGGCGGGTTCACGCGGCCGGCAGGAGATCGTCGTCGCTCCTGCGGCAGCGCTCGCGGCCGTACCTGTTCTCGAACACGCTCGCCGCCGGCGATCGCGGCGGTCGCCTCGCCGTGCTCGATCTCGCTCTCAGCACGGCGACGACCTCCGCGACCGGCTGCGCGGCGAACGCCCGCCGCTTCCGCGAGGGCATGACGAAGGCCGGCTTCAGTCCGCCCCGGCGAGCACCCCATCGTCCCGGTCATGCTCGGCGACGCGCCGCTCGCGCAGGAGATGGCGCGGCGCCTCCTCGCCGAGGGCATCTACGTCATCGGCTTCTCCTACCCGGTGGTGCCGAAGGGCGAGGCGCGCATCCGCGTGCAGCTCTCCGCGGCGCACTCGCGCGAGCACCTCGATCGCGCCGTCGCCGCGTTCGCGAAGGTCGGCCGCGAGCTCGGCGTCGTCCGCTGAGCACAATTCCCGTGAACGAGCCCGAGCCCAACCCGAGCCCACCGCCGCAGGCCCATCACTCGACCCAGGAGACGAACGCATGAAGGCGTTGGTGAAGGCGCAGCGCAAGGAGGGGATCTGGCCCGTCGACGACGCGCCGGTGCCCGAGGTCGGCGTCCACGACGTGATGATCCGGGTGGTGAAGAGCGCCATCTGCGGCACCGACGTCCACATCTACAACTGGGACGAGTGGAGCCAGCGGACGGTGCCGGTCCCGATGATCGTGGGCCACGAGTACGTCGGGCGGGTCGAGCGGGTCGGCGCCGAGGTGGAGGCCTTCCGCCCCGGCGAGCGGGTCTCCGGCGAGGGGCACGTGACCTGCGGCTTCTGCCGGAACTGCCGGGCGGGGCGCCGGCACCTCTGCCGGCACAGCGTCGGCGTGGGCGTGCAGCGGCCCGGCTCGTTCGCGGAGTACGTCGTCATCCCGGCGGACAACGTCTACCGATCCCGGACGACATCCCCGACGAGGTCGCGGCGGTCTTCGATCCGTTCGGGAACGCGACCCACACCGCGCTCAGCTTCGACCTCGTCGGCGAGGACGTGCTCGTCACCGGCGCCGGGCCCTCGGCGTGATGGCGGCCGGCATCGCGCGCCACGTCGGCGCCCGCCACGTGGTGGTCACGGACGTGAACGACTACCGGCTCGGGCTCGCCGCGAAGCTCGGCGCGTCGCGCGTCGTGAACGTGGCGCGGGAGGACCTCCGCGGCGTGATGAAGGACCTCGGGATGAAGGAGGGCTTCGACGTCGGCCTCGAGATGAGCGGCAACGGCCGCGCCTTCCGGCAGATCCTCGAAGTGATGAACCACGGCGGCAAGGTCGCGCTCCTCGGGATCATGCCCGGAGAGGAGGCCATCGACTGGAGCCAGGTGGTGTTCAAGGGGCTCCACCTGAAGGGCATCTACGGCCGGGAGATGTACGAGACCTGGTACAAGATGGTGGCGATGCTGCAGAGCGGGCTCGACCATCGCGCCCGTCGTGACCCACCGCTTCCCCATCGACGAGTACCAGCGCGCCTTCGACGTGATGCGCAGCGGGACCTCCGGGAAGGTCGTGCTCGACTGGTAGCCGGCAGCAGCCCGCCTCCGGCATCCCGCCGAGGCACGGTTCGCGGTGGCGAAGGTGTGCCCGGCCGCTCCTTGCCGGCGACGCGGGGCCGGCCACCGCCCCGGCGCTGGCGCGACGCCGCGCCGGGCGAGCAGGCGAGCGCGCGGCCACGGGGGCGTCCGCCGGGCGGGCGAGCGGCCCTGCGGTCACTTCCGCACGGGCACCGGGACCGGCCGCAGGGTGGTGCGCGCGTCGAGGTCGCGCAGCAGGTCGAGGAAACGCAGCACCGCCCGGACGATCCGCTTCATTCACCTTCTCCGTGTCGCTGGGCTCGCCGGCTCGGCACTCGAGGCGGGCCACCGAAAGGCGTCGAGGCGCCACGGTCCGCGTAACCGGCGCCGGATCGCGGCCATTCCCTCCGCACCCTACCGCCCCGGCTCGGGCGCCTCGGCGCCGCGGGCCGCCTTCCCGGCGGCGGGCGCGCTGCTCCAGAACCGGGCCGGGGCGTAGCAGATTCCCATGAGAACCAGCTGCGCGGCGATGAAGGCGGTCAGCGCCCAGAAGGCCTTGTCCATGAAGCCGTAGGAGTGGAGGCCCACGCCGAGCATGTTCACGCCGAACCAGGAGAGGCCGGTGATGACGTTGCCGAAGATGGCCATCACCATGATGCCGCGCTCGCGCACGTAGCCGCCCCAGCGGGCGTGGAGGATGATGGCGTTCCAGAGCACGATCAGCAGGGCGCCGTTCTCCTTGGGATCCCAGCCCCAGAAGCGGCCCCAGGACTGGTCGGCCCAGATGCCGCCCAGCACCGTGCCCACGAAGCTGAAGAACAGGGCGAAGCAGATGATGCCGTAGGCCATGCCGAGCGCAGGCCTGGTCGCGGTCTCCGGCGTCGACGCGCGCGTGACGAGGTGCTTCCGGAGCGCGTAGCCGATGGCGATGGCGCCGGCGAGGAAGGTGCCGGAGTAGCCGATGGTGATGGTCACCACGTGGGTGGCCAGCCAGAAGTTGGAGTCCAGCACCGCGCGCATCATCTCCATGGTGTCGCCGTCGGTGCCCGAGGTGCTGGGCGACGATCAGGGAGGCGAACCCGGCGGCGGCCGCCACGGCGGTGCCGAAGCCCTTGCGGTACATCCGCTCGACGATGAGGCCGAGGATCACCGCGCCCCAGCCCACGAAGACGGCGGAGGAGTAGAGGTTGGTGACCGGCGGCCGGCCCTGCAGGATGATGCGGAAGCCGAGGCCAAGGGTGTGGACGATGGCGCCGGCGAAGAGCAGGGCGTAGGCCGTGGGCCGGAGGAGCTCGGGCTTCTAGATCCAGGAGACGCACAGCAGCCAGGAAGGCCAGCGAAGTAGATCGATCAGGCCCACGAAGAAGGGCTGGGCGCGGTTGAAGACGACTTCCCTGTCCGGCATGGCGAGCGCATCCGGGCTCAGAGTGTCGACACGAGGCCGCTTCATCTCGGCGAGGGCCTGGTTGAAGCTGGCGGATCGTTGGCAGACGTAGGCGGCGTTGAGCTTGGCAAGGGGCGCCAGGCCGGGGTGCAGGCGGCCACGGCGGCCGCCGCCAGCGCCTGGCCGACGCTCTGCCAGGCTTCCGGGGCCGCCCGCCGGGCGGCGGCATGATCCGGAAATGGGCCAGCTGGGTCAGGTCCTGGTGGCGCAGGCCCGGCTCGGGCGGTCCACGGTCTGGAGTTCCCAGCCCAGCCCGGGGCGATCCGGCGAGCTGGAGGGTGTTGCGCAGCCTGTAGTAGAGGTAGACGCGGTCGAAGAGGTTGACGATGGCGCTCTGGAAGCGGGTGCGCTTCTGGGGCGCGATGGGCTGAGCCGCCTCCGCCTGCTTCTGGATCTCCTCAAGGTGGGGGAGAGATCAGCGAAGCTGAAGTAGTTCCGGTTCTTGGTCTGCTTCGGCGCCGATGAGGCCGAGGACCTCCGGATCGTCGATGACGAAGATGGGCTGCTGGTCCGCCACCTGGGGCGGAACAGCACGTCGAGGATCCACTCGTCCGGGCCGATGGTGCGGCCCTCGTAGCGGAAGCCCTGGCGGCTGTGGATCACCAGCAGGGAATTGCGGGCCACGGAATCCAGGGGCTTGACGCGACCGCCTTCCAGGATGGGCAGGTTGCCGAAGCCGCTGACGTCGAAGCCGCGGGCCTTGCCGCCGGGGCAGGGCGAAGGCGAGCGCCACGAGCAGAGCCAGGACGCCGGCGACCCAGGGAGGTACTTGGCGACTGGTTCATGTTCAGGCCTCCTTCTTGTCCTGGCGCCGCTTCAGGGAGCGGCGGAGGACGATGGCGAAGTGCACGAGCAGGCCGAGGGAGACCAGCACGCACGACACATACGGGAGAAGCCAGCCGGGATTTTCAACCACGGAAAGGACGGACAGGGTGTCGTTCTTGCCAAAGCTCGCCTGGTAGAAGGTCTTGCCTTCGTAGCGCAGCGGCTGGTTCATGTAGATGAGGACGTCGCGGGACTCGTTCCGGGAGGGGTTCACCACCTGCACCAGGCTGGAGAAGTTCTTGGGGATGTCGGTGCCGGGGTAGACGTCGTGCCGGAACTCCTTGAGCGTGAAGGCGTAGGGCAGATACTGGCGGCGCAGCCGCATGGCGAGCTGCGTAGGTGCGCCCTTCATGGATGAAGGACTGGGGCGCGCCGAGGAGACGGAGACCAGCCAGGTGCCGTAGCTGCGGCCGCCCGCCACGGGCTCGACGACCCGAGGTCTGCGTTGATCGCGTCGTCGGGGTGACCGGGGGCAGCTCCGCGACGGCGACGCTGGTCCCCACGCCCGGCGGTGGCCATGGACGGCCGCCCCGGGCGGCGGGTCTGGACAGCTCGGCGTTCGGGAAGAAGCGCTTCACGTTGCAGCGTGATCGGCGTGCCGGGCACCGCGATCGTGCCGCGCCTTGGACAGCAGCGTGTCCGGCACGGAGTAGACGTCGTCGCAGGCGGGGTCGGTCGTGTCGATGACGGCCAGCTCCATTTCTTGTGGCTCTCGACGTAGTTGACGGTCTGCCCCACCTCGATGGACATGTTGGTGTCCACCTGCGTCATGCCGGCGACGAACTCGCCCGCGAACAGGAGGACGAGCCCGGCGTGGACGAGCCACAGGCCGACCTTCTTCCAGGAGAGCTCGAGCCGCTTGAGCTGGGCCGCGATCAGGTTGACCCCGAGCACCAGCCCGACCAGCGCGCCGCCCGGGAAGATGGGGAGCGAGAAGACCGTGCCGGGCACGTCCCACCAGACCAGCCAGCTCCGCATGTAGATGGCGACCGCGCCCCAGGTGCCGAGGTGGACCTGCGCCAGCGTGCAGGCGACCACCAGCACCATCAGCGACGCCCAGGCAGACGATGGTGAGCTTCAGCGACGTGAGCACGTCGACGATCCCGCGCGCGATCCCGGCGCCATCCTTCGGTTCGCTCAGTTCGCTGCGTCAAGGCGGAGGCTCTCCAGGAGGTTGACGAAGGCGCTGCGATGGGACGCGACGGCGTCGGCGTCGCCGCTCATCTTCACGAACCAGGTGTTCCCGCCCTTGACGGTGAGGCCGGCCACGACGCGGGTCTTCTTCGCCCCCTCGCTCGAGAAGTCGTAGAGCGAGACCTCGCCGGCGGCCGGCCTTGACGCGCTTCCGCGCGGCGCCGAGCGCCGCGTCGTCGAGCGGTGGCAGGCCGATCTGCCCGCGCCAGCGGTTCACGTTGGCGAGCTCGCCGCCGGCGGGGCCGGGCAGCACCACCACCGACACGTCCACCTTCGGCTCGGAGGCGGGGGGCGCGATGGTGGCGTAGCGCATGCTTCCCGGGGTGCGTGCCTCGGTCCAGCCCTTCGGCAGCTTCCAGGAGAGGGCGTCCGCGCCGCTCGGCGCGGCGGGGGGCGGGACGTCGCCGGCCATCCCGGGCGGCGCGCCGGTGGCGCTGGCCGGCGTCGCCGACATGCGGGCGGGCGCGGTCTTGGGGACGCGGAAGTGCTCCACCTCGTCGCGCTGGCAGGCGACGAGCAGGGCCGCCGCGCCGACGAGGGCGGGAAGGGAGCGCGCGCTCCGTCGGGTCGTGCTCCGTCCGGCGGGGCGCGGACCGGGTGCTTCTGAGTGCATCGAATCCTCTCGCGTCACGGCGGCAAGGGTCTCGGGAGGCGCGGTCGTCGAGCGTCGGGCGCTTCAGGGACCAGCGTTCCCCGGCTGTCATTCAACCGGGGGCGCCTGGAACCCTTCCGGACCAAACGGGCCACGATCATTACTAGGAGAGATGATCGGGATCAATTGAGGTTGCACGCGGTATGGCGGGCCTGGTGCGTGGTTTTCTGGTCACCTGTCCGCCGAACGACCCGTCCGGGGCCATCCCGTCAGCCCAACCCACGCGCGGGGCAACGACTTCTTGCCCGGCGGCCCGCCCTCGGAGACAAACTGGACCCTCGCCGACCCCCTCGTGACCACCACCCCCTCCATCACCCGCTTCGCCTGGCTCTCGATCGCCGCCGCGCTGGCGACCATCGGCCTGAAGACCGGCGCCTATCTGCTCACCGGCTCGGTCGGCCTGCTCTCGGACGCGCTCGAGTCGCTGGTCAACCTGGCCGCGGCGGTCATCACGCTGGTCCTGATCACGGTGGCCGAGCGGCCCGCCACCGAGGAGCACGCCTACGGCTACGGCAAGGCCGAGTACTTCGCGAGCGGCGCCGAGGGGGCGCTGATCCTGATCGCGGCCGCGGGCATCGGCTGGGCCGCCGTCGACCGCCTGCTCTCGCCGCGTCCGATCCAGCAGCTGGGGCTCGGCCTCGCGGTCTCGGTGGTCGCCTCGGCGATCAACTTCGGCGTGGCCCGCGTGCTCCTCCGCGCCGGCCGCCGGCACCGCTCGGTCGCGCTCGAGGCGGACGCGCACCACCTGATGACCGACGTCTGGACCTCGGCCGGCGTGCTGGTCGGCGTCGGCGCGGTGGCGCTCACCGGCTGGGAGCGCCTCGACCCCATCGTCGCGATCCTGGTCGCGCTGAACATCGTCTGGACCGGCGTGAAGATCCTCCGGCGGGCCGCGCTGGGCCTGCTCGACCGTGCCCTCTCGCCCGACGACATGGCGGCGCTGCGCACCGTCCTCGACGGCCACGCCGGCGCGGAGGTGCAGTTCCACGCGCTGCGCACGCGGCAGGCCGGCCCGCGCCGCTTCGTCTCGGTGCACGTGCTCGTCCCGGGCGCCTGGACGGTGGCCCGCGGCCACGCGCTGGTGGACGCCATCGAGGAGGAGATCGGCGCCGCGATCCCAGGCGCCACGGTCGAGACGCACCTCGAGGCCATCGAGGATCCGGCCGCCTGGGAGGACGTGGGCCTGGACCGGTCCCGGCCCGCGCTGCGGCCCTGAGCCGCGCCCCGGGGCGCCGCCCCGCACCCTGCCCGGCTGGCCGCGCGCCTTGACGCTGCGCGACGGCCCCGGCATGGATACCCCGCCGGCCGTCCACGGTGCCGGCGGAGGGTTCGCATGAGCGCGTCCGACCTGAACCCGCAGGCCGAGCAGATGGCGGACGAGTCGATGTTCCGCAACCTGGCGGCCCAGGCCGTCGCCATCTGGCCGCAGGAGGCGCGGCTCTTCGCGCGCTACGCGATCTCCCCCGGCGCGCGCATCCTCGACGCCGGCTGCGGGCCCGGCGAGATCTCCTCCCGCCTCGCCGAGGCCTACACGGGCGCGACGGTGCTCGGCGTCGACGTGCTCGAGGCGCCTCTCGCGCTCGCCCGCGCCCGCCACGGCCGCCTGCACCCGCGGCTGCGCTTCGAGCAGCGGAGCATCTTCGACCTGGGCCTGCCCTCCGGCAGCTTCGACCTCACCGTCTGCCGGCACGTCCTCCAGTCGATCCCGACCCCGGAGCGCGCGGTGGCCGAGCTGGTCCGGGTGACCCGGCCCGGCGGGCGGCTGCACCTCATCGCCGAGGACTACGGGATGATCCACCTCCCGCGGCGCACGCTCGATCCGGCCGACTTCTGGCCCGCCGCGCCGCGCGAGTTCGGCGCCCGCACCGGCACCGACATGCTCTTCGGCCGCCACGCCCACGGGATCCTGCGCGGGCTCGGGATGGTCGAGATCACCATCGACTACGTGGTGGTCGACACGCTGCGCGTGCCGCGCGAGGTCTTCGCCTCCATCTGGGAGGCCTGGCGCGACGGCTACGTGGCGGCCATCGCCGAGCACACCTACTTCACCGCGGCGGAGGTGCGCGCGCACTTCGAGGACCAGATCGCCACCATCCGCGATCCCGACCAGTACGCGGTCTGGATGGTGCCGGTGGTCTCGGCGCTCGTGCCGTAGCGCGGCTGCCACCCGCGGGCGGTGCGCGCATGGCGCGGATGGTCTATCTTCGTCGACCCGCCCGCCAGGAGCGCCGCCCGTGCAGCAGACCGAGAACCTGAACGTCGAAGCCGTCGACCTCATGCCCTCGCCGGAGCAGATCAAGGCGCGCGTGCCGATGTCCGAGGCCGGCGCCCGCACCGTGATCGAGTCCCGCCGCGCCGTCGAGGCGATCCTCGACGGCCGCGATCCCCGGCTCTTCGTGGTGGTCGGCCCCTGCTCCATCCACGACCCGGCGGCGGGCCTCGACTACGCGCGCCGCCTCCGCGCGCTGGCCGACGAGGTGAAGGACACGCTCCTCCTGGTGATGCGGGTCTACTTCGAGAAGCCGCGCACCTCGGTCGGCTGGAAGGGCTTCATCAACGACCCGCACATGGACGACTCGTTCCGCATCGACGAGGGCATGGAGCGGGCCCGCCGCTTCCTGCTCGACGTGAACGACCTGGGCCTCCCCGCCGGCACCGAGGCGCTCGATCCGAACGCGCCGCAGTACTACGGCGACCTCGTCACCTGGACCGCCATCGGCGCCCGCACCTCCGAGTCGCAGACCCATCGCGAGATGTCCTCCGGCCTCTCCACCCCGGTCGGCTTCAAGAACGGCACCGACGGCGACCTCGACGCGGCGGTGAACGCCATCCTCTCGGCGGCCCGGCCGCACAGCTTCCTCGGGGTGAGCGACCAGGGGCGCTCGGCCATCATCCGCACCCGGGGCAACCGCTACGGGCACATCGTGCTGCGCGGCGGCGGCGGCCGGCCCAACTTCGACACCGTCTCGATCTCGCTGGCCGAGCAGGCGCTCACGAAGGCGAAGCTCTCGCGGAACATCGTGGTGGACTGCTCGCACGCCAACTCGTGGAAGAAGGCCGAGCTGCAGCCGCTCGTGATGCGCGACGTGGTGCACCAGATCCGCGAGGGGAACCGCTCCATCGTGGGGCTGATGGTGGAGAGCTTCCTCGAGGCCGGGAGCCAGCCCATCCCGGAGGACCTCTCGAAGCTCCGCTACGGCTGCTCGGTGACCGACGCCTGCGTCGGCTGGGACACCACCGTCGAGATGATCCACGCGGCCGCCGGCGTGCTGCGCGACGTCCTGCCGGGCCGGCTGCACCCCGCCGCGGCGTGAGCCTCGCGCCCGCCGCCGCCCGGCGCCCCTCACCCCGTCCGCGAGGCAGCCGCGCGGCCGCCTTCCGACTATAGTGCCCCCGCCATGAACGCGAAGCAGCGCGCCCGCCACCGCCTCGCGCTGGAGCGCCTGCGCGAGCAGGTGCTCCGGACCGGCCCCGCCCGCATCGAGCCGAACCGGAAGGACGAGACCAGCGTGGGCGTCGCCGACGAGGACGCCCAGGCGCTCTCCGAGATGATGCAGGTGCTCGCCTCGCAGCGGAACCGCGGCCAGGGCGAGCTGCTCGGGCGGATCGACAAGGCGCTCCGCAAGCTCGCCGCCGCGCCCGACGACTACGGCCTGTGCGAGTCCTGCGAGGAGGAGATCCCGGAGAAGCGGCTCGCGCTCATGCCCTACGCGTCGCTCTGCTCCGCGTGCCAGGCCCGCTCGGAGCCGCGGCACGGCGCCGGCCGCAAGAGCCTCACCGACTACAAGTGATCCCGGCCCGCCGGGAAGGAGCCCCGCCGTGCGCATCCTCCACACCATGATCCGGGTCGGCGACCTGCAGCGCTCGATCGCCTTCTACACCGAGGTCCTCGGCATGAAGCTCCTGCGCCGGCAGGACTACCCGGACGGCCGCTTCACGCTGGCGTTCGTGGGCTACGGGCCCGAGTCCGAGCAGGCCGCCATCGAGCTCACGCACAACTGGGACACGCCGAGCTACGACCTCGGCAACGGCTTCGGCCACGTGGCGCTGGCGGTGCCCGACGCCGCGGCCGCCTGCGCCGAGATCAAGCGGCGCGGCGGCGTGGTGACGCGCGAGGCCGGGCCGATGAAGCACGGGACCACCGTGATCGCGTTCGTGCGCGATCCGGACGGGTACATGATCGAGCTGATCCAGCGCTGAGCCCCATGGGCCTCGCCGCCCTCGCGCGTCGGCCGGCGACCGCGGCGCCCGCGCTTCGCCCCGGTCCTGCACCCCACCCTGCGCGCGGGCGTGGAGGCGGCGGTGGCGGCCGCGGAGGCCTGGCTGGCGCCATGACCGGGGTCCGCCGGTCGAGCGGAGCCGGTCGACGAGGCGCACCGGATTCCCGGAGCCCCTGCTCGGCGCGAGGCGACCTCGCCTGGCGTCAGCGCGCGGCCCCGCCGACCTCGGGTCGCGGGACCTCCCGCCGGCGCAGCGCGCGCCGGTGACCGACGCCGTACGCCAGGAACGCGGCCGACCCGACCAGCAGCGCCCCGGCCATCCCGAGCGAGAGCGCGAGCGCCGAGCCCCACAGCAGCGGCGCCAGCACCGCGATGACGAGGGCGTTCCCCGAGGTCTGGACGAACGCCTGGCAGGACGCGGCCATGCCCCGGCGGGCGGGGAAGAGCTCGAGCGCCATGAGCGTGAGCGACGGCATCGCCAGCGAGGCGCCGAGCACGTAGACGACCAGCGGCACGACGCTCCACGGCAGCGCCGGCGCGGAGAGCGCGTGGAACGCCACGTTGCCGGCGGCCGCCGCGATCATGAGGACGTAGCCCCACACGATGGTCCGCTGGTTGGTCATGCGCCCCGCCAGCGCGCCCGAGGCCCAGTTCCCGAGCATCATGCCGGCGCTCACGGGCCCGAAGAGCCAGAGGAACCCGGTCTCCCCCACGCGCAGCTGGTCGATGAGGAAGGCCGGCGCCGAGACGATGTAGACGAACACCGCCGCGAAGTTGGCGGTGACCGACACCACCAGCGCGAGGAACGGGGGCGAGGAGAGCACCTCGCGGTAGCCGCGCGCCATCGAGCGGACCTCGAGCGGCCGCCGCGCCGCGGGCGGGAGCGTCTCGGGGAGCGCGCGCCAGCACCAGAGGGCGACGGCGGCGGCGAAGAGCGCCAGGAACGCGAACACCGACCGCCAGCCGAGCCAGACGTGGAGCCACCCGCCCACCACCGGGCCGAGCGCGGGGGCGACCGCGAACACCAGCGCGATCTGGCTCATCAGCCGGCGGGCCTCGGCGCCCTCGAGGAGATCGCGCACCACCGCCCGGCCGATCACCATGCCCGCGCCGGCGGTCATGCCCTGCACCGCGCGGAAGACGACGAGCGCCTCGATGCGCCAGGCCAGCATGCAGCCCACCGAGGCGAGCGAGAACGCCGCCAGCATGGCCAGCACCACCCGGCGCCGGCCGACCGCGTCCGAGATGGCGCCCTGCCAGAGCGTCATGGCCGCGAACGGGAGCATGTAGGCGGTCAGGGTCTGCTGCACCAGCAGCGGCGGCGCGCCGAAGACCCGGCCGATCTCGTGGAACGACGGCAGGTAGGCGTCGGTGGAGAACGGGCCCAGCGCCGAGAGCGCCGCCAGCATGGGGGCGAGCCCGCGGTGGTGGTGGGCGGTGGCGGCGGCGCGGTTGGGCACGGGGAGTCGGAGCGCTGAGGGTTCGCGGCGCGTGGCCGGCGAGGAGCGGCCGGGCACACCTCGCCTCGCGAAGCCGTGCCTCGGCCGGAGGTCGGAGGCCGGCTACGCCGCCCGCACCACCACCCCGCTGGCGGTCTCGGCGTAGACGTACTCGGGGTGGAACTGCTCCGCGGTGCTGAGCGCCCACGCGCGGTCGAAGAGGACCACCGCGCGGCCGCGGACGTCGAGCACCACCATCCCCTCCACCGCGGCGTACAGGTCGTCGAGGTCGACCGGCTTCGCCGTCGACGCGCGTCACCCAGCGGGCGAGCTGCCACGGCACCGCCTCGAGCCGCACCTCCACGCCGTACTCCGACTCGAGCCGGTACTTCACCACCTCGAACTGGAGCTGGCCGAGCGGCGCCGAGGACGAGGTCGCCGGCGCGCCCGGCGGGCGGGTGGTAGAGCTGGATCGTCCCCTCCTGCGCCAGCTGCTCGATCCCCTTGCCGAACTGCTTGCGCCGGAGCGGGTCGACCAGCACCAGCCGCGCGAAGAGCTCCGGGCGCGAAGCTGGGGATGCGCTCGAAGGAGAAGTTCGAGCCCCCGGTGAGCGTGTCGCCGATCTCGAGGTTCCCCGGGTCGTGGACGCCGACGACGTCGCCGGCGAAGGACTCGTCGACCACGTTCCGCTCGCGGGCCATGAACTGCGTCGGGTTGGCGAGCCGGACCTCCTTGCCGCTGCGGACGTGGTGCACCTTCATGCCGCGCATCATCTTGCCCGAGCAGATCCGGACGAAGGCCACCCGGTCGCGGTGCGCCTTGTCCATGTTCGCCTGGATCTTGAAGACGAAGCCGCTGAACTCGTCCGGGTCGGCTCGACCGCGCCCTGGTCGGTGGCGCGGGACGCGGGGCGGCGGCATCAGCTCGCAGAACGTCTCGAGGAACGGCTCGAGGCCGAAGTTGTTGATGGCGCTCCCGAAGAAGAGGGGCGACAGCTCCCCCTTCAGGAACCGCTCGCGGTCGAAGCCGTCGCCGGCCAGCTCGAGCAGCTCGGCGTCGTGCCGGAGCTGGTCGTAGCCCGCTCGTCCAGCTCCTCGCGGACGAGCGGATCGTCGATCCCGGTCACCTCGACGGGCGGGCGCTCGGCGCCGACGCCGGCGCTGGACGAGGCGTGGCCGGCGTCGAAGAGGTAGACCCGCTTCGCGAGCCGGTGCCACACGCCGCGGAAGGTCCCGCTCGCGGAAGATGGGCCAGGTGACCGGGTAGACGCCGATCCCGAGGACGCTCTCCACCTCGCCGATGAGGTCGA
Source organism: uncultured delta proteobacterium (assembly GCA_963733485.1). GTDB lineage: Bacteria > Myxococcota > Myxococcia > Myxococcales > Anaeromyxobacteraceae > Anaeromyxobacter. The sequence continues at coordinate 86,625 of CAVTDL010000009.1, read as the reverse complement.
ACGGAGTCGCGGCCGGGCCGGTCCATCTTGTTCACGAAGGTGAAGATCGGGATCGACCGCTGCTGGCAGACGCGGAAGAGCTTGCGGGTCTGCGCCTCGACGCCCTTGGCGCGGTCGAGCAGCATCACCGCGCCGTCGACGGCGTGGAGCGTCCGGTAGGTGTCCTCGCTGAAGTCGGCGTGGCCGGGGGTGTCGAGCAGGTTGAGCTGCAAGCCCGCGGTACGGGAACTGGAGGACGCTGGTGGTGATGGAGATGCCGCGCTCGCGCTCCATCTCCATCCAGTCGGAGACGGCGCTGGCGCGGCCGCGCTTCGCCTTCACCGCGCCGGCGAGCTGGATGACGCCGCCGTAGAGCAGCAGCTTCTCGGTGAGGGTGGTCTTGCCGGCGTCCGGGTGCGAGATGATCGCGAAGGTCCGTCGCCGGCCGATCTCGTGTGCGCTCATGAATTCCGTGGGCGCGCCGGAAAGACGGCGCCCCGGGCCTTTGGGGGACCGGGGCGTGGGCGCGCGGGTCGCGCAAGATAACCGAAACCGCGCCGCGAGGCACGTCGTGGACCGCCCGAAGTGGCGCTCGGGCCGGGAAACCGCTATACAGCGCCCCGGCGTCGCCGCCGCAGCCCCCTCGTGCGGGTCAGCAGCCGGCGCCCGCGCCACGCCCCTCACACGGAATCGTCGCGCACCGACCGGCCCGGTTCGGCCGTCCCGTCGCACGCGGCGGCATACTCGTCTCTCGAGGAGCACCCGAAGTGTCCACTGATTCACCCGAAGTCACGTCGTTCGCCGAGCTCTCCCTCTCCCCCGCGTCGCTGAAGGCCCTGAAGGGCGCCCACTTCGAGCGCCCCACGCCCATCCAGGCGCGCGCCATCCCGCCGGCGCTCCAGGGGAAGGACGTCATCGGCATCGCCGCCACCGGCACCGGCAAGACCGCCGCCTTCCTCCTGCCCATCCTCGAGCGGCTGGCCGGGAAGCCCGGCACCCGCGCGCTGGTGCTCGCGCCCACCCGCGAGCTGGCGCTGCAGATCGGCGAGGAGCTGGAGCGCTTCGGCGACGGCCGCGGCGTCCGCGGCGCGGTGGTCATCGGCGGCGTCGGCATGGGCCAGCAGTCGAGCGAGCTCGCCGCCCACCAGGTGGTGATCGCCACCCCGGGCCGGCTGGTCGACCACCTGCAGCAGGGCAGCGCGAAGCTCGACCGGGTCGAGGTGCTGGTGCTCGACGAGGCCGACCGCATGCTCGACATGGGCTTCATGCCGCAGCTGACGAAGATCCTGGCGCAGCGTCCCGCGCGCCCGGCAGACGCTGCTCTTCTCCGCCACCATGGGCGGCGAGGTGGCCGAGTTCGCCCGGGCGCACCTCAAGGATCCGGTCCGGGTCGAGGTGGCGCGCAGCGGCACCACCGCCGCCCGCGCCGAGCAGCGGGTCTTCCTGGCGTCGCAGGAGGAGAAGCTCCCGCTGCTCCTCTCGCTGCTCGCCGAGGACGAGCTCTCCACGCTGGTCTTCACCCGCACCAAGCGGCGCGCCGACCGCGTCGCGAAGGGCGCTCGAGCGCGCCGGCCACGAGGTGACGCGCATCCACGCCGACCGCTCGCAGGGGCAGCGGCGAGCCGCGCTCGAGGGCTTCAAGGACGGCAGCTACCGGGTGCTGGTGGCCACCGACATCGCCGCCCGCGGCATCGACGTGGCCGACATCGGCCACGTGGTCAACTTCGACCTGCCCCACGTCGCCGAGGACTACGTCCACCGCGTCGGCCGCACCGCCCGCGCCGAGGCGAGCGGCGCGGCCTCGACCTTCGTCGCGCCCGAGGAGCACGACCTGCTCCGCGGCATCGAGCGGCTCACCCGCGCGCTCCTCCCGCGGGCCGAGGTGCCGCGCGGCTCGGAGATCTTCACGACCGAGCTGAAGCGGTCGGCCGAGGCCCGCGGCTCGGAGTCACAGGCTCGCGGCGCCCCGGGCCACGCCCGCGGCGCGCCGTCCCGCCCGCACGCCGCGCGGAGCCGTCCGCCGCGTCGCGACGGCGGGCGCTCCGGCTCCTCGCGCTCGGTGCCGCGCCTCGGCCGCCGGGGCTGCCTCGGCGTCGGCCGGCGAGGGCTCGGGCACGGCGAAGCGGATCGGCTCGTGGGGCCCGAAGCGGCGCGGGCGGTAGGCCGCGCGGTAGACGGTGCACTGGCGGCGAGGGCGGGGGTGCGGCGAAAGCCGATCGGCTCCTGGACCGAAGCTGCGCAGGCGATGGGCCTGGCGGCCAGGATCCGGCTCGAGCGATCCGTTCACCGAGCTTAGGGCCCCGCACCGCGGGGCTCTAAGTCCAGGGGCGAGCGGAGGAAACCGCTTCGCTCAGGCAGAGACCACCAGGTTCTTCCGCATGACCACGTGCGGCACGCCCGAATCCTGGAAGACCTGGCCCTCGCGCGCGTAGCCGCGGGCCTGGAAGAACGGCTCAGACCCGAGCTGGGAGGCGACCGCCACCTCGGCGATGCCGCGCAGCCGCGCCAGCCGCTCGAGCGCGTCCAGCATGGCCGCGCCGACGCCCCCGCGCCGGGCCGAGGGGTCCACGGCGATGCGGCCGACCTGGCAGGTCCGGCTGTCGGTGCGGACCATCCGGCAGGTCCCCACGCATCGACCTCCGTCGTCGACCGCCACCACGTGGTCCGCGTTGAAGTCGAGGGCGTCGCGATCCAGCACCCGCGGCAGCTGCTGCTCGTCCCCGAACACCGTCTTGCGGAGCGCGTAGGCCGCGTCGAGGTCGGTGGTGGAGGAGGCGAATCGAACCAGGAAGGCCATGAGCCCACGTTAGCGAAAATCGTCCGGTCCGACATAGCGCGCCGGCCCCAGACTTACGGGGAGCCCCTTCGAGGACGATCGCGATAGCCCTCACGCGGCGGGAAGATCCGCCCATGCCGGCGAACCTCACCGCCCAGTACAAGGACGCCGAGGAGCGCTACCGGCGCGCGGTCACGCACGAGGAGAAGGAGGACGCCCTCCGCGAGATGATCGCCCTCCTCCCCAAGCACAAGGGGACCGAGAAGCTCCAGGGCGACCTCCGCAAGCGGCTCTCCAAGCTCGAGGAGGAGGACACCCACGCGCACCACCCCGGGCGCCGGGCCGAGATCGGCCACGTGGTGCGGGAGGGGGCCGGGCAGTGGGTGATGGTCGGCCCGCCCAACGGCGGCAAGTCCTCGCTGCTGCGCGCCCTGACCCACGCGCACCCCGAGATCGCCCCCTACCCGTTCACCACCCGTGACGCGCAGCCGGGGATGATGCCCTTCGAGGACGTGCAGGTGCAGCTGGTGGACACGCCGGCGGTGACGCCCGACCCACCTCGAGGCCTGGATGCCGTCGCTGGTGCGTGGGGCCGACGGCGTGCTGCTGGTCCTCGACCTCACGGCCGACGACCTCGAGGAGGGCCTCCGCGCCACGCTCGCCGCTGCTCGAGCGCGCCCGGGTCCGCCCCGCCGGGCGCGCCGCGTCCCCCGACGCCTCACCGCTCGCGGTGGCGCGGCCCGTGCTCGTGCTCGCCAACAAGCGCGACCTCGACGACGCCGACGGCACCTTCACCGCGCTCGCCCGCGACACCGTCGGACCCGACCTGCCCTTCCTGCCCGTCTCGGCCGAGCGGGGCGACGGCCTCGACGCGCTCCGCCCGCTCCTGTTCCGGGAGCTCCACCGCATCCGCGTCCACACCAAGGAGCCCGGCCACCCCGCCGACACCGGCCGCCCGTTCGTGCTGGCCGAGGGCGCCACCGTGCACGACCTGGCCGAGCGGGTCCACGGGGAGGTCGCCGCGAAGCTGAGGTTCGCGCGCCTCTGGGGCCCCGGCGCCCGCTTCGAGGGCCAGCAGGTGGACCGTTCCCACCCGCTGCAGGACGGCGACGTGGTGGAGCTGCACGGGTGAGCGGGCGGGAACTGCGCGCCCGTCCGCTTCCACCGTCCGACACGCGAGCGCTCTGACCCAGGACGGAGCTGCGGCGGACTTCAGTTCATCTGGCCAACCAGGCGCGCGAAGCATGGTCCAGACCGGAGACATGGGTAACAGGTCCGGACCGCTCGGTCCGGCCCAGATCGCTACGCTCATGCAGACGCGCCGGCGGGCTTCGCTCTTCTGGCCGGCAGCGTCGACTCTCTGGCCGGCAACTTCGACGCCGTCAGGATTCGTGCCCGTGGGCGTCAGCTGTCCTGTCGCTGCACCCGCGTTCGCCCGGCTGCCGCGTGCGCCCCTGGGTGCTCCGCGAAGACCCAAGGTGAACTGATCCATGTGCTCGTCCCCGAGGACGAGGCGCGCGGCGAGGTCATTGTGCGACTTGCACAGGACTCTGAGGTTGTCGGCCATCGAGGTCCCGCCCAGCGAGCGGGGACAGACATGATCGAGCTCGAGCTGTCGGGTGCTCCCGCAGATGCCGCCAGAGTGCAGTGGCCACTGGCACCGCCCGCCGTCACGCTTCCAGACCTCGCGCCTCACGTGCGCCGGGATGTGGTCACCCAACGCCGTCCGGGCCTCCGTCGAGCCCTCCCCGCTTCTCGGCTTCGCGACAAGCCCTTCCGTCGAGCCCTTCCCGCTCCTCGACTTCGTGCCCAAACCCTCCGTCGAGCCCTCCCCGCCTCTCGGCTTCGCGACATGGCCCTCCGTCGAGCCCTTCCCGCTCCTCGGCTTCGCGACCAGGCCCTTCTTCTTCGCCGCCTGCGCCAGCAACAGGTCCAGCCCCGCCTCCAGGATCTCCCCGAGCGTCGCGTCCGGGTGGGCATGAGAGAGCGCATCGCGCGCCGCCTCCAGCTTGGACATGAACTCGCTCGAGACCGTGGCATGCAGCCGGTGCTGCTCGGAGGTGAGCGGCACCACGTCGACGGGGCGGACGTTCGCAAGGGCCGCGGCGGAGACCGGGGCAGAGAAGGCCGGCGTGGTGAGGTCGGACGTGAGGACGCCCGACGCGATGACGACCGGAAACGTGTCGACCGGAGCCGGGAAGGACGGAGAGACGGTCTTCGCTGGCGGTTCATCTGGCCAACCGAGACTTCGTCCCGCAAGCGCTGCCCCGGATACATCCCCGAGCGCGAGCGTCGACCCCGCGCTCGCATCGCCAACCGACGCCGGCACAGGGCGGACCGGAGTCGCCACCCGAACCGGGCTCACGACGTCTCGTGTCGGAGGCGCCGGATGCGGCTGGAGCACCGCGACCACCTCCATCGCCTCCCGCTTCGACAGCCCGTAGAACCGCGGCAGGACCGTCTTCCAGTTCTCGGCCGTCACCACCTTCGCTGCCTCGGTGATGCTGGTGAGACAGAGCCGCCCGTCCCTGAGCGGCTCGACCACCCCCGGGACCTCCTGGATGAGCTCGGCCGCGACCTTGCGGTACTGGGCCGCGCCCTTGGAGAGCCGCAGCTCCCGGTGCAGGAAGTAGAAGAGCGAGGAATGCCCCAGCGCCACCCAGCAGCGGCGGTGATCGAAGTCCGCGAGAGCGACCAGAAAATCGGCGAGCGCGTCGTGCTCGCGGCGAAGCAGGGCGGCGAGGTTCTCGGTCAGTGCGCGTGCGGTTTCCATACGCCAACTGTCTCACGGGTTTTCGAGGCCTCCTGAGACGCTCAGAATCGACCACTGGCGCGAAAACGCGGGGCGGGAGCCGCGGGCGACCTCTCGTCGAACGAGCGCGCCCCGCGCGCCGCGCAGCGCTTCCAGGGAGGCCTTCTCTCACCGCCCGCGCAGCGGGAGTCGCCTGGGAGTAAATCCATGTCTATAGAGAAATTCGTTCCCGTTGGGTGTGGATCGCGCGAACACTCGCGCGGCCACGCCAACGCGCCATGGGCACGGCGTTCATCTTGGCCAACCCCGAACAGCGGGCGCCATGTTCGTCCTGCGCGTGGCCCGTGCTCGCCGACCACTTCGCGCCCACCGTTTCATCTGGCCAACCAACCCGGAGCGGCTCGCGCCTCACCCGACGGACCGCCGCGCTCGCCCACGCAACCGCGCGCCGCCGTCGTTTCATCTGGCCAACCAACCCGGACCGCAGCGCTTCCCCCCAGCGCGGCCCCATTTCATCTGGCCAACCGTCGCGGCACGGCAGTTCACGTCGAGAATCGAGCAGCAGGTAAGGCTTGGGCCGGAGCCTCGGGTAACGCTCCCAGCGCCTCTGATCTGCGTCAGTTCATCTGGCCAACCGCCGCCGCGAGCAGAGCGCGCTTGCGCGTGACGCCAGGACCTCGCGCGTCGCGGTGAGCCGGACCACGCAGAGCCGCCTCCTCTGCGGCCCAGCACCTGTGCCCGACCGGAGACATGGGTAACGCGTAGACCGGAGACATAGGTAACACTCGTCGGCCAGCGACCAGGCCCAGTTCACCTGGCCAACCGCCGCCGCGAGCGACACGCTCTCTCCTGCGCGCTGACGCCAGGGCCTCGCGCCGTCACGGGTGAGCCAGACCACGCAGCTCCGCCTCCCATTCTCGGCACCGCTCCGGCCACCCTCGGCCCTCGATGCCCCGTGACCGCTCGCCCATCTCGGCGGCTCACCAGCACCGTGGCGTCTGCCAACAATCGGTCCTCCCATCAACCCCCCTCCCAGCCAAACCGAAGCCCCCCCGCCACCCCCGCGCCCCGAAGCTTGACCTCCGCCCCGCCCTCCCCCATCTTGCGCCCCCCATGCCCGTCCTCCGCGGCTCCGTCACCTTCTCCCGCTTCCGGTCCGAGCCCGCCGGCAAGCGCGCCTCCGACGCCCGGCGCTGGCTCGCGCGCGGCCTGGCCCGCGGGGCCTTCGAGCCGCTCGACGTCGAGCGCGGCGAGGAGGACCGGGCCGCCGGCTTCGTCTCGCTCGAGGACGCGGACGCGACCGACTTCGCCTCCGGCGTCCTCCAGGGCGAGCGGGCGCTGTTCGGCTTCCGGGTGGACGCCATCCGCGTCCCGGCCGCCGCGGTCCGCGCCGAGCTCGACCGCTGGACGGCCGCCTTCGTCGAGGAGCACGGGCGGCCGCCGGCGCGCGGCGAGAAGGCCCAGCAGAAGGACCTCGTCCGCCACGCCCTGCGGCTCCGCACCACGCCGTCGAGCCGCGTGCACGACGTGAGCTGGAACCTGAAGACCGGCGAGCTCCTCATCTGGGCCTCCTCCCGCAAGCTGGTGGAGGAGATCTCCGCCGCGGTCGAGGCGGCCCTGGAGGTGAAGCTCCAGCCCCGCTCCACCAGCGCGCTGGCGGTCGCCGCGAAGATCCCCGAGGCGGCGCTCGCGCCCATCGCGGAGCTGGTCGGCCTCGGCGGCAAGGAGGTGCTCCATGTCGAAGCGTGACGAGGCCCGCAGCGAGGCCGCCTTCCTGCGCGGCGACGCCGGCGTGGACGGCGTGGCCACCGACGCCGACGGTCGCGACGCGGCCGAGGTCGAGCGCGACCAGGCGCGCGAGCAGCTCCTGCGCGGCCGCACCTGGCTCGGGCGCGAGCTCCTCACCTGGCTCCTGTGGCGCTCCGAGGCGGGCGACCCGCTGCTCGAGGTGGACGGCGCCGGCCTGACGGTCCTCTTCACCGGCCGCATCACCCTGCGCGGCCTCTCCGGCGACGTGACCGAGCTCGCCGCCCGCGGCACCGCCGCGCCCTACTCGGCCGAGGTGCGCCGCGCCCTCGACGCGGGGCTGCTGGTGCACCAGGCCCGGCTCCGCCTCGAGCACGGCGAGCAGGCCTACGAGGTGACGCTCGACGCCGAGTTCCTCGACGTCCGCGCCGCGAAGCTGCCGCCGCCGCTCGCCGAGGCCGACGACGACCGGATGATCGAGCGGCTCGACCAGGCCGAGCTGCTCTCCAGCCTGGTGGACGCGCTCGCCGGGGCCTTCCTCGAGGCGCGCTCGAGCCGGAGCTGGGCCCAGCGGACCGTCCCGGCGCTGAAGCGCTGGATGCGCGGCGAGGACGAGGCCGAGGCGACGCCGGCGAAGTCCGGGCGGAGCGCGTCCTCGAGCGCCCGGGCCCGTTCACCGCGAGCGTAGCCCCCGTTCGCCCCGAGCCCTTCGACTTCGGGCTACGCTCGGCACGAACGGAATGGTCGGGCCGCCACTGAGCCCTTCGGCGCAACGCGCCGCCCGAACGGAACGGCCTAACAGCCCGGCGCCCCGCCCGGCCTTATGCTCCCCGGGTGTCGAAGGCCTTCACCAGCGAGGAGACGCCCGACCTCGGGCCGGTCGTGCGGCCGCCGCCGCGGCTCGCGCCGGGCGAGATCCGCTACGTGACGCCCGAGGGGCAGGCCTCGCTCCGGGAGGCGCTGGCGCGGCTCCGGGCGGAGCGGGCCGCGGCCGCGGCGCTCCCCGACGCGGAGCGGCCGGCGCGCCTCGCCGAGCTGGACGCGCGCGCCGCCGCGCTGGACGCGACGCTCGGGGCCCTCACCGTGCTCGGCCCGGACGCGGCGCCCTAGGGACAGGTGGCGTTCGGGACCTGGGTCACCGTCGAGGAGGAGGACGGCCGGCAGGCCACCTGGCGCATCGTCGGGCCGGACGAGTCCGACGCGCGGCGCGGGCTGGTGAGCGTGGACGCGCCGCTCTCGCGCGCGCTGCTCGGCCGGCGGGCCGGCGACGAGGTGGAGCTGCTCCGCCCGGGCGGCCCGGTCGACCTCCGGATCGTCGCGGTCCGGAAGACGCCGCCGGACTGATCACCGGGCCGGCGCACGTCCCCCGAACTTTCATTTGCCCCGGCCCCGCGGCCGCGCATGATCCCGGCCCATGGAGACCACGAGGCTGGGGAGGACCGGGCTGAAGGTGAGCCGGCTGTGCCTGGGCACCATGAACTTCGGGCCGGAGACGCCCGAGGCCGACGCCTTCCGGATCATGGACCGCGCCATCGACGCCGGGATCGACTTCTTCGACACCGCCAACGTCTACGGCTACAAGGCGTCCGCCTGGGGCACGCTCCCGCGCGAGGGGATCACCGAGCAGATCGTGGGCCGCTGGCTCTCGCGGCCGGGCGGGTGGCGCGATCGGATCGTGCTCGCCACCAAGGTGTACGGCACGATGTGGGAGGGGTCGAACGGGCGCGGGCTCTCCGCCTACCACATCCGCCGCGCCTGCGAGGACAGCCTGCGCCGGCTCGGCACCGACCGGATCGACCTGTACCAGATGCACCACGTCGATCGCGACACGCCCTGGGACGAGATCTGGCAGGCGATGGAGATCCTGATCCGCGAGGGCAAGGTGCTCTACGTCGGCTCGAGCAACTTCGCGGCCTGGCACGTCGCGCAGGCGAACGAGGCCGCCGCGCGGCGCCACCTCGTCGGCCTGGTCTCGGAGCAGAGCCTCTACAACCTGGCCACGCGGACGGTCGAGCTGGAGGTGATCCCGGCCTGCCGCGCCTACGGCGTGGGGATCCTCCCGTGGAGCCCGCTCGCCGGCGGGCTCCTGGGCGGCGCGCTCGAGAAGGCCAGCGGGGGGCGCCGCTCGAGCGAGCGGGCGCAGAAGAAGCTCGAGACGTTCCGGCCGCAGCTCGAGCAGTACGAGCGGCTCTGCGCCGAGCTGGACGAGAGCCCCGCCGACGTCGCCCTGGCCTGGCTCCTCTCCCGCCCCGGCGTGACCGCGCCCATCGTCGGCCCCCGCACCCTCACCCAGCTCGACGAGGCGATCGCGGCCTCGGAGCTGAAGCTCGACGAGGAGACGCTGAAGGCGCTCGACGAGATCTGGCCCGGCCCCGGCGGCGAGGCGCCGGAGGCGTACGCGTGGTGAGCGACGCGCGGCCGCTCCGCGGTCGCGAAGCTCGACATCAGCGGAACCTGCGGGCAGCTGCGGATGCCCGTCGACTACGGGGCGCTGCGCGCCCCTCCGTCAGGCGAACGGGGCATCCTTGGCCCTGCCGCCGGGTCGCTCGCTACCGCGCCGCCCGCGCCAGCCGCCGGACCGCGCCGCCGGCCTTCTCGCCGCCGCCGTAGATGCCCTCGGTGAGCGTCCCGACCATCCCGGCCTGCATCGAGCGATCGTCCACCGGCGCGAGCCGGCGCTCCTGGGCGCGGGTGAGGATGGGCGTGTGGCGGAGCGCGTCGAGCCGGTCGGAGAGCGCCACCAGCGGCTCGTCGCGGAACCGCCAGCCGAGGCGATCGTACCGCCGGAGGTCGAGCAGCCCGGAGTAGGCGCGCAGCGTCTTCTCCCGCTCGAGGTTGAAGTAGAGCTCGAAGTACGAGAGGGCCAGCTCGCGGAGCGTCCGGTAGATGGGCTCGCGGAACCGCAGGCCGGCGAAGTTCGACTTCGCGACCGCCCCGTAGCAGCCGTCCACCCGGTAGATCGCGAGGACGTGGTCGTCGTCGCGCACCGCCCACAGGTCGAGGAGGAGCGGCGGGTGGCCGGTCTCGGCGAGCGCGGCGGCCGCCAGCAGCGCGCCGTCGTAGCAGTGCGCCCGGCGCTCGACCAGCACGTTGCGCGGGCAGGCGGCGCGCTCCTCGGCCCGGTACTCGAGGCCGTCGAGGTACTCCTGGATGCGGGCGGGGGTGGAGAGGCGGCGCAGCAGGGCGCGCTCGCCCCGCGTCCAGGAATCCGGAGCGGCTCGGGTGGAGGTCATGTCCGACCATCTTGGCCGAGCCGGGCCTCGCCGAACAGACGAGTGGCTCCGTCGGTATTCCGACGGAGCCACTCGGGGCCCCCCGGCCACTTCAGCAGAGCGCCTCACCCTGGGACGCTCTGATGATTGGAACGGTGGCGCGGGCGGTGTGTGACAGTGGGCCTCGCGGAAAGCTCCAACGACCCGCCAACCCGCCGTGGTTCCGCGGCTTTCGCTCTGCCCGGCTCAGCTCGCCTCGTCGCGCTCCCGCGCGCGCTGCTCGCGGATGATCTGCGCGAGCCGCAGCTTGATCCGCTCGAAGCGCTTGCGGAGCGCGGCGGGATCGACCGCCGGCCCATCCTGCGCCAGGACCTCGGCCACCTCGTCCCAGGTCAGCTCCTGGTCGAGCCGCAGGACGAGCAGCGTCTGGTCCTCGTCGCTGAGCTGCGCGCGCAGCGTCTCCAGCTCGGCGCGCTGCCGCTCGTGGCGGAGCCCGGTCCGCGTCCGCACGTCCTCGGCCAGCCGGCTCGCCTCGCCGGTGTCGAGCCGCCGCCCGAGCCGCCGCCAGGCGTCGTCGCGGACCTTCATGGCGGCGCTCCAGGCCGCCTTGAAGGCCCAGGTCCGCGCCGACGACTGCGCGCGGAACGCCGGCATGCCGCGCCAGACCTGCTCGGCGAAGAGGGAGAAGGCGTCGCCGGCGTCGAGGTCGTTCCGGAGGACGACGTTCAGGTAGCCGAGGATGCGCGGGCCGTAGCCGCGGATCAGCTCCGTGGCCGCCGCCCGGTGGTCTCCCGCGGCCATCGCCGCCGCGATTCGCTCCTCGACCTCCTCCATGGATTGAATCTAGGCCAAGGAGCCCACGCGGGTCGAGACACCCCGCCGCAGCGCGGGTCCCCCGGCCAGGTGACGCGCCAATGCCGCGGTGATGGGCTGGCCGGTTCGCTGCTCCACGAAGTACCACTGGCCGCCCGGGTTGATCTCCAGGAACGCGAGCGAGCCGTCGTCCCTCCGGCGGAGGTCGATGGCGGCGTAGGAGAGGCCGAGGTCCCGGAGGAGCGCCCGGATGGCGGCCGCGTCGCCCTCCGGCAGCGTGCAGGGCGCCACCCGGCAGTCGGCCAGCACCGGCCGGAAGTCCTCGGGCGACGCGGTCTCGCGGGCGTCGATCTCGGCGGCGAACAGCTCATCGCCGACCGCGGTCACCCGCACGTCCACCCCCGGCACGAAGGCCTGGAGGATCACCGGCGCGAGCCGGAGCGCGTCCAGGCGGGCGAGGTCGGCCGCGCCGACGCGACGAGTGGGGCGCCAGGCCTCTGCCGTCGTGATGAGCTGCTTGTGGATGGCGCCGTGCTGGCCGCAGGCGTCGAGGAACGCGCGGGCGGCGTCAGGGTCGCTGGTCACGAGCGTCGGCGGGACGGCGAGCCCGGCCTGCTCCGCCGCGGCGAGCTGCCGGGACTTGAGCGACGCGACCTCGTCTCGCCACGGGTCGTTCACCAGCCGGACGCCGCCAGCCCCGAGCGACGCGAGGAGCCCCATGAAAGCCTCCTCGGTTTGCCGCGCGGCGAGGACGGCGTCGCCGGGCAGGAGCCCGTCCGCTGCCGTGAACGGACGCGGACGGCGCCACCAGACCGCCGTCAGCTCATCGGCGCGGATGGCCGGCCGGCCGTCGAGACGCAGCTCGCGCGACGATCCGGCGTCACCGTAGGCGAACGCCAGCCGCCCAGCGCGCGGGAGGGCCGAGAGGTCCACGACCACGGCCTCTGTCCCGAGCCGCGCGAGCGCATCCAGCACCAGCGGCGCGTGATCGTCGCCGGCGTGCGTGATGGCGAGGATCACGCGTCAGCGGTTCTTCCGCTTGGGGGGCGCCTCGCTCGGCGCTTCGGCCTTGAGCTGCGAGTACCAGAGCTCGAGCTGCTGCATCGCCTGCAGGTCGCCGAAGTGCAGCCGCCCGTCGAGGTGGGCCTTGTGGAGCGTCTCCAGGATCGCCGCGATCTTCGGGACGAGCGCCTGGAGGTCGCTCCGATCCTTCCCGGCAGCGGGCGCCGGGGCCGCTGCGCCGAAGAGTCGCGGTGCCGTCTCGGCTCCGGCTTCGCCGGCCGGAGCGGTGGGGGCGGCGATGGAAAGCACGACCGTGAGGTCGTTGGTCCTGTTGGTCTCGTAGTTCATGGTTTCTCCCCCGGGGAAGGGCCGAACCTTCTCTGAACGTGAATGAGATCGACAGTCCCAGGCTACCGGGACGCCGGACACGCTCACTCCGAGGCGGGGAGCTCCGGCTACAGCCGGGCGCGCAGGGCGCGAGCCTGTCTCAACAGGGAGAGATCCGGGTCGGCCTTCTTCCAGAGTGCCAGCAGCGCGTCGATCTCGCGCCGCGCCGCCTCGCGATCTCCGAGCCGGGCGTGCGCCTGGGCCGCGAGGAAGAGGCTCCGCGGATAGGCGAAGGCGCGCCAGAAGCCCCGGGGCGGGAGGTTTCGGAAACGCTCGACCGCGGCCAGCGTCTCGGAGTCCAGCCCCGCCGCGGCGCTCACCTCGGCGATGAGGTATGCCGGCGGGAGGCCCCACACCGGCCAGACGTCCCGCGCCTCCAGCGCGGCGAGCTGCGCGAGGGCGCCGTCGACGTCGCCTCGCCTCCAGGCGACCAGGGCCGCATACTCCCGCTGCTCCATCGATCCGTCGGAGAGCGACCGACCGAGTCGATCGGCGTGCTGGAGGTCCCCGAGGAGCACGAGGACCAGGGCAACCTGGGCGGCCTGGTCCGGCTCGACGGAGTGCGCCCGAAGGGCGTCTCGCAGCAGCACGCCTGCGTCCCAGCGCACGGTGTTCAGGTGGGCGCGCTCCCGGAAGCTATAGACCGCCTCCTCGGCGACCACCCGCAGTCTCACCCAGGCGTTCACCTCGAGCGCCTCGCGCACCCTGCCCTGCGCCGCGAGCGCCACCGCCGCGTGGTTGCGCAGCCAGGGATCCTTCGCAGCGATGGCTGCGCGTTCGGCGACCTCCACCAGCTCCTCGAACTCGCCGGCGGCGCTCAGCGCCAGGCTCAGAGTCGGGAGCTCGGAGTCGCCCCGCTGCGCCACTGCGCGGCGAGCGAAGTCCAGCGCCGCACGGTGCTCCCCGAGCCAGAGGTGCCCCTGCACGACGCCACGGCTCCGGTCCAGCGCGTCCGGCGCCGACTCGAAGCGGCCCACCAGCGCCCGGAGCTCATCGCGGCGCCCGAGCCGTCCCAGCGCTTCGACCAGGTTCAGCAGCGGCTCCTCCTGGGCCGGGACCAGCACCATCAGCTTCTCGAGGTAGCCGAGGGCGTTGCGCCAGTCCTCCCGCGCGATCTCCAGATTGGCGGCCGCCTGGAGCGCCGGTACGTCCTCGGGCGAGGCGGACAGGACGTCGTCGTAGAGCCGCTGCGCCTCGGCGTACCGGCCCGACAGGCGCGCCGCGAGCGCCCGCACCAGCGCCGCCTCGCGCGCCGGCAGCCGGTTCACCGCCTGCAGCGCCGCCTCGAGATAGGGCCGGTATTTATCGGGCTCCCCGCCGTGGGGGGAGTGGATCACCGCGAGCTGGTACTGCGCCAGCGCGAAGCTCGGGTCCTGCGCTAGCGCCTGCTCGAAGAGCGGCGCGCAAATCATCGACGCGCTCGGCCCGGCCCGCCGCCGCTCCAGGCAGTCGATCCCCTCGTAGTACCGCCGCGCCGCCTCCGGGTTCGAGGTCACCGCCTCGGCCACCGGCCGGCGCAGGCTCCGGTCCTCGCCGCGCTCCTTCAGCTCGCGGCGGATCCGGTCGGAGAGCCGGTCCACCGCCGCGGCCAGCCCGGCCGCCCCCTTCAGCCCCGCCTCCGCCTCGAACAGCCTCCGCCCGCTCTCGGCCTCCACCGCCGCCACCCGGAGCGAGAGCGCCCCTCCCTCGGCCCGCGCCGACGGCAGGAGCAGCACCGGCGCGCCGGCGAGCCGCGCCAGCGTCCGCCCGCGCTCGGCGTCGAGCCGCCCGGGCTCGCCCAGCCCGGCCTCGCGCGACGAGGAGCGCCAGCCGCTCCTTCCGCACCAGCCGGACGCGCCGCGAGGGCTCGAGCGCGGTCGCGAGCAGCCCCGGCACCGCGTCGAGCGCGGCCTCGCCCGAGCCGTTCTCCATCGCCCCGAGCACCACCCGCACCTGCTCGCCCGGCGGCGGCTCGCGGCTCATCAACAGCCAGCCGGCCACCCCCACCGCGATCACCGCCACGGCGGAGACGGCGGCGAAGATGCGGCGTCTTCCGCGGGCCTGGTATCCGCGGCGGATCTCGAGCAGCTCGTCGCGCACCTCGCGCGCGGAGGCAGGGCGCTTCGCGGGATCGCGATCGAGGAGGCGGCGCACCAGCCTCCGCAGGCGCGGCGGCGCGGCCCTCCGCGGGAGCGCCGGCGTGGGGCCCGGCTCCTGCGCCTCGCTCCAGTCGCGGTCCACCCGGTACGGGAGCGCGCCGGAGAGGCACTGGTGGAGGATCACGCCGAGCGCGAACAGGTCCACCCGCGCGTCGCCGCCGTCCCCCTCCCACTGCTCCGGCGCCATGTACGAGGGCGTGCCGCCGTCGCCGACCCCGCCGCGGCCGAACAGGTGCGCGAAGCCGAAGTCGAGCACCTTCGCGGCCCCGTCCTCGACGAGGTGCACGTTGCCCGGCTTGAGGTCGCGGTGCACCACGCCGGCGCCGTGGGCGTGGACCAGCGCGCGAGAGACGTCCACCGCGACGTCCAGCGCCTCGGCGACCGGCAGCCTCCCGGCCGCGACCTTCCCGGCGAGGGACGTGCCGGTGAGCAGCTCGAGCACCAGGTACGGCCCGGCCGGCCCCTGCCCGAAGTCGTGGATGGTCACGATGTTCGGGTGGTTGAGCCGCGCCACCGCCTCGGCCTCGCGCTGCAGCCACTCGAGCCCGTGGGCCGCCATGCGCGAGCCGGGGCGGACCACCTTGAGCGCCACCTTCCGCCCGAGCTCCCGGTCCTCCGCCTCGAACACCACCCCGAAGCCGCCGCGGCCGAGCTCGCGCACCAGCCGGAAGCGCCCCAGGTCCTCGCCGGCCTGCAGCGCCGGCGACCACGCCTCGCCGACCGGCACCTCGGCCGTGCGCACCAGCTCGCCGAGCAGCGCGGTCAGGTGGAGCGACAGCTCCTCGTGCCCGTCGGGCAGGCGCGGGGAGTCCTTGGTCTGGGTGCCTTCGAGCCGAGCCGACAACGGGTGATTCTCCAGGGGAGGTCCATCTTGCCAGATTTCCTGGCTCCCCCGGTCTCGCCCGAACGGCGGGGCGCGTCAGGAGGCGGCGCGCCGCTCCTCCTCCACCCCGACGCGAACCACCAGCCACTCGCGCTCGAACGGCCGGTGATCCGGGGCCCGGACAATCACCATCTCCCCCGCTCCCCGCGTCCCGAGCCGGGCCTCGCCCACCACGTAGCCGGCCAGGCCCGTCCCGTCGCTGTAGGTCACGCAGGCGATGTCGTCGAACCCGTGCTCGACCGAGTGCACGTCCACGCGCCGCCCATCGAGCGTGCCCGGGATGGGGACGCAGACCGCGTCCGCCTCGAGCCGCAAGATCCTTCCGTCGCTCAGCCGCTGCACCGCGATGCCGTGGAATCCCATGTCGTCCTCCCGGCGAGTGCGAGCTCCACCGTATTCTCGGAGGGTGAACGAGGGATACTCACCGGGGCGTGGGACGCGTGCCGTCCCGACATTCCCCCACCTGCGAGCGCTCGCCGGCGAGGCGCGGGCCTCATTCACGCCTGGTGAACGCGCCGGCGGAACCGCTGGCGCGACGCGGACCGACCGGCGTCCCGATATCGGCCGGGCGTCCCCGGGCAGGGTCCAAAGGACCGTTTGATCCCCGCGGACTCGGCCGATAGGACTACCGCCGCACACGACTCCGGGGACTCCCATGGACCAGATTTCCGACCGCGACCCGCAGGAGACGCGCGAGTGGCTCGACGCGCTCGAGGCCGTCCTCGAGCGCGAGGGCGCCGGAGCGCGCCCACTTCCTGATCGAGCAGCTCATCGACCAGGCGCGGCGCTCGGGCGCCTACGTGCCCTTCTCGGCCAACACCGCCTACGTGAACACCATCCCGGTCGAGCAGCAGGCGCGCTTCCCGGGCGACTTCGCGCTCGAGCAGACCATCCGCCACTACGTCCGCTGGAACGCGATGGCGATGGTGGTGCGGGCCAACAAGCACACGCAACGTGGGCGGCCACATCGCGAGCTTCGCCTCGGCCGCCACCCTCTACGACGTCGGCTACAACCACTTCTGGAAGGCCTGGACCGAGGAGCGGGGCGGCGACCTGGTCTTCATCCAGGGCCACTCCTCGCCGGGGATCTACGCGCGCGCCTTCCTGCTCGGGCTGCTCAGCGAGGAGCAGCTGGCGAACTTCCGGCAGGAGGTGGACGGCAAGGGGATCTCCTCCTATCCGCACCCCTGGCTCATGCCGGAGTTCTGGCAGTTCCCCACCGTGTCGATGGGGCTCGGGCCGCACATGGCCATCTTCCAGGCCCGCTTCCTGCGCTACCTGCAGGACCGCGGCATCGCCGACACCACCGGCCGCAAGGTCTGGGCCTTCTGCGGCGACGGCGAGATGGACGAGCCCGAGTCGATGGGCGCCATCGGGCTGGCCGGCCGCGAGAAGCTCGACAACCTCATCTTCGTGGTGAACTGCAACCTGCAGCGGCTCGACGGGCCGGTGCGGGGCAACGGCAAGATCATCCAGGAGCTGGAGAGCACCTTCCGCGGCGCCGGCTGGAACGTCATCAAGGTGATCTGGGGCCGGCACTGGGACCCGCTGCTGGCCCGGGACAAGAGCGGCGCGCTGCGCCGGCGGATGATGGAGGCGGTGGACGGCGACTACCAGCTCTACAAGTCGCGGAGCGGCGCCTTCGTCCGCGAGCACTTCTTCAACTCGCCCGAGCTGAAGGAGCTGGTCTCCGAGCTCTCCGACGAGGACATCTGGCGCCTCAACCGCGGCGGCCACGATCCGTTCAAGGTCTTCGCCGCCTACGACGCCGCGGTGAAGCACGAGGGGCAGCCCACCGTGATCCTGGCCAAGACCATCAAGGGCTACGGGATGGGCGAGGCCGGCGAGGCGATGAACATCGCCCACCAGCAGAAGAAGATCCCGGTGGAGGCCGTCCGCCGCTTCCGCGACCGCTTCGGCCTGCCGGTGCCGGACGACCAGCTCGAGGAGGTGCCCTTCCTGCGCTTCGAGGAGGGCTCGAAGGAGCTCGAGTACATCAAGGCGCGCCGGCAGGAGCTGGGGGGCGACCGGCCCCGGCGCCGGCGCCGCGCGCGGTCGCTGAAGGTGCCGCCGCTCTCCGCCTTCGACCGGCTCCTCAAGGGCACCGAGGACCGCGAGATCTCCACCACCATGGCGCTCGTGCAGATCATGTCGCTCCTCGCGCGCGACAAGGAGCTCGGGGCGCGGGTGGTGCCCATCGTGCCGGACGAGGGGCGCACCTTCGGCATGGAGGGCATGTACCGGCAGCTCGGCCTCTGGAGCCACGTGGGCCAGCTCTACACGCCGGAGGACTCGGCGCAGCTCGCCTTCTACCGCGAGGCGAAGAACGGCCAGGTGCTGCAGGAGGGGATCACCGAGGCCGGCGCGATGTGCGACTGGATGGCCGCCGCGTCCTCGTACTCGGTCCACGGCGAGCCGATGATCCCGTTCTTCGTCTTCTACTCGATGTTCGGCTTCCAGCGGGTCGGCGACTTCGCCTGGGCCGCGGCCGACATGCGCTGCCGCGGCTTCCTGGTGGGCGGCACCTCCGGCCGGACCACGCTGAACGGCGAGGGGCTGCAGCACGCGGACGGCCACTCGCACGTCTTCGCGTCGGTGATCCCGAACTGCGTCTCGTACGACCCGACCTTCGCCTACGAGGTGGCGGTGATCGTGCAGGACGGGCTCCGCCGCATGTTGGCCGAGCAGGAGGACGTCTACTACTACCTGACCGTCCTGAACGAGAACTACGCCCACCCGGCCATGCCCGCCGGCGCCGAGGCCGGGATCCTGAAGGGCATGTACCTCTTCAGGCAGGGGGCGCAGCCGGCGAAGGGGAAGGCGAAGGCGGCCCCGCGCGTCCAGCTGCTCGGCTCGGGCGCGATCTTCCGCGAGGTGATCGCCGCGGCGGACCTCCTGAAGAGCCACTGGGGCGTGGACGCCGACCTGTGGAGCTGCCCGAGCTTCACCGAGCTGGCCCGCGACGGGATGGCGGCGGAGCGCGCGGCGCGGCTCGGCGGGCAGGCGCGGCGCCCGCACGTCGCGGCGTGCCTGGCCGAGACGCAGGGGCCGGTGGTGGCCGCGACGGACTACGTGCGGGCCTTCGCCGAGCAGATCCGGCCCTACGTGCCGCGCCGCTACGTGGTGCTCGGCACCGACGGGTTCGGCCGCTCCGACACCCGCGAGAAGCTGCGCCGCTTCTTCGAGGTGGACCGCTTCAGCGTGACGGTGGCCGCCCTCCGCGCGCTCGCCGACGAGGGGACCATCCCGGCGTCGAAGGTGGACGAGGCCCTCTCGAAGTACGGCCTCGATCCGGGCAAGCCCGCACCCTGGACCGTGTAGCCGGCGAGGGCATCGACATGGCAACCATCGAGGTGAAGGTCCCGCCCATCGGCGACTTCAAGGACGTGCCGGTCATCGAGGTGCTGGTGAAGGCCGGCGACGCCGTCGCGGCCGACGCGCCGCTCGTCACGCTCGAGTCCGAGAAGGCCACCATGGACGTCCCCTCCCCCTCGGCCGGGACGATCCGCGAGGTGAAGGTGAAGGCGGGCGACCACGTGAGCGAGGGGTCGGTGGTGGTCACCCTCGAGGCGGGCGCCGCGGGGGAGAAGAAGCCGGACGCGGCCAGGGGCGCGGAGGCGCCGCCGGCACGAGCCGCCGAGGCGAAGCCAGGGGCGGCGCCCGCCAGGCAGCAGGCGGCGCCGGCGCCCGAGGCGGCCAGCCAGGAGCGCGCGCCCGCGAGGGCGGCCGGAACAGGACAGGGACAGGCGCCGGACGCCGCCGCGGCGCGAGCGCCAGCGGCGGCCGCGGACCGCGCGCCGCTCGGCGGCAGCCTCCACCGTCGAGGTGAAGGTCCCGGCGCTCGGCGACTTCAAGGACGTGCCGGTCATCGAGGTGCACGTCGCGGCCGGCCGGGCGGTGAGGCCAGAGGATCCGCTCATCACGATCGAGTCCGAGAAGGCCACGCTGGACGTGCCCTCCCCGGTGGCGGGAACGGTGCGCGAGCTGAAGCTGAAGGTCGGCGACCGGGTCAGCGAGGGGACGCTGGTGGCGATCGTGGAGAGCCCCGCCGCCACGCCGGCCTCGCGCGGCCCGGCCGCCGCGACGCCACCCCGCGAGCCCACCGACGAGCGCGCGGCGCCGGCCGCAGCTCCCTCCGGGCGACCCGCGCCCGCCGAGCCCGCCGCCGAGCGCGCGGCGCCGGCCCCAGCTCCCTCCGCGCCCCCATCGCCGGCGAGGCGCCCGCGGCCGCCGGGCCCGTGCCCCACGCCTCGCCGGCCATCCGGGCGCTCTCGCGCGAGCTCGGGGTGGACCTCGCGCGCGTCGCGGGCACGGGGCCGCACGGCAGGATCCTCAAGGAGGACGTGCGGGCGTTCGTGAAGCAGGCCCTCGCCGCCGCGCCGGCCCCGGCCGGCGGCGCCGGGCTCGAGCTCGCCCCCTGGCCGAAGGTGGACTTCGCCCGCTTCGGCCCGGTGGAGCGCCAGCCGCTCTCGCGCATCCGCAAGCTCTCGAAGAGCTTCCTGGCGCGCAACTGGGTGATGATCCCGCACGTCACGCAGTTCGACGAGGCGGACGTCACCGAGCTCGAGGCGTTCCGGCAGGCGCTGAACGGCGAGCAGGAGAAGGCCGGCGCGAAGGTGAAGGTCACCCTGCTCGCCTTCCTGGTGAAGGCCTGCGTGGCGGCGCTGCAGCGCTTCCCGGAGCTGAACGCCTCGCTCGACGGCGACGAGCTGGTGCTGAAGCGCTACTACCACGTGGGCTTCGCGGCCGACACGCCGAACGGGCTGGTGGTGCCGGTGCTGCGCGACGCCGATCGCAAGGGGGTCCTCGAGCTGGCGCGCGAGCTCGGCGAGCTGGCCGCGAAGGCGCGCGAGGGGAAGCTCGCGCCCGGCGACATCCAGGGCGGGACGTTCTCCATCTCCAGCCTGGGCGGCATCGGCGGGACGGCCTTCACCCCCATCATCAACGCGCCCGAGGTGGCCATCCTGGGCGTGTCGCGGAGCGTGACCCGGCCGGTCTGGGACGGCGAGAAGTTCGCGCCGCGGCTGATGCTGCCGCTCTCGCTCTCCTACGACCACCGGGTCATCGACGGCGCGCTGGCGGCGCGCATCACGACCTACCTCGGCCAGGTGCTCGGGGACCTGCGGCGGGCGATGCTGTAGCCGGCCTCCAACATCCGGCCGAGGCACAGCTCGCGCAGGTGAGAGCGCGGGATGCAGTGAACCGGCCCGGTTCACGTGGACGACGCGGGAGGACGCTCGCGCTCCCTCGCTCGCGTCGCGCGTGGGGCTCCCGGCGTTCCGCGAAGGCCGAGCGTGAACTGATCCATCAGACCGTTCCCGGTAGGAGGGCGGCGAGGTTCTCGGTGAGTGCGCGGGCGGTTTCCATGAAGACACTCTCGCACGCGATTTCGAGGCCTCCTGGGACACGCGCATTCGAGCGCTGGCGCGAGAACGCGGAGGGGGTTCCGCGGTAGCCTTCGAGCGCCGTGCACGCGCCAGGAACGCAGCACCGCGCGTGCAGAGCGGCCTTCTCGCGCGAGCCGCGCCGCGGAAGTCGACTTCGAGTGAATAGCCGTCAAGGATGAAGTCGGATCAGTTGGGTGTGGAGTAACCGATCACCCGCATAGGTCGCCGCTGCCCAGGTCCGATCGCTCGATGAGGATGCGCTCGCTTTTGGTTGGCTGGCCAACCGAGACCGAGCCTCATCTCTCAGAGCCGGGTGCGTGAGTGCGTCGGCCGATACGAGCCACGCCGAGAGACGTCTCATCGACGACGTTCCGCCCGCCTCCGCCCTCCATGCCCCGAGCCTGATCACTCGTCGGTGTGGCCACACCAGCAGCAGGGCGCTCGCCGTCAGCGATGTGACGAATGCGAGCGTGCAGAGAAGTGTGCCCGGCCGCTCCTTACCGGCTGTGCAAGCCCGGCTACTCATCGCCGGCTATTCACGCGGCGGCCGCTCCCAGGCCCGGAGCTTCCGCCAGAGCGTGTTCCGGCCGATGCCGAGCACGCGGGCGGCCTCGCTCTGCGAGCCGCCGCACCGCTCCAGCACCCGGAGCACGTGGTCGCGCTCCACCTCGGCGAGCGTCCGCGCGTCGTCGTCTCCCGCTCCGGCCAGGGGTCGCCCGCCCCGGGCCGGCGGCGCGCGCAGCTCGTCCGGCAGGTGCTCCGGCTCGACCTGTCCACCCCGCGCCAGCGCCGTGGCGTGGCGGACCACGTTCCCGAGCTCGCGGACGTTCCCCGGCCACCGGTACGCGAGCAGGAGCCGCTCCGCCTCGGGGCCGAAGCCCGGGCCGGGCCGCTTCTCCTCGGCGAGGAACCGGCGCGCCAGCGGCAGCACGTCCTCGGGCCGCTCGCGGAGCGGCGGGAGGCGGAGCACCAGCACCTTGAGCCGGTAGTAGAGGTCCTCGCGGAAGAGCCCCGCCGCCACGCGGCGCTCGAGATCCTGGTGGGTGGCGCAGACGAAGCGGACGTCCACCCCGAAGGCGCGGGTGTCGCCCACCCGCCGCACCTCGCCGTCCTCGAGGGCCCGCAGCAGCTTCGGCTGGAGCGGGAGCGGCAGCTCGGCGATCTCGTCGAGGAAGAGCGTGCCGCCGTGCGCCGCCTCGAGCAGCCCCTGCTTCTCGGCGGTCGCGCCGGTGAAGGCGCCGCGGACGTGGCCGAACAGCTCCGACTCGAGGAGCTCGGCCGGGAGCGCCGCCACGTTCACCGCCACGAAGGACTTCCCGCGGCGCGGCGAGGCGGCGTGGAGCGCGCGCGCGACCACCTCCTTGCCGCTGCCGCTCTCGCCCAGGATCACCACCGGCGCGTCCGAGTCGGCGAAGTCGTGGGCCCGCTTCAGCACCGCCTGCATGGCGGGGCTCTCCGCCACCACGCGGGTGGTCCGGCTGATCCGCTCGACGTGGATGCCGAGGCCGCAGACCGGGCACGGGTCGGGGTGAGGGCTCTGTTCCATGGTGTTCCAGTCTGGTGCTTAACGGGCCCCCGTCCAGCGCACAACCGCGAATTTTCCTGGGGAATCCCCGCCGGCACGCCCCGTGCTTTTCGGAGCAGCACAAGGAGAAACGACCAGAATGCTTTCCATCGACCGCAACGCCACCGTCGCCCAGATCGTCACCGAGCACGCCGTCGCCGCCCGGGTCTTCCAGAAGCACGGCATCGACTTCTGCTGCCGCGGCGGCGTCACCGTCCCGGAGGCCTGCCGCGACCGGGCCATCGAGCCGGAGGCGCTCTTCGCCGAGCTCGAGGCCACCCTGCCCGCGAGCGGCGACGCCTCGACCCCGGATCCGCGCCGGCTCTCCACCTCCGACCTGCTCGACCTGATCGTCGAGCGGCACCACGGCTACCTCCGCCGGGCCCTGCCCTTCGTGGTCCCGCTCGCCGCCAAGGTCGCCGAGGTCCACGGCGAGAAGAACGCCCGGCTCGCGGCGCTGCGCGACGTGGTGGGCGAGATCGCCGACGCCCTCGACCCCCACCTCGACCAGGAGGAGCAGGTCCTCTTCCCGGCGCTGCTCTCCCGGCGGCCCGACCCCGCGCTGATCCGGCGCGAGCTCGCGTCGATGCACGAGGACCACCTCGCGGTGGGGACGATGCTCGGCCGGATGCGCGAGCTGTCCGAGGGCTTCACCACTCCCGAGTGGGGCTGCCGCAGCTACCGGATCCTGATGGGCGAGCTCGAGACGCTCGAGGGCGACGTGCTCCGCCACGTCCACCTGGAGAACCACGTGCTGATGCCGCGCTTCGCCACGTCGGCGGAGGCCCGCTGATGCCCCGGCTGGCCACCGCGGACCTCCGCGCCGAGCGCGCCCGCATCCGGGTCACGCTCTCGCGGATCTCCGAGCTCGCCGGCGCGGTGGCGACCGCGGCGGAGGCGCGGCGGGGGCCAGCCATGCGCGAGGTGGTGGACGCGCTCGACGCGTGCCTCGGGCCGCACCTCGAGTGGGAGGAGCGGACCCTCCACCCCATCGTGGACAAGTTCGCGTGCGAGGGGCCGGCCGCGTTCAGCGCCTCGATGCGCTACGAGCACGACATCATCCACCGCTGGATGGCCGAGCTGGCCCGGGTGGCCGGGGCGACCCCGGGCGACGCCGGCGGCTTCGTCCGTCAGGCCGACCGGCTCCTCGGCGTCATCACGGCCCACTTCGAGCTCGAGGAGCACGTCTTCTTCCCGGTGCTCGACCGGAGCGTCTCGCCCGAGTGGCTGCGCGACCGGGCGGGCGCGCCGCCCGTCGCTCCCTGAGGCGCCCGCGCCAGTCGCTCCCCGGACCGCGCCGCGCTCGAGCGGCGGCGGCTGTCTCGACGCGCCGAGTCGAACGCGCCGCGCCGAGGCACGCCCCGACCGGAGCGGGGCCGTCCCGGGCCATCTCCGACGCCCGCGCCGGCCGACGAGGCTGGCGAGCCCAGGTCACGAGCGCCCCTCCCCTCACGGGACATTCACCCTCCGCAAACGTCACATGCGCCCCCTCGACGAGTGACGCGCGGATCGTTATGGGTTGATTCTTCATTCAATCGCGGCCGGAGCGTGCATGGACGTGGAGCCCATCCTCGAGACTCGCGACCTCGTGAAGGAGTTCCAGGGCTTCGTGGCGGTGAACGGCGTCTCGCTCAAGGTCGCGCGCGGCAGCATCCACGCGCTGATCGGCCCGAACGGCGCGGGCAAGACCACCGTCTTCAACCTCCTCACCCGATTCCTCCCCGCCACCCGCGGCCGGATCCTCTTCAAGGGCCAGGACATCACCCGCAGCCGCCCGGCGGAGATCGCCCAGCGGGGCGTGATCCGCTCGTTCCAGATCTCGGCCGTCTTCGGCAACCTCTCGGTGCTGGAGAACGTCCGGGTGGCGCTCCAGCGCCGGCTCGGCACCGCGCTCCACTTCTGGCGGTCGGAGCGGAGCCTCGAGGTGCTCGACGAGCGCGCGGTCGAGCTGCTCGACCTGGTCGACCTGGCCAGCTTCAAGGACGTGCTGGCGGTGGAGCTGCCCTACGGCCGCAAGCGCGCCCTCGAGATCGCCACCACGCTCGCGCTCGAGCCGGAGCTGATGCTGCTCGACGAGCCGACCCAGGGGATGGGGCACGAGGACGTCGGCCGCGTCACCGCGCTCATCCGGCGCGTCGCGAAGGACCGGACCGTGCTGATGGTGGAGCACAACCTCTCGGTGGTGTCCGACCTCTCCGACCGCATCACCGTGCTGTCGCGCGGGAGCGTGCTCGCCGAGGGCCCCTACGCCGAGATCTCGAAGGACCCGCGGGTCCTCGAGGCGTACATCGGAGCGCACGTCGAATGAGCGCCGCCGCGGTCGAGGCACCGGTCGAGCTGCTGCGGGTGACCAACCTGCACGCCTTCTACGGTGAGTCGCACATCCTCCACGGGATGGACTTCACGGTGCGTCGAGGCGAGCTGGTGACGCTGCTCGGCCGGAACGGGTCGGGCCGCACCACCACGCTGAAGTCCATCCTGGGGCTGGTCGGCAAGCGCACCGGCTCGATCATGATGAACGGGCGCGAGACGGTGCACATGCAGCCGCACCAGATCGTCCACCTCGGCATCGGCTACTGCCCCGAGGAGCGCGGCATCTTCGCGAGCCTCTCCACCGAGGAGAACCTGATGCTGCCGCCCACGGTGAGCAGCGGCGGGCTCTCGGTCGACGAGCTCTACGGGATGTTCCCCAACCTGAAGGAGCGCGCCCGGAGCCAGGGATCGCGCCTCTCCGGCGGCGAGCAGCAGATGCTGGCCATGGCGCGCATCCTGCGCATCGGGGCGCGGCTGCTCCTCCTCGACGAGATCACCGAGGGGCTCGCGCCGGTGATCGTCCAGGCGCTCGGCAGGGTCGTCTCGCAGCTCAAGGAGCGCGGCTTCACCATGATCCTGGTGGAGCAGAACTTCCGCTTCGCCGCGCCGCTGGCCGACCGCCACTACGTGATCGAGCACGGGCGCATCGTCGACATGGTCGACCGAGCCGAGCTCCCCCACAGCATGGAGAAGCTGCACAAGTACCTCGGCATCTGAACGCAGCGAGCAGCCAGGAGCATCGACGTGCGCCGTCCACGCAGTGCGAACACGAGGAACCGACCCATGAACATCGAGTTCAGGAAGCTCTCCGCAGCCGCGCTCGCCCTCGCCGTGACCGTAGCGCTCCCGGCCCCCGCCGCCGCGCAGGCCGGCAAGATCTCCGACGGGGTGGTGAAGCTCGGCGTGCTCACCGACATGACCGGCTACTACTCCGACCTGGCCGGCCCGGGCAGCGTGCTGGCCGCCAAGATGGCGATCGCCGACTTCAAGGCGAAGGCCAAGCCGAGCTTCAAGATCGAGCTGCTCTCGGCCGATCACCAGCTCAAGGCCGACGTGGCCGGCAACACCGCCCGCAAGTGGATCGACGAGCAGCAGGTGGACGCGCTGGTGGACATGGTCTCCTCCTCCACCGCGCTGGCGGTCATGCCGGTGGTGAACGAGAAGAAGCGCATCGCGCTCCTCTCCGGCCCGGGCACCACCGCCATCACCGGCGAGAAGTGCAACCCGTACACGATCCACTACACGTACAACAACTGGTCGATGGCCAACGGCACCGGCCGCGAGGTGGTGAACAACGGCGGGAAGAACTGGTTCTTCATCACCGCCGACTACGCCTTCGGCAAGTCGCTCGAGGCGGACACCTCGGAGGTGGTCAAGGCGGCGGGCGGCAAGGTGCTCGGCTCGGTCCGCTTCCCCTCGCCCGGCACCACCGACTTCTCCTCGTACATGCTGCAGGCGCAGGGCTCCAACGCCCAGGTGATCGGCCTCGCCAACGCCGGCGCCGACACCGTCAACTGCATCAAGGCCGCCAAGGAGTACGGCCTCACCCAGACCATGGCCGGCCTGCTCATCTTCATCACCGAGATCCACGCCCTGGGGCTCCCGGCGGCGCAGGGGCTGTACGCCACCACCGCCTTCTACTGGGACATGAACGACGCGACCCGCGCCTGGTCGAAGCGCTTCCAGAGCGACCCGGACAACAGGAAGAAGGCCATGCCGACCATGGTGCAGGCCGGGATCTACTCGGCCGTCACGCACTACCTGGAGGCCATCGCCGCCGCCAAGACCGACGACGCCGACACGGTCCGCAAGAAGATGGGCGAGCTGCCGGTGAACGACTTCTTCGCCAAGAACGGCCGGATCGGGCCGGACGGCCTGCACCGCCACGACATGTACCTGGTGCAGGTGAAGACGCCCAAGGAGTCGAAGGGGCCGTGGGACTACTACAAGATCGTGAAGACCATCCCGGCGGCCGAGGCCTTCCCGACCGTCGAGATGCAGAAGTGCCCCACCCCCGTGAAGTGATCGGCTGAGCCACCGGAGCCGCCCGACCGCGCCCGCGCGGCGGGCGGCTCCCGCCCGGGGAGGTCCGCCTTGCAGGTGCTCATGGGACAGCTGCTGCTCGGGCTCATCAACGGCTCGTTCTATGCGCTGCTGTCGCTCGGGCTGGCCATCATCTTCGGCCTGCTCGACGTGGTGAACTTCGCGCACGGCGCGCTCTACATGCTGGGCGCCTTCCTGGCCTGGATCGCGCTCGACACGCTCGGCGTGAGCTACTGGTGGGCGCTCCTGCTCTCGCCGCTCGCGACCGGCCTGCTGGGCGTGGTGATCGAGCGGCTCATGCTGCGGCGGCTCTACGGGCTCGACAACGTCTACGGGCTGCTCCTCACCTTCGGCCTCGCCCTCATCCTGGAGGGCGTCTTCCACGAGCACTACGGCAACTCCGGCAGCCCGTACCCGGTCCCGGAGCTCCTCCAGGGCGGGTTCCGCCTGCCCTTCATGTTCCTGCCGGGCTACCGGGCCTGGGTGGTGCTGTCCTCGGTCGTCATCTGCTTCGGCAGCTGGCTGGTGATCGAGCGCACCAAGCTCGGCTCCTACCTGCGGGCCGGCACCGAGAACCCCCGCCTGGTCCAGGCGTTCGGCATCAACGTGCCGCTCATGCGGACCCTCACCTACGCGGTCGGGGTGGGGCTGGCCGGGCTGGCGGGCGTGATGGCGGCGCCGGTCTACCAGGTCTCCCCGGGCATGGGCTCGGGCCTCATCATCATCGTCTTCGCGGTGGTGGTGATCGGCGGGATGGGCTCGATCGTCGGCTCCATCGTGACCGGCCTCGGGCTGGGGCTCATCGAGGGGCTGACGCGCTACCTGTACCCGCCCGCCTCGTCGGTGGTGATCTTCCTCATCATGGCGCTGGTCCTGCTGGTGCGGCCGGCCGGGCTGTTCGGGAGGGTGAAGTGAACGTGGCGCTGCGCCAGGGAGCGAGCGTGGGCTGGACGGTGGGGCGGGTGCGGCTCGCCTTCGGGCTGATGGTCGGGCTCGGGCTGGTGCTGCCGTTCTTCGTCTACCCGGTCTTCCTCATGAACGTGCTCTGCATGGCGCTCTTCGCCAGCGCGTTCAACCTGCTCCTCGGCTACACCGGGCTCCTCTCCTTCGGCCACTCCGCCTTCCTCGGCTCCGCCGGCTACATCGCCGGCCACGCCGCCCGGTCCTGGGGGTTCCCGACCGAGCTGGCCATCCTCCTCGGCACCGCCTGCTCGACGCTGCTCGGCTTCGTCATCGGCGGCCTCGCCATCCGCCGCTCCGGCATCTACTTCGCGATGATCACGCTGGGGCTGTCGCAGGTGATCTACTTCCTGGCGGTGCAGTTCCCCTTCACCGGGGGCGACGACGGGCTGCAGGGCGTGCCGCGCGGGGAGCTGCTCGGGATCCTGCCGCTCTCGAACACGTTCACCATGTACTACTTCGTGTTCGGCATCTTCCTCCTCGGCTTCTTCCTCATCTACCGCACCATCCACTCGCCCTTCGGCCACGTCCTGCGGTCCATCCGGGAGAACGAGCCGCGCGCCCTCTCGCTCGGCTACGACGTCAACCGGTACAAGCTGCTCGCCTTCGTCATCTCGGCCGGGCTGGCCGGGCTGGCCGGCGCGACCAAGGTCTTCGTCTTCCAGGCCGAGACCCTGACCGACGTCCACTGGCACCTCTCGGGCGAGGTGGTGCTCATGACGCTGCTCGGCGGGATGGGCACCGTGCTGGGCCCGTCGGTCGGCGCCCTCATCGTGCTGCTGCTGCAGAACTACCTGTCCGGCTTCGGCTCCTGGACCACCGTGATCACCGGCGTCGTCTTCGTGGTGTGCGTGCTCTCGTTCCGGCGCGGCCTGGTGGGCGAGGCCATCGCCCTCACCAAGAAGTTCCCCTTCTGATTCTCCCACTCCGGAGGTGCAGCCATGACGACGGGGCTCCTGCAAGGCCGGGTGGCCTTCGTGACCGGCGCGGCCAGCGGGATCGGCCGCGAGATCGCCGAGCAGCTCGCGCGCGAGGGCGCCGCGGTGACCATCGCCGACCTGAACGGCGACGCCGCGACGCGCGCCGCCGGGGAGCTCACCTCGGCGGGGCTGGTGGCCCGCGCGGCCGCCTGCGACGTGACCCACGAGGCGGACCTCGCCGCCGCGCTCGACGGGGCGATCGCCGACGGCGGCGGCCGGCTCGACATCCTCGTGAACAACGCCGGCCTGCAGCACGTCGCGCCCATCGAGGAGTTCCCCACCGAGAAGTTCGAGCTGATGCTGCGGGTGATGGTGGTGGCCCCGTTCACGGCGGTGAAGCGCGTCTTCCCGGCCATGAAGCGGAACCGGTACGGCCGCGTCATCAACGTGGCCTCGATCAACGGGCTGGTCGGCTTCGCCGGCAAGGCCGCCTACAACAGCGCCAAGCACGGCCTGATCGGCTTCACCAAGGTGGCGGCGCTGGAGGGGGCCGCCCACGGCATCACCGTGAACGCCCTCTGCCCCGGCTACGTGGACACCCCGCTGGTGCGCAACCAGCTCGGCGACCTGGCCCGCACCCGCAACGTGCCGCTCGAGCGCGTGCTCGAGGAGGTCATCTACCCGCTCGTCCCGATGCGGCGCCTGCTCTCCACCCGCGAGGTGGCCGACTACGCCGTCTTCCTCGCCAGCGAGCGCGCCGGCGGGGTCACCGGCGCGGCGGTGGTGCTCGACGGCGGGTACACGGCGCAGTAGCCCCGCCGGCGACGCCCCGGGAGGCCGCCTCCCGAGCCGAGCTCCGCCCGGAGCACGACCAAGAAAAAGCCCCCCTCCCCGCGAGCGGGGAGAGGGGCACCTGCTGACGAAAGGGGGGGATTGCCAGCGGGCTTACGGCAGGGTCGGCGCGGTGAGGTCCTTCGTGACGGGCGCGCCGGCGGTCACGTTCACGTCCACCGGGGCGCTGCTGCCCGTGGCGTCGCCGGTGACCGCGTCGTGGATGGTGCGGGTGACGTAGAGGCCGTAGGCGCCGGCCGGGAGGCTCGGCAGCGCGTAGCTGCCGTCGGCCAGGTTCGCGTTCACGCTGCGGATCCGCAGCTTCACGGACGTGCCGCCGAAGACGAAGCCCTGGAGCGCGATCACCTCGTCGCCAGTCGTCTCCGGGTCGAGCGGCAGCACCTTCCCCGGTGATGCCGCCGACCTGCGGCGCGACCGTCACGCCGATGTCCTGGACCAGCACCGGCGCGGCCTCGGTGACGGTGAGGGCCGGCGTGGCGAACGCGGCGTAGACCTTGTCGCCGATCACCGGCTGCGTGACGACGTGGACCGGCTGGCCGACCCACAGGTGCGCCAGGACGTAGTGTCCGGCCGCGTCGGTGGTCGGTGGAGCGGAGCACCGACGGGATGCCGTCCGCGCCGATGGTCTGCGCCGACACGCCCGCGCCCACCAGCGGCTGGCCGGTGGCGGTGTCGGTCACGGTCCCGCTGATCGAGCCGGTGATGAGCTTGTCGTAGCAGAACACCACCGGGCGGAGGATGTACTGGCCCGAGGCGCCGGCGCCGTGGACGAACACCGACCGGTGCGCGTCGAAGTCGATGAAGACGTCCTTGGTGGTCCCGGGCTCGACGTCGAAATTCACGTTGAGCTTGATGCCCGACTGCATGCCGGAGGGTACCTTCAGGGGGCTGCTCACGCGCGCGCCGCCCTCGCCCTCGGTCACGATGGTGTTGTCGCTCCCGAGGAGGAGCCGGAGCTGCGTGTAGTGGCCGGCCTCGATGCCGAACTCGTTGACGAGCGTGGTGGTGAACCCGTTCTGGAAGTCGAGCAGGTTGATGACCCCGGCCTTGGTGGGGAGCGACTCCCAGCCGTTCGGTCCGTTGATCTGGACCTCCTGCACGTCGACGTTGACCTCCAGGTAGTCGCCCGGGGCGTCCATCAGGTGAACGCTGATCTTGCCCGTCCCGGAGTTGCTCGAGCCGCCGCAGCCGCTGACGCTGGCGAGCAGCAGGGCCGAGAGGGCAGCGGTGCGAAGTCCGCCGAGATGCATGTACGACCTCCTTCGTTGAATGGACGCGGCCGGCTTCCCGCCTGCCCACGTCGCTGGACCCGCCGCCTCGAACACCACCCGTCCGAGAAAGTCTCGGTCGTGGACCCCTCCGAAGCGCGAGGGGTCCGGACGGTCCTCCACGAGGAGCCCGCACGGCCCCCGACAGGTGGGGACTCGCGCCCCGGTCCGCGTGCGCGCGACGGCGTGCGCTCAGGCGATCTCCTCGAACACGCCGCTCTCCCGGTTCTTCCGCACGCGATCGCCGGCGAAGATCCGGCCGTTCATGGCCACGTAGACGCCCGGCGGGAGCACCTGCGCGAAGGAGAGCGCGCTGCCGAGGTTGAAGAGGCCGTCGGAGCTCCCGAACGCGTACGGGATCATCGCGCCGGTGAGGACGACGGTCTTCCCGAGCCCGGCCGCGAGCAGGGTGCGGGCGGTCTCGGCCATGGTGTCGGTGCCGTGGGTGACCACGATCCGGTCCTCGGCGCAGCCGCGGCAGGCCTCCACGATCGCCCCGCGGTCGGCGTCGGTCATCTCGAGGCTGTCGATCATCAGCAGCGTCTGGACGCCCACGTCGATCCGGCTGCGCCCTCGCCGCAGCATCTCCGGCACGTGCGTGTCCTTGAAGAAGAGCCGCCCGGTGAGCTCGTCGTACTCCTTGTCGAAGGTGCCCCCGGTGACGAAGACGCGGATCTGCTGGTTCACGGCGGTCCTCCGGAGGGTTCGCGCGGCGGCGGGGCGGGCGCGGGCGCATCTTACCGGCCGGTGGGACCGGGCCGGTAGCGCGGGTGCGGACTCCGGCGCGGCGCCGGAGGCGTGGAGGACCCGGCCGGGCGTCAGCCGTCCTGCTTCCCCTGCTCCCAGAGCTTTTCGAGCTCCTGGTAGCTCTTCGGGAACTCGGCCTGGTAGCGGAGGTAGACCGGGATCGGGTAGCGCACGCCGCCGGCGTGGGTGCCCTCGAGCCCCTTCACCACCTGCTCGGCCATCGAGAACGGGAAGGTGAAGGCCATCTCGTCGTCGGCGGTCATGCCGAAGATCCGGTCGCCGTAGCAGGGCAGGATCACCTGCGGCGCGCCGGTCTTGCGCGAGCGGATCACGATGTCGGCGCAGTCGCCGCGCCCCGACCACTCGCCGCCGATGGCGCCGCCCTTCTCGAACAGGCAGGCGTTCAGCAGCCGGAGCACCTGCGCCGAGTTCCCGTACACGAGCACCGTCTCGGGCGCGAAGTCGATCCGCCCGAGCGGCCCGGCCAGCACGCAGGCCGCCTCGCCCTCGTCGTACTTGGGCAGCGCCTCCTCGAAGCGCGCGCCGGCCTCGCGGCAGGAGGCGTACATCCCGTCGGCGAGCGCGCCGGACGTGTAGTACTCGTTCCGCGGCGCGAAGCCGAACACCGCCTTGGCGATGGGGCACGACAGGTCCTCGCCGCCGAGCGCCAGCGTCCAGCCGTAGCGGCGCGCGAACCCGATGGCCTGGCAGATGGCCACCTTCAAGCCCATCTGCGCGTGCGGCCGCTTGGCCTTCGGCGGGACGGGCTCGCCCGCGGCGAGCGTCCGGAGCCCCACCGGGAAGGTCGAGACGCGCAGGTGCTTCTCGAGGTGACCGTTGAGCGCGGCCGCGTCCATGCCGTCCTCCTCCTGGCGATGGCATGGCGCCACCCGCCGCGGGGTTCCGCCGCCCACTCTCGCAGGTGCGGCGTCTCGCCGCGAGCCCTGGCCGGATTCTCAGAAGGGGACGCGCAGGAGGCCGAGCATCAGGACGCCGCTCGCCACGAGCGCCGCCGCCACCGCGGCGACCAGCCAGTACTCGGGGGCCCGCCTGCGAGTCGTGCCCTGCCGTGCGACGGCCATGGCGATCTCCCCGTCGCGCGCCGCCCGCGGCGCGATCCAGTCTCGATTCAGTGAGCCCCCTCTGCGCGGATATGTCCATCCTCGCGCAGCGCAATTTTCTTGATCTACGTCATTCGAAACGCGCGAATATTGCGCTTCGGTCGCGATCGGCGGCGACGGGCCGCAATGAACTGGACCGGAATGGCCCGCTTTCCAGCGATTTTTCACGCCTCCCGGCCATTGCGCTCGACGCCTCGTTCGTGATTGCCTTACCCACATGGCGCAATCCTGGTCTGCACGACTTTCGCGATTGCGCAAGCTGTTCGCGACGGAGCACCTTCCGCCGCCTCCAATGGCCGCGGCGGAGCGCCGCGCCCAGCGCGCCGGGCGACACCCGTTCGCGCTCGAGCCGCTCGCCCGCGACCCCGAGGCGCCTGCGGCGCCTGGCCGCAGCTGGCTCCGCCTGCTCCTCGCCCCCGAGCCGCTGGCGCGCGATCCGGAGCCGCCCCGGCGTCCGCCGCGCGCCGGGTGGCTGCGGCTGCTCCTCGCGCCCGAGCGTATCGACCCCGAGTGAACGGAGCCGACATGGAACCCTCCCGCCACGTCTTCCGCGCCCTGCTGCTCCTGCTGATCGTGATCGTCGTGGTGGGGCTCGGGCGCACGGTGCTGGTGCCCAGCTCCTACGGCGCGCACGGCCCGTACCGCTTCGACAACGTGGCGGAGCAGGCCCGCGCGCGCGCGCCGCTCCACGGCGGCGCCGCCTCCTGCGCCGGCTGCCACGCCGAGCGCGCCACCAAGCTGGCCGCCGGCGCGCACGCGCGGGTGAGCTGCGAGATCTGCCACGCACCGCTCGGCCTGCACGTCCGCGAGGGCGCGAAGGTGGGCGAGATGCGGGTGGATCGCTCCTACGGCCTGTGCGCGCGCTGCCACCGCAAGATCGACGGCCGCCCCGCCAAGTTCCCGCAGGTGGTGCTCGAGCAGCACGTGAAGGGCGCGCTCGGGCCCGACGCCTGCCTCGACTGCCACGATCCGCACGGACCGAAGCTCTAGCCCAAGGAGCCGCGATGGAAGCCCGGCCGCCCGACGACGTCCCCTCCCCCGCGCCGGCGCCGGTCGGCCGGCGCGACTTCCTCTCCGGCGCGCTGCGCCTGGCCGGCGGCGCGCTGGTGTTCCTCTCGGGCGGACCGCTCGCCCTCGGCGAGGAGCGCACGCCCGGCTACGACTGGACCGCGCACCGGTGGGCCTACCTGATCGACACCGAGAAGTGCATCGGCTGCGGCTCGTGCGTCCGCGCCTGCCGGGCGGAGAACGCCGTGCCGGACGGCTTCGTCCGCACCTGGGTGGAGCGCTACCTGATCTCGCCCGAGGCGTCGCACGTGGACTCGCCGGCCGGTGGCGTGGATGGCTTCCCGCCGGTGCAGACGCCGTTCACGCCCACCAAGTCCTTCTTCGTCCCGAAGATGTGCAACCACTGCAAGGAGACGCCCTGCGTCCAGGTCTGTCCGGTGGGCGCCTCCTACCGCACGCTGGACGGCGTGATCCTGGTGGACGGCGAGCGCTGCATCGGCTGCGGCTACTGCGTGCAGGCCTGCCCGTACGGCAGCCGGTTCCTCTCGCCGACGACCCACACCGCCGAGAAGTGCACCTGGTGCTACCACCGGATCACCAAGGGGCTGAAGCCGGCCTGCGTCGAGGTCTGCCCCACCGGCACCCGCCAGTTCGGCGACATGAAGCGCGAGGACGACCCGGTCCGGCTCGCCATCGCCACCGAGCGCGTGAGCGTGCTGCAGCCGCACCTGCTCACCGAGCCGCAGTGCTACTACCTCGGGCTGGACAAGGAGGTGCGGTGATGCCGGAGATCAGCGGCTACGCCTTCCCCAACGACGTGCACGTCCACTGGAGCCTGATGATCGTGATGTATCCGTACATCACGGGCTTCGTGGCGGGCTCGTTCATCGTGACCGCGCTCTACCACCTGTTCGACAAGAAGGAGTTCGAGCCGGTGGCGCGGCTCGCCATCGCCACCTCCTTCTGCTTCATGCTGATCGCCACCGTCCCGCTCCAGCTCCACCTCGGCCACCCCGAGCGCGGCTGGTACGTGATGGTCACGCCGAACCCCTCCTCGGCCATGGCCGGGTTCGGGCTGCTCTACTCCTGCTACCTCGCCATCGTGCTGCTCGAGGTGTGGTTCCTGTTCCGCCGCGAGATCATCGAGACCGCGCGGCGGAGCCGCGGGTTCCGGCGCGCCTTCTACGCGGCGCTCGCGCTCGGCACCTACGACACCTCGCCCGAGGCGCTCGAGATCGACCACCGCGCCGTGAAGATCCTCTCGGCCATCGGCCTCCCCGGCGCGTGCATGCTGCACGGCTACGTCGGGTTCATCTTCGGCGGCATCAAGGCCAACCCTTGGTGGTCGACCCCGCTCATGCCGGTGATCTTCCTGCTCTCGGCGGCGGTGTCGGGCATCGCGCTGCTGGTGCTGCTCTACCAGGTGATGGCCCGGGTCTGGCGGAAGCCGGTGGAGGCCGAGACGGTGCAGGCCATGTCGCGCTGGCTCTGGTTCTTCCTGATCCTGACCGTGACCCTGGAGCTGCTCGAGATCGTGCTGCTCGCCTACGAGAACTCCGACGCCTGGCACATCATCTCGCAGCTGCTCACCACCCGCCTCGAGTTCTCCTTCATCTCGATGCAGATGATCGTGGGGAGCCTCATCCCGCTCATCCTGCTCGGCATCGTGGTGACGATGAACCAGTACCTGCACCAGCGGGTCCGCAACACCCTCGCCACGGTGGCGTCGATCCTGCTGCTGGTGCAGGTCTTCTCGATGCGCTGGAACATCGTGATCGGCGGCCAGCTCCTCTCCAAGTCCTTCCGCGGGCTCCGCTCCGGCTACGAGCCGGAGCTGTTCGGCCGCGAGGGCGTCCTGATGGCGGTGGCGCTGCTGGTGCTGCCGTTCGTGCTGCTGTACGCGTTCGATCGCCTCCTGCCCATCGACACGGGATCCCGGCCGGCGCCGTCCGAGCCGGCGGCGCTCGGGCCACCGGACGCGACGGCCGAGGCGCCCGCGCCGGAGCTGGGCCGGCCAGGCTGAGCGGCCCGGCCGCGCAGGCGAGTCCCCGCGCCTCCAGCGCCGCGGCTCCTGGCTGCGACGCGGGCGCTCGCCCGTCGTCGGGGCCCCACCCGGAAGCCGGTCCCTATGGGGCCGCCGCCTCCCGGGGGGCCGCGAGAGGCGCAGGATTGGGGTGCGGAGCGACCTGGTTCAGGAGGGCAGACCATGATCCCAGCCATGATCGAGGCGCACCTGCGTGAACATCACCATGGGTACGAGCACCTCCAGCACGCGGTGGCGATGAGGGCGCAGGACCTGGCGTCGGCCGAGCACGTCACCGGGCACAGGGTGGCGAAGCCGGTGGTGGTGAAGCTCGACGGCGAGCTCGCCATCGCGGTGGTCTCCGCCGCCGAGCGGGTCCGGCTCGGCGTGCTGGAGGAGACCACCGGCGCCACGGTGGAGCTGGTGAGCGAGCCCGAGCTGACGCAGCGGTTCGAGCCCTGCGAGCCGGGCGCCGAGCCGCCGCTCGGGCTCTTCGGCCTGCAGATCTTCGTGGACGCCGCGCTGGCGCACGAGCCGAAGCTCCTCATGGCGGCCGGCACCCACCACGACGCGGTGGTGCTCGACACCGCCGAGTGGCTCCGCTGCGAGCAGGTGCAGCCGGTCGCGAACCTGGGGATGCCGGTGCATTGAGGGGCGGGCCCGCCAAGCGCCAGGCGGGAGCCAGCCCGGGCGCCTCGCCCTAGGTTCTGGGGCGAGGAGGGATCGCCATGCCAGCGCGTATCGAGATGCCCCGGACCATTCGCC
This sequence comes from uncultured delta proteobacterium, assembly GCA_963733485.1. Classification (GTDB taxonomy): domain Bacteria; phylum Myxococcota; class Myxococcia; order Myxococcales; family Anaeromyxobacteraceae; genus Anaeromyxobacter. The sequence continues at coordinate 49,966 of CAVTDL010000009.1, read as the reverse complement.
GCTCGCCTCCCAAGGCGCAGCGCACCTGGGCGAAGACGCACGACCGGGCCGTGGAGCAGTACGGCGAGGGCGAGCGGGCGCACCGCACCGCCATGGCCTCGCTGAAGCGCGGCTTCGAGAAGGTCGGCGACAAGTGGGAGCCGAAGGGGCACACCGGCCCGTCCGACCCGCGGTCGACCCGCACCACCCGCGAGAAGCGGGAGGGCAAGGGCGAGACGTTCGGCGGCGTGGACCTCTTCGGCCACACGCGCGACGAGCTCTACCGGCGTGCCCGCCGGCTCGGCGTCACGGGCGCGTCGCGGATGACGAAGCGGGAGCTCGCGCGCGCCATCGCCAGGGCGCAGTGAGCGGGGCGCGAACTGCTAGCCGGCAGGGAGCGGGCCGCGGGTCCGCACTGGCAGCCGGCAGGGTGCGGCCGGGCACATTTCGCGAAGCGAAATGTGCCTCGGCCGGTGTTGTAGCGGCCGGCTACGCGATTTTCTGGAACTTCGAGCCGGTGGCGCCGCAGATCGGGCACCGCTCCGGGATGCCGAACTCGAGGTCGCCGCAGATCGGGCAGAGGTAGACCTCCATCTGCGAGAGGTCCTTGCCGGACTTGAGCGCGTCGAGCGCCTGCGTGAAGAGGCCGGCGTGGACCTGCTCGGCCGAGTTCGCGAAGGCGAGCATGGTCTTCGCCTTGTGCGCCTCCACCTTGGCCTGCTCCACCATGGGCGGGTACATCTCGGTGTACTCGTAGGTCTCGCCGCTCACCGCGGCCTCGAGGTTCGCGAGGGTGTTCCCCACGCCGCCCATGTTGGCGAAGTGCGCGAGCGCGTGGAGCGTCTCGGCCTCGGCGGCGGCGCGGAAGAGCCGCGCGATCTGGGGCAGCCCCTCCTTGTCCGCCTGGCGCGCGTAGGCGAGGTACTTCCGGTTGGCCTGGCTCTCGCCCGCGAAGGCGACGGCGAGGTTCTCGTTGGTGGTCGGCATGGTGGTCCCCCGTGAAAGACGTTGGCTGGAGTCCGGTCGTGTACCTCAGGGGGACTCCGCGGCCAAGCGCCGATCAGCCCGCGATTCCGAGACGCCATGCCACGGTGTGCCGGGGAATCACGGCGGCCGGCCCGGCCGAGGGGCGCCGCCCAAGACAAGACCGCGATTTGATTGAGCAACGACGCTGAGTGGCCTGGCCCACGGGATGCAAAACCAGCGGGCGAGACGCCGGCGCTACCATCGGCCAGGCGATCTCGAACCGACGGAGGACGCACCATGAAGACACCCCGAGCCCTTGCCCTCCTGCTCACCGCCGCCGTGGCCTTGCCCGCCTGCGTCACCACCAGCGTGACCCGCAGCGACTGGGGCGACGGCTACGGGGAAGAACGGGTCCGCTACGGACGCGTCGAGTCGATCCAGCAGGTGGTCCGCCGCACGGAGGGGAACCCGGGCGCCGGCGCGGTGGCGGGCGCGGTGGTGGGCGGCCTCCTCGGAAGCGCCATCGGCGGCCACACCCACTACGACCGCTGGGGCTACGCGCACCGGAGCGGCAGCGGCGCCGGCGCGCTGGTCGGCGCGGTCGGCGGCGCCATGGTGGGCGCCGCGGCGAGCCAGGGCTCGAGCGAGGAGCGGCGGTTCGAGGTGTACGTGCGCTTCGAGGACGGCGGCGTCGAGCGCTTCATCTTCCAGGGGCCGCCCCCCTACCGCGTGGGCGATGCGGTGAGCCTCACGCCGCGCGGTCTCGTGGCCGGCTGAGCCTCTGGGCCCGCGCCGCTCGGCGGCAGCTGGGGCGGCTCCGGCCCCCCGCCAGCGGCGCGGGTGTAGCATTCAGGTATGCGCGCCCGCCCCCTTCACGTCCTCGCCCTTGCCCTCCCCCTGCTCGTGGTGGCCTCCTGCGCGGGCCCCGCGCCGTCGGGCCGCGCGCGCGCGGCCGAGACGCGGGTCGAGCGGGCCGTGCCGGAGGCGGATCCCGCCGGGCGGGCGACGGCGCAGGGGCCGCTCGTGCTCTCGCGCGCCGAGCGGGTGGTGGTGAAGGTGGAGCCGAAGCGCGGGGGCGGCCTGCGCGTGGTCGAGTTCCTCTCCCCGGACCTCACCGAGGCGGAGAAGGCGGAGCTCGAGGACGCCATCGAGCGCGGCGAGCTCAAGCCGGACACGGAGGCCGGGCGCACCGGGACCACCTGGACCACCACCGTGGTGCGGAGGCGGCGGTAACGCGAACTGCTAGCCGGCAGGGAGCGGCCGGGCACATTTCGCTTCGCGAAAAGTGCCTCGGCCGGGCTTTGAGGTTCCGGCTACTCCACCTCGAGCCACGAGAACCACACCGGGTGGTTCGCCTTGTACCACTCGAGCACGCGCCGGATCGCCTCCTGCTTCTCCTTCGGCAGGACCTTGTCGTCGATGCGATCGAAGTGGACGCGGATCTTGTCGCGATCGTGCTCGAGCGCCTGCGAGAGCATGGTCTGCAGCTCGTTCCGGATCCGGCCAGAGTCGGAGATCTTCACCGCTCGCCGGGTGTGATCCACGCCCTCGAGGAAGCGGACCAGCAGCGGGCTGAAGACGTGCTTCGCCTCCTCGAGCGACTCCATCAGCCGGAAGGTGAAGGTGATGTTGCTCGAGGCGTTCCGGGTGGCGAGCCGGGTCGTCACCTTGTAGGTGCGCTCGCCCACCTGCCGGACGCCCGGCGTGCCGGTGTACGGGTCGTCGCACATGTACCCGGCGCTCGCCAGCACCCGCCAGTGCTTCTCCGGCAGGAAGTCGTCGGCGCGGATCACCCGCTTCCCGACCGGCATGTTCGAGGTGGCCGCCACCTCGATGGCCTCCGCGTAGGCCTTCACCTTGCCGGCGTCGAGCTCGCGGCCGCCGGAGAGCTCGCCGATGCGCCGGGCGAAGTCGGGCGCAGCGGGGTCGAGCTGCATCAGCTTCCCCTCGGCGTGGCAGGGCAGCTCGAAGCTGGGTGAGAAGACCGCCATGGTGGACTCCACCGCAAGAACCTCCGAGAGGCTGGCGGCCTGCATGGCCTCCGCGGTCGCGGCGTAGCCGTCGCAGATGAATACGTGGGTGGCCCCGGCCTCGTCCTTCCAGCTCCCCACCAGGAAGGTCGGGGCGTAGGTGCCCGAGTCGGTGAACACCTCGAGGCCGGAGGGCGCCTTCCAGCCGTCCTCCACCAGGTGCACGCCGACGGCCTTCCACTCCTCCCAGAGCTGGCCGAGCCGGCCGACGCGGCTCTTGCCGCGGAGGGTCCAGACGTGGATGTGCTCGCGGCGCAGGCCCGGGTAGGCGGCCTCGATGGCCTCGGCTACCTGCTTGCGCGGGGTGCGGTAGTCCAGCAGCACCGAGGCCCGATCGGCCGCCTCCGAGACGCGCTTCGGGACGGTGAGGCAGCCCATGTATGACTCGTAGGGCTGCGACATCGTGAGCGGGGAGTCGAACAGGTGGAAGACCGCCATGGGGCCGGTGGGCTTCCCCTCCGCGAACCGGGAGGTGTTCTCGAGGGTGTCGACCGCGGCGCCCCAGACGGTGATGCCGCGCTTCTGCAGCCGCGCGTAGAAGTCGTCGAACGAGTGGCTCGGGTCGTTGAGGAGCCGGCGCACCAGCCGGTCGACCTGGCGCGCCACCTCGGGGCGCGCGTAGACGCGGCCGAAGCCGAGCAGCGGGTTCGCGCCCATCTCCGGCGTCTCGCCCGCCTTCGGCATGAGCCCCTCGCCGAGGCACACCATGATGGCGTGGTTCTCCGGCAGGGTCCGGGTGGTGCTCCAGAGCCCCTCGCTCATCACGTAGGCGCTGATGGCGTCGGCGGCCTTCTTCACCTGGTTGTAGGCCGACTTGTCCTTGCCGGCGCCCTCGCCGTAGCCGCCGAACAGCTTCGTGCCGAGCGCGGTGACCGCGGAGGTCATCGAGAGGCAGCGGCCGATGCCGCGGGGGGTGAAGCTGAAGGTCGAGACCGGCTGCGACTGGGCGCGCTCCACCTCCACGTCCTCGAGCCAGAGGTGGAAGCGGAGCAGCACCGGCCGGGTGTCGAAGGCCCACTGCGCGATGATGTTCCGGCGATCGTCGTCTCGCATGCATGCCCCCGGGCCCGCTCCGCGGAGGCGCGGGCGGGGGTGCATTCTAGTCGAGACGCCGCGGTTGGCGACCCCGGAGTTCGGGGACGCGCCGATCGATCAGAGCGGGTACTTCTCGGCCGAGATCACCGCCTCGGCCAGGGCGCGCTGGGCCTCGAGCAGGCCGGTCGCGTCGTACTTGGTGAACCGGCGGATCCCGCCCAGCATCATGGTGAGCGTGTCCCCCTCCGCCACGTAGAAGGCGGCCCGCCGCGCCGCCGCGCCGGCCTTCTCGGCCGCGTCGAGCGAGAGGACCTTCACGGCCCCCTCCAGCACCGCCCGGCGCCCGGCCGGGAGCCTGCCCCCGATCCGGTCGGCGCGGAGCACGGCGCTCTCCATGGCGAAGACCTGGATGGCCACGTCGGCCAGGGCGAGCAGGACCTCCTGCTCGTCCTTGATGCGGTCGGCGAACTGCTGCACCGCCGCGCCGGAGACCACCAGGAAGGCCTGCTTCAGGTTGGCCAGCGTGGCCTTCTCGGCGGCGAAGGGGACGGCGGATCGTCCTCGTCGAGCGACGGGGTCATGAGGGCGTCGAACGCCTTCATCGCCTCGCGCTGCAGCGGGATCTCGCCCTTCAGGGCCCGGCGCAGGATGGTGCCGGGGATCAGCAGGCGGTTGATCTCGTTGGTCCCCTCGAAGATCCGGTTGATCCGCTCGTCGCGGTAGTAGCGCTCGGCCGGGTACTCCTGGATGAAGCCGTACCCGCCGTGGATCTGGACCACCTCGTCCACCACGTCGGCCAGCACCTCGCTGCAGAACACCTTCGCGATGGCGCACTCGATCGAGTACTCCTCGATGGCCGCCTGGTACGCGCTCGTAGTAGTCGGGGGTGTCCTTCGAGAGGGTGGCGAGCCGGTCGTCGATCAGGCCGGCCAGGCGGTAGATCGAGGGACTCGGCGGCGAAGATGCCCGCCGCCATGTCGCGCCAGCTTCTCCTGGATCGCCCCGAAGCTCGCGATGGGGACGCCGAACTGCTTGCGCTGGTTGGCGTAGGCCGCGCCGGTCTCGAGGGCGTGCTTGGCCGCGCCGGTCACCGCCGCCCCCAGCTTGAAGCGGCCGACGTTCAGCACGTTGAAGGCGATCTTGTGCCCCTTGCCGATCTCGCCGAGGACGTTCTCGACCGGCACCCGGGCGTCCTCGAGGATCACCGGGTGGTGGAGGAGCCCTTGATGCCGAGCTTCTTCTCCTCCGGGCCGACCGTGACGCCCGCGGTAGTCGCGCTCCACCAGGAAGGCGGTGAAGTGCTTCTTGTCGATCTTGGCGAAGACCGTGAAGAGCTGGGCGAAGCTGCCGTTGGTGATGAACTGCTTGGTCCCGTTCGAGCAGGTAGTGCTTGCCGTCGGGCGAGAGCGTGGCGGTGGCCTTGCCGCCCAGGGCGTCGCTGCCCGCCTCGGGCTCGGTCAGGCAGTAGGCGGCGATCCACTCGCCGCTGATGATCTTGCCGAGGTAGCGGTCCTTCTGCTCCTTGGTGCCGTAGTAGACGAGCGGCAGCGTGCCGATGCCGGTGTGGGCGGCGTAGGAGACCGAGAACGAGCCGGCCTCGGACATCCGCTCCGCCGCCAGCATGCTGGTGGCCTTGTCGAGCTCGAGGCCGCCGTACTCCTCCGGCGCGTCGATCATGAGCAGGCCGGCGTCGCCCGCCTTGCGCATCAGCGCGGCGGCCACCCCCACCTCGTGGCGCTCGAGGGCGGGCTCGCGCGGGAGGACCTCCTCCTCCACGAACTGCTCGGTGGTGATCCCGATCTGCCGCTGCTCCTCGGTGAAGTCCTCGGGCGCGAAGACGTCGTCCCGCGTCGCCTCGGTGATCAGGTACTCCGCGCCCTTGAAGAGTCTCGCCGCCATGGTCGCCTCCAGCCCGTGAACCGCTCAGATCCGCTCGAAGACCGCCGCCGCGCCCATCCCGCCGCCGATGCACATCGAGACCACGCCGTACCGCGTCCCCTCGCGCCGCATCGCGTGCAGCAGCGTGGCGGTGAGCTTCGCCCCGGTGCAGCCGAGCGGGTGGCCGAGCGCGATGGCGCCGCCGTTCGGGTTCACCCGGGCCGGGTCGAGCCCGAGCTCCCGGACGCAGGCCAGGCCTGGGCCGCGAAGGCCTCGTTCAGCTCGACGTGGCCGACCTCCTCCTGGCGGATCCCGGCCCGCTTCAGCGCGGCCGGGACGGCCTCCACCGGGCCGATCCCCATGAGCTCGGGCGGCACGCCGCGGACGGCGTAGCCGGCCACCCGGGCCAGCGGCGCGACCCCGTGCCGCGCCAGGAAGGCCTCCGAGACCACCAGCACCGCCGCGGCCCCGTCGGTGGTCTGCGAGGCGTTGCCGGCGGTGACGGTGCCGTCCACCTTGAACACCGGCTTCAGCCGCGAGAGCGCCTCCACGGTGGTGTCGCGCCGGACGCCGTCGTCGGCGTCGGCCATCTCGACGCGGCGGACCAGCTTGCCGTCCACCAGCGCGACCGCCTCGACCTCCACCGGGACCAGCTCGTCGGCGAAGCGGCCGGCGTCCTGCGCCGCCGCGGCGCGCCGGTGGCTCTCGGCGGCGAAGGCGTCCTGGTCCTGCCGCGACACCTTCCAGCGCTCCGCCACCAGCTCGGCGGTGATGCCCATCCCGGCGTACGACTCCGGCCAGGCCTCCACCAGCCCCGGGTTGGCGGCGAACTTGTTCCCGCCCATGGGCACGAGGCTCATGCTCTCCACCCCGCCGGCCACCACGCAGTCGGCCGCGCCGGCCATGATCCGCTCGGCGGCGGTGGCGATCGACTGCAGCCCCGAGGCGCAGAACCGGTTCACGGTCTGTCCGGGCACCTGGTACGGCAGGCCGGCCCTGAGCGCGGCCACCCGGGCCACGTTCATGCCCTGCTCGCCCTCCGGGAAGGCGCACCCCAGGATGACGTCCTCGATCTCCGCCGGGTCCACCCCGCTGCGCTGGACGAGCGCGCGGATGGCGGCGGCGGCCAGGTCGTCCGGGCGGACGTCCCTGAGCTTCCCCTTCTTCGCCCGGCACCCCGGGGTGCGGACGGCGGCGAGCACGTAGGCGGCGGTCATCGGTCTCCTCGGGGTGGCACGGGTTCCTGCGGGTCGCGGGGCATGGCTCCCTCAGTTCCGCAGCGGCTTGCCCTTCTTCAGCATGTGCTGGATCCGCTCGAGCGTCTTCCGCTCGCCGCAGAGCCGGAGGAACGCCTCGCGCTCGAGGTCGAGCAGGTGCTGCTCGGTGACGAGCGTGCCGGCCGGCACGTCCCCGCCGGTGATCACGCCGGCGATGGTGCGCCCCAGCTTCTCCTCGTACTCGGTGATGAAGCCGCCCATCCGCATGTTCCAGAGCTGCGCGCCGAGGCTCGCCGCCACGCCGCGGCCGGGGGCGCGCAGCGCGGTGGCGGGCTCGGCGGGGCGGTGGTTCGCGGCGAGGGCGAGCACCCGCTGCTTGGCGTCGTGGACCAGCCGGTCGGGGGCGAGCGTGACGCCGTCGCCGTCGCGCAGGATCCCCATCCCGCGCAGCTCGTCGGCCGAGCCGCTCACCTTGGCCATGGCGATCTGGGTGAAGCTCTTGAAGATGAAGGGCGAGACGTCGGTCTCCCACTGCTCGGCCAGCCGGATGGCCCGCAGCGCCAGCTCCTTGGTGCCGCCGCCGGCGGGCAGGAGGCCCACGCCGATCTCGACCAGCCCCATGTACGTCTCGGCCAGCGGGTTCAGGGCGGTCGCGTGCAGGCAGATCTCGCAGCCGCCGCCGAGCGCGATCGAGTGCGGCGCCGCCACCACCGGCACGCGCGCCGTCTTGAGCGCCATCATGGCCTTCTGGAAGGCCCGGATGGTGAGCCCCACCTCGTCGAAGGCGCCCTCGGCGATGGCCACCGCGATGAGCGCCAGGTTCGCGCCGGCGGAGAAGGCCTTGCCGCGGTTGGCGATGACGACGCCCTGCCCCTCCGCCTCGGCGCGGCGGAGCGCCTTGTGGATCATGGCCAGGGTGTCGCCGCCGATGGCGTTCATCTTGCTGTGGAACTCGAGGCAGAAGACGCCGTCGCCGAGGTCGAGCACCGAGGCGGCCGCGTTCCGCTCCACCACCTTGCCGGCCTTCTCGAGCAGCAGGAGGTCGATGGTCCCGGCCGGCCGCGGCGCCTCGCGCAGCGCGCCGGAGGCGAGATCGAGGAAGCGGCGCGTCCCGCCCTCGAGGTCGTAGAAGCGCTCGACCCCGCGCAGCCGGGCCGGGATGGCCACGCCGTCCGCCTCGGCCCGCCGCACGAGCTCCGGCACGCCGATGGCGTCGAGCAGCTCGAACGGCCCGAGCTCCCAGTTGAAGCCCCAGCGCATGGCGTCGTCGATCGCCACCACGTCGTCGGCGATCTCCGGGATGCGGTTGAAGGCGTAGATGAGCGTGTCGCGCAGGTTGCGCCAGGCGAGCTCGGCCCCCTTGTCGCTCCCCGCCAGCACGGCCCGGAGCCGCTTGGCGGGGTCGTCGATGCCCTTCGCCGCCTCCACCGAGGCGAAGCGCGGCTTCCTCGCCGGCACGTACTCGCCGGACCGGTGATCGAAGAAGAGCAGCCCGCCGCCCTCGCCCTTCACCTTCTTGTAGAAGCCCTGCTTCGCCTTGTCGCCGAGCAGCCCGCGCTCGACCATGCCCTGCACGAAGGCGGGGAGCCGGAACTGCTCGCGCTGCTCGTCGCCCGGGAGCAGCTCGTACGTGTTCCGGGCCACGTGGGCCATGGTGTCGATGCCGACCAGGTCGGTGGTGCGGAAGGCGGCGCTCTTCGGGCGGGCCGTGGCCGCCCCGGCCACCGCGTCCACCTCCTCGACCGTCAGGTCGAGGGCGAGCATGTGCTGGATGGCGTTGCAGATGGAGAAGACGCCGATCCGGTTCGCCACGAAGTTGGGGGTGTCCTTGGCGTGGACCACGCCCTTCCCCAGCCGCCGCCCGATGAAGTCGGCCATCCGCGCGGTGACGGCGGGATCGGTGTGGCGGCTCGGGACCACCTCCACCAGCCGCATGTAGCGGGGCGGGTTGAAGAAGTGCGTGACGAGGAAGCGCGGGCGGAGCGCCTCGGGCAGGACGTCGGCCATCTCGTTCACCGAGAGGCCGCTGGTGTTGGTCGAGAGCACGGCGCCGGGGGCGAGGTGCGGCGCGACCTTCTCGCCGAGGAGCTGGCGCTTCACCGCCATGTTCTCCACCACCACCTCGATGACCCAGTCGCACTCGCGCAGCCGCGGGAGGTCGTCCTCGAGGTTCCCCACCTCGATGCGCGAGAGGTAGGCGGGCAGGTAGAGCGCGGGCGGGCGCGACTTCTCGAGCGCGGCCCGGCCGGCGGCCGCGAGCCGATCGCGGACGGCGCGGTCGGAGAGCGAGAGGCCGGCGGCGCGCTCCTCGTCCGTCGGCGCCTTCGGCACCACGTCGAGCAGCAGCACGCGGAGCCCCGCGTTGGCGAGGTGCGCCGCGATGGTCCCGCCCATCACCCCCGCCCCGAGCACCGCCACCCTGTCGATCCGTTCCATGTCGCTCGCCGCTCCGCGCTGGAGTCACCGCCGCGCACGCCGTCCGTGCAGCTATTTCCGGACTACTGCAACGGTTGCGCCGCAATGCGGCATGGGCCTGCGCGCCGCTGTAAGACGCTGAAAGGAGGGCGAATGACGCTTGGCCAGCGACCTTCCGTCGCGCCGATCGGCCGGCTGGAATCCCGTTCTCGGGACGGCTATGCTCCGTTTTGGGACTCGCGCTCCGCCCCCGCGCGACGGTCCAGCCGCTCCCCGGGGCTTGGAGCAGGGAGCCCTCGATGCCCCTCGCCGCGGACCGCCGTCCCATCGTCTGGGCGTTCAGCACCAGCCGCCTGCGGCGGGTGTTCGAGAGCGTCGCGCCGCTGCTCGCCTCCACGGCCGAGGTCCGCGTCTTCGACAAGGGCTACGAGGAGGCCCTCGACACCGTCCGCTCCCTGATGGCGGCCGGCGAGCAGGTGGACGCGCTGGTCGCCGCCGGCGCCAACGGCGCCTACCTGCGCGATCACGCCGGCATGCCGGTGGTGGTGGTGATCCCCTCCACGCTCGACGTGCTCCAGGCGGTGGTGCAGGCCCGCAAGCTCTCCAGCCGGATCGGGGTGGTGAACTTCGGCCGGGCGGTGGCCGGGCTCGAGCAGGGAACCGGCCTCATCGGCGTGACCGCCTTCGAGCAGCGCCCCTACGTCACGCCGGAGGACGCCAAGGCCCACGTGGACGACCTGGCGGCGCGCGGCTTCGAGGTGATCGTGGGCCCCGGCCCGGTCTGCGAGCTGGCCGAGCGGGCCGGGCTCGAGGCGGTGCTGATCTACGGCCACGACTCGCTCGCCGACGCGATCCGGCAGGCGGCCGACGTGGCCCGGCTGGCCCGCGCCGAGGGGGGACGGCGCGCCCTGCTGCAGGCGGTGCTGGACCGGCTCGAGCCGGGCGTGGTGGCGGTGGACCGCGACGAGCGGATCGTCTCGCTGAACCCATCCCTCCAGCGGCTGCTCGGCGTCACCTCCGGCGAGGTGCTGGGGCGAAGGCTCTCCGCCGTCGCGCCCGAGCTCTCGCTCGCGCGCGTGCTCGAGACCGGCGCCGCCGAGCTGGACGTGGTCCGGCGGGTGGGGAACCACGCGCTGGTGACGCGGGCGCTGCCGATGCAGGTGCAGGGCGTGGAGGCGGGCGCGCTGCTCACCTGCCACGACGCGGCGGTGGTGCAGCGGCTCGAGCGCAGCCTCCGCGCGCGCCACCGCCCGGCGCGCTTCGTGGCGCGCCACACGCTCGGCGGCATCGTGGGCGCGTCGCCGGGCATCCGGCGCGTGCGGGAGCTCTCCGAGCGGTACGCCCGGACCGACGCCACCGTCCTCGTCACCGGGGAGAGCGGCACCGGCAAGGAGATGGTGGCGCAGGGCATCCACGGCGCCAGCCGCCGGCGCGACCACCCCTTCGTCGCCGTGAACTGCGCCGCCTTCCCGGAGACGCTGCTCGAGTCGGAGCTGTTCGGCTACGAGGAGGGCGCCTTCACCGGCTCGCGCCGCGGCGGCCGGCCCGGCCTGTTCGAGGCGGCCCACCTCGGGACCATCTTCCTCGACGAGGTCGGCGACGTGCCGCTCACGCTGCAGACCCGCCTGCTGCGCGTGCTGCAGGAGCGCGAGGTGCTGCGCCTCGGGAGCAACGACCCGACCCCGGTCGACGTGCGGGTGATCGCGGCCACCCACCGCGACCTGCGCGAGGAGATCGCGGCCGGCCGTTTCCGCGAGGACCTCTACTACCGGCTCGACATCCTGCGGGTCCACATCCCGCCGCTCCGGGAGCGGCCCGGCGACGTGGCCGACGTGGCCGCCGAGCTGCTGAAGCGCGCGCTGCTCCGGCACGGCGCGCCCGAGGCGCACCGGCGGGCGCTCGAGCTGGTGCTGCCGCGCCTCGAGGGCTACGCCTGGCCGGGCAACGTCCGCGAGCTCGAGAACGTGCTCGAGCGCGTGGCGGTGCTGTTCGCGGACCGCGCCGCCGCGGCCGTGGTCGGCGAGGAGGAGATCCTCGCGGCCATGCCGGAGGTGTTCGAGCGGCGCGCCTCGGAGGGCCCCGGACTGCGCGCCGCGCGCGAGACGCAGGAGCGGGCCCACATCCGCCGCGTGCTGGAGGCCTGCGGCGGCGATCCGGCCGAGGCCGCGCGCCAGCTCGGGATCGGGCGCTCCACGCTCTACCGCAAGCTGGGTGCGCGGCGGTAGGCGCCGCCCCGCACCGGCCCCGTGACGCGCAGCCGCACGCACGCTCGGTGCAAATGAGGGGTGGCGTCCAGCGCGCAGCGGCGCTCTACTCTGGCCTCGCGCCCGCCTCCGCTCGCGGCGCGCCCTCCCCGAGAACCCGACCCTGGAGCCCTCATGAAGCGCATCCCCCTGCTGCTCTCCATCCTCCTCGCCGCCGCCGGCTGCGGCAGCGACTCGAAGGGCGATCACTCCTGCGATCCGCTGAAGGCGGACGCGTGCGGCGCCGGCCAGGTCTGCGAGCAGGTCCAGGGCGGCAAGACTGCCTGCGCCGACCCGGTGGAGGTGCAGGGCGTGGTGTTCGACCTCGCCAGCGGCAGCGCCACCGGCGGCATCCTCGGCGCGCGGGTCGTCCCGCTCGACGTGAACGGCGCGCCGGTCGGCACGGCCGCCACCACCGGCCCGGGCGGCGCCTACAAGGTCCGCGTGCCGGCCACTCGCGACGCGAACGGGAAGCCGGTGGCCGGGGCGGTGACGCTGCGCGCCGACGCCGAGACCTACGCCACCTTCCCCTCCGGCATCCGCAGCGCGGTGCCGATCGACCTCGCCATCGCCGCCGCGGGCAACGGGGTGTGGACGGTGCACTCGTCCCTGACCGACGTGGGCCTGGTGAAGGATCCCGGGGCCGGGACCGCCAGCCTCCACGGCACGGTGGCCGGCGTCTCCGCCGTGGGCGCGCTGGTGGTGGCCGAGCCGACCGGCGTGGTCGGCGGCGTGGGCCGGACCGGCGTGGCCGACGCGAGCGGGAGCTACGTCATCTTCAACCTGCCGGCCGGCGACTGGACCGTGAAGGCCTACGCGAAGGGCGTGAACCACGCGCCCGCCACCGCGGCCGGCCTGGCCGCGAACGAGGACCGGGCGCTCGACCTCGCCACCCGGGCGGTCGCGACCGTCTCCATCAGCGGGAACGTCCAGCGCACCGGGCAGAACCTGCCCAACCCCGCCGCCGCCACCTCGGTCATCCTGGTGGTCAAGTCCACCTTCGACGACGTCATCGACCGCGGCGAGTCGCCCCCGGGCCTGGTCTTCGCGGTGCCCGCGGACCTGGGCACGTACTCCGTGGCCGGCGTGCCCGACGGCGAGTACATCGCGCTGGCCGCCTTCGAGAACGACGGCTACGTGCGCGACGTCTCCGGCATCGGCGGGACGGCGCCGGTGCCCGTCACCGTGGTGGACGGCGTCATGACCAGCGCGCCCGGGAACTTCAGAATCACCGGGGCGCTGAGCCTCACGGCCACCGGGATCTCCCCCGCCACGGGCACCGAGGGCTCGGCGACCGTGGTCGGCTCGCTCGCCCCCACCTTCGCGTGGACCTCCTACCCGTCCGCCGCGGAGTACGAGGTCACCGTGTTCGACGCGCTCGGATCGCCGGTCTGGGCGCCCACGCGCTACCCCTCCTCCACCACCACCGTGACCTACGCCGGCCCGGCGCTGAGCAGGGACCTGACCTACCAGGTCCGCGTCGTCGCCTTCGACACCGGCGGCAGCCAGAATCTCGCGCACCGAGGACCTGAAGGGCGTGTTCGTCCCCCGGCCGTAGCCGGGACCGGACGCCCGGCCGAGGCACCAGCCGGCTCCCATCATCCGGCCGAGGCACAGTTCGCGAAAGCGACGACGGGCGCCGCGGCGCCGGAATGGCGCCGCGCGCCCGGTGTGGCATCCTCCGGGGCACCGCGGCCGCCCGGCCGCGCGCGAGGAGGGGCTCGGAGATGATCGCGCTGCTCGTGCTGCTCGGCCTGGTCGCGCTCGCGGTGGTCCTCGCGATCGCGATCTACAACGGCCTCGTCACCCGGCGGAACGCCTACCGGAACGCCTACAGCCAGATCGACGTGCAGCTGAAGCGCCGGCACGACCTGGTGCCGAACCTGGTCGAGACGGCCAAGGGGTACCTGCGCCACGAGCGCGAGACGCTCGAGGCGGTGGTGGCCGCCCGGAACGGCGCCGCCGCGGCGGCGCGGACCGCCGCCGCGAACCCGGGCGATCCGCAGGCCATGTCGGCGGTGGCGGGCGCCGAGGGGGCGCTCACCGGCGTGCTGCACCGCTTCCTGGCGCTGGCCGAGGCCTACCCGGACCTCAAGGCCAGCGCCAACATGCTGGCGCTGCAGGAGGAGCTGGCCTCCACCGAGAACCGGATCTCCTTCGCGCGGCAGGCCTACAACGACGCGGTCATGTCCTACAACAACGCCCGGGAGACCTTCCCCGGCGTGCTCATGGCCGGCCGCTTCCCGGCCGCGACGCTCTTCGAGCTCGAGGTCGCCGCCGAGCGCGCGCCGGTCCAGGTGAAGTTCTAGCCGATGCCGCCTCGGGCCGGGTCCGGCGGGCGGGCCACGCTCGACTTCTTCGCCGCCCAGGCCAGCGCGCGCCGCCGGACGGCGGCGCTCGCGTTCGCCTTCGCGCTGGCGCTCGTGGCGGTGATCCTGCTCGTCTACCTGGCGCTGCTGATCGCCGCCGGGACGTCCGGCGCCGGGATGGTCGACGTGGGCGCCGACGGCGCCGTGTACGGGCCGTCGCCCTTCCAGCCGGCGCTCCTCGCCGCCGCGGCGGTGGGGGTGGCGGCGGTGACGGGCGTGGGCACGGCCTACCACGCGGTGCGCCTCTCGGCCGGCGGCGGCGCGGCGGTGGCGGAGCTCCTGGGCGGCTCGCCGGTGGACCGCGCCACGCAGGATCCCGCCGAGCGGCGGCTGGTGAACGTGGCCGAGGAGATGGCGCTGGCGGCGGGGATGCCCGTCCCCCGGCTGTACGTGCTGAAGGGTGAGGCCGGCCTCAACGCCTTCGCGGCCGGGTACACCCCCGGTCACAGCGTGGTGGCCGTCACGCGCGGCGCGCTCGACCGGCTCACCCGCGACGAGCTGCAGGGCGTGGTGGCCCACGAGCTCTCGCACGTGCTGAACGCCGACACCCGCATCGACCTCCGGCTCATGGCGGCCGTGGGCGGGCTCACCTTCCTGTCGCTGCTCGGGCGGCTCCTCCTCGACGGGACGCCGCGCGTGGGCCGGTCGCGCGACCGGAACCGGGGCGCGCTCCTGCTGGTGGGGCTCGGCCTCCTCGTGGCTGGCGCGTTCGGGAGCCTGTGCGGCAAGCTGGTGCGCTACGCGGTGGCCCGGCAGCGCGAGTGGCTGGCCGACGCCTCGGCGGTCCAGTTCACCCGCAACCCGGACGGCCTGGCGAGCGCGCTCCGGAAGATCGCCCGCGAGGGGTCAGCCGTGGCGAGCCCCCACGTCCCGGAGGCGGCCCACCTCTTCTTCGCGCGCGCCACCACCGGCTTCCTCGCGGGGCTGTTCTCGACCCACCCGCCCATCGAGGAGCGGATCCGCCGGCTCGCGCCGCACCTCGGGGCGCTTCCCGGGACGGGCGGTGCCGCTGCGGTGCCGGGGCCGCCCGGTCCCGCCGCGCCCCGGACCGCCGCGCCGGGGGCAGCCGCGCTCGACGCCTCCGGGCCCGGCCCCGCGCCGGACGCCGCCGCCCCCGCCTCGGCGGAGCGCCCGGCCCACGCACCCGCGGCGCCCGACGCCTCGGCGCGTCCCCCGCCGCTCCAGCGCGCGTCGCTGGAGCACCTCGGCCGCGCGGCGGCGCTGCTCGCCCGGCTCCCGCCGGCGCTCGGTCCGGCCACCCGGGAGCCCTTCGGCGCCCGCGCCGTCGCCTGCGCCCTGCTGGTGGCGGACGGCGCCGCGGAGCGGGCGACGCAGCTCGGCTACCTCGCCCGGAACGACCCCGCGCTGGCCGTCGAGGTCGAGCGGCTCCTGCCCGCGCTCGCCGGCCTCTCGCGCGCGGACCGCACCGGCGTGCTGGGCCTCGCGCTGCCCACCCTCGACCAGCTCTCGCCGGGACAGGCCACCGCGCTCGAGGCCGACCTGCGCGCGCTCGGCGCGGCCGACGGAACCGTGACGCCCTTCGAGCTGGCGGTGCGCCGCGCGGTGGTGCGGCGACTCCGCCGCGGCGCCGGCGGCCCGGCGCGCGCGGAGCTGCGCACGATCGAGGACGCCTACCCGGAGTGCCTCGAGCTGCTCTCGAACCTGGCCTGGATCGGCGGGCGCGACGCCGCCGCGGCCCAGGCCGCGCTCGACGCGGGCGCGCGGGCGCTCGGCGCCGCCGGCCCCTGGCGCCTCCCTCCGCGCGAGCGGCTCGGGCTCGGCCGGCTCGACGCGACGCTGGAGCGGCTCGACGGCGCGGCGCCGGCGGTGAAGGCGCGGCTGCTCGAGGCCGCGGCCCTGACCGCGCTCGCGGATGGCCTCGTCACGCTGGACGAGGCCGAGCTGCTCCGCGCGGTGGCCGCGGCGCTGGGGCTGCCGGTGCCGCCGCTCCTCGCTCGAGCGGACGCCCCGGAGCCCTGAGCCGCGAGCGGCCGACGCCGCTGCTCCGCCGCCCTGGACGCCTCGCGCACCTCGGCCGGCCGCTCCCGCCAGGCCCGTCGGGTCACGAGCGCTGAGCACGCCTGGGCGGCGCGGAGGCCCTCCCTGGGATGACCCCGGGCGGCCGCAGGAGCGGCGGCCGTCCGCCGCGACGCTCCCAAAGGGGTCCGGTACCGCTTGCCACCATGAGATACCTTCAGTGACCGTCGCCCCCGGAGCGTCAGCCTCTCGAACGAAGACTCCCAGTGAGGACGGATTCCTGCATGACGACCCCCTCGCCTGACCGCGTCGCCACCGGGGTCGCCGGGTTCGACCAAATCCTCGGCGGCGGCTTCCCGGCCCAGCGCCTCTACCTCCTGCAAGGCTCGCCCGGGTCCGGCAAGACCACGCTCGCGCTGCAGTTCCTGCTCGAGGGCGTCCGCCGGGGGGAGCGCTGCCTGTACGTCTCGCTCTCGGAGACGGCGGAGGAGGTCCAGGGCGTCGCGCTCGCCCACGGCTGGTCGCTCGACGGGTCTCACGATCTACGAGGGCCACGAGGGGCTCGGCGAGGCGGAGAACACGCTGTTCGAGCCCTCGGAGATCGAGCTGGGAGAGCGGATGCGCAGCATCCTGGCGGAGGTGGAGCGCCTCCAGCCGACGCGCGTCGTCGTCGACTCCTGCACCGAGCTGCGGCTCCTCGCCCAGAGCGCGCTGCGCTACCGCCAGCAGATCCTGGCGCTGAAGCAGGAGCTGGTGGAGCGCAAGCGCACCGTGCTCCTCATCGACAACCCGCCCGCCGACACGCCGGACGTGCTCCTGCAGAGCATCGTGCACGGCGTGGTGATCCTCGAGCAGCTGGCGCCCGTCTACGGCGCCGAGCGCCGGCGGCTGCGGGTCGTGAAGCTCCGCGGGATCCCGTACTCGGGCGGTCATCACGACTTCGTGATCCAGACCGGCGGCCTCCGGGTGTTCCCGCGCCTCGTCGCCGCCGAGCACGCCGGCGCTCCGGCGATGGAGCCCATCCCGAGCGGCGTCCCCGAGCTGGACCAGCTGCTCGGCGGCGGTCCGATGCGCGGGACGAGCACGCTGCTCATCGGGCCGTCCGGGGCCGGGAAGTCCTCGCTCTCCAGCCTCTACGCCTTCGCCGCCGCGGAGCGCGGCGAGCGGGTGGCGATCTTCGCGTTCGACGAGACCGTGCACACCACGCTGGCGCGGGCGCGGTCCCTCGGCATCGATCTCGCCCGGCACCTCGAGGCGGGGCGCATCGTGCTCCGCCGGATCGACCCCGCCGAGCTGTCGCCCGGCGAGTTCGCCGACGCGGTCGTCCGGTCCGTGGACGAGGCCGGGGCGCGGGTGGTGGTCATCGACAGCGTGAACGGGTACCAGCTGGCGATGCCGGACGAGCGGCTGCTCAACGTCCACCTGCACGAGCTCCTGACCTACCTGGACACGAGGGGAGTGGCCACCTTCCTGCTGATGGCCCAGCACGGGCTGGTGAGCAGCGAGCTCGAGGCGCCGGCGAACATCAGCTACCTGGCCGACACCGTGGTCCTCCTCCGATTCTTCGAGGCGCGAGGGGGGGTCCGGAAGGCCATCTCCGTGATCAAGAAGCGCACCGGGCCGCACGAGACCACCATCCGGGAGCTGACCTTCGGCGCCGAGGGCGTCCGCGTAGGCGCCCCGCTGACGGAGTTCCGCGGCGTCCTGACGGGCGTACCGATGCTGGCCGAGACCCCAGCGGCTTGAGCTGATGCCACACCGCGCGACCTCCCCGGAGCGGCTCCTGATCCTGGCACCGACCGGGCGCGACGCGGCGCTGGCCGCGGAGGTCCTGGCCCGGGCGGGCGTCGAGTGCACGGTGTGCCGCGACGCGGCGGAGGCGTCCGCCGAGGTCTCGGCCGGCGCCGGCGCGCTGCTGGTGGCCGAGGAGGCGCTGCACGCAACCGCGGTGGAGCTGCTCGCCGGCGCGTTCGCGGCGCAGGAGGCCTGGTCGGACCTGCCGGTGATCGTGTTCACCAGCGGGACCGGCGCGCTCGAGGCGCTCGCCGGCGCCGCCCACCTGGAGCGGCTCGGGAACGTGACCCTGGTCGATTGGCCGCTCCGTCGCCGCACGCTGGTGAGCGTGGTGCGCGCGGCGCTGCGCGCCCGCCGTCGCCAGTACGCCGCGCGGGAGGTGCTGATCAAGCTCGAGACGGCGGTGCGCCAGCGGGACCAGTTCCTCGCCCTCCTCGGCCACGAGCTCCGGAACCCGCTCTCGGCGATCCAGATGGCGTCGGACCTGCTGGAGATGGGCGGGGACCCGGCTCGCCACGTCGGGGTGGTTCGCCGCCAGTCGCGCCAGCTGGCGCGGCTGGTCGACGACCTCCTCGAGGTCTCCCGGGTGACCGCCGGCAAGGTGAAGCTGCGGCTCGCGCCGGTCGACCTGCAGCGGCTGGTGGAGCGCTGCGCCGAGGTGCAGGCGCTGGCGGCGCGGGGCGCCTCCGGCGTCGCGGTGACGTTCGCCAAGGGGCCCCCGATCTACACCATCGGCGACGAGGCCCGCCTCGAGCAGGTGGTCTCGAACCTGATCTCGAACGCGGTGAAGTACACGCCGCCCGGCGGGCACGTGCACGCCCTGGCGGAGGTGGCGGGGGACACGGCGGTGGTCCGCGTGCGCGACGACGGCATCGGCATCGCGCGGGAGGACCTCCAGCGCATCTTCGAGCCGTTCGTGCAGCTCGACTCGGCCCTCGATCGCGCGCGGGGCGGGATGGGGCTCGGCCTCACGCTGGTCCAGTCGCTCGCGAGGGCGCACGGCGGCGACGCGCAGGTGTGGAGCGCCGGACCGGGGCGGGGGAGCGAGTTCACGGTCTGCCTGCCGCTCGCCGACGGGTCCGCGGCCGCGCCGCGCGCCGAGGTCCCGCACACGCCGGTCCGGGACGTCCTGCTGGTCGAGGACAACGACGACGTGCGAACGGCGCTGGCGGAGGCCCTGAAGCGCTCCGGCCACCGCGTGCGCGCCGCGCGCGACGGTCCGAGCGGCCTCGCGCTCGCCCATGAGGCCCGGCCGGAGGTGGCCATCGTCGACATCGGGCTGCCGCAGATGGACGGCTACGAGGTGGCGCGGCTGCTGCGCGAGGAGCACGGCCTCGCGCCCTACCTGGTGGCCCTGACCGGCTACGGCCGCCCCGAGGACCGCGACCGGGCGCACGCGGCGGGGTTCGACCTCCACCTGACCAAGCCGGTGGATTTGGTGCGCGTGCAGGAGATCCTGCGCGGCGGGGGGCCGTCCCGTTGAGCCGCGCCACCGGCGGTGAAGCGCCGCCAGGCACCCCTCACCTCCCCGTCTTCCACAGGAGCGGCGCATGGCACTCGACCTCACGGCGGTGAAGGAGCGGACCCACCTCGTCGATCCCGCCGGGAACCCGGCGGAGCAGGTGATCGAGCACCGCGTGGACCCGCTCCTCGGGACCGTCGCGTCGATCAACGGCGCGCTCGGTGAGAAGGCGAAGCTCTTTCTGGGCTCGCCGGACCTGGCGCTGCTCCAGGAGCTCGAGGAGAAGAGCCGGGCGACCTGCCCGTTCTGCGGCGCCGCCGAGAAGGGGACGCGCTTCCCGCCGGCGCTCGTGCCCGAGGGGCAGCTCCGGATCGGCGACGCGCTCGCCATGCCGAACCTCTTCTCCAAGGCCGCCTTCGACTGCGTGGTGGTGGTCGATCCCGCCCGCCACGTGCTGTCGCCGTCGCGCATCCCGGTGAAGGGGCTCGCCGACGCGATCCGGACGGCCGCAGAGCTGGTGCGGCGGGCGCGGCGACACGACCCTTCGCTGGTGCACCACCTCGCCGGCATGAACTTCCTCCCCTCGGGCGGCTCGAGCGTGCCGCACCCGCACTTCCAGGTGCACGTCCGGAGCGTCCCCTACTCCGGGATCGCGCGCGCCGGCGCGGCCGCCGCCGCGCACCTCGCGCGCACCGGCCGCGACTACTTCGCCGAGCTGATCGAGACGGAGCGGGCGCTGGGCGCGCGACACCTGGGCGCGACCGGCCCGGTCGAGTGGGTCGCCGCCTGGGCACCGGCGCACCAGCGGGAGGTCTGGGGGATCCTCCCGGGCAAGGCGAGCCTGGTCGAGCTCGAGGACGGCGAGGCCGACGCCTTCGCCGCCGGGATCTCGCGGGTGATCTCGTTCTACGAGGAGGCCGGCGCGCACGCCTTCACGCTGGCCTTCCTCTCGAGCCCCGAGCCTCGCCGGCCCGGCTGGGCGCTCCACGTGAAGATCTGCTCCCGACCGGCGTTCAAGGCCATGTACGCGAACTACGACACCTGGTTCGGCCCCAAGCTCGCGGGCGACGAGGCGCACACCGAGGCCCCGGAGCGCTACGCCGAGCGGCTGAAGGAGCGGTGGTGAGGCGCGTCCTGCTCGCCCTGGTGCTCCTGGCCGCAGCGCCTGCGCGCCAGGCCGGGGCGGCGCCTGGCGCGACGCCCGGCGCGACGCCCGAGTCCGCGCGCGGCGCCTACCGGATGGCCGTCACGGCGCGGGTGAACGCCTCGCCGCTGCCGGGCCAGGACGTGGAGGTCCGGGCCGACGCGGTGCTGCGCCCGGACGTGGGCCCGCGCCGCATCCGGGCGCGCCTCGCCGCCCAGGGCCACGCCTGCGAGCTGGCCGGGCGGCTCGACCCGGGCGGCACCCTCGCGTTCGACGCCGGGCAGCGCTGCCCGCTCGACCTCGACGGACCGGGAGCGCGCGGGCGGGTCGAGGCGCGCCTGCGCTCGGGCAGCGGGAAGCTCACCGGCCGCGAGCTCTCGCTCGACCTGGCCTTCGACGTCGACGGCACGGTGAGCGTGAGCACGGGCGGCGTGAGCGTCCCTGGCCTCGGCATCGAGGTGCCTCCCACCTGGACGCCCGCCACCCGGGTGAAGGGAGAGGCGCGGGCGACCGCCGCGGGGACCCGGGACGACTCGCGCGCGGCGGGGCGCTAGGAAGCCTCGATGGATCGACTCCTGACGGTCCCGTCCCCGCTCGCCGGACCCGCGCCGGCGCGGGTCCACCTGCGCGACCGCGGCGAGGGGCCCGCCGTGGTGCTGCTCCACGGCGGCTGGGGCTACCAGGCCTACCCGTACGACGCTGCGCTCGAGGCGCTCGCGCCCTCGCACCGGGTGCTCGCGCCGGACCGGGTCGGCTACGGCCGCTCGGATCCGCTCCCGCTCGCCACGTTGCCGCGCGGCTTCCACGTGGGGATGGCGCGCGAGACGCTGGCCGTCCTCGACGCGCTCGGGATCGAGCGGGCCGCCTTCTGGGGCCACAGCGACGGCGCGGTGGTCGCGGCCTGGATCGCGATCCTCGCGCCGGAGCGGGTGCGCGCGGTGGTGCTGGAGGCGCTGCACCACGTCGCCGCCAAGCGCGCCTCGGTGGAGTTCTTCCAGACCGCCGTCGACGCGCCGGAGCGCTTCGGCGAGGCGTTGGTGCGGGCGCTGGAGCGAGATCACGGACCGCGCTGGCGCGAGGTCCTCGCCGCCGGCGGGCGCGCCTGGCTCGAGATCATCGCCGAGGGCGAGGCGGGCCGGGCCGACCTGTTCGACGGGCGGCTCGGCGAGCTCCGGGCCCCGGCGCTGCTCCTGCACGGCCGCCGCGATCCCCGCACCGAGCCGGGCGAGCTGGAGGCGGCCTGCCGCGCCCTGCCCCGGGCGCGCCTCGAGCTGCTCGAGGCGGGGCACTGCCCGCACGCGAGCCCGACCGCGGGCCCTCGGTGCCTCGAGCTCGCCACCGCGTTCCTCTCGGAGCACCGGCACGGCTGAGCCGGGCCGGCGGGCGCACCGCTCGCCGGCCGCGGCCCCGCGACCCTACGCGTGCGGACGCTTCTCGGCGCCGCCGGCGCTCGCGCCGGGCTGCGCCGACGGGGCGACGCCGAGCTGGCGCATCAGCCCGAGCCCGTCCCACTGCACCCAGTCCTCCACCAGCTTGCCACCCTTGAACCGCCCGATGCTGATGCCCTCGCAGGTGCAGCGCGCGCCGGTCGGCGCGATGCCCATGAGCGCCCCCTGGTGCGTGCCGTTCATGCGCCAGTGGGCGATCGCGGTGTCGCCGTCCGCGTACGCGCCGAGCAGGTTGACCTTCAGGTCCGGGAAGGCCGTCCGGTACATGCGGCAGCTCTCGCGCGCCTTCGCGAGGTCGCCGTCGCCCGCGACGGGATCGTGCTCGCGATAGCCGGGATCGCAGAGCTCGTCGAAGACCTCGAGCTTCCCGTTCCCGTACGCCTCCTCGATCAGCCTGCGATAGGACTGCTTGATGTCGACCGCCATGGCTTGCTCCTCTCGCCTCCCCGGGCGGACTGCAGTGGAGAGGCGAGCCTGAGGTAAGCAGCGGCCCCCCGGCGTTCGCCGTCAAACGCCGCTGACAGCCCGAGAAGCAGCAGGCCGCCTTCCGGGCCCCGCCCGGCGGCGCGATCGACGCTGCGCCAGCGGGTTATGCTGATCGGATGTCCGACCCCTCCGAGCACTCCGCCCGCGCCGGGCGCCTCCAGGCCGCGCTGCAGGCGCGCGGCCTCCAGGGCGCCCTCCTCCTCCACGCCGTGGACGTCTACTACCTCGCCGGCACCCGCCAGAACGCGGCGCTGTGGGTGCCTGCCAGCGGCTCGCCCGCGCTGCTGGTCCGCAAGAGCCTCGCCCGCGCGCGGGCGGAGAGCGCCGTGGAGGACGTGCGCCCCTTCCCGCCCTCCCGCGAGCTGGCCGCGGCGCTCGGCGCCCGGGGCGAGGTGGGCACCCCCTTCGACGGCGTGCCGGTGGCGACGCTCGAGTGGTGGCGGAGGCAGCTCCCCGACGTGCGCTTCGCGGACCTCTCCGCGACCCTGCGCGCGCAGCGGGCGGTGAAGTCGCCGGCCGAGATCGCCGTCCTCCGCGAGGGCGCCCGCCGCATCTGCAGCGTGTACGCCCAGCTCCCCTCGATCCTCCGCGCCGGCATGACCGAGCTCGAGCTCGCGGCCGCCTTCGAGGCGGGGCTCCGGCGCGCCGGCAACCAGGGGATGACCCGCGCGAGGGCCTACAACGCCGAGCTCTACGGAGGCCTCGCCATGGCCGGCGACAGCGCCGCGGCGCCGGGCTTCTTCGACGGCCCCATGGTCGGCCGGGGGCTCGGCCCCGCCTACCCGCTCGGCGCCTCGGAGCGGCCCATCGGCGCGGACGAGCCGATCATCGTGGACTACACCATCGCCTTCGGCGGCTACGTGGTGGACATGACGCGCTCGGCGGTGTGCGGCACGCTCTCGCCCGAGCTCCTTCGCGCCTTCGAGGTGTCGCTGCGGATCCAGGCCGAGGTGGCGGCCATGCTCCGGCCGGGCGTCCCCTGCGTGGCACCGTGGGAGCGGGCGGTCGCGATCGCGGGCGAGGCCGGCCTGGCCGATCGCTTCATGGGCCCTCCCGGCGATCAGGCCCGCTTCGTCGGGCACGGGGTCGGGCTCGAGCTCGACGAGCTGCCGGTCCTGGCGGCCGGCGCGCAGGGAACCCTGGCGGCCGGCAACGTCGTCGCGGTCGAGCCGAAGTTCGTGTTCCCGGGGGTGGGCGCGATCGGGATCGAGAACACCTTCCTCGTCACCGAGGCGGGCGGCGAGCGGCTCACGGTCCTGCCTGACGACGTCATCCGCGTCTGATCCTGCGGCCCTGGCGGGGCCCGCCCCCGCTTTGGGCTGATCCAGGGCGAGCCATCCGGCGGCCGCGCGGGCACCATGTCCCGTGCGCGGGCGAGAGCCCGGCACTCGACGTGACCGCCCTCGTCCTCGCCGCCGTGCCCGCCGCCGTCGCGGCGCTCGCCCTCGCCGTCGGGCGCTCGCTCGAGCCCCGCGAGCGGCTCCTGCTCGGCGCAGCCACCGCGCTGTTCGCCCTCTCCGCGGTGACCGCCCCGCAGGTGCCCATCCACGATTCGTGGACCCACTACCTCCATCTCCGCGCCGCGCTCGGCGAGCCGGCCCGCCTGCTCGACCTGTGGGACCGGCCCGGGTTCACGCTGATCTACGCGGCGCCCGCCGCCCTCGGCCTCACCGCCGCGCGGCTCGCCAGCGCGCCGGTGGCGGCGCTGGCGGTGGGGGCCACCGTGCGGGCCGCCCGGGCGCTCGGGCTGCCGCGCCCCTGGTGCGCCGGCGTCCTGCTGGTGGCCCAGCCGGACTTCTTCGGGCAGGCCGCCTCCACCATGACCGAGCTCCCGGCGGCGGCGGGGCTGGCCGTCGCGCTGTGGGGCTGGGCGGAGCGACGCCCGTGGGTGACCGCGGCCGGGCTCGGGTGGCTCGCGGTCACGCGCCCCGAGGGGCCGCTCTTCGCGGCGATCGGCGCGGTCGCGCTGCTCGTCCGGCACCGCCGCCCCGGGCCGGCGGCCGCGGCGGTCGCCCCCTTCGCCGCCTACCTCGCGGCCGGCGTGGCCGCGTTCGGCGACCCGCTCTGGTTCGTCCATGCGAACCCCTACCGCGGCTTCGTCGCGCCGCGCCTCGAGCTGGCCCGGATCCCGGGGAGCTTCTTCTTCGAGGCGCTCCGGCGCGGGCAGCCGGTCGCGCTGCTGGCGCTCGAGGCGGCCGGCGCCGCGCTCGCGATCTCGGGCAGGGCGCGAGGGCTCCGCGCGCTGCTCGCTCCCATCGCCACGAGCTTCCTGCTCCTCACCTTCCTCGACATCGGCCGCTCGCCGACCTGGCTGGACAGCCGCTACCTCGTCACGGTGGCGCCGGCGCTGGCGCTGCTCGCGGCGGCCGGGCTCGACGCGGCGCTCGCGTCCTTCCCGCGCCTCGCCCCGCCCGCGCTCCTCGCGCTCTCCGCGGCCGGGGCGGCGGGGCAGCTGTTCTGGCACTGGCGCCTGGCCGGGGCCGGCGCCTGGCCCGGAGCCGCCGCGTCGGCGGTGCCCTTCGCGCTGGCCGCGCTGCTCTGGCGCTCGGGGGCGCCGCCGCGGCCCGCGCTGGCGGCGCTCCTCCTGCTGCCCATGGCCGCCGCCCCTCCCGGAGCCCAGGCGCACCACCGGCCGGAGTCGGTCTCGGCCCCCGGCGCGGCGGCCGCCGGCGCCGCGCCCGGAGACCCGTCCGTCCCCGACCTTCCCGCGGCCCGCGCGCCGCGTTATCAGAGCATCGTCCCGCGCGACGTGCCCCCCGCCCGCGCGGGCCAGGAGGTGGCGCATGACCGTCCCCACGCTGGACCTCTGGATCGCCGGTGAGCGCGTGCCCAGCCGGAGCGGCCGCGCCGGCGACGTGTTCGATCCGGCCCGCGGCGAGGTGATCCGGCGCGCGCCCTTCGCGAGCGCCGGCGAGGTGGGCGCCGCGGTGGCCGCCGCGAAGGCGGCCTTCCCGGGCTGGCGCGACACGCCGCCGCTCCGCCGCGCCCGGATCCTGGCCCGCTTCCGCGAGCTGCTCGAGGCGAGGCGGGACGAGCTGGCGCGCCTGGTCTCGGAGGAGCACGGCAAGACGCTCCCCGACGCGGCGGGGTCGGTGCAGCGGGGCATCGAGGTGGTGGAGTTCGTCTGCGGCGTGCCCCACCTGCTCAAGGGCGAGCGCGCCGAGGACGTGGGGCGCGGCCTCGACTGCCACTCGGCGCTCCAGCCGCTCGGGGTCTGCGCCGGCATCACGCCCTTCAACTTCCCCGCCATGGTCCCGCTCTGGATGTTCCCGGTGGCCATCGCCTGCGGGAACACCTTCGTCCTGAAGCCCTCCGAGAAGGTGCCCTCCACCGCGCTCCGCATGGCCGAGCTGCTCGCCGAGGCCGGGCTCCCGGCCGGCGTCCTGAACGTCGTCCCCGGCGACCGGGAGGCGGTGGACGCGCTCCTCGCCCACCCCGACGTCGCCGCCGTCTCGTTCGTGGGCTCGACGCCGGTGGCGCGCCACGTCTACGAGACGGCCGCGCGGAGCGGGAAGCGCGTGCAGGCGCTCGGCGGCGCCAAGAACCACGCGGTGGTGCTCCCCGACGCGGACCTCGGCTTCGCGGCCGACGCGCTGGTCGGGGCCGGCTACGGCTCCGCGGGCGAGCGCTGCATGGCCATCTCGGCGGTGGTGGCGGTGGGCGAGGCCGGCGACCCGCTGGTCGCCGCGCTCGCGGAGCGGGCCCGGAGGCTCCCGGTCGGGCCCCGGGGACAGGCCCGGGGTGGAGATGGGCCCGGTCATCAGCGCGCCGCACCGGGAGCGGATCCGCGGGTTCCTGGAGGCGGGCGTCGCCGAGGGCGCGCGGCTGGTGGTGGACGGGCGGCGCCACGAGATCGAGGGCGCCGGGAAGGGCTTCTTCATCGGCCCGAGCCTGTTCGACCAGGTCACCCCCGCGATGTCGATCTACCGCGAGGAGATCTTCGGGCCGGTGCTGGTGGTGCTGCGCGCCGACACCCTCGACCAGGCCATCGACGTCGTGAACCGGAACCCCTACGGCAACGGCACGGCCATCTTCACCCGCTCCGGCTTCGCCGCGCAGCGGTTCGCCCGGGAGATCCAGGTCGGCATGGTCGGGGTGAACGTCGCCATCCCGGTCCCGGTGGCCTTCTTCTCCTTCGGCGGCTGGAAGGGGTCGCTCTTCGGCGACCTGCACGTGCACGGCCCGGAGGGCGTGGCCTTCTACACGCGGAGCAAGGTGGTCACCACCCGCTGGCCGGCCGGCGACGAGGAGGTCCGCTCGCACTTCACCCTGCCGACGCCGGGGTGAGGTGCCGTCGAGGTCGCGCGCGCGAGCGGCGCTCCGGACGCCGGATCGCGGCCGCGCCCGGCGTCAGCTCCGTCCGTCCGGCTCCGGGTCGCCCGGCTCCGCGGCCGGCGCGCTCCGGCCACCCTCCGGCCACACCGGCGCCGGCACGACGCCGTCCTCGAACTTCACCTTGCCCACCAGGATGCAGCCCTTCATGCCGGGCCGGCACCAGGCGCCGTCCACCTTCCGGCAGATCCCGCTCGCCTCGTACCGGCAGCTCCAGGAGCTCAACGCGCCTCCCCCGCCCCCACGAACGGATCGCGCGCCGGCGCCGGCGCGCCCGGGGTCTCGTGTTCCCACACGTCGAGCAGCGTCTGCACCGCCCGCCTCCCGCGGTCGCCGAGGTCGACCGAGAAGGCGTTGACGTACAGGTCGACGTGCTGGCGCATGACCGCCTCGTCCATCTCCTGGGCGTGGCGCTTCACGTAGTCGGAGATGAGCGGGTGCCCGGCAAGGGCGCGCTCGACGCTCCCGCGGACGAGCGCCTCGATCCGCCGCTGGAGCGCCGGGGCGTGATCTCGCCGCACCACGATCCCGCCGAGCGGGATGGGCGCGCGGGTCCGCTGCTCCCAGTACTCGCCCAGGTCCTGGAGCTTCCGCAGCCCCTTGGCCCGGTAGGTGAACCGGCCCTCGTGGATGATGACCCCGGCGTCCACCGCGCCGTCCAGCACGGCGTCCTCGATCTGGTCGAAGACCATGAACCGCTTGTGGGCCGCCTGCGGATAGGCGAGCGAGAAGAGCAGATGCGCGGTCGTGTTCCGGCCCGGGATGGCGACCGTCATGGTCTCCGGGTGGTAGACCTCGAGCCCTCGCCGGCTCACCAGGAGCGGGCCGACGCCCTGCCCGAGCGCGCCGCCCGAGGCGAGGACGGCGTAGCGCTCGAGCACCAGCGGGAGCACCCCGTAGCTGATCTTGCTGACGTCGAGCCGCCCCTCGAGCGCCCACTCGTTCAGCGTCTGCACGTCCTCGAGCACCGGGTCGAAGCGGAGGCCGCCGGTGTCGAGCGCCCCGTTCACCAGGGCATCGAAGATGAACGTGTCGTTCGGACAGGGAGAGAAGCCGAGCGTGAGCTTCATGCGACGGGGGCCTCGAGGTGCGCCGGAGGGCCGGTGGGCCGGCGCCGCATCATAGCGCAGCGCGGCCCCTCGCCATGACGCGCCGCGCCTCCGCCGCGCCCGCGGGGTAACCCGGCCTGGGTAAGGCCGCGTCGGGGGCCGGCGGTGGTAGCCTGGGCCGAACCAGGGGTGCGAGCGTGCGAATGGTGGCGAGCGATGACGGCGCGGTGGTCGGGGCGGAGCGGTGGCTCGGCGTGGACGTGGGCGCCGAGACGGTGAAGGTGGTCGAGCTGGGCGGCGCGCCTGGCGCGCTGCGCTGGACGCGCCGGGCCCGCGTGGACCACCAGAAGGACCCCGCGGCCGCCCTCGCGACGCTGCTCGACGCCTGGGACCTCGCCCACCTCGACGGCGCGTGCGCCACCGGCCGCCTCGGGCGGCAGCTCGCGGTGGAGCGCATCCCCGCGAAGCAGGCGCGCACCGCCGGCCACCGCTTCCTCTTCGGAGAGGGGCCGGCGGCGGTGATCGACATCGGCGCCCACGGCTTCTCGGTCCTGACCCTCGACCCCGACGGCGCGGGGACCTACCGCGAGAACCCGCGCTGCTCGCAGGGCACCGGGAACTTCCTGCGCCAGCTGGTGGAGCGCTTCGGCCTGACGCCGGAGGAGGCCGACCACCTCGCCACCGGCAGCGAGGCCGCCCCTCTCTCGGGGCGCTGCCCGGTCATCCTCAAGACCGACATGACCCACCTCGCCAACCGGGGCGAGGACCGGTCGCGCATCCTGGCCGGCCTGTTCGAGGCCATCTGCGACAACGTCCGCGTGCTGGTGAAGGCCGAGGGGGAGCGCGAGGTGGTGCTGGCCGGGGGCGTGGGCCGCTCACGCCGCGTGCGCGACCGGCTCCGCGCCGACCTGGCCGCCCGCGGGATGGCGCTGCGCGACACGGACGAGGAGGCGCTCTTCCTCGACGCCCTCGGCTGCGCGGTGCTCGCCGCCGAGCGGCGGAGCCCGGTCCCGGCCCCGGCGGAGCTGTTCCGCGCCGAGGAGCACGGCGCGCTCGAGCGGCTGCCGCCGCTCGCCGCCTCGCTCGGGCGGGTGCGCCGGCTGACCCGGCCGCCGCCCACCCCCGGCACGGGCGAGGTGCTCCTCGGCCTCGACATCGGCTCCACCGGCTCGAAGGCGGTCGCGCTCGACGCCGCCACCGGCGAGGTCGCCTGGGAGGCGTACGTCCGCACCGGCGGGAGCCCGGTCGCGGCCGCGCAGGCGCTGGTCTCGGAGCTGGCGAGCGGGCCGTGCGGCGCGCGCCCGGTGGCCGGCGCCGGCGTCACCGGCAGCGGCCGCGAGATCGTCGGCTCGCTCCTGGCCACCTGCTACGGCGCGGAGCGGGTGCACGTGCTGAACGAGATCGCCGCCCACGCCGAGGGCGCCCGCGCCGCCGACCCGCGGGTCGACACCATCTTCGAGATCGGCGGTCAGGACGCGAAGTACATCCGCCTCGAGGGCGGCCGGGTGGTGGACGCCGCCATGAACGAGGCGTGCAGCGCCGGGACCGGCTCCTTCATCGAGGAGCAGGGCCGCCGGCTGGGCGGCCTCGACGCCGCCGCGCTGGCGCGCGAGGCCATCGACTCGGACGGCTGCGTGGCCCTCGGCCAGCACTGCGCCGTCTTCATGGCGGAGATCCTCGACGAGGCGACCGCGGCCGGCGCCCCGCGGGCCCACGTGGTCGCCGGCCTGTACGACTCGGTGGTCCAGAACTACCTGAACCGGGTGAAGGGCCAGCGCCCCGTCGGGCAGGTGGTCTTCTGCCAGGGCATGCCCTTCAGCGCCGACGCGCTCGCCGCCGCGGTCGCGCGCCAGACCGGGGCCGACGTGATCGTCCCGCCCTCGCCCGGCACGGTCGGCGCGCAGGGGATCGCGCTGCTCGCCCGCGAGGCCCTGCCGAAGGGCGCCGCGCCGCTCGACCTGGCGCGGTTCCTCGCCGCCCGCGTCGAGCGCAAGGAGACCTTCGTCTGCAAGGCCACCCGCGGGTGCGGCGGCGTCGGGGAACCTGTGCCGGATCGACCGCCTCCGCACGGTGGTGGACGGGCGCCGGCAGGCGTTCACCTGGGGCGGCGCCTGCTCGCTCTTCGACCACGGCACCCGGACGCGCAAGCTGCCGGACGGCGCGCCGGATCCGTTCCGCGCCCGCGCCGCCGCGGTGGACGAGCTGTCGGCGCGGCTCGGCGCCCCGCGCGGCGGGCGGCCCCGGGTGGCCGTCGCCGACGCCTTCCAGCTGAAGTCGCTCTTCCCCTACTTCGCGGCGCTCCTGCGCGGGCTCGGCCTCGATCCGGTGGTGGTGCGGCCCGGCGGGCGCGACGCGCTCGCGCGCGGCATCGAGGCCGCCAACGTGCCGTTCTGCGCCCCCATGCAGCAGTACCACGGGGTCGCGGCGGCCATGGCGGACGTCGGCGCGGAGCTGGCCTTCCTGCCCATGATCCAGGACCTGCCGCCGGTCCGGGACGAGAAGCACACCTGGCTCTGCCCCATCGTGCAGTCGGCGCCGGACGTGGTGCGGCGCGACCTCGGCGAGGCGCTCCGCGGGCGCGTCCTCTCGCCGGTGATCAGGACGGGCTCCGGCTTCCTCGACTCGGAGCGGTTCCTGGACGGGATCCGCGCCCTGGCGCGCGAGGTCGGCGCCTCGGCGCGCGCCGCCGACGCGGCCCACGCCGAGGCGCGCGAGGAGCAGCTCCGCTTCGAGCGGCGGCTGCGGGAGATCGGCCGCCAGACGATGGAGCGCTGCCGCGACGAGGGGCTCCTCCCGGTGGTGGTCCTCGGGCGCACGTACACCCTCCACGACGACGTGCTCAACTCGAACGTCCCCGCGCTGCTGCGCGAGCAGGGCGCGGTGGCCATCCCGCTCGACTGCTACCCGGTGGAGGACGAGGCGCCGCTCGTCCCGGGCGCGTTCTGGTCCTACACGCAGCGGATCCTGCGCGCCGCCCACCAGATCCGGCGGACCCCCGGGCGTCTACTCGCTCTTCACCAGCAACTACGCCTGCGGGCCGGACAGCTTCACGCTCCCCCACTACGCCCGGATCATGCAGGGCAAGCCCTTCGCCATCATCGAGACCGACGGCCACTCCGCCGACGCCGGCACCAAGACGCGCGTCGAGGCGTTCCTGCACTGCGTCCGCGAGGACCTCCGCTCCGGCGCCAGCGCCGCGGCCCCGCCCGCTCCGCTCATGCAGCTCGAGGCGCGGCGGCTCGCCGACGTGGCCGCCTCGGGCGGGCGCGTGCTGGTCCCGCCCATGGGCCCCGAGGCGGAGGGGCTGGCGGCCGCGCTGCGCGGGTACGGCCTCCCGGCCGAGGTGCTGCCCCAGGCCACCCCGGCGACCATCACGCTCGGGCGCCGGCACACCAGCGGCAAGGAGTGCCTCCCCATGACGGTGACGGCCGGCGCGCTCCTCGAGCGGATCGCGCGCGAGCCGGACGGCCGGTTCACCTTCTTCATGCCGGGCTCGAACGGCCCGTGCCGGTTCGGGATGTACCGGCAGCTGCACCAGATGATCGTCGAGCGGGTCGGCGAGGCCGACCGCGTCTCGGTCTGGTCGCCGCCCGACCACGACTACTTCGAGGGCGTTCCCCCGGGGCTGGCCTCGCTGGTGCTGGTGGGCTGCACCGCCTTCGGCGTGCTCGAGAACGCGGTCCGCGACGTGCGGGTGCTGGAGGCGACGCCGGGCGCGGCCGACGCCCTGCGGGCGCGGTACGCGCCGCGGCTCTCGGCCGCGCTCGAGGCGGCGGCCGCCGGCGACCTCTCCGGCCGCCGGGTGGCCCTCGAGGTGACCTCCGGCCGGCTCTACGGCGTGACCGCCCTGCTCTCCGAGGCGAGCCGCGCGCTCGCCGCCGTGCGCGGCCCGGGGACCCGCCCGACCGTGCTCCTGCTCGGCGAGATCTACGTCCGGTCCGATCCCGCCTCGAACGGCTGGGCCGCCGAGGCGCTGGAGCGGCGGGGCATCCGGGTGCACGTCGAGCCGGTGGTCGACTACCTGCGCTACACCGAGTACGTCCAGCTCCAGCGCGGGCTGCGGCGCGGGATCCCGGGCGCGCTCCGCGCCGGCCTCCAGGAGCTCCTGGTGCAGACGCTGGTGCGCGCCGTGGGCGAGCCGCTCGGCTGGCGCCGCGATCCGCCGGTGAAGGCCCTCGTCGACGAGGCCGCGCCCTACCTGCGCGACGACCTCGGCCACGAGGCGGTGGCCTCGCTCGGCCGCGCGGTCCACGCCTGGCGCCACGGCGAGGTGGACGGCGTCCTCTGCGTCGGGCCGCTCGAGTGCATGCCCAACAAGCTGGTCGAGGCGCAGCTCGTGCACGCCGCCCGCCAGGACGGGGTGCTCTCCCTCACGCTCTCCCTGAACGGCGACCCCATCGACCCCGAGGTGCTCGACGGCTTCGCCTTCGAGGTGAAGGAGCGGTTCCGGGGGCGGCGCGCCAGCGCGTGAATCCCGGTCCTAGGCGGCGAGCGGCGGGCACGTTCGTCTTCGGCGCCGGTGAGGAGCGGCTCGGTGCAGCCGGTAGGGAGCGGCCGGGCACATTCGTCTTCGGCAGCCGGTGAGGAGCGGCTCGGGCACATTTCGCTGTGCGAAATGTGCCCGGCCGGACACTGGAGGCCGGCTGGGCCGGCTAGCTCACCGTCTCGGCGCTGTAGCGCGCGATGAGCCCGGTCCGGACCGCGTGCCGGTGGACGCGGGCGTACACCCAGCAGGCGAGGAGCACGTAGCCGGCGGCGAGCAGCGCGGCCCACAGCAGCGACCACCCCGAGGCCGCGCCGCCGCCCACGATGGCGCGCATGCCCTCGAACACGTGGGAGGGCGGCAGGAGCCTCCCGACCTGCTGCATCCAGCCGGGCAAGGTCGAGAGCGGGTAGAACACGCCGGCGAAGGGGGACACCAGGGCCGGGATCGGCCAGACGAACCACTCCGCGGCCGGCCCGAGCCGGAGGACCAGCGCGGCGCCGAGGATGCCGAGCGCGATCCCGAACAGCACCAGCACCGCCAGGAACGGGACGATCATCGCGCCGTAGATCAGCGGGGAGAGCCCGAAGACGGCCGCGGCGAGCACCACCATCACCACCAGGCCGACCGCGCTGGTGGCGAGGCTCGAGAGCACCAGGCCGCCCAGGTACTCGCCCACCGAGAGCGGGGTCGCGAAGAGGTTCAGGAAGTTCCGCGACCAGACGTCCTCCAGGAACGCCATGGACACGCCGTGCATGACGCGGGTGAGGAAGTCCCAGAGGAGCACCGCGCCGAGGAGCGTCGGGACGAAGTCGAGGCCGGCCCGCGAGATGGCGTTCAGGTACCGCGTGAGGAAGCCCCACAGGATCACGTCCACCGCGACCCAGGCGAAGAGCGGCAGGATGCGCGAGAAGCTCCCGCGCATCAGGTAGAGCTGCCGGAGCACGATGGCGCCGGCGCGGCGGAGCCGGCCCTTCATCCCTCCCCCAGCGAGAGCGGCTCGCGCGCCACCGTGACGAAGAGGTCCTCGAGCGTGCGCTCGCCGTGCAGGCGCGGCAGCGCCCGCGGATCCCCCTCGAGCAGGATCCGCCCCCGGGACAGGAACAGCACCCGGTCGCAGACCTCCTCGACCTCGAGCATGTTGTGCGAGGTCCAGAGCACGCCGCCCTCCCCCTCCGCGGCGAAGGCGCGGATCCTGGCGCGGGCGTCGCGCGCCGAGGACGGATCGAGCGAGGCGGTGGGCTCGTCGAGCAGCAGCAGCCTCGGGCGGTTGAGCATCGCCTTGGCCAGGCTGACCCGGGTCTGCTCGCCCGAGGAGAGGACGCCGACGCGGGTGTGCCGGAACCGCTCCAGCTCGAGCTGCGAGAGCAACGCGTCGATGCGCTCCCGGGATCGCCCGACGCCGTAGAGGAGCGCGAAGATCCGCAGCGACTGGAGGACGGTCAGGTTCCCCGGGAGCGGCGCCTGCACCGCCGAGAAGGCGGTGCGCGAGAGCGCCTCCGCGCGACGGGTGGCGAGGTCGAGCCCGTCGACGTGGATGGTCCCGTCGCTCGGCGCGAGCACGCCGAGGAGCATGGCGATGGTGGTGCTCTTCCCCGCCCCGTTCGGCCCGAGCAGCCCGACGATCTCCCGGCGCCGCACGTCGAAGGAGATCCCGTCCACCGCCACCACGTCGCGGAAGGCCTTGCGCAGCCCGCGCACGGCCAGCACGGCGTCCCCGCCGGCGGGCGCTCCGGCCGCGCGACCGGGGCCCTGCTCCTCGAGCCTCTCGCCGGTGGTCACCGGCCGTGTTCTACGCCGCGCCGGGCGGGCGTGCACGGCCTGTTTCACGGGCGCCGGGGACCGCCGGCGCCGCAGGCGCTCAGCGCGGCTCGCGGAGGTACCGCTCGACCAGCGCCTCGATGGCGCGCACCCGCGGCCGGTCGGCCTCCGGGACCGGCGGCAGCACGATCACCGCCGGATCGCGGCGCGGCTCCTCCGACTCCTTCGCGAAGTCGGAGAAGACCGCGAAGGCCCGCCGCCAGCCCTCCGGGTCGATGTTGGCGCGGATGGCGGTGATGGTGCCGGTGGCGAGCAGCCGGAGGACCGCGTCGAGCGCGGCGCCGGTCCGGACCAGCCCGGAGATGGGCTCGCCCCCGCGCACGCCCCGCAACACCGCCAGCGCGTCGTCGTCGAGCCGCACCCCCGGCGCGCTGCCGAGATGGAGGTGCACCTCGCCGAGCGGGCCGAGCCGCCGGCCCTCCCGCCACGCCCGCCGCAGCTCCGCCGCGAGCAGCCCGTCGAGCCAGGCGGTCCCCCCCGCCGGGCCGCCACGCACGTTGCCGGTGAAGGCCACGCCGGCCTCGAGCACGGGCGCCTCGCGCGTCCAGACCACCTGCCCGACCGCCTCGAGCGGCGCCTGGCCGCCCTCGAGCTCGAGCCTGAGCTGGAGCAGCGTGCCGGCGCGCACCGGGCGCGTGGTCTCGAGGCGGCAACCGCGGGGGCCGACGTCCTGCGTCCGCGTCACCCAGGAGGAGAACCGCTCGCCCACCACCACGCGGCAGCTGAGCGGGATGCGCGCCAGCCGGCGCCGTTCGCCCGGCGAGCTCATCGGTCCTCCAGGGGCGCGCGGTGTCCACTCACGGTGATCGCCTCCAGTCACCGGCAGTGTACACCCCCCCGCGACCGGATCGAGCCCTCAGGTCCCACGTCACCTGATCCGGGTGGTGGGCGCGCGCCGCCGCTGTCCGCCGGCGGACGCGCGCGGCGCACCCCGGGGGTGCGCCGCGCACCTCGATCCACGGGGGCGCGGCCGCGGTGGGCACCCTCCGCGCGACCCTCGACGGCAGCGGAAGCGTCCTTCCCACCCGCGCCGCCGCGCTGCCGCGCGGAGGGTCGAGGATTCCACCGGTCCGCGGCCGGCGCGCGGGGATCGGCGGCGCGCGCGGCGTGGCCTCGCCGGTACGGTACGTGAAGGTGCGACCGCCGGCCCGCTCCACGGGCACGGGGGTTCACATGAAGAGAGGCTTTGGAGGCGCGCTGCTCGCCCTGACGGTGGCGGCGGCGCCATACGCCCGGGCACACGAGCTCGTGTGCGAGAAGACGGTGAACGGCGAGGCGAGGCTGGAGATCGACCAGTACCCCGCCACGGTCACCTACCGCTGGACCATCTTCAACGTCCATCCCACCGATGCGTCGGTGGCGGCCTGGATGAGCGACTCGGTGCTCTTCCCGGACCCGGTCACGCTGAACGTGGCCATCCCGGTGGGTGACTCCATCTCGGACGAGCGAACGCTCACGATCACCTCGTTCGAGCAGTGCACGGAGCTCGCCGGACCGACCGGGCTCACCTGCGGCGGTGACGGCGACGGGGTCCGGCTCGACAACCGGCTCTCGGTCGGGTGGGACCTCGGCGAGGCGCAGTGCACGGCTCGGGTGGTCTGCTTCCCGCCCGAGGCGCCGCCGCCTCCTCCGCCGCCTCCGCCTCCTCCGCCGCCTCCGCCCCCGCCCCCGCCGCCTCCGCCGCCTCCGCCGCCCGAGGAGGGCGGCGCGACCAGGACGATGGGGTACTGGAAGACTCACGTGGAGGCCGCGTCGGCGTGCATCGGCGAGGGGGCCATCGACCTGGGGTTCGTCACGATCGGCTCGCTCGAGGATCTGCTCGGGCTCCTCTGGGGCAGCCCGGCGCATTTCGAGGACGGGACGGCGCGCGGCGCGCTCGACCAGGCGCTGTTCCTCCTGGGACGGCAGACGGCGGTGGCGATCTGCAACGAGCGGCTCCTCGGCTCGGACGCGGGCGCCCTGATCGAGGACGCGCTCGCGGCGCTCTCCGGGACCGCCTGCGCGGACATCCGCGCGCTGATCGACCCCGTGACGGCGTTCAACGAGTCGGAGGACGAGGCCCCCTTCCCGCAGGGCTTCCCGACGGGCCCTGCGACACCGCGCGACGCGGAGGCCCTCGGAGCGGACCCGACCTCGCCCTCTGGCGAGACCTGCACCCCCTGAGGAGGACGCCATGACCAAGACCAAGCGAAACGGACTCCTCCTCGCGGCCGCCCTCCTGGCAGCGTGCGGCCAGGGCGCGAACACCACCTCCCAGGCCACCGGCGTGACACCGCCGCCGCAGGCGCCGGCCGCGCCCACCGCCGATCCGGCGGTCCTGCCGGAGACGACCACCACCCCGGCGCGCGCGTTCATCCGGATGCTCGGGGCCGCCAACCCAGGCTTCGACACCCTGCTCGCGGACGTGGCGTCGATCACGGTCGAGGTGGACGGCGCCGCCGTCCCGCTCGACTTCACGGGGGTCCAGACCATGGACCTCACCAACCCGGATCAGGCCTGGCGGGTCGCGTCCTTCGCGATGCCGGCGGCCGGCAGCAAGGTCCACGTGTCGATCCAGCTCGACGATCCGGCCAGCTGGGAACGCGCCGGCGCGGCCGGCGATCTCGACACCTGCGGGCCGCCCATCGAGTTCACGGCGCCGGCCGAGTGGTTCGCGCTGCGCGGCCACGCGGTGATCGTGCTCGACCTCGGCCGCTCGATCATCGGTGCGCCCGACCACGCGGCGCTCCTGCCGAACCTGCAGGTGCGGTTCTGAGCGGCGGCTGACCAGGGGCCCCGCGCGCACCGCGCGGGGTGGCGCGGCGAGCCCGCGGTCGAGGTCGTCATCGGCCGCGGGCCCGCGCCCAGCGCTCGGAGCAGGGAACCCGAGGGGTCAGGCCCCGCTGCCCGGGCCCTGCGCGGCGGGCTCGACGACCCCGCGCCGGGCCCGCAGCTCGCGCACGATGGCCGCGTCGTCGCTCGGGTCGAGGAGCCTGCGCATGGCCGGGAAGATGACCTCCTCCTCGCGGCGGAGGTGGGCGGCGAAGTGGTCCTCGAGCTCGCGCGCCGCGGCGTCGATGGCGGGGGCGAGCGCGGCGTGCAGGGCGACGTCGCGCGCGACCGCGTCGCAGGCCTGCACGAGGCGGGTCATGGGCGGCTCGTGCTCGGCGTGCTCCCGCGCCATCGTCTCGAGCTCGCGGTCCACCGCCGGATCGCGCCCCTTGAGGCGCGGTAGGATCGAGTCCTCCTCGTCGCGGGCGTGGAGCGGCAGCGCCTGGGTGAAGTACCTGTGCACCCGGGCGGCCGCCTCCGGGATCCCCTCGCGCTCGGCCGGGCCCGCCCCGGCCACCCGGCGGGCCAGCGCCAGGAACGACCGGATCCGGTCGTGGCACTCGAGCAGCAGATCGACGGCGTCGCCCGTGGCGGGCCTCTTCCCGAGGACGGTCAGCATGGTCACTCCCGGGCCTTCGCCTCCAGCTCCTTGAGCCGGCGGGCCATCTCCTTCTCGCGCTGGAACCGCTGCGTGACGTCGCGGAGGATCGCGACCGGCCCCAGCAGCTCGCCGCCGGGGCCGTGGAGCATCTGGATGGTGAACTCGATGGAGATGCTCCGGCCGTCCTTGGTGACGGCCGGCACCGCCAGCATGTCCCCGGCGGCGTAGCGGCTCTTGCCCGTGGCCATGGTCCGGTCGTACCCGTCCCAGTGCCGCGCGCGCAGCCGCTCCGGGATGATGATGTCCATCGTCTGCCCGATCGCCTCCTCGGCGGTGAAGCCGAAGACCCGCTCGGCGCCCTTGTTCCAGAGCCGGATGACGCCCTTCGCGTCGCCGAGGATGATCGCGTCGGGGCTGCCGTCGACGATCTCGCGGTAGATGCGCTCTTCGAGCATGGGGGACCTCACGCGTTCATAGAGGTGAACCTGCCGTGCTGCGGTGGAAGTACGTCCGGACCTGCCCCTCGGCCACTGCCACGCTGTGGCCCAGGTAGCCCTTGTCCCGCGCCAGATCAAGGAGCGGCGCCGGCACGAAGGGGGTGACCAGCACGTAGACCTCGTCCTCGCGGAGCGCCGCGAGATCGGCCATCACCTGCGCCATCGGGTGCTCCCCCGCCTCGATCGAGGGCCGCGCGTCGTGCGTGCGGGTCACCGCCGCGTCGGCGGCCCACGCCGGCCGCTCGCCCTGGCCGCCGTCCGCCTCCTCGGTCACCGCCAGCGGCGGGAGCCCCGCGGCGGCGCGGAGCCGCTCGATCAGCACGCCGAGCGGCACGCCGCTCACCTTCGAGACCTGGCGAAGCGTCGCGACCCGGGCGACGGTCCGCCGGAGCACCGGGTTCTGGAGCGCGCGGAAGTGCGGCGAGATCTCGAGCAGCGCCGCCTCGACCCCGGGCCAGCGCTCGAGGAGCGCCCCGAGCTTCGCGTCCGGCGTGATCAGGCTCGCGTCGACGTCAGGCATCGCGCCCCTCCCCGCTCCACGACAGGAGCCGCTGCTCGCCGGCGAGGGCGCGGCGCGCGGTGAGATCCTGCGTCACCTCGAGGCAGCCGAGGTAGCCGCCGGCCTCGTCGCGGAGGGCCACGTACTCGATGTGCACGAACTTGCCGCGCCGGTCGATCCAGAAGGCGGCCCGGTCCTGCGCGCCGGCGCGGAAGCCCTCCAGGATCCGCTCCACCGTCCCGACGCTCGAGGGCGGGTGGCAGTACTGCACCTGCCGGCCCAGCACCGCCCGGCTGCGGGCGAAGACGCGATCGCTCCCGTGGCTGAACCAGCGGACGCGGTCGTCGGCGTCCACGTAGGTGAGGTCGACCGGCAGGACCTTCACGATCGCCTCCAGCTCCTGGATCGAGAGGCTGCCGGTGGGGAGGCGGATGCGCGCACCAGGGACCGCCGTGGCGGGCTCGTCGGCGGGGATCGACGCCGGGCGCCAGTCCTCGACCGGATCGACCAGGCAGAACCCGATCTCGGCGCTCTGCCGCGCGATCTCCCACCACTCCAGCTCCTCGAGCGTGTCGAGGCTCATCGGGAGCAGGATGTTCTCCTCGCGATCGACCATCTCCCGGACGGCCTGCGCGGCCGGCGCCACCGTCAGCGCCACCACCGCGCGCGCCTCCTCGGCGCTGGCCGGCGCGGCCGCGAGCGCCTCGTGCGCCCCCTTCAGCAGCGCCCGCGCCTCGTCGTGCTTGGCCCAC
Source organism: uncultured delta proteobacterium (assembly GCA_963733485.1). Lineage (GTDB taxonomy): Bacteria > Myxococcota > Myxococcia > Myxococcales > Anaeromyxobacteraceae > Anaeromyxobacter. The sequence goes on along the minus strand of CAVTDL010000009.1, from coordinate 10,678 downwards.
ATCACCTTTGGCGGGCCGGTGATCCCGTGCTTCTCGAGGAACGGGAAGAGCAGGTGCTCCTTGCGCAGGTAGTGCTTCTCGACGTCGGAGACGGCGTTCAGCTGCGCGCGGATCGCGAGCAGCGCCGGCGCGGGCGAGGCGTCGGCCGGGAGCGCCTCGAGCTCGGCGACCGCCGCCCGGAGGGCCGCGATCTCCGCCACCAGCGCCGCGTTCTCCTGCTTGAAGGTGTGGACCGGGTGGCCCGGCGTGGCCTCGCGCGCGCCGGACAGGTCGATGGCTCCTTCCATGGCCGCGCCGTGGAGGTGGCAGAGGCGCGTCACCTCCTCGGGCGGCATGCCGTCCGCCATGAGCTCCTGCTCCACCTCGACCACCAGGCCGTAGGGGACCTGGCCGAGGATCCGGACCAGCTGCCGCTGCACCTGGGCCGGCGCGGTGCCCACGTGCAGCTGCAGGATGAGGTGCTTCAGCAGGTCCTTGCGATCGAGCCCGCCGTTGTCGATGAGCTCGCTCACGACTGCTCCCGGACCATCGAGAGGAGCATCTTGAAGCGCTCGGGAGCGTGGACCGAGTGCGGGATCCCGGCCGGCATGAGCACCGCCTCGCCCGCGCGGGCGAGGACCTTGTTCCCGCCGATGGTCAGCTCCACCGAGCCGTCGAGGACCTGCACCAGCGCGTCGAACGGGGCGGTGTGCTCGGACAGCTCCTGCCCGGCGTCGAAGGCGAACAGCGTCAGCGAGCCGCCCCGCGCCTTCGTGATGATCCGGCTCACCACCGAGCCGGTGACGTAGGTCACCTCCCCTTCGAGGCGCACCGGGCGAGCCGGCGAGAAGTCGTTGCTCACCACGTTCATCCGAGCGATCGAGGCCACGCTGTCATCTCCCTCTCGCCGGCGACTCCGGCGATGCCAGACCGCACTGCGAAGCCCATGCCTGATCAATATCTCCAGATATTCAGGAGGCTTATCGACGGAGCGGCCAACCCCGACACCGGAAACCCGGTGGCCGCGACACCCAGACATGGTTGGGCAACGGCATTTCGGTGTGCGGCGCGCTACCCGGGCAGAATCCACTTCACGACCCGGGCGGGTTCGCTAGACTCCGCGCGCCCAGCCGGAATCCCCCGGCGGCACCGAGGGGAACCCCATGAACAGGATCTCGATCGCGCTCGCCTCCCTGGCGGCGCTCGCCACCAGCGCCGCCGCCTCGCCGCCCGCGCCCGCGCACGGCCACGGCGATCACGCCGCGACGCAGAGCCCGGAGGCGGTGCTGAAGACGCTGCTCACCGGCAACGAGCGCTTCGTGGCCGGCACGGCCACCCGGCCGCACGCCGGGTACGCGCGCCGTTCGGAGCTCGTGAAGGGCCAGCACCCGGTGGCGGCGGTGATCGGCTGCGCCGACTCCCGCGTCGCGCCCGAGCTCCTCTTCGATCAGGGGCTGGGCGATCTCTTCGTGGTGCGGGTGGCCGGGAACGTGGCCGAGCCGGGCGTGATCGGGAGCGTCGAGTACGCGGCCGAGCACCTCGGGACGCCGCTCGTCGTCGTGCTCGGCCACGAGGGCTGCGGCGCCGTGAAGTCGACGCTCGATGGCGCCGGCGAGGACGGGAACCTCGGCTCCCTGGTAAAGGACATCCGCCCGGCGGTGGCGCAGGCGTGCAAGTCGGCCCCGGCGGGCTGCGACGCCGTGCACGAGGGCGTCCACCTGAACGCGCGGGCGCAGGCGAGGAACCTGCTCGAGCGCAGCCCGGCGCTGCGCGAGCTGGTCGAGGCCGGCAAGGTGCGGGTGGTGGTCGCGACCTACGACCTCGCCTCCGGCAAGGTCGCGCTGGAGCAGTGATCGCCCGCGCCGGCCTCGCGCCCCGGCGAGCGGCGCGGCGGCCGGCAGCGGGAGGCCGGGCCGCCTGTCCCGCGCGGCGACGGCGGATCGCCGCCGGTTAGACTGGTCGACATGACCACGGCCTCCCGGAAGCCCATCGAGCGGGTGGTGATCTGCGGCGCCGGCGCGGTGGGCAGCGCCTACGCGGCGCTGCTGCACGACCTCGCGCCGGACCGCATGGCGGTGATCGCCGGGGGCGAGCGCCGGGCACGGCTCCTGGCCCAGGGGATCACGGTGAACGGGCGCCGGATCCCGATCCGCTGCCTCGCGCCCGGCGAGCCGTCTCCGGCCGACCTGCTGCTCGTGGCGGTGAAGCAGCACCACCTCGCGGACGCCGTCGAGGACGTCCGCGGGGTGGTCGCCGACGGGACCCTCATCCTCTCGCTGCTGAACGGCATCTCGAGCGAGGCCGTCCTCGGCGCGGCCTTCGGCTCCGAGAAGGTGCTCCCCGCCTTCGTCGTCGGGAACGACGTGGTGCGCGAGGGGACCCGCACGCGCTACACGCGGCTCGGGAAGCTCGTGTTCGGCGCCACCACCAACGATCCGACCGATCCGCGGGTGGTGGCGGTGCGCGACCTGCTCGAGCAGGCCCGCATCCCCTGCGTGGTCCCGGCCGACATCCTCGGCGAGCAGTGGTGGAAGTTCATGCTCAACGTGGGCGTGAACCAGGTCTCGGCCGTCCTGCGCGCGCCCTACCGCGCCTTCGCGCTGCCAGAGGTGCAGGACCTGGTGCGCCGGGCGGCGCTCGAGGTGGTCGCGGTCTCGCGCCACGAGGGGGTGCGGCTCGGCCCCGAGGACGTCGAGCGCATCTTCCCGATCCTCGCGACCCTCGGCCCGGACGGGAAGACCTCGATGCTGCAGGACGTCGAGGCGGGGCGGAAGACCGAGGTGGAGATCTTTGCCGGGGCCGTGACCGATCTGGGCCGGCGCCACGGGGTGGCCACCCCCGTCAACGAGCTGCTCGGCGCGCTCCTCGTCGCGCAGGAGCGGATGGCCGGCGCCGCCTGACCGGGACGCCGCCCGGCCCGGGGCAACCTCCGCTCACTCGCCCGAGGCGAGCCGCGCCAGCTCGCGCTCGAGCAGCTCGGGGCGGAACGGCTTGCTGAAGGCGCGGTCGGCGTCGACCGGCGGTCGCCTCGTCGAGGTACCCGCTCGCGACGATCACCTTGCGGTCCTGGTGGCGGGGGTTGGCGCGGAGCCACTCCAGGAACGCGCGCCCGTCCATGCGGGGCATGGTCAGGTCGAGCAGGATCACGTCGGGGTCCAGCCCTGCCTCGAGCAGCTCCACCGCGTCCCGGCCGTCCGCCGCCTCGGAGACCTGGTAATCGCGGGTCTCGAGCCAGTGCGCGATGAGCTCCCTGAGCTCGTGCTCGTCCTCGACCACCAGCACGCGCGCGCGATAGCCGGCGCGCGGCTCGCGGTCGGACGACTCGGCGCTCGTCGGGGTGCCAGCGGGGGTCTGCGCTTCACCGATCACGGGACTGAGGGTGTGGGCGGAAAGGCCGATCCGCAAGCGCCTCGACCGGCCATGCTGCTGCAAGGGGGCTGCTCCCCCTCCCCGCCGAGCAAGCTCGTCGGGGCCCTCCCCTGCTCGCCGGGTCCCCGTGCCCGGCGGGCTCGCCCCGCTCGCCTGCTCACCGATCATAATCGGTCGTTTAGGTCGTCAGCTGACGGCGGAGGTGATTGACGAGGTCGATGGGGGTCACCAGGCCGAGGAAGGTGTCGCCGTCCATCAGGATCGGGACCAGCCCGCCGTCGAGCAGGGCCACCACCTCCTGGATGGGCGTTCCGGGTGAGACCGTCCGCAGCTCGGTGGTCATGACCTCGCGCACCTCGGCGCGCAGACGCGCCGCGTCCTCGATTCCCGCGTGCACCAGGTCCCACTCGTCGAGGATGCCGACGAGCCGCGCGCCCTCCATGACCGGCAGCTGCGACATGCCGTAGAGCCTCATCCGCGAGTAGGCGACGAGCAGCGTGTCGGTCGGGGCGACCGTGACCACCGCGCGATCGGCGCTCCGGCGGCCGATCAGGTCGCGGAGATCGCCCGAGCGGGCACGGTCGGCCAGGCCCTGGTCGCCCATCCAGTCGTCGTTGAACATCTTCGACAGGTACTTGTTGCCGCTGTCGCAGACGAGGGTGCAGACGCGCTTCGGCGCCGACTGCTCGCGACAGTAGCGCAGCGCGGCGGCGAGGAGCGTCCCGGTCGAGGACCCGGCCAGCAGCCCGCCGCGGCGGAGGAGCGCGCGCGCCGTGTCGAGGCTCTCGCGGTCCGGGATGCTGTAGGCGCGCCGCACGCGCGACAGGTCGCAGATGGGTGGGACGAAGTCCTCCCCGATCCCCTCCACCAGCCACGAGCCCGCCGCCCCGACCTCGCCGGTCTCGACGTAGCCGGCCAGCACCGAGCCCTCCGGATCGGCGAGCACCATCTCGCAGGATGGGACGGCCCGGGCGAAGTAGCGCGAGAGCCCGGTCATCGTCCCGCCGGACCCGACGCCGCAGACCATCGCGTCGATCCGCCCGCCGAGCTGCGCCGCGATCTCCGGGCCCGTGGTCGTCTCGTGCGCGTGCGGGTTGGCCGGGTTCCCGAACTGGTTCACGTAGAAGGCGCCCTGCTCCCGCGCGATCCGCTGCGCCAGGTCCTGGTAGTAGTCGGGGTGCCCCTTCTCCACGTCCGACCGGGTCAGCACCACCTCGGCGCCGAGCGCCTTCAGGTGGAGGATCTTCTCCTGGCTCATCTTGTCGGGGATGACCAGCGTCAGGTGGTACCCGCGCTGCGCCGCCACCAGCGCGAGGCCGAGGCCGGTGTTCCCGGCCGTCGCCTCCACCAGGACGCGCCGGTCGGGCCCGAGCAGGCCGTCCTGCTCGGCCGCGTCGATCATGGAGCGGCCGATCCGATCCTTGATCGAGCCGCCCGGGTTCTGGCTCTCGAGCTTCAGGAAGAGCTCGCAGGGGCCGGTGTCGAACCCCTGCAGCCTCACCATGGGCGTGTCGCCGATGAGCTCGAGCGCGGAGCCTGGGATGCGTGGAGCGGCCGTCGGCGAGGCGGGATCTGGCATGCGCAGGCTCCGGGGCGGTGGCCCGCGACTCCGCGCGGGCGCGCGAATCCTAGATAGCGGACGCATATCCCGTCAAGCGGACGGTGCGGCGAGCGCGAATCATCCGTGAGGCTGGCCTGCGGGGACGCGGGGTGGGACGCTGCGCCCACCGCGGCGCCCTGCCTGAGGGCGAGCGAGCACCTGCCGCGGGGGAGGCGCGACACATGGACACCTGGTCGGCAAGGACGTGTACCGGCGGCTGGGCCAGAAGCTCGACGGGCTCACCGTCCGGTCTCCGTGGAGCCCCGCCCTGCGCGCGATCCTGGAGGAGCTCTACCCGCGCGAGGACGCCGAGCTGATCGTGGCGATGCCCTTCGGCCTCTCGTCGCTCTCGCGCCTCGAGCGGGTCACCGGCCTCCCCCGCGACCGCCTCGAGCCCCGGCTCGACGACCTCTGCGGGCGCGGCCTGGTGATGGACATCCGCGCCGGCGGACCAGCAGCGAGAAAATGCGCTTGCAGGCCGCCATCCGTCGCTCGTAGTGTCGTAGCGCTGCGCCAGGTCGCGGATCGGGTCGAAGAAACGCTTGACGTAGAGTACGAAAGCCACCAGCATGCCGGCCGTCAGCGTGTCGCCCAGCACCAGCCATCCACCTACGCCAACCACGAGCGCGGTTGCCAACGATCCGATGAAATCCACACCGGGAAGAACAGCGCGGTCAACCATGCAGCGCCGACGTTGGCGTCGAAGAACGAGTGGTTTAGGTCGTCGAAATGGCCGTAGTTCAGCTTGGTAAAACTCTGCGTCACTCGGATACCAGAGATCGACTCGTTCAGGTAGCCGTTGATCAGCGACAGGCGCAGGCGTGTCGCCCGATAAGCCTCACGAACCCGCACCCGCCAGAAATTCGTCAGCAAGATCATCAGCGGCATCACGGCCAGCGTGATTAGAATCAGTTGCCAACTCATGCTGAGCATAACGACGAAGATACCGATCAACAGGAAGACCGCACGCGCCAACCGGTGATGGTCCAGGTGATGAACTCCTGCAATACGCCCACGTCGCCGATCAGCCGGCTGATCATGCGGCCGACGCTGTAGTTGTTGTGAAAGTTGAGTGTCAGCGTATGCAGATGTCGAAAGAGCTGGCTGCGCACGTCAGCCACAACCTGCGTGCCGACGTAGGCCATCAGGCTGATGCGATACCGGTTCGTCACCCACTCGATCAACGCCGCAGCCAAGAAGATCAGCGTCCACTGCCGCAGAAGCTGCGGATTGCCGGCCGTGATGCCCTGGTCGATGGCCTGGCCGATGATCCACGGCGCGGCCACGGCCATCAGCGACGAGACGATCATGAAGACCACGGCAATCAGAGTTTGTAGCTTGTAGGGCAAGAGGAAGGCAGCGAGCCGCTTGATCAGCCGGCTGTCGTAGATCTTGCCCAACATATCGTCGTCCTGTTGATCGGGCATCAGCGCCTGGATCCTGGCCTCGTGGCGCAGCCGATCATCCGCCTGGCTGGCCTGCGAGCCAAACGTTTCGCGGAATGGGATTTTGTGGCTGCTGTATCCGTTCGTTTGCGTCATGGTCTTTGTTCCGCTTTGGTGATCGGTGATCGGCGATTCGGATCCGTAATCACCGATCACCGATCACCAGTTCCCGCTCTTCCAACGCCAGAAACTCCTCCTGGTCGCGGCAGCTGCAGGTCATAGATCTGTTGATACAGACCGCCCTCACGTAAGAGCTCGTCGTGCGTGCCGCGTTGGACGATACGGCCATGGTCAAGAACCAGGATTTGGTCTGCGTGTTTGAGTGTCAGCAGCCGCTGCGCGATCACGAAGGTTGTGCGGCCTTGCATCAGCGTCTGCAGCGCCTGTTGGATAATGTGCTCGGTCTCGGTGTCCACGCTGCTGGTCGAGTCGTCCAGAATCAGGATGCGCGGGTCATAGAGCAGGGCACGAGCAATGGCGATGCGTTGCTTCTGCCCGCCGCTCAGCGTGACTCCGCGCTCGCCGACGCGTGTGTCGTAGCCGTCCGGAAAGCTCTCGACAAAATCGTGGGCGTTGGCCGCCCGAGCCGCCGCCTCGATCTCGTCCTGGCTGGCGTCGGGCCGGCCATAGGCGATGTTCTCGGCAAGGGTAGCGCTAAACAGAAACGGCTCCTGCAACACGATGCCGATCTGCCCGCGCAGACTCTCCAGGGTCAGCTCGCGCACGTCGACGCCATCCACCCGTACCCGGCCTTCCATCGGATCATAAAAACGCGGGATCAGATTGATGATCGATGACTTGCCGGAGCCGGTGGGGCCCATCAGCGCAATTACCTGGCCGGACTCGGCGTGAAAGGTGATGTCGTCGAGCACATTGAGGCCATCTCGATAGCCAAAGCCAACCTGTTCGAAGATCACCTCGCCGCGTGGGCCGGTCAGTGGGCGGGCGTCCGGCCGCTCGGCAACGGTGTTAGGCGTATCGATGATCTCGAAGACGCGGCTGGCGCTGGCGTCGGCCGTGGCCGCCATGTTGACCAGGAATCCCAGCCGCTGCGCCGGTGCGTTGAGCATCAGCACGTAGGAGATCATGGCGAAAAGCGTGCCGATGGTAATCGTTCCTTCCAACGCCATCGGCCCGCCGAACCAAAGCAGCAGGAAGTTGCTCAGTGCGATCAAAAAAGTGAAGAATGGCCAGTTGTTGCCCCAGACACGAATCAGTCGCTCGCGCATCCGGAACCAGACGGTGTTGTCCCGATCGAATTTCTCGAACTCGTAGGGCTCACGCGCGAAGGCCTTGACGACCCGGATGCCGGTCAGGCTCTCCTGCATGGTAGTAGATAGCACGCCGAGCTGATCTTGTACATTGCGCGACAGGGGCCGCACGGTGGCGCCGAAGCGAATGGTGCTAACGATCAGGATCGGAAAGGGTATCAAAGCCAGCAGAGCCAGGGGCACGTCCTCGAAAAGCATGGCCACTACCACACCCACGAGCAACAGCACAGTCGCCACCAGCTCCATCAGTCCGATGCCGACGAAGCGTTCGGTCTCGGTGATATCGCCCGTAGCCCGGCTCATCAGATCGCCGGTATGCGCCTGGTCGTGGAAGGCGAAAGGCAGGTGCTGAAGGCTGTGATACAAGTTGTTTCGCAGGTCATAGGCCGCGCGAAAGGAGAGCCATTCGCCGAAATAGCGCTGGACAAAGCCAGCGATGCCGCGCACGACGGCAATGGCCAGAATGAGTCCTGCCGCAATGAACAGCGCCCACGGGCGATCGTTGTCCAGCCCCTGGTCGATCGCGCCCTTGATGATCAACGGCACGAACAGGTTGAGCAGAGTCGCAAACAGCATCGCCGTGTATGCCAGCGTAGCTTGCGGCCAGTACGGCCGTAGATAGCCGATCAAGCGCCGGTAAATGTCCAGTTTGGCCATGGAGGCTCCATCAGAGGAAAAAGAGGAAAAAAAGACGACGGGTGAAAAGCACACCCGTCGTCAGGTCTTGGCAATCGACCCGAAAATGGGCCGTCAACGTGGCACAGGCACACGCCGATGACATGACTCGCGGCGAGCGGTCGGTTCAACTGACAAGGGATGAAGAATTAGTACGAGTATCATGGGCGTGCCTCCTTTGCTGAGGTGTAGCGAGTCTAACACAATCTGAGGCTTTGGTCAAGGTCGCAGAATCTTTTGAGACGCATGGTGTTATACACATGATGCTCCTGAATTCTGTAATTTAACTTCCAGATCTTGATCAACATGTGAGCTATACTACGAATAATTTAGCTCAATCTAAATCTGTATTTAACTTATCCTCATTTTTGTGATTGGAGATGTTCTTCTATGACACATCGCATGCGCCGGTTTTTCTCACGACGCGACTTTCTGCGCGCCGGCCTGGCAGGGACGGCCGGCCTGGCAGGGGCCGCGTTGCTGTCTCAGCCATCCATCGCCCGGCCATTAGCGCAGGGACCTGGCATGGACCATACCGGCCACAGTCCATCTGCCATGGAACACGGCGCGGCGGGCATGGTGGGGGAGGTGGACAACGTCCGCAACGGCTTCGACCCGATGCAGATGCTCGTCGACTGGGACTACGGCCAGGTCAGCACACTAGCGAATGGCCAGACGTTGCGGGACTATACCATCGTTGCAATAGACAAAGACATCGAAATCGCACCCGGTGTCTTTTTTCCGGCCTGGACGTACAACGGCCGCGTGCCGGGGCCGACGATTCGCTGTACCGAAGGAGACCACATTCGCATCAAATTCGTAAACGCAGGTACCCATCCCCACACACTGCACTTCCACGGGGTCCACCCCTTTGAGATGGACGGTGTGCCCGGCGCTGGGCCGGGCGAGATCGCTACCGGCCAAACGTTCACCTATGAGTTCGACGCCGAGCCGTTTGGTTGCCATTTGTACCACTGCCACGCCCTCCCGCTCAAACGCCACATCCACAAGGGACTGTACGGCGCGTTTATCGTCAACCCCAAGGCTGGTCGGCCGCCGGCCAGAGAGTTCGTCATGGTCATGAACGCCTTCGACACCAACTTCGATGGCGCGAACGAGGTCTATGCCGTCAATACGGTCGGTCACGTCTACGCCCGCCGCCCCATTCCAGCTCAGGTTGGCGAGCTGATTCGCCTCTACTTGATCAACATCGTCGAGTTCGATCCCATCAACTCCTTCCATTTGCACGCCGAGTTCTTCAACTACTACGATCACGGCACCACCCTCGAGCCGACACTGCGCACCGTGGACACGATCATACAGGCCCAGGCGCAACGCGGCATCCTGGAGTTCCGCTATCGCTGGCCGGGACAGTACATGTTCCACGCCCACGTCAGCGAGTTTGCCGAGCTGGGTTGGATGGGCCACTTCAACATCGTCAAGCCGGAGGACTTTCCAGCCGCGCTGGCCCAGGTCGGAATGGACGAGACGTGGGACCGTAAGAGCACACAAGGCGCCACCGTGCCCTGGCGTGTTGAGGCAAGATCATGAGTACAGAAACACAAGCCAAGCCATCGCGGCGACTTTCGGGCGCCGCCTGGTTGCTCGTACTTGCACCTCTACTGCTGTTAGGCATCATCCTGGCCCTCATCGTCATCACAGGCGCGGGGCTGCGCGAACTGGCAGGCCCGCCCGTGGAGAAACTCACCGTCCAGCGCGTGATTCTGCCAGAGCCAGGCATGATCCAGGTCGAAGTAATCAACGACGGTCCGCAGCCGGTCACTGTGGCTCAAGTGCAGGTCGACGACGCCTACTGGAGCTTCACGGCCGAGCCTTCCGCAACTCTCTCACGGCTAGGCCGGTCCACGTTCACGATTCCCTATCCCTGGGTAGCTGAAGAGGCTCACGTGGTGCGGCTGGTCAGCGAGAGGGGCGCCACGTTTGACGCCGAGTATCGCGGTAGCTGTGGAATCGCCGCAACCTTCGGCCAGCCTGTCTCTGCGCTTCGGTCTGGTGGGTCTGTACGTTGGAATCGTGCCCATCATGTTGGGCTTGCTCTGGTATCCCTTCATGCGCCGGCTGGGCAGCGCCGGCATGAATTTCATCCTCTCTTTGACCGTCGGCTTGCTGATCTTCCTGGCCGTCAGTACCTGGCTCGACGCCACCGAGTTTGCTGTGGAGTTACCGGCTTTCTGGCAGGGTGTCCCCATGGTGATCTTCGTCAGCCTGATCTCTTTGGGCACGCTGCTGGCACTAGCTAGCCGGCGCGGCGAGCGAACCCCTCTCCAGGTGAGCTATTTGATCGCCCTAGGCATCGGTCTGCACAACCTGGGCGAGGG
>CAVTDL010000008.1:0-57867 GCA_963733485.1 uncultured delta proteobacterium | reverse complement strand
GGTGCTGGTACGCGCCCGTCGCCGATGGTCATCGGCATCTTCGAGTTCACCATGATGCGCACCGGCGACGCGGCCGATCAGGCGCGCTGGGCCGGCCTCTTCCGCGACTACCTCGAGGAGGGGCCGTTCTACGAGGCCAACTTCGGCGCGGGCGAGCAGGTCTCCGTGCTGCGGACCGTGCCGCACGAGGGCACCGTCCGGCCCGAGGAGTACGTCGAGGTGCTCGACTACGAGCGGGCGACCGCCATCGTGGAGTCGCACGACGCGCTTCGCCGTGGGGCTCTGCTCCTGCCGCCACGAGAAGCACCACCTCGGCGAGAAGCGCTGCGACGTGCCGCTCGAGACCTGCACCTCGTTCGGCGATGGCGGCCGACTACCTGGTGCGCAACCGGCTCGCCCGCGAGATCTCGAAGGCCGAGATGCTCGAGCGCCTCGCCCGATCCCGCGAGCTCGGGCTCGTCTTCAACGCGGACAACGTCCAGCGCAACGTGTCGTTCATGTGCCACTGCTGCGGCTGCTGCTGCAACGTGCTGCTCGGCGTGAGCCGGCACGGCTACCCGAACATGGTGGTGACCTCGAGCTTCATCGCCGCCTCCGACCGCGATCGGTGCCTCGGCTGCGGCAAGTGCTCGAGGCGGTGCCCGGTCGGCGCGATCCCGCGGGTCGCCGACCCGGATCCGGAGCTTTCGCAAGCACGGCCGCCCGCAGGTCGACGAGGCGATCTGCCTCGGCTGCGGCGTCTGCGCCACCACCTGCAACCCGGGGGCGATGAGGCTCCACCCGCGCGCGCAGCGCGTCCTCCACCCCGAGACCACCTTCGAGCGCGTCATCCTGCAGTGCCTCGAGCGCGGCACCCTGCAGAACCAGCTCTTCGACGACCCCGTCGAGCAAGACGCAGGCCTTCCTGCGCGCCGTCGTGGGCGGCTTCCTGCGGCTGCCGCCGGTGAAGCGGGCGCTCATGAGCGACGCGCTCCGCTCCCGGTTCCTGGCCGGCGTGAGGCAGGCCGCCGGGCGCCGCGCGCCGCCGGCCGTGGTCGGGTGAGGCGTTCGACCCCGGCGCACCGGAGGACCGCGTGCACGCGCGTGCACGCCGGTCCCGGCCGCGAGGCCGGATGCACCTCCGGCTGGCGCCGCCGCGGCCTGGCCGCTATCGACGAGATGCCTGCGGCTGCGTGGGGGGACGGCGCGAGTCGCCGGCCTCCGGGCGGACGCGGCAGGAGGAGCGCCCGATGCAATCGACCACCCCCAGCGGGACGACGATCGACGAGATCGCCGAGGGCATCTACCGGATCAGCACGCCCATCCCGCCAGGCGCCGTCCCGGGCGGCTTCACCTTCAACCAGTACCTGGTCGTCGACGACGAGCCGCTCCTGTTCCACACCGGCCTGCGCCGGCTGTTCCCGGCGGTCCGCGACGCGATCGCCCGGGTCGTGCCGGTGGAGCGGCTGCGCTGGATCGCGTTCTCTCACTTCGAGCAGGACGAGTGCGGCGCGCTGAACGAGCTCCTCGCGGCGGCCCCTCGCGCGCAGGCAGCCTGCAGCGCGGTCGGCTCGATGACCTCGGCGGGCGACCTCGCCATTCGCCCTCCCCGAGCGCTCGCCGACGGCGAGCAGCTCACCCTGGGACGCCATGTGGTCACCTGGCACGACGCCCCGCACGTGCCGCACGGCTGGGACTGCGGCTTCCTCTCCGAGTCGACCACCCGGACGCTGTTCTGCGGTGACCTCTTCACGCAGGGGGGCGCGGACCACGCGCCGGTGACCGAGACGGACGTGCTCGGGCCGTCGGAGGCGATGCGCGCGGCGATGGACTACTACGCCCATGCCCCCGCGACGCGGAGCACGCTCGAGCGGCTGGCGCGCACCGGCCCTCGCACGCTCGCCTGCATGCACGGGGCGGCCTGGCGCGGCGACGGCGCGGCGCTCCTGCTCGCCCTGGCGGACGCGCTGGGGGCGTAGCGCCGGAGCGCGGCCGCCTACCAGGGCGTCGGCCGGTAGTCCTTGAAGAACAGCCCGGCCTCGTGCCGGCCGGTGCGGAAGCCGTCGAAGATCGGGGCGACGATGCGGGCCGCGCCGTCCACGATGTCGAGCGGCGGCGAGAAGGCGTGCTCCTCCGCCTTCCGCTCGGCCAGGTGGGCCGGGTCCTCGTCGGTCACCCAGCCGGTGTCGACCGCGTTCAGGTGGATGCCGTCCCGCGCGTAGTCGGGGGCGCTCGTCCGCACCAGCATGTTGAGCGCGGCCTTGGCCATGTTGGTGTGCGGGTGCCGGTCGGTCTTGTGCTCCCGGTAGAACTGACCCTCCATGGCCGAGACCAGCACCACGTGACGCGCCGCGTCGCCGCTGGTGGCGGTGCCGGGAGGCGGCGCGGCGCGCGCAGCATGAGCGGCTTCAGCCGCGCGGTCATCACGAAGGGCGCGATGGCGTTGACCAGCAGCACCTCGAGCAGCTCGAGGGTCGGGACCTCGTCGAGCCGGAGCCGCCAGGAGTTGTGCGTGCGCAGATCGACCTGCTGGAGGTCCTGGTCGAGCACGCCCGCGGGAAGAGCTCGAGCCCGGCCCTGCCCGGGCGGAGGAGATCGGCCGCGCTCGCCGCCTGCGAGAGGAGCGCCGGGCGGAGCACGCCGCCGCCGCGCCGCGGCCCCGGAGCGCGTCCGTCAGCGCCTCGTGATCGCGCGAGGAGGTCCCGCTCGGCGCCGGGGAGCGCGGACCAGGGCGCCTGCTCGCGCTCGACGCAGGTGCCCGTAGAAGCCCGGCGGGCGGCGCACGGTCTGGCAGGCGTTGTGGAGCAGGAAGTCGAGCCGCGGCAGGCGTCGCGTCGAGCCGCTGGCAGAGGAGCTCGACGCTCGGCGTGTGGCGCAGGTCGACGCCGTGGATGGCGAGGCGATCCGTCCAGGCCGGGAAGTCGGCCTCGCGCGCGTACCGGGCCGCGGCGTCGCGCGGGAAGCGGGTGCAGACGACCACCGAGCAGCCCGCGCGCAGGAGCAGCAGGATCGCCGCCTGGTAGCCGATCTTCACGCGCGCGCCGGTGACCAGCGCGACCCGCCCGCGCAGGTCGACCGTCGCCGTGCGCCGGGCGTGGTTCTCGTCGCCGCAGGCGCGGCACAGCTGATCGTAGAAGCGGTGCAGCCGCCGGTAGGCGGTCTTGCAGACGTAGCACTTGCGCGGCTCGGTCAGCTCCGGCCCCTCGTCCTCGACCACGGGCTGGCCCGAGGGCGCGGCGGCCGCCGGCGGCGCGGCCGCGTCCGGGAGGGTGGGCTGCCAGGCCCTGGCGTCCGTGCCGGGCGGCGGGAGCGCCGGCAGCGGCGCCACGAAGACCGGGGCCTGCCTGAGCTGCTGGATCCCGGTGTCGCCTCGCAGCGCGGCGTCGCGCGCCCTGCGCGCGCGGTGCTCGCCGCGGAGGAGCGCCTTCTGCAGCTTCTTGCGGGCCTTGAGGTCCGGGCGCGCCACCTCGCCCGCCAGCCGCTGCAGCGTCACGCGGGTCTCCGCGTCGAGGCGCGCCAGGACGGTCCGATTGCCGGCCACGCGCTCGAGCACGCGCAGGGCGGCCGCGACGTCGGCGTCGTCGAGCGCCGGGTCTCCTGCGTCGTCACCTCGCGCCATCGGGGGGGACCTCATACCCCGGCGCGCTCCCCCTGCCCATCCCCCGCCGGGCGACCGGTCCGCCCCGCGGCGTTGTCGCGCGGCCCGCGAGCGGCTAGAAATCCACCCCCTGCACCGCCCACGCCGGGCGAGCCCCCCGGGAGACCACGATGTCCGACGACGTCCACCTCGACCCCAACATCCCCGGGAACCCGGCCTACCACTTCACCATCGTGCCGCCCGGCACGCCGGCGCGGGCGGGCTGGACGGGCCGCGCCGCCGCTGGTGCCGGAGGCCCGGACCGCCACGCAGTGCGTCCACGCGGGCGTGCAGCCGGATCCCGCCTACGGCGCGGTGATGCCGCCCATCTACCAGACCTCCACCTTCGCCTTCCGCGACGTCTGCACCAACGCCGGCTACGACTACACGCGCAGCGGCAACCCCACCCGCGCCGCGCTCGAGGAGGCCATCGCGGTGCTCGAGGGCGGCGCCGGCGCCACCTGCACCGCCACCGGCATGAGCGCGGTGATCGTGGTCGCTGAACCTGCTCCCGGCCGGCAGCCACCTCCTCTGCACGGTGGACTGCTACGGCGGCACCTTCCGCGCGCTCGAGCACGCGAAGGCGCGCCTACGGCCTCGAGGTCACCTACCTCGACCTGGCCGACCTGGCCGCGGTCGAGGCCGCGTTCCAGCCGAACACGCGCATGGTCTGGATCGAGACGCCCTCGAACCCGCTGCTGCGCCTCACCGACATCGCGCGCCGTGGCCGGCGCTGGCCCGGGACCGCGGCGCGCTCACGGTGGTGGACAACACCTTCCTCTCGCCGGTGCTGCAGCGCCCCTTCGAGCTGGGCGCCGACCTGGTCGTCCACTCCACCACCAAGTACCTGAACGGCCACAGCGACGTGGTGGGCGGCGCGGTGGTGGCCGCGCCCGGGCAGCCCGCGCTGCTCCAGCGCATCCAGAGCATGAACAACCTGCTCGGCACCTCGCAGAGCCCGCACGACTGCTTCCTGGTGCTGCGCGGCCTGAAGACGCTGCTCCTCCGCATGCGGGCGCACGAGGCCGGCGCGCCGCGGTGGTCGGCGTTCCTGGCCGCGCCACCCGGCGGTGGCGAAGGTCCACTACCCCGGGCTCGAGAGCCACCCGCAGCACGCGCTCGCGCGGGCGCAGCAGCGCGGCTTCGGCGGCATGCTCTCCTTCGAGCTCGCCGGGGGCCGGCCGGACCACGTCGACCACGTCCTCACGGACGCTGCGCTGGTTCACGCTGGCCGAGAGCCTCGGCGGCGTGGAGAGCCTGGTGGCCCACCCGGCCTCGATGACCCACGCCTCGATGACCCCGGCGGCGCGCGCTCGCGCCGGCATCACCGACGGCGTCATCCGGCTCTCCATCGGCATCGAGGATCCGGAGGACCTGATCGCCGACCTCGACCGGGCGCTCCGGACGCTGCCGGCCTGAAGGGGCGGGGCGGGGCGGCGGTGGGCGCGGGCCTTGGGCGCCGGCGCGACGGCCGGCGATCGGGGCCGCCATCGCTCGTCGTTCGGCGACGGGCCTGACCGCGCGCTCCGGGCACCATCGCTCGTCGTTCGTCACATCGTGAAGCACGAAGCGCTTCGTGCTGTCGCGGCGGTGCCGGTGGACGACCGGTCTCGGGCAACGAGGACGAGGAAGGCCGAGCCGTGTCCGAGGAGGGGCTCATCTCGCCGTGGCCAGGCACATGCGTCTCCGCCGCCAAGGTGCCACGAGCCGGCTCGCTACGGTTGGTTGGCCAGATGAACCGCTGACATCGTGGCACGGCCGACGCGAGCTCTCCGGGAGCGGGGGCGTGCGCGGCGGCGTCGCCAAGACGCCACGACCCAGCTCGCAGCGGTTGGTTGGCCAGATGAACCGCCGACACCCTGGCACGGCCGACGCGAGCTCTCCGGGAACGGCGCCGTGCGCGGCGGCGCCGCCAAGGCGCCACGAGCCAGCTCGCAGCGGTTGGTTGGCCAGATGAACCGCCGACACCCTGGCAC
Source organism: uncultured delta proteobacterium (assembly GCA_963733485.1). Taxonomy (GTDB): domain Bacteria; phylum Myxococcota; class Myxococcia; order Myxococcales; family Anaeromyxobacteraceae; genus Anaeromyxobacter. The sequence goes on along the minus strand of CAVTDL010000008.1, from coordinate 52,275 downwards.
GGCCGACGCGAGCTCTCCGGGAGCGGGCGCGTGCGCGGCGCCGCCGCCAAGGCGCCACGAGCCACTCGCAGCGGTTGGTTGGCCAGATGAACCACCGACGCCCTGGCACGGCCGACGCGAGCTCTCCGGAAACGGGCGCGTGCGCGGCGGCGACTCGACGCGACACCGGTCGCTCGATCCACACCCAACAGGACCGCATAATTTCGTAGACACACTTTTACTCGCAGGCGACTCGCGCAGCGCCGCTCCTACGAGGATGCCGCTCTCGAAGCGCTCCGCGCCGCTGTAAGCGCGCTCGACGCGCGTGAAGACTCCCGCGGCCCCTGTGCCTCGTTCTCGCGCCAGCGCATGGCTAGGTGCGTCTCAGGAGGCCTCGAAAACGCGTGAGAGAGTGAGCGCATGGAAACCGCGCGCGCACTCACCGAGAACCTCGTCGTCCTTCTCCGCCGCGAGCACCACGCGCTCGCCGAGTTCCTGGTCGCCCTCGCGGACTTTGACGAGCGCCGGCGCTGGGTCGAGCTGGGGCACTCGTCGCTCTTCTACTTCCTGCACCGCGAGCTCCGGCTCTCCAAGGGCGCGGCCCAGTACCGGAAGGTCGCGGCCGAGCTCATCCAGCGGGTTCCGGGCGTGGTCGAGCCGCTCAGGGAGGGTCGGCTTTGCCTCACCAGCATCATCGAGGCGGCCAGGGTGGTGACCGCCGAGAACTGGGAGACGGTCCTGCCCCGGTTCTATGGCCTCTCCAAGCGCGAGGCGATGGAAGTCGTCGCCGCCCTGCAGCCGCACCCGGCGCCGCCGACGAGAAGTGTCGTCACGGCAGTTCGTACCGCAGTCGTCACGGCGGTTCGCCCCGCGCCGGCCATGCAGAGCGTCACCACTGCGGCGCCCGCGCTCGCCCTCGGAGAGGCCTCCGAACCGCGGAGAGCTCAGCCCGAGCCCGATCTGGCCCGGCCTGCTTCCCAGCCTGGTTGGCCAGATGAACCGACTCCCTCCACCGATCCCGCCGGTCGCTCCCGCCCCGCCGTTCGAGGTCGCGCCGCTCACCGCCGAGCAGAGCCGCCTCCACGCGACGGTGTCGAGCCGGTTCCTGCGCAAGCTCGAGGCCGCCCGCGATGCGCTGTCTCACGCACGCCCGGACGCCACGCCCGGGGAGATCCTCGAGGCGGGGCTGGACCTGCTCCTGGCGCAGGCGGAGAAGCGGAAGGGGATGGTCGAGAAGCCCAGGAAGGAAACCAGGGCTTCGAAGGACGACCACATCCCGGCCCACGTCCGGCGTGAGGTCTGGAAGCGGGACGGCGGCAGGTGCCAGTGGGCTCTCGCCTCGGGCGGCATCTGTGGGAGCACCCGCCACCTCGAGCTCGACCACATTCACCCGCGGTCACGCGGCGGGACCTCGACCGCCTCCAACCTCAGGATCCTCTGCAGGGGCGCACAACGATCTCGCCGCGCGGCTCGCGCTCGGGAACGACACGATGGATCGGTTCACGCTCGGCCTTCGCGGGACGCCAGGATCCCCACGCGCGCGGGCGAAGGGGCGCGAGCGCCCGCCCACGTCACCGGCGTGAATACTGGGTGCGACTACGGCCGCGCCGGCGGGTGGCGTCGCGCCCACGCGTGGAAGCGGCCCGACCGCCCCGTGCAGCTGCGGCGCGCCGGTCGCCCAGGAGAACGCGCGGGTGAGCCGCAGGTCGCGCAGCGGCAGGATCCGGAGCATCCCGGCGGCCACCTCGAGCTGGACGCTCCAGCGCGAGACGAACGCCACCCCGAGCCCGGCCACCGCCGCCATCTTCATCGACTGGTTCGAGCCGAACAGCAGCTCGGCGTGGCGCACCTGCTTCGAGCCGAGGACCCGCGTCAGCGCCTCCTCCACCACCGCGCGGGTGCTCGACCCGGGCTCCCGGAGCAGGAGCGGCACCTTGGCGAGGTCGACGGCGCGAGAGATCCCGCACAGCTCGCGCGCGGCGCTGGCCGCCACGGCCACCAGCTCGTCCTCGAGGTAGCGCTCGAGGTGGACGCGCGGCGAGCGCAGCCGCCCCTCGACGATGGCGAGCGGCACCCGCCCCTCGGCCACCCACTCCAGCACGCGGGCGGTGTTGCTGACCTGCAGCCGGAAGGGGACCCGGCCGTGGAGGGCGCGGTAGCCGGCGACCAGGGGCGGGATCACGTAGGCGGCGGTGGTCATGCTGGCGGCCAGCACCACCTCCTCGCCCGTCTCCGGCTCGTCCTGGAAGGCCGTCTCCACCGCGCCGAGCAGCTCGTGCACCTGCCGCGCGGCGTCGAGCAGGCGCAGGCCCCAGTCGTTCGGGGTGACGCCCTTCGACGAGCGCACCAGGAGCGACCGCCCGCACTCCTCCTCGAGGGCGCGGATCTGCGCGGTGACCGCCGGCTGCGACAGGTGGAGGAGCTTCGCGGCGCTGGAGATCTTCCGGGTCTGCGCGACGACGCGGAAGGTCTCGAGCTTGCGGGGATCGAGGCGGCTCATGGGCCCGCGCAGCATATCAGATGGTCGCGCCGGCCAGCGCCACGTCCATCAGCGTACGTTATGGTCCATCCGTTCTTGCGACGCCGCGCCGCCGCGGCCCGGGCGCATGATGCCTCCCGTGCTGCTCCGGATGGTCTGGGGCGCGTTCACGGGAGGAAACACTCATGGCCAGCATCCAGAACCGCGTCGTCCGCAACGTCGTCTCCCTCGACGCGTCCGCCTCGTGCGCCGACGCCGCCCGCCTGATGACCGAGCGCGAGATCGGCTCCGTCGGCGTGCGCCAGGGCGAGGCGCTCGTCGGCCTCGTCACCGAGCGCGACCTCGTCGCCGCGCTGGTGGCCGGCGCCGAGCCGGCCTTCACCAGCCTCCGCTCGGTGATGCGCGCCGACTTCCCGGTCGTCTCGGCCGAGGCGACCGACGCCGAGTGCGCGCAGCTCATGCGGACCGGGCACACCCGGCACCTCCTCGTCCGGGAGGGCGCGGCGCTGGTCGGCGTCATCTCCATGCTCGACCTGGTGGACCTGGTGGTCGAGGAGAAGCAGTGGAGCATCGACCAGCTCGAGAGCTACATCCGCGGCGGCCGGACCTTTCAGCTGAGCCAGCCCCTCACCAACATGTTCAACCACCAGCGGGCGGCCTGACCGGACGACCGACCCGCGATCACCGCCGGTGATCGCGGGTCACCCGCCGCCCGGCTCGAGCGCTCCGGCCACGCCGTCGAGCGCCCCGCCCCCCGGCCGGGGCGGTTCCCGCACCCCGCCAACGAGCAACGCGGCGGCCCCTCCCCTGCCCCCGCGCGCCCGCGCGCTATAGTGACCCCCGATCCTGCCACACCGGAAGGGCGGCCATGAACCGGGCGGGCACGACAGGGCAGCGCCTCCTCGCGACCTTCGCGCTGGGCGCGATCCTGCTGAACTACCCGATCCTGTCGCTCTTCACCGGCGCCGCCGACGTCGGCGGGATCCCGCTGCTCTACGCCTACGTCTTCGTGGTCTGGACGCTGCTCATCGGGCTGATGGCGCTGGTGGTCGAGCGTCCGCCGGACTAGGAGTGCGCCATGCTCCAGGCGTGGGTGATCGTCCCCGTCTCGTTCGCCTACCTGGGCGTGCTCTTCGCCATCGCCTGGTTCGGCGATCGCCGCGCGGCGGCGGGCCGCTCGATCATCGCCAACCCGTACATCTACGCGCTCTCGCTCGGCGGTGTACTGCACCACCTGGACCTTCTACGGGAGCGTCGGCCGCGCCGCCTCGAGCGGCATCGGGTTCCTGCCGGTCTACCTCGGCCCCACCCTGATGATCGCGCTCTGGTGGTACGTCTGGCGCAAGGTCATCCGCATCAGCAAGACCTACCGGATCACCTCCATCGCCGACTTCGTCGCCTCGCGCTACGGCAAGAGCCAGCGGCTGGGCGGGCTGGTGACGGTCATCGCGGTCCTCGGCGTCATCCCCTACATCTCCCTGCAGCTCAAGGCGATCTCCGGCGTCCTTCACGATCCTGCTGCACTACCCGGACATCGTCATGCCGGCCAAGGCGGCGGAGCAGCCGTTCTACCTGGACACCGCGCTCTACATCGCGCGTGACCCTGGCCGCCTTCTCGATCCTCTTCGGCGCGCGCCACCTCGACGCCACCGAGCGGCACGAGGGGCTGGTCGCCGCCATCGCCTTCGAGTCGATGGTGAAGCTGCTCGCCTTCCTGGCGGTCGGCGCGTTCGTCACCTTCGGCGTGTACGGCGGCTTCGGCGACATCTTCCGGCTGGCCGCACGAGGCGCCGCGCCTCCAGCGGCTCATGACGGTGGGCGGCACCGGCGGTTACGCCACCTGGGCCTTCCTGACCGTCCTCTCGATGCTCTCGATCATGTTCCTGCCGCGGCAGTTCCAGATCTCGGTGGTGGAGAACGTGGACGAGGACCACCTCGACAAGGCCACTCTGGCTCTTCCCGCTCTACCTCCTGCTCATCAACGTCTTCGTCCTGCCGGTGGCGCTCGGCGGGCTCCTCCGCTTCGCCGGCGGCGGCGTCGACGCCGACACCTTCGTCCTCACCATCCCGATGGCCGAGCAGCGCCAGGGGCTGGCGCTGTTCGCCTTCATCGGCGGCCTCTCGGCCGGCACCGGGATGGTGATCGTCGAGACCATCGCCCTCTCCACCATGGTGTGCAACGACCTGGTGATGCCGGTCCTGCTGCGGCAGCGGTGGCTGCGCCTCGACGCGCGGCCGGACCTCTCCGGGCTCCTCCTCGCCATCCGCCGCCTCGCCATCGCGCGCGATCCTGATCCTCGGCTACGTCTACTTCCGCGCCGCCGGCGAGGCCTACGCGCTGGTGGCCATCGGCCTCATCTCCTTCGCCGCGGTGGCGCAGTTCGCGCCGGCCATCCTGGGCGGCATCTACTGGAAGGGCGCCACCCGGGCCGGCGCCACGGCCGGGCTGCTGGCCGGGTTCGCGGTCTGGGGCTACACGCTGGCGCTCCCGTCGCTCGCGAAGTCGGGCTGGCTCCCGGCCGGCTTCCTCGACGAGGGCCTCGCTCGGGATCGCGCTGCTCCGGCCGCAGCAGCTCTTCGGCCTGACCGGCCTCGACGAGATCTCGCACGCGCTGTTCTGGAGCATGCTCGCCAACATCGGGCTGTACGTGGGCGTGTCGCTGGCGGGCCACCCGGGCGTGGCCGAGACGCGGCAGGCGGCGCTCTTCGTCGACGTCTTCCGCCACACCCAGGGGCTCGAGCGCTCGCGGCTGTGGCGCGGCCAGGCCTCCGTCGCCGACCTGCTGCCGCTGCTCGGGCGCTTCCTCGGGCCCGGAGCGGGCGCGCGAGGCCTTCCTCGCCTACGGCCGCCGGCGCGGCCTGGAGTCGCTGGAGGAGCTCCCCGCCGACGCCGACCTGGTCCACTTCGCCGAGACCCAGCTCGCCGGCGCCATCGGCGCGGCCTCGGCCCGCGTCATGGTGGCGTCGGTGGTCCAGGAGGAGACGCCCAGCCTCGACGAGGTGATGGACATCCTCGACGAGGCCTCGCAGGTGCGCGCCTACAGCCACCAGCTCGAGCAGAAGTCCCGGCAGCTCGAGGTCGCCACCACCGAGCTGCGCGAGGCCAACGCCCGGCTCCAGGAGCTCGACCGGATGAAGGACGACTTCGTGTCGACCGTCACCCACGAGCTCCGCACGCCGCTCACCTCCATCCGCGCCTTCTCCGAGATCCTGCGCGACGACCCGGAGGCGACGGCCGAGGAGCGGGGGCGGTTCCTCGCCATCATCGTGAAGGAGACCGAGCGGCTGACCCGGCTCATCAACCAGATGCTCGACATGGCCAAGCTCGAGTCGGGCAACGCCGAGTGGCACACCTCCGAGCTGGACCTGAACGAGGTGGTCGGCGAGGCGGTCGACGCCACCGGCCAGCTGTTCCGGGAGCGGGCGGTGGCGCTCTCGATCTCGGTGCCGCCCGGCGTGCCGCGCGTCAGGGCCGATCGCGACCGGCTGATGCAGGTGCTCATCAACCTCCTCTCGAACGCGGTGAAGTTCTGCCCCGGAGGGCCGCGGCCGGGTGGACGTGCTGGTCTCGGTGGAGGGGGAGGCGCTGCGGGTGGACGTGCGCGACAACGGCCCCGGGATCAGCCCGGCCGATCAGCCCGACGGTCTTCGAGAGGTTCCGGCAGGTGGGCGACGCGCTCACCGGGCAGCCCCGGCGGCACCGGGCTCGGGCTCCCCATCAGCAAGCGCATCGTCGAGCACTTCGGCGGCCGGCTCTGGGTGGAGAGCGACCTCGGGAAGGGCGCCACCTTCTCGTTCGTCCTGCCGCTCGAGCCGCCCGGGAGCGCCGGCGCCCAGCAGGCGTCCGAGGCGCGGAGGGGCGGGCGATGACGCGGCGGATCCTCATCGTGGACGACGAGCCGAACATCGTCATCTCGCTCGAGTACCTCATGAAGCGGGACGGCTACGAGGTGACCATCGCCGCCGACGGCGAGGCGGCGCTCGAGGCGGCCGCCGCCACCCCGCCGCCGGACCTGGTGATCCTCGACGTCATGATGCCCAAGCTGAACGGCTTCGAGGTCTGCCGGCGGATGCGGGCCGACCCCCGCCTGGCGGGGCTCAAGATCCTCATGCTCACCGCGAAGGGGCGCGAGTCCGAGATCGCGCAGGGGCTCGGGCTCGGCGCCGACGCCTACGTGACGAAGCCGTTCTCGACCCGGGAGCTGGTGATGCGGGTGCGGGATCTGCTCGGGGAGCGGCGCTGAGCGCGCCGCGGAGCGGGAGCGCCGATGGACGAGCGGGGCGAGGCGAGGCCGGCGGACGGCGCCGAGGGGCGGCTCCGGGCGCTGACCATGTTCAGCCCGCTCTCCGCCATCGCGCACCCGCCCCTGACGCTGCCGCTCGAGACGACCATCCGCCAGGCGCTCGAGGCCCTCGACCGCACCGGCAGCAGCCCGGTGGTCGTGACCGACCCGGGCCGGCGCTTCCCGCTCGGCATCTTCACGCTGCAGGACGTGGTGCGGCGGGTGGCGCTCCCCGGCGTCGACCTCGAGGAGCCGCTCGCCGCGGTGATGACGAGCGGCCTCATCACCCTGCCGCCCCAGGCCACCGCGCACCAGGCGGCGCTGACGATGGCGCGCAACGGGGTCCGCCACGTGGTGGTGGTGGACGGCGGCGGCCGCCTGGTCGGCGTCGTGTCGCAGGACGATCTCGTTCGGGCTCCAGCGGACCGGCGTCACGCGGGTGGCGGACGCGCTGCAGCGGGCCCACGACATGGAGGGGCTGCGCGCCGCCGCCGCCGGGATCCGCGCGCCTGGCCGACGGCTTCCTGGCCCGCGGCGTGAACGTCGAGACCCTGACCCACTACGTCTCGACCCTGAACGACCTGCTCACCATCCGCGTCATCGAGCTGACCGCGGACGAGCACGAGCTGCCGCCCGTGCCGATGTGCTGGATCGCGCTCGGGTCCGAGGGCCGGCTCGAGCAGACCTTCACGACCGACCAGGACAACGGCCTCGTCTTCGAGGCCGACGAGGCCGACGCCGAGCGGCTGCGCGAGGCGCTGCTGCCGTTCTGCCGCGCCGTGAACGAGCGGCTCGACGCGTGCGGGTTCCTGCTGTGCCGGGGCGGGGTGATGGCGAGCAATCCCCGCTGGTGTCTCACCCTCCAGGCCTGGCAGAGCACGTTCTCGCGCTGGATGGACGTGCCGGAGCCGGACGCGATCCTGAACGCCGCCATCTTCTTCGACCTGCGCCCGCTCCACGGCGACGCCGCGCTGGCGGAGCGGCTGCGGAGCTGGCTGCTCGGCGCGGTGGCCGATCGGCCGCGTGTTCCTCCGCCAGCTCGCGGCCGGGGCGCTCCTGTCCAGGCCGCCGCTCGGGCGCGTTCCGCGACTTCGTCACCCCCGCGACGGGAGCGCACGCCCACACCATCGACCTCAAGAGAGTCGGCGCGCCCCTTCGTCGACGCCGCGCGGGTCCTCAGCCTCGCGCACGGGATCCCGCACACCAGCACCGCCGAGCGCCTGCGGGCGCTCGCGGAGGCCGGGCACCTCGACACCGCGCGCACCGCGGCGCTCGTCGACGGCTTCCACTTCGTCCACCTGCTCCGGCTGCGCAGCCAGCGCGGGCTGCTCGGCCCGCGCGCGGGCGGCAACCGGATCGATCCGCGGGCGCTGAGCGACCTCGACCGCCACGTGCTGAAGGACTCGCTCCGCCAGGCGCGGACCCTCCAGACGCGGCTCGTCCTCGACTACCACCTGGACGCCTGAGGCGTCCGGAGGGCCCTCACTCCGCGAACGTGTCGCAGGCCTTCGCGTCGCCCGCGCCGTACCCTCGCCGGAACCAGCTCGCGCGCTGCTCCGCGGTGCCGTGGGTGAAGCTCTCGGGCTGGACGCGCCCGGTGGTCTTTTGCTGGATCCGGTCGTCGCCCACCGCGGCGGCGGCGCCCAGCCCCTCCTCCACGTCGCCCGGATCGAGCCGCCCGCGCCCTTGTACGTCTTTCGCCCAGGCGCCGGCCAGGCAGTCCGCCTGGAGCTCCATCCGGACGGAGAGCTCGTTCGCGGCGCCCCGGTCGCGCTCCTGGGCCGACCGCACGCGCTCCGCGATCCCGAGGACGTTCTGGACGTGGTGCCCGACCTCGTGCGCGATGACGTAGGCCTGCGCGAAGTCGCCGGCGGCGCCGAACCGCCTGGCCAGCTCGCGATAGAAGCCGAGGTCGATGTAGACCTTCCCGTCGAGCGGACAGTAGAAGGGGCCCATCGCCGCGGAGGCGTCCCCGCAGCCCGACCGCGTGCCGTCCCAGAACAGCACCAGCTGCGAGGTGCGGTACCGGTCCCCGAGCCGGCGGGCCCAGACCTCCTGCGCGTCGTTGAAGGCGGTGACCGCGATCGCCTCCAGGCCCGCCTCGTCCGCCTTCCGCTGCTCGACCTGCTCGGGCGAGGCGGGGCCGCCGCCGCCCACCGTGCCCGCGATGGGCGTGAGCAGGTCCTTCCCGAAGATCACGCTGAGGACCGCCAGCACCAGCGTGCCCCCGATCCCCAGACGCATCCCGGTGCCCCCGAGCACGCGCCGATCCTCGACGTTCGACCGATCCCCGCTCCCCAGCTTCATGCGAGCCTCCGTCCGACAAGGATGGAGACGCGATACTGTCACGGCTCGGGCCCTTTGCGCGGCCGCCGAGGCTCTCCGGACGCGCGCGCCGGTGCCAACGCCCGCGACGGGGCTCCTCGGTCCCCTGGCGTGACCGCCGGTCCGGACAGATGCTAGGAGGTAGGTGCGGGATCTCGAGCCCGTGCCGGGCGACGGGGGACGACCGATAGTGCGACCGCTCGCCGCTTCCATGGTGGCGCTGACGCTGGCGTACGGGTGTGGGGGCCGCCCCGCCGCCCGGCCACGCCTGGTGGTCGCGGCGGTCAGGCAGCCGGCCACCTCGCTGTTCTTCGTGGCCGTGTCGGCCGGATGCTTCGCGGACGAGGGGATCGACGTCGAGGAGCGGACCTTCGAGCTCGGCCGCGACGCGCTCGACCTGCTGCGGGCAGGCAAGGCAGACGCGGCCATCGCCTTCGAGACGCCGGTGCTGCGCGCCGCCTTCTCCGACGACCGGCTGCGCGCCCTCACGACGCTCCACACCTCCACCCGCAACACGCGCCTGATCGCGCGGCGGGAGGCGGGGGTGCGCGCCTTCGCCGATCTGGCCGGGAAGCGGATCGGGGTCGCCGGAGGCACCAACGCCGACTTCTTCGTGGAGCTCGCGCTCAAGCTCGGCGGCGTCGCGCGCGAGCGCGTGGCCGTGGTGAGCTCCCCGCCGGAGACCTCGGTGCGGGCGCTCGTCGACGGGTCGCTCGACGCCGCGGTGCTCTCGGACCCGGCCGCGGGCGAGGCCGAGCGGCTCCTCGGCGACGCCGCGGTGGTCCTCCAGACCGATCTCTACGAGGAGGTCTCGCTGCTCGTCACCCGCGTGGATCAGCTCGAGACGCGCGCCCCCGCCCTGCGGTCGCTGCTCCGCGGGCTCGCCTGCGCCGAGCGCCACGCGCAGGCCCACCCGGCCGACGCCCAGGCGCGGATCCGCGATCGCTTCCCGGAGCAGGACGAGGCCGGCCTCCGCGGGCAGCTCGCGCGCGTGAGCTGGGGGCTCGGCCTCGACAACGTCCTGGCGGACCTGCTGCGGCGCGAGCGCGAGATGCTGGCCTCGTCGGGGACCACCCCGGGCCGGCCGCCCGAGCTCTCGAAGCTGCTCGCGCCGCGCCTGCTCGAGGAGGTGCTGCCCGAGTCGGTCATGCTCCTCACCACCCCGGAGCGCGCGCCGTGGTGACCCTCGCCCGGAGGATCTTCGTCCCCACGGTGCTCCTCGCCCTGATCGTCGCGATCGCCCTCGCCTACACGGCGTGGGAATCGGTGCAGCAGGCGAGCGCCCTCGAGCGCGACACCCGCGCCATCCACGTGGCCACCACGCTCGCGGCGGCCCTGGACGACGCGACCGAGGAGGAGGAGCGATGGATCCTCTCCATCCCGCTCTCGCCGCGCGAGCCGTACGAGGAGCGGCTGGCCGACACCGGCGAGCGGATCGCCGCCATCATGCAGGAGCTGGGCGCGCTCCAGATGCCCCCGCGCGCGGCCGCGGTCTGGCGGCTCTTCCTGGAGGCGCGCCCCTCCCTCGCCGCCTTCGGCTCGGAGGTGGTGACCGCGGCGAGGAGCGGGGACGCGGCGCGCCTCTCGCTCGCGGTGGAGAAGTGGCGGCTCATGTCCTCCCGCGCCGACGCGCTGCTCCTCAACTTCTCCACCTACTACCTGAGGCTCCTCGACCGGAGGGTGGCCGAGCTCCAGGAGCGCCGCGCCCGGGCGCTCCGGACGGCCGCCGCGGCGGTGGGGGCCGGTCTCCTGGCCGCGGTGGCGCTCTCCGCCGCGGTCGCCCGCGCCGTCGTCCGGCCCATCGTGCGGATCGCCTCCGCCGCGGAGCGGGTCGCCGAGACCGGGCGCCTCGCCGAGGTGGCGGGCGCGGATCGCCGGGACGAGCTCGGCGTCCTCGCGCGGGCCTTCAACAGGATGACCCAGCGGCTCACCAGCGCGAACGCCCACCTGGAGGCGGCGGACCGGCGCAAGGACAACTTCCTCGCCATGCTGTCCCACGAGCTCCGGAACCCGCTCGCGCCCATCCGCAACGCGATCGCCGTGCTGACGCACGCCGGCGCGGATCCGGCGCGCACCCGCCGGGCGCTGGCGGTGATCGAGCGCCAGGTCGAGCACCTCACCCGGATCCTGGACGATCTGCTCGACGTGACCCGCATCGCGCGCGGCAAGATCGAGCTGCGCCGAGCGCTCCTGAACGTCACCGCGCTGGTGGGGCGGGTCTGCGAGGACCACCGGTCGTTCCTGGCGGAGGGCGGGCTGGCGCTCGAGCTCGAGCTCGACGTCGCCGACGGCGCCGCCTGGGTGGACGCCGACGGGACGCGCCTGGCGCAGGTGATCGGGAACCTCCTCCACAACGCCGCGAAGTTCACTCCCCGCGGCGGCCGGGTGAGCGTCGCGGTGGAGGTCCAGGGGGACGAGGTGGAGGTCCGGGTGGCCGACACCGGCATCGGGATGGACGAGAGCCTGCTGCGGCGGATCTTCGAGCCGTTCGTCCAGGCCGACGGATCGCTGGCGCGCACCGGCGGGGGGCTCGGGCTCGGGCTCGCGCTCGTGAGGGGAGTGGTGGAGCTCCACGGGGGCGCCGTGGAGGCGCGCAGCGCGGGTGCCGGCGCGGGGTCCGAGTTCGTGGTGCGCCTGCCGCTCGCGGCGCCGCCCGCCGCGCCCCCGCGCGAGCGCTCGCCGGAGAAGCCCCAGGCGGCCGCCCGCCGCGTGCTCGTGGTCGACGACAACGTCGACGCCGCGACCACGCTGGCCGAGCTGCTCACGCTCTTCGGCCACGCCACCACCGTCGCGCACGACGGCCCGAGCGCGATCGCCCTGGCGCGCCAGGATCGTCCTGACGTGGTCCTGTGCGACATCGGCCTGCCGGGCATGAGCGGGTTCGAGGTCGCGCGGGCGCTCCGTGCCGAAGGCGGCCCCGGCCTCTACCTCGTCGCGGTGAGCGGCTATGCACAGCCGGAGGACGTGCAGCAGGCCCTCGCCGCGGGCTTCGACCGCCACCTCGCCAAGCCACCCCAGCCGGGCGAGCTCGAGCGGCTGCTCGCCGCCGCCGGGCGGCGCGGCGCGCCCGGCTGACGGCGCCCCGGCGCGACGACTCAGGCGCGCCTGGCCGCGGCGCACGCCGCCCGCTCATGGTCGAGCAGCCAGCGCTTGCGCTCGAGCCCGCCGGCGTAGCCGGTGAGCTTCCCGCTCGCGCCGATGACGCGGTGGCAGGGCACGGCGATCGCGATGGGGTTCTGGCCGTTGGCCCGGCCCACCGCGCGCGCGGCACCGGGGACGCCCAGGGAGGCGGCCAGCGCGCCGTAGCTGGTGGTCTCGCCCGGCGGGATCCGGCGGAGCGCGGCCCAGACGCGGCGCTGGAACGGCGTCCCGCCGCCGTCCAGCGGGACGCCGTCGAAGGCGGAGAGATCGCCCGCGAACCAGGCGCGGGCGCGGGCGGCGAGGCCGAGCGGATCCGGCGCCTCCTCGAGCGTCAGGTCCGGGCCGAAGCGCGCCCGGAGCAGCGGCAGGAGCCGCGCCTCCCGCGCGCCGAGCTCGAGCGCGCAGAGCGCGCTCCCGTCGGTGACGAGGTGCACCGGCCCGATCGGCGTCTCGAGGCTGTCGACGAGCAGCGTCATGGCTCCTCCTCCGTGGCCCGCGCGGGCGGGTCCATCCACAGGTGCAGCGCGGCGTAGGCGCGCCACGGGCGCCACGCCTCCGAGCGCGCGCGCAGCGCGGCGGGCGAGCCGCGCACGCCGCCCGTCTCGAGCGCTCGGAGGAGCCCGAGGTCCCCCTCGGGAAACGCGTCCGGCTCCCGGAGCGCGCGCATCGCCACGTACTGGGCCGTCCAGCGCCCGATCCCGGGCAGCGCCGAGAGGCGGGTCACGGTCGCCTCGAGGTCGCTCGCGGGCGCGAGCAGCGCGGGCTCCTCGATGACCGCCCGGGCCAGCCCCTGGAGCGCCGCGACCCGCGCGCCGGTCAGGCCGAGGCCGCCGAGGTCGCCCTCCGCGAGCGCCCGGGGCGCCGGGAACAGCCGCTCCAGACCGGGTCCGCCGCCCGCGAGCGGCGCGCCGTGGCGGGCCGCGAGGCGGGCGGCCAGCGTCCGCGCCGCTGCGACGCTGACCTGCTGGCCCAGGACCGCCCGGACCGCGAGCTCGAACGGATCCCACGCGCCCGGCACGCGGAGCCCGGGCCGCGCCGCGATCCTGGGCGCGAGCAGCGGGTCCCGCGCGAGGTGGGCGTCGATGGCCGCGCTGTCCGCGTCGAGGTCGAGGAGCCGCCGCAGCCGGTCCACCGCCGGCGCGAGCGCGGTGACCCGAGACAGGCGCAGCGTCGCCCGGAGGCTCCCGCCGGCCGGCGCGGCCCGGACCTCGACGGTGCCGGTGGCGCCGTCCGAGCGAGACCGTCCGCCGGTACGCCCCGCCGGCCACCTCCTCGACGCCCGGAACGGCGCGCGCCCCGAGGAACGCGAGCAGCGCCGCCCAGTCGTACGGCGTGGTGTGCGGCAGCGTCAGGGTGAGCTCGCCCTCGGGCGCCGCGGCGGCGCGCGCCCGACGGAGCGCGCCCGGCGGGCGGTGGAAGGTCCGGCGCATCACCTCGTTGAACCGGCGCAGGCTCCCGAAGCCGGCCGCCGCCGCCACCTCGGAGAGCGGCAGCCGCGTGTCGGCGATGAGCCGCTTCGCCAGCAGCACCCGCTGCGCCTGCGCGACCTTCGACCGGCGAGGCGCCGACGTGACGGGCGAACAGCCGCCTGAGCTGCCGCCCCCCCACGCCGACCCGCTCGGCCAGCGCCTCCACGTCGTCGTCCTCCCCCCAGGCGCCCGCCGCGATCAGCGCCAGCGCGCGCGAGACGGTGTTCGCGGTGCCGCGCCAGCCGGCGACGCCCGGGGCCAGCTCGGGCCGGCAGCGCAGGCAGGGCCGGAAGCCCGCCGCCTGCGCCGCGGCGGCGCTCGGGTAGTAGGCGCAGTGCTCGCGGCGAGGCGTCCGCGCCGGGCAGACCGGGCGGCAGTAGATGCCGGTCGAGAGGACGGCCGTGTAGAAGCGCCCGTCGAACCGCGCGTCGCGCGTCCGGTGGGCGCGCCAGCAGGCGTCGCGGTCCAGCGCGGAGGTGGGGTCCAGGTCGGCCACGACCGACATCCTGCCCCGGCCCCGGGCTCGGCGCTCGCCGTTTTCGGACCTGGAGTTCCCAGCTCCGGCGGAGCGCCTCCAGAGAGCCGCCGCGGCCGGAGTCCGGGCCGGCCGGTCGCGTGGACCCGTTGCGCTGCCGCCTCGCACGGTGCCAACATCGTCCGGGGACGAGACCGCGATCGGGGGGTCCGGCATGTCGCCTGGCCATGCAGCAGCGACGGCCACCGCGGCCCTACCGACCGCGGCGCCCGGCGCCCTGAGCGCGCTCCTGGCCGAGCTCGTCCGCTGCCCGGACGGCGCGGGCTGGAAGCAGCCGCTCTTCCCCGGCGAGGAGATCGGCCGCTTCGAGATCGTCCGCGAGATCGGGCGCGGCGGCTTCGGGGTGGTCTACCAGGCGCGCGACCTGGAGCTCCAGCGGGAGGTCGCCTTCAAGGCGGTCCGCCCGAGCGGCGTCGACCCGCTGCGCGAGGCCCGGCTGCTCGGGGAGGCCGAGGCGGCGGCGCGGCTCGCGCATCCCAACATCGTGCACCTCTACGACGTGGGCCGCTGCGATCGCGGCGCCTTCCTGGTCCTCGAGCTCCTCCGCGGCACGCGCCTCGCGGACCGCCTCGCGGGCGGGATGCTCCCGGTCCGTGAGGCGGTCCGGATCGCGGTCGAGGTGAGCGGCGGCCTCGCCCACGCGCACGCCCTCGGCGTGGTCCATCGCGACGTGACGCCGGGGAACGTGTTCCTCTGCGACGACGGCCAGGTGAAGATCCTCGACTTCGGCCTGGCGCAGGTGTTCGGCCGCGAGGCGCCCTCGGGCGGGACCCCGGCCTACATGGCGCCCGAGCAGGCGCGCGGCGAGCCCGGCGACGCGCGCGCCGACGTGTTCGGCCTCGGCGTGGTGCTGCGCGAGATGATCGCCGGCCGCCCGCCGCCTGCGCGCGACCCGCCGGACGGCGCGCCCGCGCCACCGCTCGCGCGGCTCCCCTCCCCGCTCGCGAGGCTCGTGATCCGGATGCTCTCGGTCGACCCGGCCGGCCGGCCGGCGCACGCGGGCGAGGTCCATGCCGAGCTGGTGCGGATCCAGCGGCGGCTCGAGCCGAGGCCGCTCCTCTGGGCGGCGTGGGCCGTGGCGATCGTGGCGCTGCTGATCGCGCTCGGCCTCGCGCTCCGCGGGAGGCCCGCGCCGCTGCCGCCGGGCCGGCTCCTGGTCGGGCTCGCCGACACCGCGAACACCACCGGCGATCCCTCCCTCGACGACCTCTCTGCCCTGCTGGTGACCTCGCTCGAGCAGTCGCCCCGCCTCTCCATCCTGGCGCGCTCCCGGCTGCTGGCGCTCCGCGGGACGGAGGCCGCCCGCGGCGCCCCGCGCCTCGACGAGCGCGGCGTGCGCGAGGCGGCGGCGCGTGCGCAGGCGCACGCGATCCTCCTGCCGTCGGTGCGGCCCGCCGGCGACGGGTACGCCATCGAGCTGCGCGCCGTGGAGCTGGCCCGCGACGAGCCGCTGTTCACGCTGCGCGAGCAGGCGAGCGCGCGGGGGACCGTGCCGGACGCCCTCGACCGCCTCTCCGACCGGATCCGGGCCGAGCTCGGGGATCCGGCGCCGTCCGCGATCCGGATCGCGAAGGTGGTCTCCGGCGATCCGGACGCGTGGCGTCGATACGCGGAGGGGCAACGGCTCGAGTCGGAGGGGCGGGAGGACGAGGCGCTCGAGGCCTACCAGCGGGCCCTCGCCGCCGATCCGGAGTTCCCGCTGGCCCACGTCAGGCTCGCCGGTCGCCTGCTGTGGCGCGACCGGGAGGCGGTCCGGCGCCACCTCGACGCGGCGAGGCGCGGCCTCGACCGGGTCCCGCTCCGCGAGCGCGTCCTGTTCGACGCCCGCGCCGCCTCGCTGAAGTTCCGCAACGAGGACGCGATCGCGGCGTACGATCGCGCCATCGCGGGGTGGCCCCAGGATCCCACGGCGTACTTCGAGGTCGGGTTCCTCGTGCACGGCTCGATGTACGACCCGGCGCAGGCGCGTCCGTACCTCGAGAAGGCGCTCGAGCTCGGCGGGCTCGGCGTGCGCGAGCGGCACTGGGCCGAGATCTTCCTCGGGCGGCTGGACCAGGCGCTCGAGCACGCGCGCGCCGCGGCCGCGGCCTCACCGGACCGCTCGACGTTCACGCGCCTGTCGCAGGTGCACCGCCTGCGCGGCGAGACCCGCGAGGCGCTCGAGGCAGCTCGCCGCGCGATCGCCGGGGACGATTGCCCGCTCCACCCGCGCCAGTTCTGGGCGTTCGTCGAGGCCGACGCGCTGGACGAGCTGGAGGCCGAGATGCGGCGCCGGGGCGAGGTCCCGCTCGCGGCGGCCGGGCCGCAGGCCACGCGGCTCTGGGAGGTGCTCGTCCTGCGCGGGCAGCACCGGGCAGCGCGGGTCGCGATCGACGCGTCGCGCCCACCCCGGGACGCGCCGCCGGTGGCGCAGAGCCTGTACCGCGCGCTGCGCGCCTCCTCCCTGGCCGGCAACGGCAACGTCGACGGCGTCTGGCGGGAGGTGGTGGGGATGCTCGTCGGCGGCGGCTCGGTCGCGGTCTGCTACACCATCCCGCTCATGGCGCTCGGCGACGTGGACCGGGCCGACCGGCTGGCCAGCCTCTGGCGCATGGACGAACGCTTCAGCCCCTACTGCATGACCCTCTACCGCCACCTCCGTGCGTGGCGGACCGGCGATCCGGAGGGCGCGGTGCGCGGCCTCTCCGCCATGTTCGGGGCCGAGCCCACCTACATGCGCGGCGCGATCCTGGCGGAGATGGGCCGCGACCGCGAGGCGGTCGAGGCGTTCCGGCGCTTCCGACGCGCACCCGACGAGGACGACAACTTCGACGGCGGCAACGTCTACGCGTACCCGCACACGCTCTACCTCGAGGCCAGCTCCCTCGAGCGGCTCGGCGACGTCGACGGCGCGCGCCGGGTGGTCGAGCGGCTGCTCCGGATGTGGCGCCGCGCCGATCCCGACCTCCCGCTGCTCCACGAGGCGAAGGCGCTGCAGCGGCGGCTCGCGGACAGGCGCGGGGACTGATCCGGGCGCAGGCGTTCCGGTCCCGGGGCCACGAAGGCGGAAGTCAGCGGCCGAGGGCGGCGCGATGCTCGAGCGCCCTCGCTACGCCGCCACGCTCGTCGTCGTGAGGCCCGGCGTCGGCGTCTCCGCGCGGAACGTGCCGTACAGGATCGGCACCGCGATCTTCACGAGGGCCGTGAACACCAGGAACCCGAACCCGAACACGCCGGCGGCGACGGCGAGCTCGGTCGCGCTGGGCCGGTACTCGTAGATGCCGCCGAGGGTGTCCGGCGTCATCCCGCCGATGACGAGCAGCGTCCCCTTTTCCAGATACACGCCGATCCAGACGAGCATGCACCCGGCGTTCAGGGTGGCGAAGCGCCTGCGCGTCGCGGGCACGAGCAGGATCAGGAACGCCACCACGCTGCAGGCGAGCCCCGTCCACGCCAGGGGGACGAGCGCGCGGCGCTCGCCGATCCCGGTCCAGACGTACTGGGTGAACCGCAGGTGCTCGGTGGCGGAGTAGACCTCCTTGAAGATCTCTGCGCCGAGCAGGAACAGGTTCACGAACATCGCCCAGGCCATCAGCTCGGCCACCTTCCAGATGGCCTCGTCGCGGATCGGGAAGGCGACGGTGCGGCGCAGCACCTGGAACAGCACGATCATCACCGCCGGCCCGGAGGAGAACGCCGACGCGAGGAAGCGCGGCGCCAGGATGGAGGCGTTCCAGTACGGGCGGGCTGCCATGCCGTTGAACAGGAACGCGGTGACGGTGTGGATGCCGACCGCCAGCGGGATGGAGAGGAGCACCAGCGGCACCACCAGGCGCCGATCGTACTCGCGGCCGTGGAACGCACGGTGGAGCATGTGGACCACCACCACCACGTTCAGCACGAGGTACAGGTTCAGCACCAGCGCGTCCCAGGTCAGGAGCGAGCTGGGCCAGTTGGGCGTGCCGAGGAGCGGGACGAGGTGGAGGAAGCGGTCCGGCCGGCCCAGGTCGCAGAAGATGAAGAGCAGGCACATCAGGAGGGCCGAGACGGCGAGCAGCTCGCCGAGGACCACCACCTCCTTGATGGGCCGCCAGTGGTAGACGTACGCCGGGATGACGAGCATCACCGCCGCGGCCGCGACGCCCACCAGGAAGGTGAAGTTCCCGACGTAGAAGCCCCAGGAGACCTGGTCGCGCATGCTCGAGGCGATGAGCCCGGTCCGCGCCTGGTGCGCATACCCCAGGACACCCACCAGCATCGCGGCGTGGAGGAACCCGATCCACGCCCAGTAGGCCCGGCTCCCACGCAGGACGAGCCGGAGGCACTCGGCGACGAAGCGACGCACACCCATGTCTCGAGCCCCCGCGAGCTCAGAGCCTCGGTGCGCGGACCGTCCACCCGCCTTGACCGCCATCAGGACCGACCCAGGAGGCCGGGCCAGGCCACGCTCGGGCTCAGCGCCGCGGCCAGTTCCGGAGGAACGCCTTCCCCTCCTCGAGCACGAACGCCTCGAACGCCTGCACCGCCGGCGAGGACCGCTTCGCGGTCAGGCGGACCACGTTCCAGGCGCGCATCACCGGCAGCCCCGCGGCGTGCACCAGGGCGAGCTCTCCCGCGGCGAGCTCGAGCCCGATGGTGTGCCGCGAGATGAAGGAGAGCCCCATCCCCGCCATGACCGCCTGCTTGATGGTCTCGTTGCTCTCCAGGACCATCCCGATCCGGACCTCGATCCCGTGCTCGGCGAGGAAGCGCTCCATCGCGGCCCGCGTCCCGGAGCCGGGCTCGCGCACGAGGAACACCTCCGCGGTGAAGGCGGAGAGCGGGACGGAGCGCCGGCGCGCGAGCGGGTGATCGGGGGCGGCGATCACGACGAACGGGTGATCCGCGAACTGCGAGGCGACGGTGTCGAGCGTCTCGGGCGGCTTTCCCATGATCGCGAGATCGACCTCGTTGGACGCGAGCGCCTGGATGACCACCTCGCGGTTCGTGACGAAGAGGTGCAGCACCACCTCCGGGTGGCGCTTCGCGAACAGCGCGATGAGCTTCGGCGCGAAGTACTTGGCCGTGCTCGTCACCGCGATCCGGATCCGCCCGCCCCGGAGCCCGCGCAGCGACGCGAGCGCGTCGTCGGCCAGCTCGAGCGTCCGCAGCACCTCCCGCGCGTGCCGCGAGAGCTCCTCGCCGGCCTGCGTGAGGTGGATGCGCCGCCCCACCCGCTCGAAGAGCGGCATGCCCGCGAGGTGCTCGAGCTGCCTCATCTGCATCGAGACCGCCGGCTGCGTGAGGTGCAGCGCCTCCGACGTGCGCGAGAAGGAGAGCGTGCGGGCGGCGCCGTCGAGGATCTGCAGCTGCCGGAGGGTCGCGTCGCGGAGTCCGCTCATAAATGCAACTTATCGATCATGTAAGAACATGTGAATTGTTTTATGTGACCCGGAACCTCATGTTCGGCGCGTGCAGGTCGAGTCCACGCGAGCGCACGCGCTCGAGCGAGGTGACGCGGTGAAGATCGAGAGCATCCACGGCAGCGGCGCCCGCGCGGGCGTGATCCCCTACCGGGCCATGGGCTACTGGGACCCGGACTACGTCCCGCGCGAGACCGACGTGATCGCGCTCTTCCGCATCACGCCGCAGGACGGCGTCGAGCCGGAGGAGGCGGCCGCGGCGGTCGCCGGCGAGTCCTCCACCGCCACCTGGACGGTGGTCTGGACCGACCGGCTCACCGACTGCGACACGTACCGCGCCAAGGCGTACCGCGTGGCCCCGGTGCCCGGGACCGGCCCCGGCACGGCCACCCCGCAGCAGTACCTGGCCGAGGTGGCCTACGACCTCGCCCTCTTCGAGGAGGGCTCGGTCACCAGCATGGCGGCCTCGATCATCGGGAACGTGTTCGGCTTCAAGCCGCTCAAGGCGCTCCGCCTCGAGGACCTCCGCATCCCGGTGGCCTACCTGAAGACCTTCCAGGGGCCGCCCACCGGCATCGTGGTGGAGCGCGAGCGGCTCGACAAGTTCGGGCGGCCGCTCCTCGGCGCGACCGTGAAGCCGAAGCTCGGGCTCTCCGGCAAGAACTACGGGCGCGTGGTCCACGAGGCGCTGCGCGGCGGCCTCGACTTCGTGAAGGACGACGAGAACATCAACTCGCAGCCGTTCATGCACTGGCGCGACCGCTTCCTTTTCGTGATGGACGCGGTGAACAAGGCCTCCGCCGAGACCGGCGAGGTGAAGGGGCACTACCTCAACGTCACCGCCGGGACCATGGAGGACATGTACGAGCGCGCCGAGCTCGCCAAGGAGCTCGGCTCGATCGTCGTCATGGTGGACCTCGTGGTGGGCTACCCCGCCATCCAGTCGATGGCGCGCTGGGCTCGCCGGAACGACATGCTCCTCCACCTCCACCGCGCCGGCCACTCGACCTACACGCGGCAGAAGAACCACGGCGTGGCCTTCCGGGTGATCGCCAAGTGGATGCGGATGGCCGGCGTGGACCACCTGCACGCCGGCACCATCGTCGGGAAGCTCGAGGGGGATCCCGCCGTCGTCCGCGGCGTCTACGACACGCTCCGCGAGCCCTTCACGCCCCGCGATCCGCGGCACGGCCTGGCCTTCGATCAGGACTGGGCGGGGCTGCGCAAGGTGATGCCGGTCGCCTCCGGCGGCATCCACGCCGGGCAGATGCACCAGCTGCTCTCCTACTTCGGCGAGGACGTGGTGCTCCAGTTCGGCGGCGGCACCTTCGGGCACCCCGCCGGCATCCAGGCCGGCGCCACCGCGAACCGGGTCGCCCTCGAGGCGATGGTGCTCGCCCGGAACGAGGGGCGGGACATCGCCGCGGAGGGCCCGCGGATCCTGGCCGAGGCGGCCCGGAGCTGCACCCCGCTGCGCGACGCCCTCGAGCTCTGGAAGGACGTCACCTACGACTACGCGTCCACCGACACCGTGGACGTGGTCTCCACCCCGACCGCCGCCTGAGAGGAGCCGACCATGCGTGTCACCCAGGGTACCTTCTCGTTCCTCCCGGACCTCTCCGAGGAGCAGATCGCGGCGCAGCTCGCCTACGCGCTCGCGCAGGGCTGGGCGCTCTCGATTCGAGCACACGCGCGTGCCCCACCCGCGCGAGGTGTACTGGGAGATGTGGGGCCTCCCGGCCTTCGATTCCACCGACCCCGCCCCCGTGCTCCGCGAGATTCCGGGCCTGCCGGGCTGCCCACCCCGACGACTACGTGAAGGTGAACGCCTTCGACGCTCGGCGCGGCTGGGAGACGGTCCGGCTCTCGTTCCTGGTCGGACGTCCGGCGGAGGAGCCCGGGTTCGAGCTCTCCCGGCGCGAGGGGTCGGGGCGCTCGATCCACTACGAGGTCCGCCACCGCGGCGGGAGGGCCCGTCCATGAAGAGCGAGCGCGTCGACCTTCGGGCGCTGTACGCGCAGTCCACGGTGGGCGAGGTGCTCGATGCCCTCGACCGCGACCTGGTCGGCCTCGCGCCGGTGAAGGGGCGCATCCGCGACATCGCGGCGCTCCTGCTGGTGGAGCGTGCGCGCCGGCAGCTCGGGCTGTCCTCCGGACCGCCCGGCCTCCACATGTCCTTCACGGGGAACCCGGGGACCGGGAAGACCACGGTCGCGATGCGGATGGCCGAGATCCTCCACCGGCTCGGCTACGTGCGGAAGGGCCACGTGGTGGCCGTGACCCGCGACGACCTGGTGGGCCAGTACGTGGGCCACACCGCCCCGAAGACCAAGGAGGCGCTGAAGCGCGCCGCCGGCGGCGTCCTCTTCATCGACGAGGCCTACCACCTCTACCGGCCCGAGAACGACCGCGACTACGGCCAGGAGGCGATCGAGATCCTGCTGCAGGCCATGGAGGCGCAGCGCGAGGAGGTGGTGGTGATCCTGGCGGGCTACCGCGACCGCATGGAGCGGTTCTTCCAGTGCAA
Organism: uncultured delta proteobacterium; assembly: GCA_963733485.1. Classification (GTDB taxonomy): domain Bacteria; phylum Myxococcota; class Myxococcia; order Myxococcales; family Anaeromyxobacteraceae; genus Anaeromyxobacter. The sequence goes on along the minus strand of CAVTDL010000008.1, from coordinate 30,156 downwards.
CCCCGGGCTGTCGTCGCGGATCGCGCACCACCTCGAGTTCCCCGACTACTCTCACGAGGAGCTCCTCGCCATCGCGGACCGGATGCTCGAGGCCATGCACTACCGCCTGAGCCCAGCCGGCCGCGTGGCGCTCGACGAGTACGTCGGCCGCCGGATGCTCCAGGCGCGGTTCGCGAACGCGCGCTCGGTGCGCAACGCGCTCGACCGGGCGCGGCTGCGCCAGGCGAGCCGGCTCTTCGACGAGCTCGGCGAGCCGGTGTCGCGCGAACGGCTCGAGACGCTCGAGGCGGAGGACCTCCGCAGGAGCCGGGTCTTCGAGCTCGCGATCGCGGAGGTCGGGTCATGACGCTCACGCTCCAGCAGTTCGTCGGCCAGCCTGGCTCCAGCGCGCTCGCGACGCTCCTCGCCGATCTGGCCTCCGGCTTCGAGATCCTCGCCGCCGCCGTGGAGCGGGCCGCGCTGGCGGGGACCCTCGGGGCCGCGGGGACCACCAACGCGCAGGGCGAGCGGCAGGAGAAGCTCGACGTGTTCGCGAACGAGGTCCTGGTCCGGGCCTGCGCCCGGGGCGGCCAGGTCGCCGCGGTCGCCTCCGAGGAGCTCGAGGGGCCGGTCCGGCTCGCGCCGGACGGCGAGCTCCTGGTCGCGATCGACCCGCTGGACGGGTCGTCGAACCTGGGCGTCAACGTCTCGGTGGGGAGCATCTTCTCGATCCTGCGCCGCGGCCCCGCCGGCGCGGCCGAGGAGATCCTGCAGCCGGGCCGCGAGCAGCTCTGCGCCGGGTACGCGATTGACGGTCCGGCCACCATGCTCGTCCTCGCCCTCGGCGACGGCGTCCACGGGTTCACCCTCGACCGCCACCGGCACGCGTTCGTGCTCACCCACCCCGGGCTGCGCATCCCTCCGGAGAGCCGGGAGTTCGCGGTGAACGCGTCGAACGAGCGCTTCTGGGAGTCGCCGGTCCGGCGCTACGTGTCGGAGTGCCTGGCTGGCCGGGCGGGCCCGCGCGGCGTCGACTTCAACATGCGCTGGGTCGCGTCGCTCGTGGCAGAGGTCCACCGCATCCTGATGCGCGGCGGCGTCTTCATGTACCCGCGCGACGCGAGGCCACAGGGCCAGGCCGGCCGGCTGCGCCTCCTCTACGAGGCGAGCCCGATGGCCCGCGTGGTGGAGCAGGCGGGGGGCGCGGCCTCGACCGGTCGCGCCCGGCTGCTCGAGGTCGCTCCCGCGGCGCTCCACGAGCGCGTCCCGGTCATCCTCGGCTCGAGCGCCGAGGTGGAGCGGCTGGTCCGGTACCACCGCGAGCACGACCTGAACGGCGAGCCGCTGCAGGAGCCGCTCTTCAACACACGCTGCCTGTTCGCCTCCTGCCAGTCGCAGCGGGAGGAGCACGGGGTGGAGGCGCCATGTCGCTGAGGCATCCGGTCGTCGCCGTGACGGGGTCGTCGGGAGCCGGCACGAGCTCCGTCACCCGCACCTTCGAGCAGATCTTCCGGCGCGAGAAGATCACCGCGGTGGTCGTCGAGGGGGACGCGTTCCACCGGTACGACCGCCAGGACATGCGCCAGGCCATGGCGTCCGCGGCGCGCAGCGGGAACGCTCACTTCAGCCACTTCGGCCCCGAGGCGAACCTCCTCGACGAGCTCCAGGCGCTGTTCCGCGCCTACGGCGAGGCCGGGACGGGGCGGCTCCGCCGCTACGTCCACGACGGTGCCGACGCCGCGCGCCACGGCCAGCCGCCGGGGACGTTCACGCCCTGGGAGGACGTGCCCGCGGACACGGACCTCCTCTTCTACGAGGGGCTCCACGGGGCCGCCGTCGCCGAGGGCGTGGACACCACGCGCTACGCCGACCTGATCGTCGGTGTCGTGCCCATCGTGAACCTCGAGTGGATCCAGAAGATCCACCGCGACGGGGCCGCCCGCGGCTACTCCACCGAGGCGGTGGTGGACACCATCCTCCGGCGCATGCCGGACTACGTGAACCACATCTGCCCGCAGTTCTCGCGGACGCACCTCAACTTCCAGCGCGTGCCCGACGGTGGACACCTCGAACCCGTTCATCGCGCGGGAGATCCCCACCGCCGACGAGAGCTTCGTCGTGATCCGCTTCCGCGACCCGAAGGGCATCGACTTCCCGTACCTGCTGTCGATGCTGCACGACTCGTTCATGTCCCGCGCGAACAGCATCGTGGTGCCGGGCGGGAAGATGGCGGTCGCGATGCAGATCATCCTCACCCCCATGATCCGGCAGCTGATGGACCGGAAGCGTCGCGCCGCCTAGGGCGCCGCCCCGCCTCTCACGGAGGTCTCATGCCCCTCGTCTCTGCGCGGCAGCTCCTCGATCACGCGGCCGAGCACGGCTACGCGGTCCCGGCCTTCAACGTGAACAACATGGAGCAGATCCACGCGATCATGCAGGCCGCCGAGGAGACCGGGAGCCCGGTCATCCTCCAGGCGTCGGCCGGAGCACGCCGTTACGCCGGAGAGGCCTTCCTCCGGCACCTCGTGCTGGCCGCGGTCGAGGCGTGGCCGGCCATCCCCGTCGTCGCTCACCTCGACCACGGCGCCTCGCCCGCCGCCTGCGTCGAGGCGATCCGGTCGGGCTTCACGTCGGTGATGATGGACGGCTCGCTGCTCGCCGACGCGCGCACCCCGGCCCCCTACGACTACAACGTGCGGATCACCCGGCAGGTGGTGGAGATGGCGCATGCGGTCGGCGTCTCGGTCGAGGGCGAGCTCGGCTGCATCGGGTCGCTGGAGACCGGGGCCGCCGCCAAGGAGGACGGCGCCGGCGCCGACGGGAAGCTCGCCCGTGACCTGCTCCTCACCGATCCCGCGCAGGCGAACGACTTCGTCGCGCGGACCGGGGTGGACGCGCTCGCCATCGCGATCGGCACGTCCCACGGCGCTTACAAGTTCTCGCGCCAGCCGACCGCCGACGTCCTCGACGTCGCGCGCATCGCCGAGATCCACCGACAGGCGCCGGGCGCCCACCTGGTGATGCACGGCTCGAGCTCGATCCCGCAGGAGTGGCTCGCCGTCGTCCGCCAGCACGGCGGCGAGGTGAAGGAGACCTACGGCGTGCCGCTCGAGGAGATCCGCGAGGGGATCCGCAACGGCGTGCGGAAGGTGAACATCGACACCGACATCCGGCTCGCCATGACCGGCGCGCTGCGCCGGGCGCTCGCCCGCGAGCGCCGCGAGCTGGACGTCCGGAGGTTCCTCCTCGAGGCCACCGGCGCCGCCCGCGCCATCTGCACCGAGCGGTTCCAGGCGTTCGGCTGCGCCGGCCAGGCGGGGCGGTTCAACCCGGTGCCGCTCGAGAAGATGGCCTCGCGCTACGCGGCGTGAGGGGGTCGCCGCCGGAGCGGGGGGCCTGCGGTGCCCCCGCTCCGGCCGGCGTGTCACCGCTCGGTGAGCGCGCGCAGCCGCTCGAGCGCCTCGTCCCAGCGCGTCGAGACGTGTTCGAGCCAGCGGCGCGCGTCGTCCGAGGCGCTTCGGATCGAGCTCCCAGATGCGCTCCCGCCCGCGCCGGGTGCCGCGGACGAGGCCGGCGCCGGCCAGCACGTTCAGGTGCTTGGTGATGGCCTGCCGCGTGACGCGCGGACCCGGCGGTAGAGCGGGTGATCGACTGCGGGCCGCCGGCGCAGAGGCGAGCGACGACCGCGAGCCGGGTCTCGTCGCCGAGCGCCGAGAAGAGCGGCGCGGCGGCGGCGAGCGCGGCGCGGGGCGCTACGTGGCGACATGGCGCTCGACGTTCCGGAGCTGCTCGGCCCAGCCGCCCTCGTTCATCCGGAAGGCCTCGGCGCGACGGGCCAGCGGGAAGGCGATCGAAGCCGGACTCGATCACCGTGAGCTGCGTGCCGCCGGGGACCTCCTCGAGGCGAAACTCGACCAGCGTCGTCGGCTCCGCCGAGTAGTCCACCCGGGATCGATCGCGTACCGGGTGCCAGCGGTACGAGAACAGCCGCTCCGGCTCGACGCGCTCGATCGTGATGTCCATGGCAGGTGCTCGTAGCCGGGGTAGGTGATCGTTCCCCGACACGCGGGCGCCCGGCGCGAAGCGCTCCGTCGAGCGTTCACCCGAACCAGGCGCCGAACTCCTCGGGAGGCGAGATCGCGCGCCAGACCCGCGATCTCGGGGCCCGAAGCGGATCTTCTTCTCGATCCGATCCGTGGTCATGTGCAACCTCCGGGTTGCATATTGCGCGCGGGGCGCCCGACGCGCAACCCCCCGGCTGCGCTTCATTCCCCGCTGCCGGATCACGGGCCTCGCGCCCGGGCCTCACCGCCGCTTCATCCCGCCGCGGCCGGATTCGGCGGGCCTCGCGCCCGGCGCGTGCGCACCATGAGGTGGATGGTGGCCCTCGTCGCCTCGCTCCTGCTGCTCGCCTCCTCCGGGTCGGTCGAGGCCGGGTCGGTCGAGGCCGGGGTGACCGTGAAGGCCCCCATCGGCGAGCTCCACGGCTTCCCCTCCATGAGCGACGCGTCGGGGCGCGTCCTCGCCGAGGGAGAGCTCCGCCAGCAGCGGCGCGGCCGCCGCCTCACCGTGCACGCCACCTGGCGGTTTCGCGACGGGCTGGTGGCCGAGGAGCGGGATGAGTTCCTGGTCGGCGGGACCCTCGTGCAGACCCGGCACGCGTGGGTGGAGCGCCGGGACGGCCTGGAGCAGCGACGCTTCGAGGTGGATCTCGAGTCCGGGCGCGCCCTGGCGGTCACCGGGTCCGCGGAGGATTGCAAGCGGGACCGGGCCGAGCTCGAGCTGCCGCGCGGGCTCGCGTTCGCGGGATACGGGGTCGCGCTCGCGGCCAGCCAGCTCCCGCTCGACCGCGAGGGCGCGAAGGCCGAGCTCACCTTCGTCGCGTTCACGCCGGCGCCGCGCGCCGTCGGGCTGGAGGTCCGCCGCGCGGGGGCGGAGTCGATTGCCGCGGCGGGCCGGGAGATCCGCTGCGTCCGCTTCACGCTGCACCCGCTCCTGCCGTTCGCGATCCGGCTCTTCGTCCACCCCGAGGACGCTCACCTCTGGTTCACCGAGGCGCCGCCCCGCGCGCTGGTCCGGGCCGAGCAGAACCTGGTCACCAAGGACGATCCGCGCGTCGTGATCGACGTGATCCCCCGCGCGGTGCCGAGGCAGGCGCGAGGAGGGGGCGCCCGGTGAGGCGCGCGTGACGCACGCCCCATGAAGGCGAGGGGCCAGCCCCGCCGCGGCGGAGCTGGCCCCTGGGACCTCGGCGCGCGTCAGTAGTGGATGCTCTGCCGGTAGGCGCGGTTCTCCTCGACGATGCTCGGCGAGACGGTGTCCGGCCGCATCATCTCGTTGTCCTCGTGGTCGATGATGTGGCAGTGCCAGACGTAGTTGAACCACCCGCCGCCGCCGCTCGGATCGAACGGGAACGGCGTCGTGGAGCCAGCCGGCGCGCTGGTGGGAGCCCAGCGGACCACGAACCGCGTCACCATGCCGGGCGGCGCCTGCACCGTGTCCTTCCAGCCGCGCTCCTGGGCGGAGGGCGGTTGAGGCGCGCTCTTCAGGGACGACAGCACGTCCGGGTTGCCGCCCAGCTTGGCCCCGCCGAAGTAGTTGAGCGGGGGGCCGTAGCCAGGACAGTACACGCCGCCGCTGCAGGTGTTCATCCCGATCATGAGCGGCTTCCCGTCGTCGCCGAGCACCTTCGGGAACGCCGCAGCATAGGCGGCGTTGTACTTCGCGACGTCGAACGCCTGGCGGTTCATGAGCTGGAACTGGACCAGGTGGAGGTGGATGGGGTGCGAGTCGGCCGTCAAATTCACGATCTCCCAGAGCTCGGTCGTGCCCTCCTCCGGCATCTCCGAGTAGAAGGGGCGCCCGTCGCTCTGCGCCAGCTGCAGGAAGTCACCCCGGTAGGCGGGGTCGTTCGGGTCGTTCCTCGCCGACTCGCCGCTGTAGCGGGTGTTGTTCACGAGGATCTCGAGCGGTCCTCCCGGATAGGCCGTCGGCTGGTCGTCGATGGGATTCACCGCGTTCACCGGCATGCCCATCACCTCGTTCAGCGTGAGCGCCCGCGTCTTCTGGATCGTGACTCCCGGCGCGACCGTGCCGGCCGCGAAGTTCACCAGCGGGACGATCCTGTCGTCGCGGCCGGCCGCCACCGTCCGGATCTCCGGAGTGGTCGCGGGATCGTACGCGAGGCCACCTTCACCGCAGGTCGCCGGTGCGGGCGGACAGGTCACCCGCACCTGCAGGACCTGCCCGAGCCCGCCGATGGGCGTCGCGCCCGCTGGATAGGGCGTCTTCCCGACGTTCTTCAGGACCAGGGTCGATCCGGGCACCTGGCCGGTGAAGTCCACCACCACCTCGTACCGCTCCCCCGGCATCATCACGAGCTTCTGCGGAGCGGGCTTGAGCGCGTTCGGGTCGATCTTCTGCGCCGAGTCCAGGTAGCCGCCGTCGGTGCCGATCACGTAGATCGGCGGGCCGTTGATCTTGGACTTCACGTTCGTGAAGAACAGCTCGTAGGTGCGGGCGTTGGAGCCGTTCACGAACAGGAACCGGTAGCGCTTCGGCTCGACCTCCAGGTACGGCCAGACCTTGCCGTTCACCGCGATGGTGTCGCCCACGAACTCCGGGTTCCAGTAGGGGTGCTCGGGGTTGAGCGCCCAGAGGATGTTGCCCTTGGTCCCTGAGCTGAAGAAGAGCTCGTTGTTCGTGTCGAACATCCGGTCCTGGATGACGACCGGGACGATGAGCCTCGGGTCCTGGAGGCTCGGCGGGATGTTCTGTGCAGGATCGACCAGGACGTACGCGCCGGCCAGCCCCGCGTAGACGTTGAGGCGCGTGGCGCCGAGGGTGTGGTCATGGAACCAGAGCGGCCCCGCCTCCTGCGTGTTGGGGTAGCGGTACACCGCCCTCGGGGCGTCAGCAGGGATGTAATCCGGATCCGGATGGCTGTAGTACGTCGCGCCCTGCATCGCGCCGGTGCTCGTGAACCAGGCCTCCGGGCCGCCGTCCAGCTCCGCCGGAACCTCGCCGCCGTGCAGGTGGGGCACCGCCGGGATCCCCATCGCGCCGTTCGAGGTCCGGTACGGGAACGTGCACAGGTCGTGGAGGGCCGGCGGCATGTTCGACATGCACATCTTCATGTTGGGGGCGGCCCAGTGCAGGGTCTGGTCGATGCTGTCGCGGTAGGCGATGACGTTCGTCCCTTCCGGATTGGTCCCCGACCACGCCTCCGGGTTCCTGGGGAGCTCGTTCACGTAGCGGATGAACGTGGGCCTGTCACGCAGCGTCACGAACACCGGGCCGAGGTAGGTGGCCTGCGTCTCGTTGCGGGGCGGACAGCTCCCCTTCCGATAGCCCCACACGTGCGTGGCCGGGCCGGTGGGCAGGACCTGCGCCTGGAACTCACACATCTTGAGCGTGTACGGCACGTCGGGATGCGGCGCCGTGCTCGGGGTCGAGCGTCGAGGGGAGCACCGTCGCGAACTTCGGGTAAGAGGCCCAGAGCGCCTCCGGCGTCACGTCGAGCACCGGCATCTTCTGAACGAACATCGGGATGAGCTTGGGGGCGAGGGGCGTCTGGGGAGTGAGGTCCTCGAGGGGGAGCTGCGCGAAGGCCGGCGTAACGGCGGCGAACGCCAGGAGCGAGACAGCGAGCGACATGAAACGTCGGACAGGTGACCGGGACATCTTCTTCTCCCTCGGAAGCAGACAAGGCTCGGGCGTTCACCTCGCGAAGCGAGGGCCCCGATGCGAAGACAGGAACGGACTCCACCCCAGCGATCGGCGGTCGCCGATCGTCCCTACAACGTTCTCTGTTGGTGAACCCCCAGGCGATTAGCGCACACCTACGCACCACGCTTCGCTGCGACGAGATACCTCCATGGGGACCAGGGCGCAGCCAACCCGTGGGCCCAGCTGAACCGGGGAGAAGACTCGTTCGTAACCACTCACGATCACTGACGGTGCAGCGAAGGGCGAGACGCCAATTACCTTGATGGGGCTCGCGGATTGCCTATTGACGTCGATCAAATCGAACCAGCCGACCGCGGGTCTTACCGCGCGCCCGCTGCGTCCGGAGCGGCAAAGACGAGCGGCGGCGGCCAGGGCGGGCTGCGCAATCGCATTGGACAAAGCGCATCCGCCGGTTCGCGGCGTCAGCGACACTCGTGGCATCGGCCTTCCTCCCCTGGCGAGCCCGGCTCGACCGCGCCCGCTCCCCCGTGCCGGAATCACCCGGAGCAGCATGTGCGCGAGGGTAGGAAAGCCGTATCCTATTAAATTCAGAGGCGAATACTGCCCGGTCGGGGTGAAAGAAACCGCTGACAGCACGCGGCCGGCGCCTCCGCGCGGGGCAACCTCATGGAACTATTGGTGAATCGATCGAGGGCGCGGGTCGAGGCGTGGCGCGCCGGTGCGACAATTAGCCCCGGCGTTGATTTCTCAATCTATCGAATAGGCACGATCCCAGGCCGGGATCAATCCAGGCACCATGGTACGTTCTCTGGTGGTGATATCGCTGCCTCTGGCCCGAGGCTCGTCGAGCGCGCCGCAGCTGGCCCCGCCGCGTGCGCGATGCGGCGGCCCGGTGCCCGTGCTACATCGGCCGGACGAGGTGCACACATGCCGCTCGTCCGCATCGACACCACCCAGGCCTTCGCCCCCGAGCGCCGGCGCGCCATCGGCGAGGTGGTCCACCGCGCCATGGTCGCGGTCCTCAACGTGCCGGAGGAGGATCGCTTCCAGGTGATCACCGCCCACGCCGAGGAGGGCCTGAGCATCGCTCCGAGCTACCTCGGGATCGACCACGGCAAGGACGTGGTGCTGGTCCAGATCACGCTCAACGCGGGCCGGACCCTGGACCAGAAGCGAGACTTCTACCGGCGCCTGGCCGACGACCTCCACGCCGAGGTGGGCGTCCGTCGCGAGGACGTCATCGTCAACCTGGTCGAGGTGACCAAGGAGAGCTGGTCGTTCGGGAACGGCGACGCTCCGTACGCGCGGTGAGGCGATCGCGCCGGGCCTCTCGCCCGGCCAGCGAGGGATCGTCCCTGCGCAGCGCCGTTCTTCGGGCGCTTCTGGGGGGTGGCGAATCTCTCCGGCGTCTGGCTACGCTCCCTCGGGCTCGAGCGGGAGGAGCGCGTGCGCGGGAGCGCCGGAGAGGGTGGACCGGCGGCTTCGGGCCCGAGGCCGGGGGCGCTGACCGCGCTGCTGGCGGAGATCGCGCGCGTCCCCGACGGCGCGTCCTGGGAGGCCTCGCTCCGGCCCGGCGCGATCATCGGCCGCTTCGAGCTGATCCGCGAGCTCGGCCGCGGGGGCTTCGGCGACGTCTGGGAGGCCCGCGACCGCGACCTCGGTCGCCTGGTCGCGTTCAAGGCCGTCCGGCCCGGCGCCGAGGTCGGGCATGAGGAGGGCCGCGTCCTGCGCGAGGCCGAGACGGCCGCGAGCCCTCGCGCACCCGAACCTGGTGACGCTCTTCGACGTGGGCCGCGCCGGAGCCGGGCCCGTACCTGGTGCTGGAGCTCCTCCGCGGCGAGACGCTGGCGGCGCGGCTGTCCCGAGGATCGCTCGGGCCGCGCGAGGCCCTGCGGGTGGCGGTGGAGGTCGCGAAGGGGGTGGCGCACGCGCACGCGAGCGGCGTCGTCCACCGGGATCTGAAGCCGGAGAACGTGTTCCTGTGCGAGGACGGTCGGGTCAAGGTCCTCGACTTCGGCCTCGCGCACGCGTTCGGGCACCGCCGCCTGGACGGCGGCACCCCGGCGTACATGGCGCCGGAGCAGGCCAGCGGCGCGCCGGAGGACGAGCGGACCGACGTGTTCGCGCTCGGGGTGATGCTGTTCGAGATGCTGGCGGGGCGCCTGCCGTTCGAGAGCGACCGGGCCGCCGCGGGATCGCCGCGCGGACGCCGCGCCCCGGGCCTCGAGGTCCCGGAGCTCCCGGACCTCGGCAAGCTGGTCGCGCGGATGCTCGCGATCGCGCCGCTGAGCGGCCGCGGGACGGCCAGGAGGTGCTCTCGGCCCTCCGGTGGATCGAGGCGGCGCTCTCGGCCGAGGCCGCGCCCGCCGGGGCCCGCCCGGCCGCGCCGACCGGGCCGGGCGCCCCTCAGGCCGGCGACGCGCCGTCCCGCCCTCCCCGGACGCCGGCTCGCGCGCGAGGGCGACGTCCATCGCCGTGCTGCCGTTCGCCGACATGAGCCCGGCGCGGGACCAGGAGTACCTCTCCGACGGCATCGCCGAGGAGATCCTGAACGCGCTCGCGCACGTCGAGGGGCTGCGCGTCACCGGGCGCACCTCCTCGTTCTCGTTCAAGGGACGGAACGAGGACCTCCGCGACATCGGGCAGCGGCTCGGCGTGAAGGCGATCCTCGAGGGGAGCGTCCGGAAGGTGGGCAACCGCGCGCGGATCGCCGCACACCTGGTCGGCGTGGCGGACGGGTACCGCATGTGGTCGGGGACGTTCGACCGGGACCTGACCGACGTCCTCGCGGTGCAGGACGAGATCGCGCGCGCCGTGGTCGACGCGCTCAAGGTGAAGATCGGCCCCGGGCCCGTCCGGAAGGCGGAGCACCGGATCCGGAGCCGGGACGCGTACACCCGCTTCCTGCTGGGCCAGCAGCGGGTGAACCAGGGGACGGCGGACGGGATCCGCGCCGCCGTCGAGGCCTACGAGCGGGCGCTCGCGCTGGACCCGCGCTTCGCGCCGGCCTGGGCCGGGCTGGCCGTCGCGCTGATCTGGCGCGCGGACTACGCCGAGACCGCGGCGCGCGTGGCCGAGGACCAGCGGCGCGCCGGCGAGAGCGCCGAGAGCGCCGTCGCCCTCGGCGGTGCCGGCGCGGAGGGCCACGCGGCGCGCGGGTACGTGCGGACCTTCTGCAGCTGGGACTGGATCGGCGCGCGGAGCGACCTCGAGCTCGCGCTGGCGATCGCCCCGAGCAAGGCGCGCTGTCTGTACGCCTACGCGGAGCTCCAGGCGGCCACCGGCAACCTCCCCGCGGCGATCGCGGCGGGCCTGCGGCGCGGTGGACCTCGATCCCCTCGCCGCCCAGTACTGGGCCTGCCTGGGCCGCCTTCACGAGGCGACCGGGGAGCTCGACCTCGCGCGGGCGGCGATCGAGCATGCGCTGCGCGTCAGCCCGGGCCACGCCTTCGCGGCCTGCGATCTCGCGATCACCGAGCTCCTGGCCGGTCAGCCCGAGGCGGCGCGGGCGGCGAGCGCGCGCTGCGCCGGCAAGCCGTACGGGCTGCTCGCCCAGACGGTGGTCGCACGCGGCGCTCGACGACGGGGAGGCGTCGCCCGCGCGCTCGGGGACCTCGTCGCGGGGTACGGGCACCACTCCGCGTTCCAGATCGCGCAGGCGTACGCGTGGCTCGGCCAGCGAGACGCCGCCTTCGAATGGCTGGACCGCGCCCACGCGCAGCGCGACCCTGGCCTGCGTCGCGTGGGGTACGACCCGCTCATCCGGCGCATCGCCGGCGACCCGCGGCACGTCGCCCTGCTGCGGCGGATGAAGCTGTCGTCGCCGTAGGCGCGGCATCGACGTCCCGGGCCTCCGTTGCTCGCCGAGCAACAATGTTTTGCTCGCGCCGGTATGGCCGCGTGCTTCGCAACAATCTATCTTTCGCGGCGTCGTCGCCGCTCGCCGCGGGAGATCAAGCTCCGCGCGGCGGGCGACGCCCTTCGCCCCAGAGGCCCATGACCGCAACCACCGCGTCGCCCCGGCACCCGAGCCTCCCCATCAACCCGGCCTTCCACGCGCGCTGGTCTCCGCGCGCCTTCACGGGCGAGTCGATCCCGCTCGAGACGCTGCTCGGGATCCTCGAGGCGGCCCGCTGGGCCCCGTCGGCGATGAACGCCCAGCCCTGGCGCTTCGTCTACGCGCGCCGCGGGACGCCCGAGTTCGAGCGGTTCGTCTCGACCCTCGCGGCGCCGAACCAGGTCTGGGCGGCCCGCGCCTCGGCGCTGGTGGCGGTGGTCTCGAGCAAGCTCATGGTGCTCCCCGGCAAGAGCGAGCCGGTCCCGAACGCCGCCCACTCGTTCGACGCCGGCGCGGCCTGGGCGCACCTCGCGCTCCAGGCGCACCTGTGGGGCTGGAGCACCCACGCCATGGGCGGCTTCGACGCGGCGCGGGCGAAGGAGGCCCTCGCCGTCCCCGACGACCACCAGCTCGAGATCTTCGTCGCCGTCGGGCGCCAGGGCGATCCGCAGGCGCTGCCGGAGTGGGCCCGCGCGCGCGAGATGCCGAGCGACCGGAGGCCGCTGGCGGAGCTCGTCCGCGAGGGCACCTTCGGGTTCTAGCCGCCCGCTCGCAGAGCGGTCAGGGCTCGCCCAGCGCGCGCTCGAGCTCTGCCTCGGCGCGGTCGAGCCCCTCGAGCGCGTCGACGCGGTCTCGCCGGGCCTCGAGCGCCTCGCGCCGGAGCAGCTGGTACCGGACGAAGTCGATCTTCCCGGTCTCGTAGGCCCTCGTCACCGCCGCGAGGTTCTCCTCGAGCGCCGCCGAGGTCGCCGCGTCGAACGACGCGAGCGCCCGCCGCGCGGCGTCCACCCGCCCGGCCGCCAGCCGCACCTCCTGCGCCACGCGGCGCTCCAGCGCGGCGAGCGCGGCGGACGCCTGATCCACCCGCGCCGACGTGGCCCCCCGCTCCGCCTGGTTCCGCGCGAACACCGGGAGGTCGATCGACAGGGTCCCGAGCAAGATGTTCGCCCGCTCCTCGCGCGCGATACGAGATCCCGACCGCGGGCGTGGGCACCGCCGATCGCGCGGCGAGGCTCGCCTCCGCCCGGCCGCGGCCAGGTCGCAGCCGGGCCGCCGCGACGATCACCGTCGCGTGTCGAGCGCGGCCCGGACGAGCGCGTCCCGACTCCGCTCACCGGCCCTGCCCTCGCCGAGCCGCGAACGCGAGCTCGAGCGACGCCCCCGGCTCGACCGCGAGCGCGAGCTCGAGCTCCGCCAGCGCGGCGACGCGCTCCTGCTCGGCCTCGAGCGGCGCCCGCGTCGCGCGGCCGCGCTCGAGCCGGGCGCTGTTCACCTCGATCGCGGGCGACGTCCCCCGCCTGGAGCCGCTTCTCCGCGGCGGTCGCCGCCTGCTCGGCGAGCCGCTCCGCCTCCGACGCGAGCTCGGCGCGCATGCGCCGCCGCGACCCGCGCGCGAGCCGTGCCCGCGGACCTCGGCCTTGACCCGCGCGCGCGTGGCCGCGAGCCGGGCCTCGGCCGCGCCCGACGGCGGCGCGCGCGGCCGCCACCCGGGCGCCGCGCTGGCCGGCGATCTCGATCGCGCTGCGAGCAGCGCCAGCTCGTAGTCGACGGTCCGGCTCGCCGTCCCCGTCGCGCGGGCCGACGCCGCCGGAGAGCTCCGGGTTCGACGCGAGCAGGGCGGAGCGCCTGGTCGAGCCGCGCCCTCGCTGCGCGCGACCTCCGCCTCCGCCGCGCGGACCTCGGCGTTCGTCCGCGAGCGCCCGCTCGACGGCGCGCGCCAGCGTGAGCGGTCGTCGGCGCGCGCGGTGCCCGCGATCCCGCCGCGGCGAGCACGAGGATCGCCAGCTCACGGAGCGACATGCGCCACCTCCTCGCCGCGTCGCCGGCGGGATCCGGACCGACCGCGAGCGCTGCCGGCCGCTCCCGAACGCCGCGTACAGCACCGGCAGCACGAGCAGCGTCAGCAGCGTCGACGAGATCACGCCGCCGATGACGACCGTCGCGAGCGGGCGCTGCACCTCCGCGCCGACGCCGGTGTTGAGCGCCATCGGCAGGAAGCCGAGCGCCGCCACCGCCGCGGTCATGAGCACCGGCCGCAGCCGCGAGAGCGCCGCCTCGCGGATCGCCTCGGCGAGCGGCAGGCCGCGCGCGAGGAGCTGGCGGACGCGCGAGACGAGGACCATGTCGCCGAGCACCGACACGCCCGAGAGGGCGATGAACCCGACCGCCGCGGAGATCGAGAAGGGCAGCCCGCGCGCGAGCAGCGCGACGACGCCGCCGACCATCGCGAACGGGACGCCGGCGAAGATCCGGAGGCTGTCGAGGACCCGCCGGTAGGTGAGGTAGAGCAGCGCCGAAGATGAGGGCGAGCGCGAGCGGGACGACGACCATGAGCCGGCGCTGGGCCCGCTCGAGGTTCTCGAACTGCCCGCCGAACCGGACGAAGTAGCCCGCCGGCAGCTCGACCTCCCGCGCGATCCGCTGCCGGACCTCGTCCACGAAGCCGCCGAGGTCGCGCCCGCGGACGTTGGCCTGGACGACGAGCCGCCGCTTCGCCCACTCGCGCTGGATGGTCGTCGGCCCGGAGACCTCGCGGATGGTGGTGAGGCGCCCGAGCGGCACGCGCTCGCCGCCCGGCGCCCGCACCGGGATCGGCGGCGAGCTTCGCCGGATCGTCCGCGGTACTCGTCCCGGAGCCGCACCGCCAGATCGAAGCGCCGCTCGCCCTCCCGCACCTGCGCCGATGACGCGGGTGCCGAGCGCCTCGACGACGTCCAGCACGTCCCGCGCCGGGATGCCGTACCGCCCGATGGCCGCGCGGTCGACGGTGATCTGCAGCACCGGCTGGCCGGTGACCTGCTCCACCGTCACGTCCGCCGCGCCGGGGATCGCCCGCACCACCGCCTCGATCTCCCGGGCGGTCGCCTTCAGCACGTCGAGATCGTCACCGAAGACCTTGACGCCGACGTCGCTCCGCACGCCCGCGATCATCTCGTTGACCCGCATCTCGATGGGCTGCAGGAAGGACATCCGCATGCCGGGCATGTCCTCCAGCTCCGCCTTCATCTCCGCCGCCAGCTCGTCCTGCGTCGCGGCGCGCTTCCAGCGCTCGCCGTGGGTCGAGCGTGACGAAGATGTCGGTGAGCTCGAGCCCCATCGGATCGGTCGCGACCTCGGCCGTGCCGGTCCGCGACCAGATGCGCTTCACCTCGTCCGGGAACTTCGCGAGGAGCACCTTCTCGATCCGGGTGCCGTAGCGCAGCGACTCCTCGAGCGAGACCTCCGCCAGCCGCACCGTGTTGATGACGACGGTCCCCTCGTTGAGCCGGGGGATGAACTCGCTCCCGAGGCGCGTCGCAGCGCCGGCGCCGACGAGGACGACCGCGGCGGCCGCCGACGAGCACGTGCTTCACGTGGCCGAGCGCCCACTCGAGGACCGGCCGGTAGCGCGCCTTGAGCCAGCGCACGAGCGCGGGGCTCCCGCGTGCAGCCCGGCCCGCGTGCCGGGCGCCGAGCGCCATCGACGCGAGCACCGGCATGACCGTCATCGAGAGCGATCGTCGAGCCGATGAGCGCGAAGATCACCGTCAGCGCCATCGGCCGGAACATCTTCCCCTCGACCCCCTCCAGCGCGAGGATCGGGAGGTACACGATCATGATGATCAGCTCGCCGAAGAGCGTGGGCTTGCGGACCTCGACGGCGGCGTCGCGGACGATCTCCGACCACCGACCGATTGCCCTTCGCCTCCGCGAGGCGCCGCTCCGCGTTCTCGACGAGGATCACCGAGCTGTCGACGACGAGGCCGAAGTCGATGGCGCCGAGCGACATGAGCGTCCCGGCGATCCCGAAGCGGATCATCGCGTCGAAGGCGAAGAGCATCGAGAGCGGGATCGCGGCCGGCGACGATGAGGCCCGGCGCGGACGTTGCCGAGGAAGACGAAGAGGATCGCGACGACGAGGAGCGCGCCCTCGAGGAGGTTGGTCTTCACGGTGCGCAGGACGAGGTCCACGAGCTCGGTCCGCTCGTAGACCGCCTCGACCTGCGACGTCGGCTGGGAGCCGCGCCTTCACCTCCTCGAGCCGCTTCGCGAGCGCGGCGGTGACCGCGTGGCTGTTCTCGCCCACCAGCATGAAGCCGAGCCCGAGGATCGCCTCGCCCTTCGCCGTCGGCCGTGGTCGCGCCGCGCCGGATCTCGTGGCCCGACCTGCGACCTGCGCGACGTCCCGGACGCGGACCGGCACCCCGTGGCGCGCGGCGACGACCACCTCCTCGATGGCGCGGCCGCCGTCGAGCGCGCCGACGCCGAGCACGAGAGTGGCGCGTCCCGGCCGCGCTCGACCACGCCGCCGCCCACGTTGGCGTTGTTGGCCTCGAGCGCGCGGTAGACGTCCCCGAGCGAGAGGTCGAACTGCTGCAGCCGCCGCGGATCGACCACCACGTGCCACTGCTTCTCCTTGCCGCCCCAGGCGTTCACCTCGGCCACGCCCGGGACGCTCCGGAGCTGCGGCGCGATCACCCAGTCGTGCAGCGTCCGGAGCGTCCTCGAGGCTGCGGGTCTCGCTCTTCACGAGGTAGTGGAAGACCTCGCCGAGGCCGGTCGCGACCGGGCCGAGCGACGGCCGCTCGAGGCCGGGCGGCAGCTCCACGCGGCCGACCCGCTCGGCGACCTGCTGCCGCGCGAACCAGAGGTCGGTCCCGTCCGCGAAGCGCAGCGTCACCTGCGACAGGCCGAACTTCGAGATCGACCGCAGCTCCTCGAGCCCTTCGGAGGCCCGACGAGCGCCTGCTCGACGGGGATGGTGAGCTGCCGCTCGACCTCCTCGGGCGTGAGCGCGGGGGCGACCGCGTTCACCTGCACCTGCGTGGGCGTCGTGTCCGGGAAGGCGTCGATCGGCAGGTCGCGGAAGGCGAGCACGCCGGCGACGACCACGGCCGCCGCGTCGCGCGAGCACGATCCAGCGGTGCCGGAGCGACCAGTCGATGATCCGGGTCAGCATCTACTTCTTCTCCTCGAGGTCGCAGCAGCCGGCGCCGATCGACTCCTTCATGATCTCGGTCTTGAGGAGGAACGCGCCCGTGGTGACCACCTCGGCGCCGGCCTCGAGGCCGGACACGCACCTCGACGAGGTCGCCGTCGCGCCTCGCCCGTCTGCACCGCGACCGGCTCGAACGACCGCTCCCCGCGCTCTCACGAAGACCAGCGTCCGGCTCTCCGCGCGCTGGACGGCGTCCGCGCGGGCACGAGCAGTGCCTCGTGCTCCGCGCGTGACGCGGATCTGCGCGCGGAGGAAGACGCCCGCCTTGAGCGTGCGGTCCCGGTTCGGCAGCTCGACCCGCGCGCGCACCGTCCGCGACGCCGGATCGACGCGCGGCGCGACCCGCGAGACCTTCGCCTCGCGCGGCGCGGCCCGCGCTCCCTCGAAGACGATCCGGACCGACTGCCCGGGCCGCACGAGCGCAGCCTCCGCCTCCGGGACCTCGAGCTGCGCCCACATCGTCGAGAGGTCTGCCACCTGCACGAGCACCTGGCCGGCGCTGGCGGTCTTCCCCGCCACCGCGTCTCGCGCAACGACCGTCCCGGCGAACGGAGCGCGCAGGACGTAGCGCCCGACCCCCGTCGGGCGCCGCGCCCGCGGCGCCGAGCGCCGACCTCGTCGCGTCGTGCTCGCGCCTGCGCGGCCGCGAGCTCCCGGCGCGCCTCCTCCAGGCTCTTGCGGGGGCTGAGGCCGCTCTCCGCGAGCTGCTCCTCGCGCGCGACCGCCGCCCGCGCCGCCTCGAGCCGCGCCCGCGCAGCGGTCGAGCCGCGCCTGGTCCGCGCCGACCGCCGACGAGGTGAGCACGACCAGCGGCTGCGCCTTCCTTCACCTCGTCGCCGACGTCCACCTTCACCTCGACGACGAGCGGCCTCGCCGCGGGCGGAGAGCTGCGCGAGCCGGTTCTGGTCGAAGTCGAGCTGTCCGACGACCTCCAGCACCCTCGCGACCTTCCGCGGCCTCCGCGACCCGCGGTCTCGATCCCGGCGTCGCGCGCGGTCTGGACGCGACGCCAGCCGGACCTTGAGCGCCCGGCTCCGGGAAGACGGGCGGCTTCTCCCCCGCCGGCCTCGACCGGCTCGGGGTGGCAGAGCGGACAGACCGACGCCGGGTAGCCGTGCTCGCGGCAGTAGTCCCCCGCCTCCACGAACCTCGCGACGAGCCGCGGGTTGCACTTCGTGCACTTCGACTCGGGGACCGCGTGCTCCTTGCACCAGTCCTTCGGCGCGGCGCTGGCGCGGTGAAGGTGAGCTTCGGGTTGCACTTCAGGCACTGCGACTCGGGCACGCCGTGCTCGGCGCACCAGTCGCCCTGCTCCTTGAAGACCGGCGACGAGGTCGGGGTTGCAGCGCGTGCAGAGGTCGGCCGGGACGCCGGTGCTCGCACAGCTTCACGGCCGCGTCCCGCTGGGCCTCGGCCGCGACCTTCGCCGGCGGTTCGGCGGCTGCGCGGCCGGAGCCGACCGCGAGCACGCCGTGATGGCCGCGGCGAGCGCGGCCGCAGCCACCAAGCGCGCGGTGGTCACTTGATGCCCTTCTTCGCGAGCTCCGGGTGACAGAGCACGCACTGCGACTCCGGGCGCTCGTGCTCGGCGCACCAGTCGCCCTTCGCCTTGAAGACGGCGGCGAGCTTCGGGTTGCAGCGGGCGCAGAGCGACTTCTTTACCCCGTGCTCGCACTTCTCCTGCTTGGCGGTCGCGACGGCGAGGCTCGCGCCGGTGCTCCGTGCGGGTAGTCCTCGGCGGCGAGGACCGGGAACGCAGTGAACGCGAGGGCGCCGATGGCGATGCGGGCGAGGCTCGACATGTTCGAACTCCGTGCGCCGGGACGGTCCGGCGCGAAGCGACGTGGTGGGGAGCGAGACGATCCGGGCGGACGCCGGCGAGCTGCGGACGCACCTCGAGCGCGAAGGTCGCGCTCAGGCTCGCGGAGGCTGGAAGATGTCGCTCACCGACGCGCGAGGATCGGCTCGGCGGCCACACGGCGATGGCGACACCGGGCGAGCCGCGGCGGGGGTCACGTCCGAGCGCGGCGGTGCTCGACGCGCCGCGGATCGGGCAGCAGCGCACAACGAGCCCGGGCGGGCAGTCCGGGCAGGAAGCGTCCTTCTCTTCCGCTCCCCCGCGCAGCACGCGTCGTCGCCGAGGCGGCGACGACCTGGAGGCGCGCCGCTCGTGAGCAGCGCGACGCGTCACGAGGACAATGCGGAAGAAGGACTTCATCCGGCGACCTTTCGTTTACCGAGCCCCGCGCCGGGGTCAACGTGGGCCGCGCGCCCTCCGGCGTCTCCCGGATGGCGAGGCCTCGCTCGCCAGCCTGGCGAGAAGACGGCGCATTCCTCGCGAGTTCCAGTCGCGGGGACCCGCGAACCGCGCGACCAGCGGCCATCACCACCAGGAACGCGGCCGGGCAGCACATCCACCCCGAAGGCGTCCGCCGCGCGCCGTTGCGAGATCGCGTCGATAGCCCGAGCTCGAGGGGCGGGGCACCGCCGAAGAACTCGCGGACGGGCGTCTCATCCTCGTCCTCGCCGAAGGTGAGGATCGCCATGCGCGAGCGGCGGACTCTTGCGCCAGCGCCGCAGCCCGGGGAGCTCCTCGCGGCAGGGCGGGCACCACGTCGCCCAGAAGACCACCAGCGTCGCGCCGGTGCCGCGCCCGAGGACCTCCGGGGCGCGTCCCTCGACGCGCGTGTACGCCGGCGTCCCCTCCGCGCCACGGTCCGTGCACGCGAGCGCGCAGGTGAGCGCGGTCGCCGCGGCCAGGGCGAGCGCCGGGCGGGCTCGGGATCTCCGGAACACGCCGCCAGGATACACGCGCGCCGCGCCCTGCGGTCCAGTCGCGGCGGCGGCGTTCACGCGCCGGCCCAGCGCGCGCCACGCGCCTCGAGCGCGGAGAGCATTCCCCCCTCGCCGAGCTCGTCGCACCACGCCGCGAGCCGCGCGCGTGGGAGACCCCGCCAGCGCAGGTCGTCGAGCGACTCCCCGAGCGGCACGTCGCGCACCAGCGTCGCGAGCCGCCGGTACAGGAGCGCCTCCTCTCGGCCCGCCTCGAGCGTCGCCGCGAGCTGGGCCGCGCCGCGGAGGCCGGACGGCCAGCGGCCCGGATCGCGGGGGATGTCCTCGAGGTGGACGTGCGCGGCGAGCAGCGCCGAGGCGGTCTTCTCTCCGAACCCCACGA
The DNA here is from genome assembly GCA_963733485.1 of uncultured delta proteobacterium. Lineage (GTDB taxonomy): Bacteria > Myxococcota > Myxococcia > Myxococcales > Anaeromyxobacteraceae > Anaeromyxobacter. The sequence continues at coordinate 10,278 of CAVTDL010000008.1, read as the reverse complement.
GCCCGGGGATCCCGTCGGCGGTGTCGCCGACCAGCGCCAGGAAGTCGGGCACGCTCTCCGGCCGGATGCCCCGGCGGGCGAGGAGCGCCGCCTCGTCGATCTCCCGGCCGCGAATGCGGTCCACCTGCACGACCCGGCGTCCGGCGAGGCACTGCGCCAGGTCCTTGTCCGGCGTGAGGATGCGCACCTGCTCGACCGCCTCGCCGAAGCGGGCGGCGCCGGTGGCCAGCGCGTCGTCCGCCTCGTGCTCGCGCATCGACCAGACGGTCACGCCGAGCGCGCGGACCGCCTCCTCGGCGGGGTCGAACTGCGCGAGGAGCTCGGGCGGCACCCCCTCCTCGGTCTTGTAGCCCGCGAAGAGGTCGTTCCGGAACGAGCGGATCGGGTTGTCGAACGCCACCGCGAGGTGGGTGACCGCCTCGCGCTCGTCGTGGAGGAGCGCCAGGAGCGAGCTCGCGAGCCCCACCGTGGCCTTGGCCTCCCAGCCTGCCGGCGCGCGGTGGCCGGGCCGCTTCGAGAAGTGGGCCCGGAACAGCTCGAACGTGCCGTCCACCAGGTGCAGCCGCATCAGCAGCGTGTAGCGACCGCGGCGGCGGAGCGCACGCCGACCGGTGAGCGCTAGGCTCCCCGGGCCTTCGCCGCGGCGCGCGCGAAGGAGGGGGCGGAGCGCGCGATGATCTCCTCGTCGACGCAGAAGGTGAGCCGGAAGTAGCCCGGCTGACCGAAGCCGCGCCCGGGCACCGCCAGGACGTTCTCCGCCAGGAGCAGGTCGACGAACCGCTGGTCGTCGCCGCCAGGGGCCCGGGGGAAGAAGTAGAAGGCGCCTCGCGGCAGGGCGAACTCGATCCCGGCCCCCCGGAGCGCGGCGGCCATCGCCTTCCGGCGCCGGTCGTAGATGGCCACGTCCACCGACGCGTCGATGAGCGCCTCGACCAGCCGCTGGCCCAGCACCGGCGCGTTCACGAAGCCGAGCGTGCGGTTGGTCATGGTCAGGGCGTCGACCAGCACCTGCCCGTCGGGCATGGCCGGGCTGACGGCGATGTACCCGACCCGCTCGCCGGCCAGCGACAGGCTCTTCGAGAACGAGCCGATCACCACCGCGAAGGGCGAGGCCGGCAGGATGGGCGGGACCGTCGCGCCGTCGTAGGCGAGCGCCCGGTACGGCTCGTCGGAGATCAGGAAGACCGGGCGCTCCCGGCCGGCGTTCACGCGGGCGAGCAGCGCGCCGATGGCAGCCAGGGTGGCGGCGTCGTAGATGGCGCCGGTGGGGTTGTTCGGGTTGTTGACGATCACCGCGCGGGTCCGCGGGCCGATGGCCCGCTCCAGCGCGGCGACGTCCAGCTGGAAGTCCGGCTCGCGGGAAGCCACCGCCTTCAGGACGCCGCCGAAGTGGCCGGCGTAGGCGCCGTACTCCACGAAGTACGGGGCGAAGCAGAGCACCTCGTCGCCCGGCTCGAGCACGGCGCGGAAGAAGGTGACCAGCCCGCCGGCGGCACCGCAGGTCAGGAGGACGTGGCCCGCCTCGAGCGGCAGCTGCTGCTCGGCGGAGATCTTGCGGGCGAGGGCCGCGCGCACCGAGGGCAGGCCGGCGTTGGGGCAGTACCCGAGCGCCATCGGCTCGACCACGCGATCGGCCAGCGCGCGGAGGGCGGCGGCCGCCGCGGCCGGCGGCGGCACGTCGGGGTTCCCGAGGCTGAAGTCGAAGACCTTGTCGGCGCCGACGCGCTTCTTGAGCTCGATCCCGGCGTCGAACATGCGCCGGATCCAGGAGGCGTCCTGCATCTGCTGGCGGATCTGCGGGGTCACGACGTCCATGGCGCCTCCCTGCGGGAAGGGTTCCTTCTATCCCACGGAGGAGAAGCCGTTCAACACCGGACGCCGCGGGTTCCGCTCCGCGCCGGCGACCGCGAGGGGCCTCACGACGGACGTCCGGGGCGCCCTGGAAGACCAGGGCGCCCCGGAGCGCTGCGTCGTTTGCTACGGGCCGACCGCGTCGACGATGGCCTGGAGCTGGGCGTCGTTCAGCCCGAACGTCATGTTGCGGTTCTTGATGGACGTGACCGAGATGTTCTTGCCCTTGAGGTTGCTGTTGGCGAGAGAGCCGTGGCAGCCAGAGCAGGACTGCGTGTAGAGCGCGGCGCCGTCGAGCGGCGGCGTGTACGTGCAGGCCTGCGAGGTCACCGGCGAGCCGCCGGTGCAGCCGGCCGGCGACGAGGAGGTCACCGTGCGCGTCTGGGTGTTGTCGGGCTGGCAGGCGCCCCACGCCGAGTAGGTGAACGACGAGCAGGTCGTCACCGGCGGCACGTAGGTGCAGGCCTGCGAGGTCACCGGCGAGCCGCCGGTGCAGCCGGCCGGCGACGACGAGGTCAGCACGGTGCGCGTCTGGGTGCTGTCGGGCTGGCAGGCGCCCCACGCCGAGTAGGTGAACGACGAGCAGGTCGTCACCGGCGGCACGTAGGTGCAGGCCTGCGAGGTCACCGGCGAGCCGCCGGTGCAGCCGGCCGGCGACGACGAGGTCACCGTGCGCGTCTGGGTGTTGTCGGGCTGGCAGGCGCCCCACGCCGAGTAGGTGAACGACGAGCAGGTCGTCACCGGCGGCACGTAGGTGCAGGCCTGCGAGGTCACCGGCGAGCCGCCGGTGCAGCCGGCCGGCGACGACGGAGGTCACCGTGCGCGTCTGGGTGCTGTCGGGCTGGCAGGCGCCCCACGCCGAGTAGGTGAACGACGAGCAGGTCTGGGGGGTGGTGGGCTGGGACGTAGGTGCAGGCCTGCGTGAGGACCGGGGTCCCGGTGCAACCCTCGGGCGTCGACGAGGCGACCGTCCTGGCCTGCGTCCCGTCGGGCTGGCAGGCGCCCCAGTCCGAGTACTGGTACGTGCACGCCGACGCCGCCGGCGGCGTCCCGCCGGGCAGGTTCTCGAGGTAGACGGTGCCCGCCGCCAGGTCCGAGCGCGGGCCGGCGTAGATGACGCCGCCCGTGTCACGGTTGGTGAGGGTCACGGTGCCGCCGTCCTGCGTGATCTTGACGGCCTGGAGCAGCGCGATGAGCCCGGCGCCCTGCTCGTCGTCCTCCATCGCGATCGGGTCCGGCACCTGGTAGAGGTCGAAGAGCGGCGCGAGCTGCGGCAGGGCCCGCAGCTGCTCGAGCACGTTCTTGAACCGCGCGACGGCTTCGTCGCGCTCCAGCGCCGGCTCCAGCTCCTTCGCGGAGGAGCGGACGGCGGCGGTGAGCTGCGCGTCGGCGGCGGGGTCGGAGCCCCCGCCGCACCCGGCGATCACGAGCCCGAGGACGACGACACCTGCAGTGAACTTATCGAGGATACGGTTCATTCGACTTCCTTTGCTGGAAGGGGACGCCGCGAGGCGGAGGCGCTGGAGTGGCCGCCGCGAGCGGCGCGCGGTGATGTATGCGGAGGTGGTCTCCTGTCCGCGTCGGGCCGAGGGGAGATCCCGCGGGCGCGCGGCCCGCGTCCCCTAAGCACGGGACATGCCTCTGCCCGGGCTCGAGTCCCGTCGGGCACTTGCGCGGCGCGCTGGTGCGGCAATTCGCGCATTTCTGACGTGCGATATCGGAAATCATCGCCCTGGCAGGCGACTCCACCGCACCTCGGCGCACCTTGCCCGCGCTGTGGTCGATCGAGTTGTCGAGACCCACACGCGCTGTCAGGTTGAGGCCCATGACCCGGCCCCTCGAGACGTCCCGGCCCCACACCGACGCTCACCGTCGCAACCGGTCGCTCGAGCCGCCGCGGAGCTGAGCGGCCGGGTCGAGCGCGCGAGGCGCGGGGTGGACGTCGGCGTGAATTACCCGTGGGTCGACTACGGGTGGGACTTCGGAGAGGCCCCGCCCTCGTGGCGAGGCGCGGGCGCCGAGCCCGGCTGGCGCGGGCGGGTCGACGCGCACCTCTCGAGGTTCGTCGAGCTCGGCCTCAAGGTGGTGCGCTGGTTCATCCTGGCCGACGGGCTCGCCTACGGCACGGGCCCGGACGCGCCGCAGAGGATGGGCCCGGGGGACCAGGGGTGGAGCTTCACTCCCCCTCCCCTCGCGCCGGCGCTCCAGGCGCACTTCGGCCAGCTCCTCGAGCGCTTCGAGGCGGTCAACCACGGCCACGCCTCTCCGCGGATCACGCTGCTGCCGGTGCTGGTCGACTTCCTGTTCTTCCAGCCCGGCGACTGGCCCGTCGTCCAGGTGGCCTCCGCCGGCGAGCCCCCCCGACCGGACCCGGGCTGGGTGAAGGGCGGCCGCGCCGACGTGGTGAACGACCCCTCGAAGCGGCGGGCCTTCCTCGCCGAGGCGCTCGCGCCGCTCCTGCGGATCTCGCGGGCGCACGCGCGACTGATCGACGGCTGGGAGGTGGTCAACGAGCCGGAGTGGGTGACCCGCGGCTGGCACCCGCACGCGCGCCGGCGGCTCCCCGTCGAGGCGAGCGCGATGCGGGCCCTCGTGGAGGAGGCGAGCGCCGCCATCCGCCGGGAGGGCTTCAGGCCAACCGTCGGGTTCGCCCGCCGCGAGACGCTCGAGCGGACCGGGCTCCGCACCGAGCTGAACCAGTTCCACCACTACGCGGCCGGCCGGCGCAGGCTATTCCCCGCGGACCCGCCCGCCATCCTCGGCGAGCTCGCGACCTCGGCCGAGGACGTGTGGCCCGAGCTGCGACGATCCGGGCAGCGCGTCCTCCACCGCCTCCGGCTCGCCGAGCGGCAGGGCTATCCGCTGGCCCTGCTCTGGTGCGCCGCGCCCCTCGTGTCCGGGACGGGCGGCGACCGCCACGGGCGCTGGGACGCCGCGGTCGAGGAGGACGTCGCCTGCTTCACGCAGGGCCGCGCGCCGGACCGGATCGCCTGACCTTCACGGCGGCGTCCGGATCAGCGCTCCCTGGGCTCGTCGTCCGGCACGTCGAGCGAGGCGCTCAGGTGCATGACCGACCCGATCGCCCACAGCAGCGTCCCGCCGCCGACCACGAACAGCCCCGCCCGCGCCGCCGGGACGGCGCCGTCGAGCAGGATGGCGGCGAGGCCGACGTCCGCCGCGGCGGCGAAGCTCGCGACGCAGTAGACCAGCACCCCCACCATGGCGATGATCCAGCCAGCCACCACCAGGATCTTGCCCTGCCGCTGTCGGACCTCCGGCCTGGCCCGCTCGCTCACCGGACGCGAGGGCCGCCGGCCCGGGTGGAGTCGCACGCTGCCAGGGGGAATGAGGACGTTCGGTCTGGTCATGATCTCCTCGCCACGTGCTCGAGACGGCCCGACTGCGGACCGGCCGCGCCTCGCTCCGGGTGGAGCGCGCGCACGGCCAGCAACACCAGCTGCAGGATCCGCGCGGCCCACCCGAGGAAGGTGAGCAGCCACGCGGAGAGCGCGACCACGGCGAACGCGCGCGCGACCCACGGCAGGAGCGGGAGCGCGAACACCTCGCCGAGCCGGTAGGTGCACAGCGAGTACATGCCGAGCGGGAACACCAGCCCCCAGTAGAGCGGGTCGTAGGCGATGCGGACGCGCGAGGGCCCGTGCCGCCAGATCCCCAGGATGACGAGCATGGGGATCCACCAGGTGGCGGTGGCCCAGAACATCAGCGTCAACCCCTTCACGAACGGCAGGACCGCGCCGAGGAGCGCCGAGCCGGGCGCGAGCCCCGCGAGCGAGGTGCCCGCCACCACCGAGATGGCGACCGCGCCCATGTTGATCCAGTAGGGCGGCATCAGGTCGGACGGGGAGAACTCGAAGAACATGTACCGGTAGAAGATGAGCGAGATCATCCAGACGTAGAGCATCCCGCCGCACAGCCAGAGCGACGCCAGGAGCAGGGTGACGGTCTCCTCCCCGGCGAAGCGCGGCGCCAGCACCTTGCAGCCGAGCACGCAGACCGACTGCGTGGCCACCACCGCCAGCAGCCAGCCGCCGTTGATGCCCTGGCCCAGGGTCGGCTTCTCCTTGCGGACGCTCAGCAGGACGAAGACGGCGTAGGTGCAGGCGAACCAGAGCAGCAGCCCCAGCCACCAGAGCGCGTAGGCGGCGCGCGCGTCGCCGCGCAGGACGAGCAGCTGGAGGCCCAGCACGCAGGTGGCCGCCACCCAGGTGAAGAACCCGGGGCCGCGCTGGTGGCTGCCCAGATCGCCGGCGAGCTGCCCGGGGAACAGGATCGCCCGGGCGACGAAGAGGGCCCACAGCACCAGGTAGGCCGGGACGTTCACCCAGAGCAGGAACGCGGCGGCCTCCGCCAGGCCGAGCAGGTCCGAGACGATCGACACGACGCCGGTGGCCATCACCATCGCGAAGTAGGCGGGGTGGAGCCCCTTCACGGCCTGGGCGAGGTGATCGCGCAGCGGCCGGGCCGTCGGGGCGGTGAGCGCGCGCGTCTCCATGGTCACAGTGTGGCGAGCCGCGCGGCCGCCGTGCATCGGGCGGCGTCCCACGCGCGCGTAGGAGCGCCAGCCCCGCGCGCGTCGGTGTCCGTCCTACGGGCTACCCGACCAGGCCGTGCCGGACCGCGTACTGCATCAGCTCCGCGTTGGAGCGGAGCGCCATCTTCTCGAGGATCCTGCTGCGGTAGGTGCTCACGGTCTTGACGCTCAGCTCCAGCTGGGCGGCGATCTCGGACACCGACCTGGCCGCGGCGAGCAGCAGGAAGATCTCGAGCTCCCTGGGCGACAGGCTCTCGTGCGGGCTGGCCGTCCCCCCGCCCGCCAGGTGGTCGGCGAGCTGCACCGCCAGGTCGTCGCCGACGTAGCGGCGCCCCGCCAGCACGCTCCGGATGGCGCGCAGCAGCTCCTCCGGCGCGCGCTCCTTGGTGAGGTAGGCGGACGCGCCGGCGCGCAGCGCCTGGATCACGAACTGTCGGTCTCCGTACATGCTGAGCACCACCACCGGCAGGCGCGGGTGACGCTCCCTCACCGTCGGGAGGACGTTCAGGCTGTTCTGCCCGGCCATCGAGATGTCGAGGAGCAGGACGTCCCATGCCTCCTGCCCCACCTTCTCGAGGAGCTCGGCGGTGGTCGCGACCTCTCCCACCGAGGCGCCGGGGAGCTCGGCCTCGAGGATGCGCCGCAGCCCCGACCTGAACATCGCGTGATCGTCAGCCAGCAGGATGCGCAGCATCGCGTTCGCTCGATCCCCTGCGCGGGATCGTTACCACGATCGTCGTCCCGCCGCCCGGCGACCCCGTGATCTCGAAGGTCCCCCCCACCAGCAAGCAGCGCTCCTGCATCCCGATGATGCCCAGCGAGCGCACGTCCTCGGCCTCCCACGGGCCGATGCCCTTGCCGTTGTCCCTGATCGTGAGGACGTGCGCCGCCTCCGTCGCGCGCAGGTCGATCGAGACCTCGGTGGCGCCCGCGTGGCGCACCACGTTGGTGAGCGCCTCGCGCACGATCCGGAAGATCGTGATGGAGGCGAGCCACTCGATGGGCTCCACGGCGGGATCCAGGTCGAGCACGACGGCGAGGCTCGTTCGCTGCTCGAGCTCGCGCACCTGCCCCTCCAGGGCGGCGGCGAGGCCGAGCCGATCCAGGACCGGCGGGCGCAGATCCGAGGAGACCCGGCGGACGAAGCCCACCGCGTGCTCGAGCCGCCGGTCGAGCTCCGCGAACCTCGCGCGCAGGGCGTCCGCCGCCCCCTCGCCCGCCTGCGGCAGGCACTCGCGGTGGAGGGCGGCCAGGTCCATCTTCACGGCGGTCAGGACCTGGCCGAGCTCGTCGTGGAGCTCGCGCGCGATGGCGGCGGCCTCGGACTCCCGGGCCACCACCAGGCGGTGCGACAGCGCCCGGAGCCGGCCCTGGCTCTCGCTGGCCTCTCGCTGTCGCGCGGCCAGCGCGTCGGCCATGGCGTTGAAGGCCTGGGTCAGCTCGGTCAGCTCCCCGTGGCCCGAGGCGACCTCGGCGCGCGCGCCGAGGTCCCCCGCCCCGAAGCGCTGGGCCGCCCGGGAGAGGACCCGCAGCACGCGCAGCACCGAGACCTCGGCGGCGAAGAGGACGCAGGCGATGGTGAGGAGCGTCAGGAGCGTCAGCGCGGCGACGGTCCGGTAGAAGGCGCGGTTCGCCTCGCCGTACACGCAATCGGTGGGGAGGCTCGCCACCACGGAGACGTCCGGGACGCCGCGCATCGGCGCCGCGACCAGGAACCGCCGCCCGGCGCCGGCCACCTCGAGCACCGTCCGCCCGCCGTCCACCACCCTCGCCAGGGCCGGATCGCCGGGAGCGCCCGGCGCTGGCGCGCCGACGTCGGCCGAGCCCCCCAGGACGCGTCCGTTCCGATCCACGATGAGCAGCGCGTAGTCGGCCGGGAGCTCGGCCTGGCGCGCGAGCTGGTCGAGCCACTGCAGGTCGAGCCCGACGAAGAGCACCCGCCGGACCGCGCCGCCCGGCGCCCTGACCGCGAGGGCGAGGTGCAGCACGGGGCGCCCGACCACCGGCCCCACCGTGTACTCGCCCACCTCGACCCCGGCGGAGCGCAGCGCGCGCTCGAAGGCGACGTTGCCGGCGAAGCTGAGCGCCCCCGGCGCCGGGTGCGCGCTGCACAGCAGCCGGCCGTCCGGGGCGAGCGATGCCGATGGTGGTGAGCTGCGGAAACCCGGCCAGCAGCGCGGGCAGGAGCTCCGGGCAGCGCCCGCCGTCCGCCTCGGTCCGCCGGGTCGAGCATCGACCCCAGCCGCTCGAGCAGAGCCCCGCGCCCCGTCGAGCTGGTGCGCGTGCTCCCTCGAGGCCAGCTGCGCCAGCAGGAGCGCGTCCTTCTCGATCCGCCGGAGCACCGCCGTCCGCTCGGTGCTGGCGGCGTAGAACGTGAAGAGGAGCGCCGGCAGCGTGGCGAAGCAGATCAGGAGCACCAATCTGCCGCGCAGCGTCCTGAACACGGCGAGCAGCCTGCCCATGCGGGACACCGTACCGCAGCTCCTCGCCGCCGCCCGGCGTCCCCTCCGGGGCGGCCGGCCTCGCGCGCGGGCGCGCGCTGCTGGGCGCGCGACGCGGCGGGTCAAGCCGCCCGCGCCGCCGATCCCGCCGCTCCGAGCGACCGAACCAGCTCGGCCTCCGTCGCCATCTCGGCCGCGAGCGCGCGGTGCAGCGCCTTCAGTGAGTCGAGGTCCCACGCGAACGACGCCACGCGGTCGGTCAGCTCGAAGAACGTCGCCGCCGCGCGGTCGCGCTCCGCCTGGTACTCCGCGATCGCCTCTGCACCTCCGCGCACGACGGCGCGCGCCAGCAGCTCCGCGTCCCGGAGCGCGTCGGTGAGGCCGTGCGCGGTGATCGGATCCCTGAAGTACCCTGCGTCCCCGACGAGCGCCCACCCTGCGCCCCAGACGCGGCGCATGAACCCAGGCGCGCCGGCGAACGGGTGGAGCTTTCGGTCGAGCGCGGCGCCCCCCAGCGGCGTCCGACTGCTCCGGCGCCGCCTCGGCGAGCACCGAGCGGTAGAGCGCCTCCACCCCCCGGGGCAGCTCCGCCCGGTAGCGCGCCTGCGTCGTCGCGACGAAGACGCAGGTCTTCGCCGTCATTGGTCGGGATGAAGCCGGCGCTCACCCCGGGACGGTAGTACCAGTGGTAGCCGTCCAGCGGCAAGCCGGACCAGTACCCGTAGACGACCGCCGTGGCGTGGCGCGCGACGCGCTCGACCGGCGCGCGGGCCAGCGCGGCGACGCGCGAGCGCAGCCCGTCGGCCCCGATGACGATGGGCGCCTCGACGCGCTCGATCCGCCCGTCGCTCCTTTCCAGCACCGCGCCGTGGACGCGTCCGCACGCGTCCGCGAGCAGCTCGAGCGCCGCGACCTGGTGCTCGACCCGCGCGCCGGCGGCGCGCGCGGCCTCGACCAGGATCGGGTCGAGCACCGTGCGGCGCGGCGCGTACAGCCCATCGACGCCGTCGCGCGGCTTGACGTCCACCGGGAGCGTCTCGTCGCCGTAGTGGAAGGTCGCCCTCCGCACGGCGGGCGTGCCGGCGGCCCTCACCTCGTCGAGCAGCCCCCAGCGGTGGAGCTGGAGGACGCCGGCGCGCATGAGGGCGTGCGTGGAGACCGTGTCGGCGCCCTCGCGGCCCCGGTCCACGGCGAGCACGCGGAGGCCGGCGCGGGCGAGCAGCATGGCGGTGGCGGCGCCCGCGGCGCGGGCCCCCACCACGACGGCGTCGTACTGCGGTCGAAGCGTCTGCCGGATCATGGGTACACCTCCTCGGACCACTCGCGCGGGCCGCCCGTCTCACCGTGAGTCCACCGTGATCTTCACCGGGACGCCGTTCGTGAGGACGTCGAACACCGCCGAGCGGGCCCGGGACTGCTCCACGATCTCGGCGA
>CAVTDL010000007.1:0-167703 GCA_963733485.1 uncultured delta proteobacterium | reverse complement strand
CTGCGCGGCCTCGGGATCGCCCGGCTCGTCGGAGCGCCTCGGCGCGCGACACGCTCGCCGCCATCGCGAAAGAGCTCGTCGGCGATGTCGACGAGCCGGAAGAGGAAGCCCTGCTTGTGCTGCAGCTTCGGCCTGGTAGACCGTCATGCCGTGGAAGATCTCGCGCGCGAGCTTGCGGCCGAGCCGCTCGACGAAGCGCAGGTGCGTGCGCGAGCGCGCCGAACTCGCGCGTAGCGCGGGGCCAGCGGCCCCAGCCGAGCCAGCGCGTCGGGTACCACCGGGCGTAGAAGGCGGCGATCCGCGGCAGCGCGGCCGCAGCTTCTCGCGCCGGCGCCGGCCTCCGGGTCGATCAGCGCGCCGGCGACCTGCAGGTGCTTGTCGACCGCCTCGCGCGCCATGAACAGGTGCATGATCTCGCTCGAGCCCTCGAAGATCCGGTTGATGCGGCAGTCGCGCATGAGCCGCTCGACCGCGATCGGCGCCTCGCCGCGCGCCGCGAGCGAGCGGCTCGGTCTCGTAGCCGCGGCCGCCGCGGATCTGCAGGGTCGTCGTCGACGATCTCCCAGGCGCGCTCGGTGTTCCACTCCTTGGCCGCCGCCGCCTCGAGCCGGATGTCGTAGCCGCCGCGGTCGGCCATCGCGCTGCGCGAGCTCGCGAGATCGCCTCCATGGCGAAGGTGGTCGCGGCCATGTCGGCGAGCTTGTGGGCGATCGCCTCGTGCTTGCCGATCGGCCTGCCCCCACTGCACGCGCGCGCCGCGACCAGCTCGCGGCAGATCTCGAGGCAGCGCTTGCGCCGTGCCCACGCGACGCCGCCGGCAGCGTGAGCCGCCCGGTGTTGAGCGTGATGAGCGCGATCTTCAGCCCCTTGCCCTCCTCGCCGATGCAGGTTCTCGCGCGGCACCTGCACGTTGGTGAAGCGGATCACGCGCGTTGGCGAGCGCCTTGCAGCCCATGAAGTGGCAGCGGTGCTCGACCTTCACGCCCGGCCACGCCGGTCTCGACGACGAAGGCGCTGATCGCGCCGCGTGCCGCGGATCGCGCGGCCATCACCACCAGCAGCTCGGCGATGGTGCCGTTGGTGCACCAGAGCTTCTCGCCGTTCGAGGATGTAGTGCGTCGCCGTCCGGCGCGAGCTCGGCGGTGGTGGCGAGGCGCGCCGGATCGGAGCCGACGTCGGCCTCGGTGAGCGCGAAGGCCGAGATCGCGCCGCGCGGCGCAGCGCGGCAGGTAGCTGCGCTTCTGCTCCTCGGTGCCGAAGAGCTTGAGCGGCTGCGGCACGCCGATCGACTGGTGCGCCGAGAGCAGCGCGGTGATGTTGCCGTCGTAGCTGCCGAGCAGCTCCATCACCTCGGCCGTACTCGACCTGGCGTGAAGCCGAGGCCGCCGTACTCGGCGGGGATCTTCATGCCGAAGGCGCCGAGCTTGCGCAGCCCGTCGATCACGTGCGGCGGGTACTCGCCGGTCTCGTCGATCGCGACCGGGTCGACCTCGTCGCGCAGGAACGCCTCGAACGCCGCGTAGAAGCGCGTGAACTCGGGCCGCTCGCTCCGCCAGCGGGTACGGGTGGATGAGGTCGAGCCGGAAGTTGCCGAGGAAGAGCTCGCGCAGGAAGCCGGCTCCGTCCACTCCGTCTCGCGCGAGGCCTCGGCGACCTCCCGGGACCTGCGGATCTCGTCGTCGGCCTGCCTGTTCGCCATCGCGCCCTCGCTCGGTCGCCGCGCGCAGACGGGTGCGGCGATCTGTCGATTCCCGAGTCAATCTAACGCGCTGCGCCTGGGATTCCCGTCCCCGAGCGGGGCCGGGTAGCCGGCAAGGAAGGGCCGTTGCTGCGTGCAGCCGGCAGGGAGAGCGGCCGGGCACATTTCGCTTCGCGAAAAAGTGCCTCGGCCGGGTTTTGAAGGCCGCCTACGGCAGGAGCACCGCCGCGCCGGTGAGCCGCCCGGCGCGCAGGTCCGCGAGCGCCTCGTTCGCCCGCGGCGAGCGGGTAGGGCGTCACCTCGGTCCGGACCGGGACTCGCGGCGCGAGCGCCAGGAACTCCTCGCCGTCGCGCGCGCGTGAGGTTGGCGACCGAGCGGACGCGTCCGCTCGCCCCACAGGAGCGTCGTAGGGGAACGACGGGATGTCGCTCATGTGGATGCCGGCGCAGACGACCGTGCCGCCCTTGCGCGACGGCGCGCAGCGCCGCCGGCACCAGCGCGCCGACCGGCGCGAAGATGATCGCCGCGTCGAGCGGCTCGGGCGGCGCCTCGTCGCGACGCGCCGGCCCAGTCCGCGCCGAGCTCGCGCGCGAACGCCTGCGCGCTCGTCGTCGCCCGGCGCGGGTGAAGGCGAAGACGCGCCGGCCCTGCGTGGCGCGCGACCTGGCGCGACGATGTGCGCGGCGGCGCCGAAGCCGTAGAGGCCGAGCCGCGCCGCGTCGCCGGCCAGCGCGCAGCGCGCGGTAGCCGATCAGCCCGGCGCAGAGCAGCGGCGCGGCCTGCGCGTCGGCGTAGCCCGCCGGGAGCGGCGAAGCAGAAGCGCTCGTCGGCGACGGCGCGTCTCGGCGTAGCCGCCGTCGAGGTGGTAGCCGGTGAAGCGGGCCGCGGTCGCAGAGGTTCTCGCGCCCGCGCGGCAGTACGCGGCAGGCGCCGCAGGTCCAGCCGAGCCAGGGCACGCCGACGCGGTCGCCCGGCGCGAACCGGTCACGCCGTCGCCGCTCGCGTCGACCACGCGCCGACGATCTCGTGGCCGGGCACGAGCGGCAGCTTCGGGTGCGGCAGCTCGCCGTCGACGACGTGCAGATCGGTGCGGCACACGCCGCAGGCGCGCGACCTCGATCAGCGACCTCGCCCGGCCCGGGACCGGGCTCCGGCGAGCTCGACCTCGCGCAGCGGCGTCCCGGGCGCGTCGAGGACCATCGCGCGCATGGAGGAGACGGAAGTCCAGCCTGCGAGGCGCGGGTCAAGTCCTGCCGCCCTGAATCCCGGCCCGGCGGCGTTACCCACGCGCCTGCACGCACGCGTCGTCCCACGCAGGGCCGTACGCATCTTCTCGTTGCCCGACCCCCGGTCGCGAACGCATGCTGGTGCCCGCCCGCGCCAGGCCCGCCCACCAGGGAGATCCACATGGCGCACCCCACCGACGACCGGAATCACCGCCTTCCCGGGGGAATCCGCCCGAGCCGCTACGACGCCTCACTGGTCGTGGACCTCGACGGGAAGCGCTTCTCCGGTCGGATGCGGATCGAGCTCCGGTCGCGGCCGCCGGTCGGCGAGATGGTGCTCCACGCGGCGGAGCTCGAGATCGACCGCGCCACGATCCACGCCGCAGGGAGGGCCCAGGCGGCGCCGCGTCGATCCGGCCCGCGCCGGCGAGCGAGACGGTGGTGCTCCGCTTCGACGAGCCGCTGCCCGCCGGCGCGGCCACGCTCGAGGTGGACTTGGACGGGCCGCTTCAGCCCGGGCCTGCGCGGCCTCTACCTGGCCGGCGAGAGGTCGCCGCCACGCAGTTCGAGGCGGCCGACGCGCGGCGCGTCTTCCCCTGCTTCGACGAGCCGGCCTTCAAGGCGCGCTGTGGCGCTCACGGTGGACGCGCCGAGGGGCGCGGTGGTCCTCTCGAACGGGCGCCGGTCCGCGAGGAGGACCGCGGGCGCCTGCGCCGGGTGACGCTTCCGGAGACGCCGCCGCTGCCGACCTACCTGGTCGCGCTGGTGGTCGGCCCGCTCGAGGCGATGCCGCGCCGTCACGGTGCGCGGGATCCCGGTCCGCACCTGGTCGCCTCGCCGGAGAAGGTCGCCCTGACCGGCTTCGGGCAGGACGTGGCGCGTGGAGGTGCTGCCGCGGCTCGAGGACTACTTCGGCCTGCCCTACGCCTTCGGCAAGCTGGACCAGGTCGGCATGCCGGACTTCGAGGCCGGGGCGATGGAGAACGCCGGCCTCGTCACCTTCCGCGAGGTGGCGCTGCTGCTCGATCCCGCCACCGCCTCGCTCGCGGAGAAGAAGCGGGTGGCCGAGGTGATCACGCACGAGCTGGCGCACCAGTGGTTCGGCAACTGGGTCACCATGGTGTGGTGGGACGACCTCTGGCTGAACGAGGCGTTCGCCACCTGGATGGCCTTCAAGATCGTCGACGCAGTGGAAGCCGGACTGGCGCGTCTGGCTCGACTTCGACGCGGGCAAGGCCGCCGCGCTGCACCTCGACGCGCTCCGGTCCACCCACCCGATCCGCGGCCGAGGTGCGCAACGTGGCCGAGGCCGGCGAGAGCTTCGACCTCATCACCTACGAGAAGGGCGGCGCGGTGCTGCGGATGATCGAGGGCTACCTCGGCGAGGAGCCGGTTCCGCGACGGCATCCGGCTCTACATGCAGCGCGCACGCGCGCGGCAACGCGGTGGCCGACGACCTGTGGGGCGCGCTGGCGGAGGCGTCGCGCGAGCCGGTGGTGGAGCTGGCCAACGCCTGGATCGGCCAGCCCGGCTTCCCGCTGGTGTCGGTGACGCGCGAGGGCCGGGCGCTGCGGCTCGAGCAGCGGCGCTTCTACTCGGAGCCCGGCGCGCGCGAGCGGGGCGCGCCGACCTGGCCGGTGCCGCTGGTGATCCGCGTACGGGGACGGCCAGCGGCGCGCACGAGCAGCGGGTGCTGCTGCGCGGGGCGAGCGACGGAGGTGACGCTGGCCGGGGAGGGCGATCCGGACTTCGTCTGCGCGAACGCCGGCGCGACCGGCTTCTACCGGGTGGCCTACGACGCGTCCGGCCTCTGCCGCGCTGACCGGCGCACCTCGACGCGCTGGTCCCGGCCGAGCGCATCGCGCTCCTCTCCGACGAGTGGGCGCTGGTGCGCGTCCGGGGCGCGCGAGGTCGCGCCCTTCCTCGACCTGTGCGCCGCCTTCGCGGGCGAGGAGGACCACGCCGTGCTGGACGAGCTGGTGGCGCGGCTCGCGGCGATCGAGCACCGGCTGGTGGACGACGCGGACCGGCCCGCCCTGCAGGCCTTCGTCGCCCGGGTCTTCGGGCCCGCAGCTCGCGGCGCTCGGCTGGGACGCCGCCGCGGGCGAGCCGGACTCGAGGCGGCTCCGGCGCGCCGCCACGGTGCGCGCGCTCGGGCTGGTCGCGCGCGCGCCCGAGCTGGCCCGGGAGGCGACGGCCCGGCTCGACCGCTGGCTCGGCGGAGACCGGTCCGCGCTCGAGCCGAACCTGCACGACGCGGCGGTGGCGCTGGTGGCCCGGGGCGGCGACGCGGGGCGCTTCGAGGCGTTCCGCGGGCTCTTCCGGTCGGAGACCGATCCCACCTTCCGCCGGCGCTACCTGATCGCCCTGGCCGCCTTCGAGGATCCGGCGCTCGCCTCCCGCGCGATGGACCTGTTCGTCGCCGGCGAGGTGCCGCTCCAGGACACCGCCGCCTTCGCCGCCGCGCTGCTCGCCAACCGTCGCGCGCGCGATGCGTTCTGGGCGCGGCTCCGCGCCGACTGGGACGCGGTGGCCGCGCGCGTGCGCGGCGCGCCCATGCTGCTCCGCCGGACGGTGGAGGCCCTGGGCGCGCTGGTGGAGCGGCGGCAGCTCGACGAGGCCGAGGCCTTCCTCGCCGCCCACCCGGTGGAGGAGGCGCGCCAGGCCATCGCCCAGACGCTCGAGCGGCTCCGGCAGGACGTCGAGCTCCGGGAGCGCGCGGCGCCGGCGGTGCGCGCCTGGCTGGCGGGGCGGCGCGCGTAGCGCGGGAGGGCCGCGCCCCCCGCTGAGCTATCATCCCCGCCCGTGGACGACCGCCCCGACGACCCGGCTCGACCGACCCCGCCCTGGATCTTCCTCTTCCTCGATCTGCCCTTCGGCGCCGCGGTCGGCTACCTGTCGCTCGCCGCGCCGTACTGGATGGAGCGGCGGGGCCACGGCATCGCCGCCATCGCGGCGGTCGCGGCCGGCGCCAACCTGGCGCACGCGCTGAAGCTGTTCTGGATCCCGGTCCTCGACCTCGGGGCGTACCGGCGCACCTGGTATCTCGGCTGCGCCGCGGCCACCGCGGCCCTGTTCGCGGTGATGGCCGCCGTCCCGGACCCGCTCTCGAACCTGCCGCTCTTCGCCGCGCTGCTCACCGCGCTCCAGGCCACCGCCACCACCGGCCACGCCGCCAACAACGCGCTCATGGCCACCACCACCCGCTTCGCCGACAAGGGGAAGGTGGGCGGGTTCGCCATGGCGTCGAACGTGGGCAGCACCTCCCTGCTCGGCGCGGTGGCCATCCTGGTGGCGGACCGCACCTCGCCGCGCGCGGCGGCGCTGACCATGGCCGCCTTCGTGCTGCTCGGCGCGGCCTTCTCGCTGCGCATCGTCGAGCCACGGCCGGTGAAGGCGGCCGCGGCCCGCGCGCGAGCCCTCGCCGGCGCGCTCCGCGCGCACCTCGGGGCCATGCTGCGGGACCTCTGGGCCACGGTCCGCAGCCGCGAGGGGTTCACCGGGCTCGTCATCTGCCTCGCGCCGGTCGGCTGCCAGGCCATGTCGAACCTGTTCACCGGCATCTCGGGCGAGTACGGCGCCGGGGCGGAGCTGGTCTCGCTCGCGAACGGTCTCGGCGGGGGGATCGCGGGCGCCGTGGGCGCGCTGCTCGGCGGCCTGCTGGCCGACCGGATGAACCGGCGCGTCGCCTACGCCGCCTCGGGCGGGCTCACCGCCATCTGCGCCCTGGCCATGGCCGCCGCGCCGCTCACGCCCTGGACCTACGCCTGGGGGACGTTCACGTATCTCTTCGCGGGCGGGATCGCCTTCGCCACCTGGGCCGGGATGGTGCTCGAGATGGTGGGCCTCTCGGCGGCCACCGCCACCAAGTACGCGCTCTTCAACGCCTCGGCCAACCTCGCCATCAGCTACGTGACCGCCGCCAACGGCCGCGCCGCCGCGTGGCTTCACGGACGGTTCGGCCTCTCGCCGGCGCGGGGCGCGCTCGTCACCGACGCCGTGCTGACCGCGGTCGGCGTCGACGGTCCTGCTCGCGATGGTGCTGCTGGTCCGGCCGCGGAGGGCGGAAGCCCCGCCGGGGGCCGCTCGGTAGCGACGGCTGACGAGCGGCGCGCCCGCCCGCTGGCCGGCCGGGGCGACGTCCCACAAGATGGAGAGCGTGGAGCCTGTCCCGGCCGCGCGAGATCCGAAGGGTGTCCCGGGCGGGACGGCGCCACCGTTCTTCTTCCGGACGCTGCGCGACTTCCTGCGGGTCCTGCCGGGCGCGGCGCAGCGCTTCTGGGTCCTGGTGATCGCGACCGGTGCCCTGACCGGGCTCGGCTCCGGTGCGCTCCTCATGGCGCTGTCGGCGGTCCAGCGGCTCGCCTGGCCGCCGGCCGATCGCTTCACCGACGCGGTCCAGGCGGCGAGCCCGCTCCAGCGCGTCCTGGTGCCGACCGGCGCCGGGCTGCTCGTGGCGGTGGTGATGCTGCTGTGGCGGAGGCCGCTGGGCGGCCACGGGACGGCTCGGATCCTGGAGGCCATCTGGCACCGCCCAGAGCTGTCCCTTCCGCGGGCGCTGGCGCGCGGCCTCCTCTCGATCGCCTCGGTCGGCCTGGGCGCGTCGCTCGGCCGCGAGGGCGCGCTCGTGCAGACCGGCGCGGCGACCGGGTCCTGGCTCGCGACGCGGCTGCGCGTGAGCGAGCGCCAGGCGCGGGTGCTGGTGGCCTGCGGCGCCGCCTCCGGCATCGCGGCGGCGTACGACGTCCCCATCGGCGGCGCGGTCTTCGGGCTCGAGGTGCTGCTCGGCAGCTTCGCGCTGGAGCTGCTCGGGCCCATCGTGGTGTCCTGCGTGGTGGCCACCGCGGTGGCGCGCACGCTGCCGGTGCCGCACCCGGCCTACGTGATCCCCGAGTACGCGCTCCTGCGCCCGGGCGAGCTCCTGCTCGGGCTCGCGCTCGCGCCGGTGCTGGGGGTCGCCTCGGCCGCCTACGTGCGGGTGATGGGCTGGGTGGAGGTCCGCTTCGACCGGCTCCCGCCCCGCGCCAAGCCGCTCCTGCCGGTGCTCGGAATGGCCGCGGTCGGCGTGCTCTCGCTCCGGTTCCCGGCGGTGCTCGGGAACGGCTTCGACACCGTGCACGAGATGCTGCTCGGCGCGGTCCCGCTCGAGCTGCTCCTCGTGCTGCCGCTCGTGAAGCTCGCCGCGACCGCGGTCTGCGCGGGCACCGGCGTGCCCGGCGGGCTCTTCACGCCCTCGCTCTTCTTCGGCGCCGCCATCGGCGGGCGCCGCCGGCGAGCTGCTGGCGCTGGCCTTCCCGGGCCTCGCGCCGCCCGGCGCGCTCGCGCTGGTGGGCATGGCGGGCGTGCTGGCCGGGACCACCCACGCCGCGGTCTCGGCGGTGCTGATCCTGTTCGAGATGACCGGCGACTACGCGGTCATCCTGCCGCTCATGCTCTCGGCCACGCTGGCGGCAGTCACGAGCCGCGCCATCGAGCCGGACTCGCTCTACACCGCTCCGCTGCGCCGTCGCGGCGTGGCGCTGCCCGAGCTGCCACGGCCCGAGTGGTTGCGGGCCATCCCGGTCGCCGCGCTGGTGGACGGCGAGGCCGAGCGGGTCCCGCCCACCCTGGCGTTCGACGCGCTCGTGAAGAAGCTCCTCACGCTCCCACCCGGCCACGACCTCTACGTCACCGACGCGCAGGGTGGCCTCCTCGGCGTGGTCCGCCTCGACGCGCTCAAGGGGACCATCTCCGACCAGGCCGACCTCCGGATGATCGTGGCGGCCGACGTGGTCGACCGGGAGGTGCAGCCCATCACCACCTCGATGTCGCTCGCCGAGGTGGCGGCGCGCTTCGGCGAGTCCGACCTCGAGCGGCTGCCGGTGGTGGACGCCGACCGACGGCTGGTGGGGACGGTCGGGATGCGCGACCTCCTGGCGCGCGGAACGTTCTGACCGCCTGAGGCAAAATGACGCAGGTCGGCTTGCCCTCTCGGGGCGCGGCTGGCACGCTGGAGGATGCCCGTCCGGGCGATTCTTCCACGCATCGCATGGACCGTCCGGCCGGCGCACACGGGAGCGTGGGAAGGCGCGATGCGCCGGAAATTGCTCGGGGAGTCAACCGGCACCCCAACCCATCCGAGCGTACCTGAGATTGACGACGATCAACTGACGAGGGTCAAGAGGGGGGTAGCCTCCCCCCGTACATGGAGGTGCGAATGGGTCATCTGCGTCGGACGATGAACGCGGTCGCGCTGACGGCGGGGCTGGCCATCGCGCCGGCCCTGGCGCAGGCCGAGACCCCCCACGCGGCGCCGCCGCGGGCGGCCGCCAAGGCGCCCCAGACGCTCGTCCAGGTGGCGTCGCCGCCCTTCAGCGAGGGCATCTATCCGTGCTCCTCCTGCCACGCGGACATGGAGAAGAACGGCACGCGGCGGGAGCTCACCTTCCACGACGAGCAGCAGTCGATCTTCGACCACGGCGCCGACCAGCGCTGGTGCCTCGACTGCCACGACCTGCAGAACCGCGACGTGCTCCGCCTCGCGAGCGGCGCGCCGGTCCCGTTCACCGAGTCCTACCGGCTCTGCGGTCAGTGCCACGGCGACAAGTACCGCGACTGGCGCGCCGGCATCCACGGCAAGCGGGTGGGGCGCTGGGACGGCGAGAAGTCCTATTTCCTGTGCGTGAACTGCCACAACCCCCACTCGCCCCGCTTCAAGGGGGTGCAGGAGGTGGTGGCGGACGGGAAGAAGACCATCGCCCCCACGCTCACCTACTTGAAGCCCGAGCCGCGGCCGAAGCGCCCGGAGGAGCAGCGCCGATGACCTCGCGAAAGAGCCTCCCGGTGCTGGGCGCCACGCCGGCCGCGCCCGCGCACGATCCCCTCGGGGACGCCCCGCTCGATCCGTCGCGCCGCGCCTTCCTGCGCACGGCCGCCGCCGGGACCGCCATCGCCGGGCTCTCCGGCTGCGCCGGCTTCGAGATGGAGGACTTCCTCCGCAAGCACTTCAAGGAGCTCTCGCCGGACGAGCTGAAGCGCGTGCTCGCCAAGGTGGAGCGGCGGAACGAGCAGCGCTTCGCGAGGAAGACCACCGTCGGCGCCGAGGGGCCGCGCCCGGGCGTCGAGTTCGGCTACGGCCTCGACATCTCGCGCTGCGTGGGCTGCCGGCGCTGCGTCTACGCCTGCGTGAAGGAGAACAACCAGTCCCGCCAGAACCCCCAGATCCACTGGATCCAGGTGCTGGAGATGGACAAGGAGGCCGGCGTCGACCTCGCCCACGCCGAGCTCTACTACGAGACCGAGGCGGTGCCGCGCCCGGGCAAGTTCTACTTCCCGGTGCAGTGCCAGCAGTGCCGCAACCCGCCCTGCGTGAAGGCCTGCCCCACCCAGGCCACCTGGAAGGAGAAGGACGGGATCGTGGTGGTGGACTACGACTGGTGCATCGGCTGCCGCTGCTGCATGTCGGCCTGCCCGTACGGCGCCCGCCACATGAACTGGGCGGCGCCCAACCTGCCGGCCGAGGAGCTGAACCCGGTGCAGCACTACCTCGGCAACCGGCCGCGCCCGCCCGGCGTGGTCGAGAAGTGCACCTTCTGCATCCAGCGCTCGCGCAAGGGCCTCTACCCGGCCTGCGTCGAGATCTGCCCGGTCGGCGCCCGGAAGTTCGGGAACCTCCTCGACCCGGAGAGCGAGATCCGGCAGGTGATGGAGACGAAGCGCGTCTTCGTCTTCAAGGAGGAGCTCGCCACGCACCCGCAGTTCTACTACTTCTACGCCACCTGAGAGGCCGCGCATGTCCGGGATCGCAGACTTCGCGAAGGGCTGCCTCCGGCAGCTGCTGACCGGCGGGCGCGCCTACAAGGCCTGGATGGCGTCGCTCCTCGCCATGATCGTGGTGGGGGTGTTCGCCTACTCGCACCAGGTGCGGGTGGGGCTCATCGCCTCCAACATGCGCGACGACGTGTCGTGGGCCTTCTACATCGGCAACTTCACGTTCCTGGTGGGCGTGGCCGCGGCGGCGGTGCTGCTCGTCATCCCCGCCTACGTCTACCACTGGAAGCCCATCAAGGAGGTCGCGGTGCTGGGCGAGCTCCTCGCCATCAGCGCCCTCGTGATGTGCCTCCTCTTCATCCTGGTGGACATGGGCCGGCCGGATCGGTTCCTCCACATCATGCCGCTCCTCGGCACGCCCAACTTCCCCCGGTCGCTGCTGACCTGGGACGCGCTGGTGCTGAACACGTACCTGATCCTGAACGTGGTGCTGGTGGGGTACCTGATCTTCAAGGCCTACCGCGGCGAGCACTACGACAAGCGGATCTTCCTGCCGCTGGTGCTGCTCTCGATCCCGGTCGTCGATCTCTACGCACACCGTCACGGCCTTCCTCTACAACGGCATGGCGGCGCGGCCCTACTGGAACGCCTCGATCCTGGCGCCGCGCTTCATCGCCTCGGCCTTCTGCTCCGGCCCGGCGGTGATGATCATCCTGTTCCAGGTGCTCCGGAAGGCCTTCGACTTCGACATCAAGGACGAGGCCATCTCGAAGATCGCCGAGCTGATGTCCTACGCCATGTTCCTGAACCTGTTCCTGCTCGGGGCGGAGCTGTTCAAGGAGTACTACTCGGCCACCGAGCACCTGCTCTACACCCAGTACCTGTGGAGCGGCCTCGGGCAGCACACCGCGCTCGTGAAGTACGCCTGGGTCTCGCTCGCCTGCAGCGTGATCGCCTTCGTCCTGTTCCTCATCCCGCGGACGCGGCGGAACATCGTCACCCTGAACCTCGGCTGCGTCCTCATCTGGGCCGGCGTCTACATCGAGAAGGGGATGGGCCTCATCATCCCGGGCTTCACCCCCTCGACCCTGGGGCAGATCTACGAGTACACGCCGTCGCTCATGGAGTGGGGCGTGGCCGTGGGCGTCTTCGGGATCGGCTTCATGGTCTTCACCGTGCTCGTGAAGATCGCGGTGCCCATCCTCGTCGGTACCTTCAGGGCTCCGGCGCGCGCCGCCCACGGCGCCGCTCCGGGCGGGGTCGCCGGGGCGCCTGCGCCGTAGTGCCGTGAACGCACCACCACCGAGAAGAGGAGACACCATGAAGCGCTTCGCCGTCGTGCTGGCTTTCGCCTTCCTCGCCACCGCTGCCCAGGCCCAGGAGGCGGGCGCCCTGTTCGCGCAGAAGTGCGCCGTCTGTCACGGGAAGGACGGCAAGGGCTCGCCGGCGGGCCTCAAGATGGGCGCCAAGGATCTCACCACGCTCAAGCTGGGCGAGGGGGAGATCGAGAAGGTCATCGAGAACGGCAAGGGCAAGATGGTGCCGTTCAAGGGCAAGCTCAGCCCCGAGCAGATCAAGGGGATCGCGAAGTACGTGAAGCACGACGTGATGAAGTGACGCACACCGCCGCCTGGGGGCGCGCAACGTACGCCCCCGGCGCGGCGACGTGACGCTGCGCGCGTGACGCGTCCGTGCTATACGGCCGGACGCCTTGTCTGCCGCCTCCTTCAGCGAAGACGACGTCGCTCCCCCGAAGCCGCCTCGAATCGCGACCCTGGACGCTGCCCGGGCCCTGGGCGTCCTGGCCATGGTGTTCGGCCACACCATGGACGCGGTGCTCTCGCACGAGGTGCGGGCGCTGCCGGCGATGGTGACGTACTGGCAGGCGCGCGGCCTCACGGCCCCGCTCTTCATGTTGGTCTCGGGCTGGGCGGTCGCGGTCGCGATCTCGCGCGGCGCCGCCCGCGGCCTCGCCATCCCGCGCGCCCGGCTCGGACGCGTGCTCCTGCTCCTGGCCGTCGGCTACGCGCTCCGCTGGCCGGGCTGGGGCGTCGCTCGACTGGGCCAGCGCGACCTCGAGGTCTGGGCCCACCTGCTCGCCTTCGACGCGCTCCACACCATCGCCCTCTCGCTGCTCGGCGCCGCGCTGGTCCTGGCCCTGCCATGGACGCGGCGCGAGAAGGTGCTCGCCTTCGTGGCGCTGGCGGTCCTCTCGATCGCGCTCGGCATGCGCGCGCCCGCGCCGCTCCTGCCGGCGCCGGCCGAGCTGGCCCGGACGCTCCCGGGGCTCGCCGTGGCGCAGGCGCTCGGCGGGAGCTCGCCGTTCCCGCTGTTCCCCTGGGCGACGTACTTCTTCACCGGCGCGGTGATCGGCCTGGTGTCCCGGGGCTCCGGCGCGCGCCGGGCGCTCGGCCTCGCCGCCGTCGGCGTCGTGCTGCTGGCCGGGACCTTCTGGGCCGGCACCGCGGACCTGCCCCCGGCCGACCCCCGGCTGGTGGCCTTCCGGATCGGCGCGGTGCTGCTCGTCCTGGCGGCGCTGTCGCTCGTGCCGGCGCGGGTGGCCACGCGGCTGGCGCCGCTCGGCCGGGCCTCGCTCGGCGTCTACGCGATCCACGTCGCGGTGGTCTACGGCTGGTCCACCTTCGACGGGCTGGCCTGGCGCCTCGGTCCCACCCGGTCGTTCCCCTCCGCGGTGCTCGTCGCCACGCTGGTGCTCGGCGCGAGCTACGGGCTCCACCTCGCCGTCACCGGGGCGGTCCGGAGCGGCGCGATGGCGCTGCGCCGGATGCGCGATCGGCTCGCTGGCGACGTGCTGGCCGAGCCGTAGCGCCCTCAGGGCGCGCGGGAGCGGGCCAGCCCGGCCAGGTAGGCGGCCGCGCGCGCCTCGGCCCAGTAGCTCGGCCACAGCGGCGAGCCCGCCACGAACCCGACGTGCCCGCCGGCGGGCGTGACCACCAGGTCGACCTGCGGGTTGGCCCGCGCCGCCTCGAGCGGGAGCGTGTCCGCCGGGACCATGGGGTCGTCGAGCGCCGCCACGGCGAGGAGCGGCCGGCGCACCCCGGCCACGAAGGCGCGCGCGGAGCAGCGGGTCCAGTAGGCGAGGGCCGAGGCGAACCCGTGCACCGGCGCGGTCACGGCGCCGTCGAAGTCGGAGAAGCTGGAGGCGGCGCGGATGGCCCCGGCGTCGAGCCGATCCGGGAAGCGCTCCGCCTTGGCGAGCGCCTTCGCCCGCAGGCGGCGGAGGAAGCGCTCCCGGTAGATCCAGCTCCAGACCCCGGGCCCGTCGATGGCGGCCGCCGCGCGGGCCAGGTCGAACGGGACCGAGATCACCGCCGCGCCGCGCACCTCGGCGGGCAGGTCGTCGCCGCGCTCCCCGAGGTACTTCACCACCACGTTCCCCCCGAGCGAGAAGCCGGAGAGCAGCACCGGCCGGCCGGGCCGCTCGGCCACCAGGCGCGCCACCACGTGGGCGAGGTCGCCGGTCTCGCCCGAGTGGTAGAAGCGCGGCAGCCGGTTCGGCTCGCCCGAGCAGCCCCGGAAGTTCATGGCCAGCGCGGCCAGCCCGCGGGCCCGGGCCAGCGAGACGAGGCCGCGCACGTACGGCGCGCGCGAGGAGCCCTCGAGGCCGTG
Source organism: uncultured delta proteobacterium (assembly GCA_963733485.1). Taxonomy (GTDB): domain Bacteria; phylum Myxococcota; class Myxococcia; order Myxococcales; family Anaeromyxobacteraceae; genus Anaeromyxobacter. Next base: position 153,398 of record CAVTDL010000007.1, on the reverse strand, counting down.
GCAGACCACCAGCACCGGCGCGTCCGCGGCCGCGCCGGCCAGCCGGTCCACGTCGAGGAAGTCGCCGTCCGGGAGCTCCCAGCGCTCGCGCGTCACCCGCGGGCGCGGCAGCGGCCGCGCCACGCTCGCGAAGACCGTCATCGCGTGGGCGCCCGGGAGCCAGCGGCAGGGGCGGTAGTCCATGGCGTCAGGAGAACTGCGGGTGGGCGCGGACGCGCTCCAGGGCGTCGGGGGGCGCGTCGGGCGGGAAGGGCGCCGAGGAGCGCTCGAGGCGCGAGAGCCAGCGGCCGTCGAGCGGGCGCGCCAGCAGCCCGGGCGCGGTGGCCGCGGCGGTGGTCTGCTCCTTCGGGCCGCTCGGGTCGCCGGCGCCCACGAAGAAGCCGGCCAGGAGCAGCGCCGATCGCGTGGCCGTGGCGGTGCTGTAGGTGTAGAGGTCGGCCCGCGCGGCGCAGCGGGCGAAGGCCGCCTGGAACGCGCGCAGCGTCCACATGGACGGGTTCGCCCGGGGGCTGAACGGGTCCCAGAAGACCAGGTCGGCGCGAAGGTCCTCGGCCGGCAGCGTCTCGAGCGCATCGCCGAGGACGAGCCGCCAGCGCGCCCGCGGCTCCTCGTGCACGCCGCCGCCGAGGAGCGCGCGGGCGGCGGAGAGGTCGGGTCCGGCGATCCCGAGCCGCGCCGCGCCCTCGGCCGAGGCCGCCAGCGCGAGCGCGCCGGGGTCCAGCTCGAGGCTCACCAGGTCGAGGCGGCGCCCGGGCGCCGCGGCGCGGGCGGCCCGCAGGGCGGCCAGCGCGTTCGAGCCGGCGCCCAGCCCGACGTCGAGGAGCACCAGCGGCGGGCCCGGCTCGGCCAGGCGCGCCGGGAGGCGCGACTGCGCGACGTAGAGCCGCTCCGACTCCACCGCCGGACCGATGACCGGGTGCATGACCTCGCCGCAGGCGGCGTCCCGGACGGCCGGGACCCCGAGCGAGGTGAGGACGAGGTGGAAGCGGTCGCCCTGCGAGCCCGAGGCCGAAGGGCTCCGCGGCGAGAGGATGGCGGGTCGGTCGGAGAGGAGGCCGGCTCGGTCAGCTCGGGCAGCCCCGGCAGCCGCCGGCGCCCGGGGGGACGACCGCTCCGATCGTGCTCGTGCCGATCGATGGCCTCGAGCTTCTCGCGCGCGAAGGCGGCGTAGCGGCCGGCCTCGATGGCGGCCCGGGCCGAGCGCAGGAGGTCGAGGTAGTGGTGCAGGTTGTGGATGGAGAGGAGCCGCGGGCCGAGCGGCTCCTTCGCCTTGTGCAGGTGGTGGAGGTAGCCGCGGCTGTAGGTGCGGCAGGTCGAGCAGGCGCAGGCGGCGTCGAGCGGCGCGTCGGCCAGGCGGTGCTCGGTGCGGGTGAGCCGCACGCGGCCGGTGCCGGTGAAGGCGGTGCCCTGCCAGGCCATGGTGGTCGGCAGGACGCAGTCGAACATGTCGACGCCCGTGCCCGATGGCCTCGAGGATGTCCGGCGGCGTCCCGACGCCCATGAGGTAGCGCGGCCGGTCCTCCGGCAGCAGCTCCGCGCTGCGCGCCACCACGTCGGCCCGCTCCGCGCGCGTGTCGCCCACCGCCAGGCCGCCGATGGCGAAGCCGTCGAAGGGGTGCTGCGTGAGGAACCGCGCCGACTCGGCGCGGAGCGCCGGGTCGAGCCCGCCCTGCACGATCGCGAAGAGCGCCTGCTCCGGGTTCGCGCGGGCGGCCAGGCTGCGCAGCGCCCAGCGGTGGGTCCGGTCCATGGCGGCCCGGATCGCCGGCGCCTCGGCGGTGGAGGCGAGGCAGACGTCGAGCACCATCATCATGTCGGAGCCGATCGCGGTCTGCATCTCGATCGACGCCTCGGGCGAGAGCACGTGCATCCGGCAGTCGACGTAGCTGCGGAAGCGGGCGCCCTCCTCGGTGATGGTCCGGTCGTGGGCGAGCGAGAAGATCTGGAAGCCGCCCGAGTCGGTGAGCACCGGCCCGCTCCACCGCATGAAGCCGTGGATCCCGCCGAACCGGCGGAACGCCTCGGGGCCGGGGCGGAGCAGCAGGTGGTAGGTGTTCCCGAGGATGATCTCGGCCCCCAGCTCGGAGAGGTCGGCGGGGGTGAGCCCGGTCACGCTGGCGCGGGTCCCCACCGGCATGAACGCGGGCGTCTCCACCCGGCCGTGGGCGGTGGTGAAGGCGCCGCGCCGGGCGCGCGTGGCGGCGTCTCGAGGGCCAGGGTGGAACGCGAACGGCATGGTGGGATCCTAGCCGCCGGCGGCGCGGCGGTGGGCGCGGGCCGGATTGAAGCCGAGCGCGCCGGCCGCGGGGGCGTCGGCGAGGGCCGGGGCCCACATCCCCTTCAGCCGCAGGACGCGCTCGACCGCCAGGTCGTGGAGCGCGAGCAGCCGCTCCGCCTCCTCCGGGGCCCCGAGCGCGGCGAGCGCGCCGGCCATGGCCTCCAGGGTCGACATGCCGTCGTCGCGGTGCGGCCGGCGCAGGCGCAGGCGCGCCACCGGACCGGGGAGGGACAGCCGCGGGAGCGCGCGCAGCGCGGGCACGCGCTGCATGATGCGCCGCGCCTGGCCCCAGGTGCCGTCGGGCACCAGCACCACCGGCGGCGGCGTGCGCGGCGGCGGCGCGGGGGAGGTGGAGGGGAAGAGCACCACGCTGCCCGGCGGAGCCAGCGCGTCGAGGTCGAGCGCCGCCCCGGGGACTCCGTGGTCGACGATCACCGTCCCCGGGATGGCCAGCGCCGCCCAGCGCGCGGTGTTGGTGAGCCGCTCGCGCTCGCTGGCGTGGCGGACCACCACGAAGCGGAACGGGGCCGTGAGCCTGGGCAGCTCGGCGCACAGGCAGAACCCGGGCGGCAGGTGGCAGCGGCCACAGCGGGAGGAGGGGTCCGGCACGGAGACGCCGATCTAGCACGCAACGGCCCGGCGCGTCGCCGGGACGGGCCGGGCCAGGGTCGCCGGCGCGGGGCGCGTCGCGCGTGCGGTGCGCGAGGGTGGTGCGCGAGGGTGGTGCGCGAGGTGGTGCGAGGCGCCCCGGCCCGTTAAACCCTGGCACCATGGGCCTGCGCCTCAAGCTCTTCTCCGACTTCGTCTGACCGTTCTGCTTCGTCGCGGAGCGGAGCAGCCTGGTCAGGCTGCTGGATGAGTACGACCTCGATTCTCGAGTGGGTGGGCTACCAGCTCCACCCCGAGACGCCCGTGGGCGGGGTCCCGCTCGCGTCCCATCTGCCGAACGCCGAGGCGATGCTCGGCTACGTCCGCAGCTTCGCGGCCGGCTTCGGGATTCGACGATCTCGTGCCGCCCACGCACATACCGAACACCCGCCGCGCCCTGGCCCTCGCCGAGCTGGCGCGCGACGAGGGCCGGCTCGAGGACCTCCGCGCGCACGGCTTCGACGCCTACTGGCGGCGCGGCCTGGGCATCGAGAGCGACGACGACCTGCGCCGGATGGGCCGGGAGATCGGCCTCGACCCGGACACCGCGCTCGCGGCGACGTCGGACGCGGGCCTGCTGGCGCGGGTGGACGGCGCGCGGCGCCGCGCGCTCGAGGCAGGGGTCACCGGCATCCCCACCTTCGACTTCGGCGCCACGGCGCGCGTGGTGGGCTGCCAGCAGTACGAGGTGCTGGCCGACTCCGCGCGGCGGGCCGGCGCCCGGCGGCGGTAGCCGGCTCCAACATCCGGCCGAGGCACCAGCCGGCTCCAACGACCGGCCGAGGCACAGTTCGCGAAGCGAAGTGTGCCCGGCCGCTCCTTGCCGGCTGCGCACGGCCCGGCCGCACCCTACCGGCTACCTGTCGCCTATGGGAGGACCCGCAGCGCCGCCGCCCCCGCCGCGGTCGAGACGTGCAAGGTCGGCGGGGACGCCATCCGGTCCACCTCGAGGGCGGTGATCCGGTCGCTCGGGAGGCCGCCGCCGGCGCGGAGCTGCTTCGAGGTGCCGGTGGCCGGGTCGTACAGGGCGAGCCCGGTGGAGAAGCCGGCCAGCACCAGCCGGCCGTCGGGCAGGCAGGCGAGGTCCCTCACCGCGGCCTCGCCGAGCCCCATCGCCTGCGCGCTGAAGTAGGCGAAGCCCGCGCCGTCGAACGAGGCGACCGTCTCCCCCACGCCGTCCGCGACGCCCGAGCTGCCGAACCAGACCTTGCCGTCGGGGCAGACCGCCACCGCGGTGAGCGCCACCACGTGGCCCTCGTTGGCCACGCGGAAGACCGGAGGGATGCCGGAGCCGTCCGGGTAGTAGGGATCGCCGAAGGCGTGCTCGAAGGCGGCGCCCTGGCGCTGCCACCAGTGCAGCGGGCTCGGGTCCCAGCTGATGAGCCCGGCGGCCCACTTCCCGGCGTGCCACAGGCCCCCGTCGGCATCGACGGCGAGACCGCGCCAGTCGCCCATCTTCTGGTTCCCGCCGGTGGCGTCGCAGGGGGCGTCCAGGCAGACGCGGGCGTGCAGGTGGTCGCCCATCCACTCCTGGTACGCGAGGTCGTACCACTCGCCCGGGTTCGGCAGGCGGTACTTGTCCGGGAAGAGCAGGGTGACCCCGTGCTCGGTCCCCGAGTACAGCGTGTGCGGGCGGGCGAAGTGATCGAAGGCGAGCCGCATGATCTCGCGGTCGTGCCAGTACTTGCCGCCGTGGGCGTTGGCCACCAGGTCGAAGCGATCCACGAGCAGCGTCCCGTCGGCCTGGAGCCTCACCCGGTCGATCTTCCCGCTGTGGCGATCCGGATCGCACCAGTCCTCGCCGTTGCCGTTCGCGCCGCAGTCGAAGCCGCTCGCGTGGATCGCGTGGTAGCCGACGAAGACCTCGTCCGGACCGCCGCCGACGATGACGCTGATCCCCTCCGGCGCGGCCACCCCCCAGCTCTCCTCGCTGGTGCAGCGCTGGTCCACCGGGATGGGCCGGTCGTTGCAGTAGTGAGCGCGGTTCTGGCCCATGTGCAGGCCGTCGCGCTCGTCGAGACGGCGGAAGGTGGTCTCGCCGGGCCGCAGGAGGTAGAGGGCCCGCGGCGTCGCGAGCCAGCGGTTCTGGCTCTCGTCGGTGGTCAGCCCCACCACCGGCGTCTCCTGGACGCCCGCGCTCGTGCCGTAGGTCACGTTCTCGACCGCCCACGGCCCCTGCGTCCCGAACTCGAACCGCGGGACGGAGGGCGGCGGTGGCGGCGGAGTCGGTGTCGGAGTCGGTGTCGGAGTCGGGGCCGGCGGCGTGGGAGGCGGCGGCGTGGCCGTGCCGCCCTGGCCGGGATCGGCGGGGGGGGCCGCCGGATCGGTGGAAGGCCCACTCGAGCCGCCTCCGCACCCCCAGGCTGCCACCGCCAGCAAGAGCACCCAGTCGAAACTCCGTCGAGCCATCACCCCTCCGCGCGCGCCCGGACGCCGGGCGCGGGACCGGCGCCGGATCGCTGCGAGCGGCGCGCCATCGGCCTGGCCGGGCAGGCGCGGCGGTCGGAGGGCAAGCGCGTGCCCCGCGCGTGGAACGCGGCTTCTCATGCGGGTGGAAAGGATGTTCCACCGGTCGCGCCCCACCCCGGCGGGTCCGTCGGGCTCGCTCGCCCGGTCATGAGCGGTGCCCCCGCCCCCGCGCTGGTCTACGCTACGTTCGAGATGTCCACCCCGAACGCCCTCGCCGCGAACCTCCCGCCTCGCCTCCCGCTCGCGCGGCTGCCCACGCCGCTCGAGCCCTCGCCAAGGCTCGGCGCCGCGCTCGGGATCGACCTCCTCTACAAGCGCGACGACCTCACCGGCCTCGAGCTCTCGGGCAACAAGGCCCGGAAGCTCGAGTACCTCCTCGCCGAGGCCGAGGCGGAGGGCGCGGACACGCTCGTGACCTGCGGCGGCGTGCAGTCCAACCACGCCCGCGCCACCGCCTTCGCGGCGGCGAAGCGCGGCCTCGCCTCGGTGCTGGTCCTGCGCGTCCCCGATCCGTCCCGACCGCCCGCGCCCGAGGCGAACGTGCTCCTCGACCGGCTCGCCGGCGCCGAGCTGCGCTTCATCTCCCACGAGGCGTACCGCCGGCGGGCCGAGGTGATGGCCGGTGTGGCCGCCGAGCTGCGCGCCGGCGGGCGCCGCCCCTACGTCATCCCGGAGGGCGGATCCTCGGCGCTGGGGAGCCTCGGGTACGCCGTCGCCGTCGAGGAGCTCAGGGACCAGCTCCCGGCCGCCTGGCGGGACGGCCCGGTCACGATCGTCTACGCGGCCGGCTCGGGCGGCACCGGCGCCGGGATCGAGCTCGGGGTCCGCCTGCTCGGGTGGCGCGCCGCGCGGCCGCTCGGGTTCGCGGTCTGCAACGACGCCGCCTACTTCCGCGAGACCATCGCCGGGCTGTGCGCCGAGGCCCGCCGCCGCTGGCCGATGCTCCCGGAGGTGCCGGCGGCGGAGATCGCGATCGACGGCGGGTTCATCGGCCCGGGCTACGCGCTGACCACGCCGGAGGGGATCGAGATCCTCCGGCGCGCGGCGCGCGAGGACGGCCTCATCCTCGATCCGGTCTACACCGGAAAGGCGATGCTGGGCCTCGCCACCCGCGCCCGGGAAGGCGCGCTGCCAGCCCGCCGGGTCGTGTTCGTCCACACCGGCGGCTCCTTCGGCCTGTTCCCGTTCGCGGGCGCGCTCGCCGGATAGGGCCCCGCGGTGCAGGCCGGCTGGCGCTCGCACCCTGCGCGGGTTATGCGTGGATCACGACACCCGCCGACGAGCCGGCGGCGAGGCAGGAGGAACAGCCGATGCCGAGGGCCAAGCAGATCTCCGCGTGGGTCGAGGACCGCCCGGGCGTGCTGGGCGAGATGGCGGACGCCCTCGGCGAGAAGGGCGTGAGCATCCGCGCCTTCATGGCGACCTCGCTCGACGCGCGCGGCTTCATCCGGGTGGTGGTGGATCGGCCGGCGACCGCGAAGCGGATCCTGACGCGGCACGGCTGGAAGATCACCGAGGACGACGTGGTCGAGGTGACCATGCCCGACCGGCCGGGCGCGCTCGCCGCGGTGGCGCATCGGCTCGGCGGCGCGGGGATCAACGTGCACTACGCGTACGTGGGGACCGCGCGGAGCGCGAGCAAGGTGAACCTGTACCTCTCGGTGTCCGACGTGACGGCGGCGCTCCGCGCGCTGCGGTGACCCCGCCGCCGGTGCCGCGGCCAGGCACCGGCATCAGGTTTCGAGCATGGGCCACATCGGCCTCGTACTGACCGGCGGCGGCGCCCGGGCGGCCTACCAGGTGGGGGCCGTGCGGGGCCTGGCGGAGATCCTCGGGCCGGGCCGCATCCCCTTCGACGTGCTCGCGGGGATCAGCGCGGGCGCCATCAACAGCGTGGTGCTCGCCTGCGGCGCGGAGGACTTCCCCCGCGCGGCCGACCGGCTCCGCGCCACCTGGGCGGGCCTCACCCCCGACCGCGTCTTCAGGACCGGCGCGCTCAAGCTGGCCGGCACCGGCTCGCGCTGGATCCGGTCGATCGCGTTCGCGGGCGGCATGGGCGGGGGGGGCGGCGTCAACTTCCTCCTCGACCCGTCGCCCCTGCGCGACCTCCTCTCGCGCGAGGTCCCCCTCGGACGGATGCGGCGGCACCTTCGGACCGGCCGGCTGCGCGGGGTGGCCCTCTCCGCCACGAACTACCACACCGGCGCGGGGGTCACGTTCTTCGAGGGCGCCCCCGAGATCGAGCCCTGGACTCGCTCGTCGCGCGTCGGCATCCGGGGGCGGCTCACCATCGACCACGTGATGGCCTCGGCGGCCATCCCGGTCTTCTTCCCGCCGGTGCGGATCGGGCGGACCTTCTACGGGGACGGCTGCATCCGGATGCACTACCCGATGAGTCCGGCCGTCCACATGGGCGCCGAGCGGATCGTCGCCATCAGCGTCCGCCACCTGCGCCCGCCCGCGGACGCGGCCCGGGAGCAGGCGGCCGACGCGACCGAGGTGCTGCCGGTCTCGGAGATCGCGGGCGTGCTCCTCAACGCGGTCTTCCTCGACTCGCTCGACTCGGACCTGGAGCGGCTGGAGCGGATCAACGAGACGCTCGCGCTCATCCCGCCCGAGCGGCTCGAGCGCAGCGACCTGCGGCTGCGCCCGGTGCCGGCCCTGGTGCTCCGGCCGTCGCAGGACCTGGGCAAGCTCGCCGCCGACGAGTACGGCCGCTTCCCGGCCATGCTCCGCTACCTGCTCCGCGGGATCGGCGCCACCGGCACGGCCGGGGAGGACCTGCTCAGCTACCTCGCCTTCGAGCCCATCTACGTGCGGCGGGCCATGGAGCTCGGCCACGCGGACACGCTGGCCCGCCGCGCCGAGGTGGAGGAGTTCTTCCTGGCGGCGCCGGGCGGCGAGCGGCGCGGCCGCGCAGCGAGCTGAGGCCGCGCCCCGATTGGCGCGGCGCGCCGCGCGGCGAGCCGACCGCCGCGCCCCGATCGGCGCCGGATGGCGGTCGCCAGCGGGGCGGCCCTGATCTACTCTTCGCGCCTCCATCGAGGGAGGGGCCGAGGAGGCTCCGGACACGGCCATGAGCGACAGCGCGGACATCCTGATCGTCGGGGCGGGGATCGTCGGGCTCACCATCGCCCGCGAGCTGGTGGCGCGGGGCGCGGAGGGCGTGGTCCTCCTCGACAAGGAGGACACGCTCGGGCGCCACGCCTCGGGCAGGAACAGCGGCGTGCTGCACGCCGGCATCTACTACGCCCCGGACTCGCTCAAGGCGCGCAGCTGCCTGGCCGGCAACCTGCTCATGCGCGCCTACTGCAAGGACAAGGGGCTGCCGCTGCTCGAGACCGGCAAGGTGATCGTGGCCCGCTCCGAGGCGGAGCTGCCGGCGCTCGAGGAGCTGCACCGGCGCGCCTCCGCCAACGGCGCGCGGGTGGAGATGGTGGACGAGGCCCGGCTGGCCGAGCTCGAGCCGAACGCGCGCACCGCCGGGAAGGCGCTCTTCTCGCTGCAGACCGCCATCGTCGATCCGAACGCGGTGCTGGCGAGCCTGCGCGCGGATCTCGAGTCGACGGGCAAGGTCCGCCTCCTCACCGGCCGGGAGCTCATCGGCGTGCGCGGGAGCCGGGTGGCGGTGACGCCGCAGGGCGAGATCACCTTCCGGCGGCTGGTCAACGCGGCCGGCGCCCACTGCGACGAGGTGGCCCGGCTGTTCGGGCTGGCCCGCGATCTGCGCCTCATCCCGTTCAAGGGGATCTACCGCAAGCTCCGCAAGGGCCGGACCTTCGTGGTGAACGGGAACATCTACCCGGTCCCCGACGTGCGGAACCCCTTCCTCGGCGTGCACTTCACCCGCAGCGTCCACGGCGACGTCTACCTGGGGCCGACCGCCATCCCGGCGCTCGGCCGCGAGAACTACGGCCTCCTCGCCGGGGTGGACGCGGACGCCGCGTCGATCCTGCTCCAGGACGCGATCCTCTTCTTCCGGAACCCGCGCTTCCGCGAGGTCGCCCTCACCGAGCCCCGGAAGTACTTCCCGGGCGCCTTCGACCGCGACGCCGCCCGGCTGGTGAAGCGCTACGACCCCACCGACTTCGAGGCGGCCCAGAAGGTCGGGATCCGCCCGCAGCTGGTCGACTGGAAGACCAAGCAGCTGGTGATGGACTTCCTGGTGGAGGCCTCGGGCGACACCGTCCACGTGCTGAACCCCATCTCGCCTGCCTTCACGAGCTCGATGGAGATCGCGCGCCGCCTGGTGGACGAGCACTTCGGCCGGCCGGGCAGCACCCCGGTGGCGTAGCCGCCGCTCAGGCCCGGTCGCGGGAGGCCGCCGGCGCGCCGCCCGGCGCGGGCGACCGGAGCAGCGGCACGACGGTCCGCCAGGCGGTGGCGGCCAGCACCACCGCGCCGCCCACCAGCGCCCACGGGCCGGGGCGCTCGCCGGCGAGCAGGAAGGTCCAGATCGGGTTCAGCACCGGCTCGAGCAGCACCAGCAGCGAGGCCTCGACCGCCGGCGTCCGCTCGAGGCCACGCGAGAAGCACAGGTAGGCCAGCCCCAGCTGGAAGATGCCCAGGTAGGCGAGCAGCGCCAGATCGAGCGGGCGCGGCGCCGGCCCGGTCGACCAGAGCGGCAGGGCGATGGCGGCGGCGAGCAGGTTGCCCCACACCAGCGCGGCGGGGCCGTCGTACAGGAGCCGCCGGAGCCCGAGGATGGAGAGGGCGAAGGCGACCCCGGAGGCGAGCGCGATCAGGTTCCCCGTGACCTGGCCGGCCGAGAGCTCGTCGAGGAAGAACAGCCCGAGCCCGAGGCCATAGACCGGGACCGCCAGCAGCTCGCCGCGGGTGGGCCGCTCCCTGACCAGCCAGGGCGAGAGGAGCAGGACCCACAGCGGCGCGGTGTCCTGGATGAAGATGGCGTTCGCGGCGGTGGTGAGCTTGGTGGCGAGGACGAAGAGCACCACCGTGAAGGCGTAGGCCACCGCCACGAGCAGGACCGGCAGCGTCGGCCGCCGCCGCGTCTCGCGCACCGCGAGCAGGAGGAACACCCCGGCGATGAGGGAGCGGCCGCCGGCGATCTGCCAGCCCGAGAGGTGGCAGAGCTTGATGGCGGCGCCGGCGGTGGACCACAGCACCGCCGCCGCGACGAGGAGGAGCCGGCTCCGGAGCATGGGCGGGCGGAGTATAGACCGGCCGGGGCCTTCGTCGTGGTAGTCGGCAGGGAGCGGCCGGGCACACTTCGCTTCGCGAACTGTGCCTCGGCCGAGTGTTGGGTTCCGACTACGCGGTGACCCACTCGCGCAGCACCGCGTCGAGCTGCTCCTCGGACAGCTCGCCGGCGTCGGCCAGCTCCTTGATGCGGCGGGTGAGCGACTTGAGCTCGGACTCGCCGAAGGTGATCCCCATCTCGCGGGCCCGGTAGGCGATGGCGTGGCGCCCGGTGAGGCGGCTCCCCACGATCAGCCGGCGGGTGAGGCCGAACGCCTCCGGCGGGATGACCTCGTACGACCCCGGGTTGGCCATCATGGCCTTGAGGTGCATGCCGGCCTTGTGGGAGTAGGCGGTCTCGCCGGTGACGTAGTTGTCGAACGGGATCTCGACCCCGGTCACCCGCGCCACCAGCCGCTCCAGCTCGCGCAGCTGTCCGAGCCGGTAGCGCTCCGCCACCGCCTGCGGCTCGAGGGAGAACATCCGCGCGACCAGCCCGCCGAGCGGCGTGATCCCGACCCGCTCGCCGATCCCGAGCACCGACACGTCCACGTGGGTGGCCCCGGCCGCGATGGCCTCGTACGCGTTGGCGATGGCGCAGCCGGTGTCGTCGTGACCGTGGAAGCCGATGTCGCAGCGGACCGCGCGCCGGACCTCGCGGACGAGCGCGAAGACCTGCCGCGGCGTGGCGATCCCGACCGTGTCGGCGATGCCCACCCGGTGCACGCCGAGCCGCTCCGCCGCCTGATAGACCTGGACCAGGTCCGGGACCTCGCTGCGGAAGGCGTCCTCGGCCGAGAAGCGCACCTCCAGCCCGGAGCGGAGCGCCAGCTCGATGGGCGGGCCCATCGCGTCGATGATCTGCTGGATCGACTTGCCGTGGGACGAGTCGCGCAGGATGCGGCTGGTGGCGAAGAGCAGCCCGATCCCGCGCACGCCGGTCTCGAGCGCCGCGCGCACGTCGTCGAGCACGCAGCGCGAGTGGGTGATCACCCGCGCCCCCAGGCCGAGCTTCACGATCTGGGCGGCGTCCCGCTGCGACTGGGGCGAGGCGGCCGGGCTGGTCACCTCGATGTACTCGACGCCGAAGGTGTCGAGCGCCCGGGCGATCTCGAGCTTGTCCTCGGTGCGGAAGGTGCCACGCGCGAACTGCTCGCCCTCCCGCAGCGTCGAGTCGATGAGCTTCCAGGTGGACTTGGTCATGGCTGCACCGGGAAGGGGCCGGGCTCCAGGTGGCGCACCAGGCCGCCCGAGGTGGGGTCGGTCCGGAAGCCGAAGCGGCGCAGGTAGTCCGGCTGGAAGTAGCCCGTCTCGAGGCTGCGCACGCCGCGCGCGGCGAGCCGGCGGCCGAACTCGGCCACCAGGCCGTCTCCGACGCCCTTGCCGCGGTGCTTGCGGGCGACCACCAGCTTCTCCATGTCGACCCGCTCCGGCGTGATCTGCCTGTAGAACAGGCCGCCGATGACGGTCTCCTTGGCGTCGAGGCAGAGCAGGAACTCGTGCTCCGCCGTGAAGGTCACGTAGAGGTTGGACTCGTGGAACATGTGCAGGAGCCTGGCCACCTCGCGCGGTGAGACGGGGCCGCGCACGGTGTAGCGCTCACCGGCCTCGTCGGTGAGGGCGACCACCACCTCGGTGACGAGGTGGCCGCCGGCGGGCATCGAGATGAGCGCGACCTCGTCGGTGGGGGCGAGGTACCGGTAGGTCATCCGCGCCAGGAAGTAGTCCTCGGCGGTGGTGGGCTCGAGCGCCGTGCGCACCGCCGACAGCTGCTCCTCGAGATCGAGCCCGCCGGCCGGGAGCGCGCGGGCGCGGTTCATGATCCGGTCGAGCGCCGCGCCGAGCTCGGGGCGGGCGCCCGTGAAGACCGTCCGGCGGAAGAAGCGGACCCGCGTGTCCGGCCACTCCGCCTCGAGCTCGCTCAGGCGGTAGGTCACCCACAGCTCGCCGAGCATCTTCCCCTGCGCCTCGGCGGTGGCCGCGGGGTTCACCTCGAGCCAGCGGTGGTAGCGCCGGGCCGCGAAGAAGACCCGCTGCGGCGTGAAACCACCCTGGCGGAGCCCCTCGAGGAAGGTCTCGATGGCGACGGCGCGCCGGGACTCCTGCGACGCGTCGGCGAGCAGGGCCGTGCCGCGCTCGAGCCCGAGCGCCTCGACCACCGCCGAGAGCAGCAGGGCGTCGTCCACCGCGCCCCTGAGGTCGGGGCGGGCGCGCTCGATGTGCTCGACGAAGGCCTCCTGGAAGCGGTCGAGCAGCGCGTCGAAGCCGGCGCAGGGCGAGCGGTCGGAGATGGACACGAGGCGCGCGCCGGCGTGGTAGTCGTGCGACGGCACGATGAAGGCGGCCGGGGAGGGCTCCCGCAGCGCGAGCCGGCGGCCGGTCCAGGTCCCAGAAGCGGACGTGCCCCTCGAGCGCGGTCCAGACGAGGAACGGCCAGAGGAGCTGGAGGCGCCGGGTCTCGCCCTGGCGGACGAGGCGCGCCACCTGCCGCTCCGCGTCCGAGCCCGGGATGAACTCCTCGGTGAAGATGCCCCACTCGGCGAAGTACCCGCCGAACTGCTCCACCAGCGGCGGGCGGCGTGCCGCAGGCGAGCAGCCAGTTCACCTCCTCGCGCAGCTCGGCGAAGGTCATGTCCTCCGCCACGTTGATGGCGACGTCGAACACCTCGCGGGCGCGGGTGTGGATGGAGAGCCGGTAGACGGCCTTGCCGTGCTGGCGGCCGAGGAGCCCGACGTGGGCGCCGCCGGGCGGGATGTCGGCGAGCGACAGGAGCACGCCGCGGCCGAGGACGAAGAACGACGCGCGCACGATGGTGGTGTCGGCGAGGGCCTGCAGCAGGTGGGCGCGCGCCGGCGCCGGCACGTTGTCGTCGAAGACCAGCACGTCGCGCCAGCCGTACTCGGCGCCGTTCTGCGGGTCGATGGCGAGCCGCAGGTTGGGCCCGACCCAGTTCGAGAAGCCGCGCCGCAGCCGGTCCAGCTCCTCGCCGGCGCGCGCCGAGATCTCCGGGTCGTCGTGCAGGGTGAGCCGGGCCAGCGGGACGCGCACGCTTCGCGAAGTACACCGGGTGCGCGATGGCGCAGGCGGTGAGCAGGCGCATCGCGCCGACCAGCAGCCGGCGGTCGGACGCGTCGGGGGGCGGTCGCCGCCGCGCTCGGCGGCGAGGTGCGCGAGCAGCACCTGCACCTGCGCGTCGGAGAGCCCGCGCTCGCCGAGGATGGCGAGGTCCTCGTCGCGCAGCGCGATGGCGCCGAGCCGGTCGAGGAACAGGCGCAGGGTGGCGACGGTCTCGGCGGCGTCCTCGCTCGGGCAGGAGCACGCGGAAGGCGCGGCGCCGCACGTCCTCGTCGGGCGCGTCGGCCGCGCGGCGCAGGAGGGCGCGGCAGATGGCGACGTACTCGGGCTGGGTCGCGGCGAGGCCGAGCTGGAGGTGGCCGATGGCCCGGCGCGCCTCGGGCCGCTCGGCCCGGAGCAGCTCGGCCGCGGCGTGGATGCTGTGGAAGGTGACCTCGCCGACGTCCACCGCCTCGAGGAGCGCCCGCAGCCGCTCCGGCGCGGGCGGCGGCCACAGCCGCGGGTCGACGCGGAGGTCGCCCGCCGCCCTTGCGCCGGCGGCGCGACGCCAGCGCGACGAAGGCCTCGTCCCCGAGGAAGCGCGCCAGCTCGTCGTTCCCGAGCCAGAGCGACTGGCGCGCGAGCAGCGCGCCGAGGTCGATCACGGTGCCCTCGGCGGCGTAGGCGAGGTCGCCGAGGCGCAGCGCGCCGGGCGCGGCGGGATCGGTGCCCACGCGCAGCGCCCGGTCGCCGGCGCGGAGCAGCCCGTCCTCGAGCACCACCTCGTGCTGCAGCACGCCCATCTCGCGGAGGACCCAGTTCGGGATGCGCAGGAACGAAGCCGTCGATCGGCAGCGCGAGGTGCTTCTGCTCGTACATCCGGTCGATGAGGTCCTTCCAGCTGGCCTCGACCACCTCGCGCTTGAAGGTGAGCTTGTGGGTGAGCTCGCCGTGCTCCTCGTCGAGCGCGCGCGGCAGGACCTGGAACGCCACCACCCGCTCGAAGGGCGCCAGGAAGCGGTTCGCGCTCGCGACCAGCGACGAGAGCAGCTCGCGGAGCTGCTCCGGCGTCCGCCCCTCCACCGCGGCGGACTGCGTGGTTGGGCCAGATGAGCAGCGTGTTGTACTCGCGGTGATCGCCGACCAGGAACGCCTGCGAGACCGCGTCGAAGTCGCGGAACAGGTTCTCCACCCGCTGCGGCGCGATGGTCTGGCCCTGCGCGGTTCTTGTAGATCTCCTTCTTGCGGCCGGTGATGCGGAAGTGCCCGGCCGCGTCGATCGACACGAGGTCGCCGGTGCCGAACCAGCCCTCGGCGTCGGCGCCGTGGTCGCTCGGGCCCGGGTTGAAGTAGCCGGGCGAGACGTAGGGGCCGCGGATCAGGAGCTCGCCGTCCTCGGCGCGGCGGCACTCGATGCCGGGCAGCGGCTTGCCGATCGAGCCGTCCACGTACTCGCCCGGCGGCGTCATGGTGATGCCGCCGGTGGCCTCGGTCATGCCGTAGCCCGAGCAGAGCTCGATGCCGGCCCGGTGGAAGGAGCGGAAGACCACCGGGTCGAGGTAGCCGGCGGCCGAGAGGCCGTGGCGGAGCCGCCCGCCGGTGATGACCTCGCAGGTGCGCGGCCACGTCGTCGGAGTCCTCGGAGGCGGCCTCCCAGACCGCCGCCTCGTGCAGCTCCATCCACTTCTTCGGCACGCGAGATGAAGACGGTCGGCTTGACCCGCTTGAAGTCCTCGAGCAGCACCGCCTGCGCGGTCGAGCGGGCGAACACGTAGGTGGCGCCCCACCACAGCGACCCGGTCAGCTCCAGCCACCGTCCGAAGGTGTGGTAGAGCGGCAGGTAGCGAGAGGAAGACGTCGCCCTCGCCGATCCCGGGCAGCGCGAAGCCGCGCGCCAGCCGCTTGGAGACGATGTTCTCCTGGGTGAAGACGATGCCCTTGGGCTTCCCGGTGGTGCCCGAGGTGTACATCACCGTCGCCACGTCGCGCGCGCGCGCCGCCGCGGCCCGGGCGGCCCGCGCGTCGTCGTCGAAGTCCGCCCCCTGGCCGACCATCTGGTCGAGGGAGAGCAGCCCGTTGCGCTTCGCCGCGGCGGTCGAGAAGACCACCACCTCGCGCAGCTCCGGGCAGGGCGGACAGCGACGGCAGCACCTTCGCGATCTGCTCCTCGTCCGAGGCGAGCAGCACGCGGGCGCCGGAGTGCTTCAGCATGTAGACCACCTGCTCCGCCACCGCGTTGGCGGGGAGCGGGAAGTCGACGATGCCGTTGGTGAGGCAGGCGAGGTCGCACAGCGCCGCCTCGAGGCAGTTCTCGGAGAGGATGGCGACCTTCGCGTCCGGCTCGCCGTCCACCAGCGCGAGCACGCCGCGCGCGATGGCGCGGGTGCGCCGCGCCAGGTCGGCCACGGTGAGCTCGCAGGGCTCCTGCCCGAGGACGCGGAGGGCCACGGTGCGCGGGTCCGTCTCCTCGCGCGAGCGGAGCACCTCGCCGAGCGTGTAGTCGGCCGCGTGGACCAGCGGGAGCAGCAGCCTCAGCCAGGCGTCGACGTCGGCCGGCGCCAGCAGCGCCGTGAAGGCGCGCCGGCGGACCACGTCGAGCAGGACGGCGACCGCGCTGCGCGCCTCGGCCCGCGCGGGTCCTTCCAGCCGTCGCGCGATCGACCTCGACGAGCGGCCTGAGCTCCGCGAGATCGGCCGGCCGCGCCGCCGCGAGGGCGCCGCGGGTGAGGTCGAACGTCTCGGGGTCGGGGATCTCCGCGGCCGCCCAGCGCTCCGCGAGCCGCGGGAAGGGGGACTCCTGCTTGACCTGGAACATGCGGCCTCAACAAACCATGGAAGGGGTGCCTTGTCGACGCGCGGGGCTCGCGGCGCGACGCCGCGGCCGCGCCGGCCCGCAGGCCCGTGCCGGGGCCGATCCGAGGATGTGGGTGAACGGGCGAGCGCCTCCTCGCGCGGCATGGCACCCGGCGAGGCGGTTGGGGTAGGCCCGACGGGACGATTAGTATGAATCGATGCGCTCGACCCTGGCCCTCCTCGTGCCGCTCCTGCTGGTGCTCGGGGCGATCGCGTGGGGCGCCGCGCTGGTGGTGGAGCACACCGGGCGCGGCTGGTTCGATCGCGACACCCGGCTGCGGGCGCAGCTCGCGGTCTCCGGCGCGCGGGAGGCGATCGAGGGCCCTGCCCGGACCGGCGAGCGCGCGAAGGTCCAGCGGGTGCTCTCGCAGCTGGCCCACGACGAGCGCGTCCTCGGCGCGGCGATGTGCGACCCCGCGCTCACCGTGATCGCCCAGACCTCCCAGTACCCGGAGGACTTCGGCTGTCGGGCGGTCCGCGGCCGGGGACCGGACACGGAGCCGCCCGGAGTGACGTGGGCCTTCGACTCGCCGTACCTGGGCGGGCGCGTGCACGTCACCGCCGTCCCCATCGCCGACGAGGAGGGCCCGCTCGGCTTCGTGGTGATGGCCCACGACATGAGCTGGGTGGAGCGCCGCGAGGCGCAGATCCGCCAGTTCCTCGCCATCGCCTTCGGGATCGTGGCGATCGCGGCCGCGGTGGCCACCACGCTCGCCGCGCGCTTCTCCTGGCACCGCTGGACCGACGAGGTCCGCAAGCTGCTCAGCGTCCCGCTGCTCTTCCGCGGGCGGGACGACGAGGCCCGGCCGATCGCCCGCCGCGAGTTCCAGCCGCTGCTCTCCGACGTGCGGGCCCTGGTGGCGGAGCTCGCGGCGGAGCAGGGCGAGGGGCACGCCGGGGTCTGGTCGCCGGCGCGGCTGCGCGACGTGCTGGCCCGGAACCTGCCCGGGAGCGACGTGCTGGTGGTCGCGAACCGCGAGCCGTACATCCACGACCGGCGGGACGACGGCTCCATCCGCGTGCAGCACCCGGCCAGCGGCCTCGTCACGGCGCTCGAGCCGGTGGTGCAGGCCTGCGCCGGCACCTGGATCGCCCACGGCAGCGGGACGGCCGACCGCGACGTGGTCGACGCGCACGGCGCGCCTGCGCGTCCCGCCGGAGAGCCCGTCCTACACGCTCCGGCGCGTCTGGCTCGACCGAGCAGGAGGAGGAGGGCTACTACTACGGCTTCGCGAACGAGGGGCTCTGGCCGCTCTGCCACGTGGCCCACACGCGCCCGCTGTTCCGCAGCGCCGACCTGGCCGCGCTACCGCGAGGTGAACGCAGAAGTTCGCCGACGCCGTCTGCGAGGAGGCCCGCGGCCAGGACCCGGTGGTGCTGGTGCAGGACTACCACTTCGCGCTCCTGCCGCGGATGATCCGCGAGCGGCTGCCGCGCGCGACCATCATCACCTTCTGGCACATCCCCTGGCCCAACGCGGAGGCACTTCGGGATCTGCCCGTGGGCGCCGAGCTCCTCGAGGGGCTGCTCGGCTCGAGCATCCTCGGGTTCCACACCCAGGCGCACTGCAACAACTTCCTCGACGTCGGTCGACCGTCTCCTCGAGGCGCGCATCGACCGCGAGCGCCAGAGCGTGGTGCTGGGCGGGCCAGGAGACGCTGGTGCGCGCCTACCCCATCTCGATCGAGTGGCCGAGCGCGCTGGGCGGCCGAGGCGCCGCTCGGCGGCCGATCTGCCGCGCGCGGCGTCCTCCCGATCTCGGGCTCGCGCACGGACGCGCTCCTCGGGGTGGGCATCGATCGGCTCGACTACACCAAGGGGATCGAGGAGCGGCTGCTCGCGGTGGAGCGGCTGCTGGAGCGCTTCCCGCAGTTCCGGCGGCCGCTTCACCTTCGTCGCAGCTCGCGGCGCCGAGCCGCACGCGCATCCCGCGCTACCAGGAGCTGACCCGGAACGTCGAGGAGGTCGCCGCGCGGGTGAACGCGCGGTTCGGCGACGGGCGCTACCGGCCCATCGTCCTCCTCCGCGAGCACCACGAGCCGCCCACCGTCTTCCGCTACTACCGCGCCGCCGACCTCTGCTACGTGTCCTCGCTGCACGACGGCATGAACCTCGTCGCGAAGGAGTTCGTGGCGGCGCGCGACGACGAGGGCGGGCGTGCTGGTCCTCTCGCGCTTCACCGGCGCCGCGCGCGAGCTGGGGGAGGCGCTCCTCGTCAACCCGTACGATCTCGACGAGTCGAGCGCCGCGCTGGCGACGGCGCTCGTCGATGCCCCGGCCGAGGAGCAGCGCGAGCGCATGCGCGCGATGCGCGCGCTTCGTCTCGGAGTTCAACGTCTACCGGTGGGCGGGCCGCATGCTGGTCGACGGCGGGCGGCTGCGCAAGCGCGACCGGATGTGCGGTCGGCTCACCGTGCGGATCCGGCCGGTGCGACGTCCCCACCGTCCGGCGCCGAGCCGCCGGGGCGCGGCTCGAGGCGCGCGACCCCGCGGGCCGCGTCAGCACGGGCCGTCGGAGCCGCCGGGCGCGCCGCGGCGCCGCCGTCTCCGGCGGAGAGCGCCAGCGCGGAGTCGCACGAGCGACACGTGCGAGAAGGCCTGCGGGAAGTTCCCGACCAGCCGGCGCGCGCCGAGGTCGTACTGCTCGGAGAGGAGGCCCACGTCGTTGGCGAGGCGCGAGCACGCGCTCGAACAGTCCGGGTCGCCTCGTCGCGCCGGCCGAGCAGGCGCGAGCGCGTCGGCGAGCCAGAAGGTGCAGGCGAGGAACACGCCCTCGCCCGGCGGCAGCCCGTCGACGCCGCCGTGCCGAGCTGTCGTAGCGGTGCACGAGCCCGTCCACCGTCAGCTCCCGCTCGATCGCCTCGATGGTGCCGCGCACGCGCGGGTCGGTGCGCGGGCAGGAAGCCGACGAGCGGGATCATCGAGGAGCGCTCGCGTCGAGCGCGCTTCGAGCCGTACGCCTGCGTGAACGTGCCGCGCGCCGGGTCGTAGCCGCGCGTGCACACGTCCGCGTGGATGTCGTCGCGCAGCGCGCGCCAGCGGTCGACCGGCCCGTCGAGGCCGCTGCCGTCGATCGCAGCGCACCGCCGCGGTCGACCGCCACCCAGGCCATCACCTTCGAGTGCGTGAAGTCGCTGCCGCGGCCCGCGGACCTCCCAGATGCCCTCGTCCGGCTCCTCCCAGTGCCCCTCGAGCCAGTCGAGCAGCGCGCGCTGCACGCGCCCAGGCGTCCTGGTCGCTCGGCGAGCCCGTTGCGCCGCGGCGTGGTGCAGGGCAGTCGAGCACCTCGCCGTACACGTCGAGCTGGAGCTGCCCGACGCGGCGTTGCCGATCCGGACCGGCGCGCGACTGCTCGTAGCCCGGGAGCCAGGGCGAGCTCGAGCTCGGTGAGCCGCCGCTCGCCGGCGAGGCCGTACATGATCTGCAGGTCGGCCGGGTCGCCCGCGACCGCGCGCAGCAGCCAGTCGCGCCAGGCGCGCGCCTCGTCGACGTAGCCGGCGGCCATGAGCGCGAGCAGCGTGAAGGTCGCGTCGCGGAGCCAGCAGAAGCGGTAGTCCCAGTTGCGCACGCCGCCGAGCTGCTCGGGCAGCGACGTGGTCGGCGCGGCGACGATGCCGCCGGTGCCGCGAGTAGGTGAGCGCCTTCAGCGTGACCAGCGAGCGAGACCAGCGGCTCGCGCCAGCGCGCCGCCGCCCTGGCGAGCGGCGCCGACCACGACGCCAGAACGCCTCGGTCGTCGCGAGCGCGCGCTCGGGCTCGACGGGCGGCGGCGCGCCGGCGCGTGCGACGGGTGCCAGGTGAGCACGAACGGGACCCGCTCGCCCGCTCCGACCGCGAAGCTCGGCCAGGTGGCCGCGTCGTCCTCGCCGGACCGGCACCGGCCGCGTGGAGCTCGACGCGTGTCGGGCCCGGCGCTCAGCGAGAGGTGCGCGGCCGTGCGCCGCGCACCCAGGGCGGCGCGCGCCGTAGCCGAAGCGCGGCGCGAGCTCGAGCGCAGCGGCACGCGGCCCCGCAGCCCCTCGACGATGCGGACGAGGTCGAGGCTCGCCGTCGCGCGGGCGGCATGAAGTCGACGAGGCGGACGGCGCCGTCGGCGGTCTCGAGCTCCGTCTCGAGCACGAGCGTCCCGGGGCGGTAGCGGCGCCGGGACGCGCGGACCTCGCCCGCCGGCGCGATCCGCCACCGCCCGTTGGCCGGCGTCGCCGAGGAGGGCCGCGAAGCAGGCGTCGGAGTCGAACCGGGGCCAGCACAGCCAGTCGACCGAGCCGTCCCGCCCGATCAGCGCGGCGCTCTGGGTGTCGCCGACCAGGGCGTAGTCCTCGAGCCTGAGCGGCATCTCGCGCGGGTCCCGCCGGCCGGAGGGGCGCTCCATCGAGCCCCGCGGCGCCGGCCACCCTCCACATATGCTCGGCGCCTAGCCCGGGCGCGCGGCTTCCGGCTCGGTGACGGCCTGGAGGAAGACGCGCGCGATCTCGGCCTCGCCGACGTACCCGACGATCCGGCCGCCCTCCACCACCGGCAGCTGGCGCAGGCCGTGCTCGGCGAGGAGCTCGCCCACCCGCGCCAGGGTCGCGTCGGGGGGCACCGACACGAAGGGCGCCGCCACGTCGGCCAGCACCGCCCACGCGAGGTCCGGGTCGGTCGCGGCGGCCCGGATGGCGTCCACGTCGGCGAGCCCCGTGAACGCGCCGCCGGCCCCGCGGAGCGGCAGCAGCCGCTGGCGATGGGTCAGGGCCGCGGCGGTCACCCCCGCGGGCAGCCGCGCGGCCGCCTCGAGCGGCCCGGTCTCCACCGGGGCCGCCACGTCCTGGGCCCGGACCCGGACCAGGAGGTCGCGCGCGCGGAGCTCCGGCGTGGGCGGGGGAGTCGCGCTGCGAGCGGGGCTGCGCGGGGTAGAGCGTCCAGCGCCGGAGCGCGACGTAGGCGATCGCCGATCGGAGAGCATCATCGGGACCAGCAGGTCGTAGCTGCCGGCCAGCTCGGAGACGAGCACCAGCGCCGCGAGCGGCGTGTGGGCGAGCCCGCCGTAGAAGGTGCCCATGCCGACCAGCACGAAGGCGGCCGGCTGGATGGCTGGGATCGCCGAGCAGGAGCGCGGCGCCGTGGCCGAAGGCGGCGCCGAGCAGCCCGCCGATGGCGAGCGACGGGCGCGAAGTCGCCGGCGCGGCGCGCCGGAGCCGATGGTGAGCGAGGCCGCGACGATCTTGGCCGCCGCGAGCACGAGCAGGAGCGCCGACGAGCGTCCAGCCGCCGGGTCAGCCCGGGCGAGCCGGCGATGGCCGCCTGGACCGCGCCGTAGCCGCCGCCGAGCAGGCCGACGCCGCGGTCCTCGCTGGCCGAACCGCGCGCCCGCCAGCAGGATCGACGCCGGTCGCGAAGGTGCCCATGGCGAGCCCGCCCAGCGCCGGGCGGAGCCAGCTCGGGCCCGGGAGCCGCGCGAACGCGCGCGCCACGCCGCGCAGCGCGCCCACGAACGCGACGCCGCGCGAGCGACAGGAGCACCGCCAGCAGCGGCGTAGAGCGGCAGGTGGCCGCGGGACGAACGGGAAGGCGCGGCAGACGCGCCGAAGAGGGTGGACTCGCCGAAGATGCGAGGCGACCACCGAGTAGGAGACGACGCTGGCGAAGATGGCCGGGACGAGCGCGTCGGACTCGAAGTCGTCGCGGTAGAGCATCTCGACCGCGAGCAGGGCCGCGCCGAGCGGCGTGCGGAAGACCGCCGAGATGCCCGCGGCGACGCCCGCCACGACCAGGATGCGCCGCTCGCGCGGCGGTGGTCGGGAGCCAGCGCCCGATCGAGCGCGCCGAGGCCCGCGCCGATGTGCATGGTCGGCCCCTCGCGCCCGCCCGCGCCGCCGGTGGCGAGCGGCGGCCACCGACGCGATCGTCTTCACCGGGATCGACGCGGGCGCGGACGCGGCCGCCGTGCAGGTGGTAGGCCTCGATGGTCGCGTCGCCGCCGCCGCCCGCGCACTCGGGGGCGAACCGCGAGGTGAGGAGTCCGCTCGCGAGGCCGCCCGCGGCCGGGAGCAGCGCGAGCAGCCAGGGCCGGAAGGTGCCCGGCGTCGAGCTCGCCGAGCAGCGGACTCGCCCGCGGCGCGGAGCGGGACGTAGCCGGCGAGCCCGTCGAGCAGGAGCCGCTGGCCGACCTCGAGCGCGGCGAAGAAGCCGGCCCCGACGGCGCCGGCGAGACCCCGCCAGCACGGCGGCGTGGAGCAGGGTGCGCCCGAGGAGCCGCAGGTCGAGCGGAGCCGCGAGCGGCGCCACCCACGCCAGGCCGGCCCGCAGCGCCCTGGTGGCGAGCGGTTTTCGATCGTCCGGCACGGCCATCCACGCGATTCTACACGGCACCGTCCCCCGCGCCAGGTCGAGACCACCCTTTCAGGGGCGGGTGCCGGGGACCCATCGCTTGTCCCGGACCGTGCGCGCCGGGCGGGTCGTTTTGTCACGGATGGGGGGTGGCGCCCGGCTGGATGGTGCCTAACGTGGCACTCACCAGGGCGGCCGCCCGGGGCGGGATCCAGAGGTGGATCCGGGGGTCCGAGCGGCTGCCGAAGAGCCCGGACGGAACTCCGGAGAAGGAAGCCCAGCCCCATGCCTCATATCGACATCGAGATCCTCTCGCCGTTCACCGCCAAGTACCTCGAGGGCCGCAGCCTCACGCCGGCCGAGCGGGCCGAGGTGCTCCGGCTGGCCCAGGGCTTCGCCTGCAAGGACTCCGCGGCCGCCGCGAGCGTCTCCCCCGAGACGATCCGGGCCCGCCGCAAGCGGATCTACCGGAAGCTCGACGTGGCCGGCTCGGGCGAGCTCATCTCCGAGCTGCTCGCGACCTCGCTGAAGATGCTGGCGCAGGGTGAGCGGATCGAGCCGCGGCCCATGGCGCCGGCGCAGCCGACCGAGCAGAGCAGCGACTCCACCACCTCGCCGGTGGCGCTGGCGCGGTAGAAGCGCCCGCTGCGTCCGCGCCCCGCTCCAGCATCCCGGAGCGGGCGCGCGCCACGCGCGTCCGCGAGGCGCGCCGCCCCTCGTCCTCGAACGAGCCCGCCAGGAGGCGCCCCGCGTCGCGGGGCGCCGGTGCTCTTGCTGGAGGCTCCGGGAGCGCCGCCGCGCGGGCTCGAAGCCCACCACGCTTCCCCACGGCTCCCACGGATCGCCGGGCGGCGCGAGCCTCCGCAGGCGGCGCCGGACCCGGGGCGACCGCGCGGCACACCTTCACCCACGAGCCCGTCGGAGGAGGCGCGCCCCGCGCCCCGCGGATCGCTCGAGCGCGACGTGCCCCGCGCCGTGCGTCGCGGAGGGGCGAGGCTCGTCGCGGTGGTTGCCGGGAGAGCGCTCGAGTTCATACCCAGGGTAATGTCACGTCGTGCGCTCGCCCTCGCCCTGGTCGCCGCGGTCGCGACGGGGTGCAACGATTACACCTTCAGCCCCGTCGGCCACTGCCTCATCCAGCCCGGCTCCGTCCACGTCAAGCTCTCGGACGTCTCGAGCGCGGACGTCCTCTTCGTGGTGGACGACTCGCCCTCGATGGATCCGAAGCAGGCCGGCCTGGCGGCGAGCTTCAAGGACTTCATCACCCGCATGGTGCAGACCAACACCACGCGCGCGTCGAAGGGGCTCGCGCCCATCGACTTCCACCTCGCGGTGACCACCTCGTCGATCTTCTACGCCACGGCCCAGCCGACGCGCTGCGTGGCCGGCGGGGGCGGCAACCAGTGCTGCCGCCCCTCGTCGTGCGTCGACGTGACCGCCTGCACCCCGGGGGCGGCTCCGGCTGCGGCGCCGGGCAGACCTGCGTCACCACGCCGACGCTCGACGCCGACGGCATCCGGGTGATCGGGGAGAAGGCGCAGTGCTGCGCCATGTCCGACTGCGCGCCGGCGGCCACGGCCTGTGTCCCGGGCGATCCCTGCGCGACGATGTCCACCGCCTACGCGAACCCGCCGCCCCCCTCGACCTTCTGCACGCCGGGCATCGGGGCGCCCGGCGCGCCCTACGCGGCCGGCGCGCTGGTGGCCCCGGCCGCGAACCCGCTGGTGCTGAAGTTCGAGAAGGCGCTCGACTGGGCCTCCTGGGGCACGGCCAGCCAGGACCCGGCGCTCACCCAGCTGGTGCAGCAGTTCGAGC
This sequence comes from uncultured delta proteobacterium, assembly GCA_963733485.1. Classification (GTDB taxonomy): domain Bacteria; phylum Myxococcota; class Myxococcia; order Myxococcales; family Anaeromyxobacteraceae; genus Anaeromyxobacter. The sequence continues at coordinate 128,772 of CAVTDL010000007.1, read as the reverse complement.
AGAACATCAAGGTGGGGAGCTGCGGATCGGGGCAGGAGCAAGGGCTCGAGGCCGGCCGCCTCGCGCTGCAGAAGGCGATCGCCGGGCAGCAGCCCGGGATCGCGGCGGGGGGCTGGCCGCGCCCCGGGGCGAAGCTGGTGGTGGTGTGGGTGGGCGACGAGGACGACTGCTCCTCGCCGGTGACGGCGCCGCTCGCCATGTCGGCGTCCACCCCCGGCGCGGACAGCTGCGTCTGGGACAAGCACCGCCCCGACGGGCAGCAGCGCCAGATCCCGGTCTCGGACTACGCGGACTTCTTCGCCTCGCTGGTGCGAGAGGGCGGCGCGGCCGATCTCGGCGCGGCCTTCATCGTGTCGAGCGCGCGCTGCGTCGACGGCTCCTACGCCGCGGCCGACGCGTGCACCGGGACCGCCAGCTGCCCGGTGCAGCCGCCCCTGGTCTGCCAGGCCGCGCCGGTCTGCGAGGGCGCCCACGCCGCCGGCGAGCGCTACCTCGCGCTCGCGAACGCGTTCAAGGCACGCGGCTTCGCGGTGGTCGAGGGGACGGTCTGCGACGCGTACCCCCCGAGCACCTTCGGTCCGGTCCTCTCGGCCATCGCGGACCTGGTGAAGCCCGTGGACGCGCTGCGGCTCCCGACGCGGCCCGCGGCGCGGGTCGTCACGCAGGTCCGGATCTCCGGCGGGGACGGGGTGACACGGAAGACCTGCGTGCCCGAGACCGACTGGTGCTTCGTGGACTGCGCCGACCGGAACCCCACGCCCGCCTGCCTCGCATCAGGCACCTCCGAGTGCATCCACATCGACCATCAGCGCGGAAGCTGCGAGGCCAACCCCGGCGAGAGCTACTCGGCCGAGTACCTCGCCACCGTGCCCGCGGGCGGCTGCGCCGACGCGAGCGACTGCCAGCGGGCGCTCGGAGGCACGGGGGGCGACTGGGCCTGCACCATCGAGCCCGGGCAGACCCGCGGGAGCTGCACGTGCGGAGGGGGTGAGGCGACAGGGTCGCCCCACCCCCCGAAACCGCTTCACAGCGACGCGCTACAGCGATGGGAACGTCTTCGCCACGTGAGCGTGGGCGGGGACGCCGGACGGCGACGGAACGCTCCCCGAGCCGACCGGCAGCGGCCCGCCGTCCATCGAGTAGCCGTGCACGCCCATCTCCGGGATGTCGAGGCCGTTGACCTCGTCCTCGAGCGAGACCCGGTTCCCCACGAGCTTGCCGATGACGAAGAAGGCGAGCGCCGCCACCGGCGCGACGTAGAGCAGGTTGGCCGCGATCCCGATGAGCTCGGCGACGAGCTGGCCCGGGTCGCCGTAGAAGAGCCCGGTCACGCCGCGGGCCACGCCGTTCAGCCCCTGCCCGTACGCGCCGTTGGCGAAGAGGCCGAGCGACACGATCCCCCACGCGCCGTTCACGCCGTGGACCGCCGAGGCGCCGACCGGATCGTCGATCTTGAGCTTCGTGTCGATGAAGACGCGCCGCCACGACCACGAGGACGCCCGGCGATCGCGCCGATGAGCGCGGCCGCCCAGGCCGACACGAACGCGCACGGGCGCGGTGATCGCGACCAGGCCGGCCAGCATGCCGTTCGCGAGCCAGGACGGATCGGGCTTGCCCCAGCGCGTCTTCACGTAGAGGTACGCCATGAAGGCGCCGGTCGCGCCGGCGATCATGGTGTTGGTCGCCACCACGGCGAGGCGGGTGTCCATGCCGGAGAGCGTCGAGCCCGCGTTGAAGCCGAACCAGCCGAAGGCGAGGATGAAGGTGCCGAGCATGACCTGCGGGATGCTGTGCGGGGCGATGGGGTGGATCTGCCCGTCCGCGCCGTACTTGCCGGCGCGCGGGCCGATCATCTTCGCGAGCACGAGCGCCATGACGCCGCCGGTCAGGTGCACCACCGAGCTCCCGGCGAAGTCGACGTGGCCGTGCCCGAGGCCGAAGTTCACGCCGAGCTGCGACAGCCAGCCGCCGCCCCAGACCCAGTTCGCGTAGACGGGGTAGATGACGTCGAGATCACGAAGCGGAAGATCACGAAGGAGGTGAACTTCCAGCGCTCGGCCGCGGCGCCGGTCGGGATCGTGCAGGTCGTGTCCATGAAGCACCATCTGGAAGAGGAAGGTCGCCGCCACGCCGGCGGTGAAGAGCGAGAGCGGGTGCAGCCCGAAGCCGGTCATGCCGAACAGGCCGAAGGGCTTCCCGGCGATGGTGATGGTGAACTCGCTTCGCCAGGATGGCGCTGCTCGCCGAACACCGCGCCGACGCCGCCCATCTGCAGCCCGAAGCCGACGAAGTAGAAGCCGATGATGCCGATGGCGTAGACGAGGAAGTTCATCCCCATCGTGTGCGCCGCGTTCTTGGCGCGCGTGAGCCCGGTCTCGACGAGCGCGAAGCCCGCCTGCATGAACATGACGAGGAAGCCCGCCACCATCACCCACACGATGTTGAGCGCGGTCTGCGTGTCGGCGAGCTGCTTGGCCACTTCGGCGAGGGTCGGGTCTGCCACGGTTCCTCCTCCAGGAGTCGGGATGCGCGCTCGGCGGTGCAGGCCGCACCTCCGGATGCGGTCGACGCGTTGCGGGCGAGTGCTGGTGCGCTTCGGGGCCTCGCGGGGGTGCTGTGCACCCGTCGTGCCGACGAGCGCGGCGCGATTTACCGAGCGGAAGGGCGCGCGTACCGCCGGGCGACCGGATCTCCGGCAGCGGGCGCCGCAGATCCGGGCGCCGGGGTCCACCCGCAGCGCGGGACGGCCTTCCGGGCAGGCAGAGGCGGGGAGGGCGCTACTTGTCGCCCTGGAAGATGAGCGGCAGGCCGCCCCTCGCGTTGCCGATGACGATCACCTTGGCGTTCGGGCTCCCCGCCAGCCGCTCTGTGGCCTCGATCCCCTTGAACTGCAGGTACTCGGGGGTGAGCCCCTGGCGGACGATGTTCTGGTACTTGAGGATGCCCTCGGCCTCGATCTGCTTGCGCTGCGCCTCCTGCCGCTCGCGGTCGAGGGTGAAGGCCATCTTCTGGGCCCGCTGCTCCTCGGCCAGCTTGTCGGAGATGGCGGTCTTGATCGCCTCGGGCAGCTCCACGTCGCGCACCAGCACCGCCTCGACCACCACGTGCTTCCCGGTCAGCGCCTTGGTCACCTCGGCGTGGATCTGCTGCTCGATCTGCTCGCGCTTGGTCGAGTAGATCTCCTCCGGCTGGTAGCGGCCGAAGACCTTGCGCGCCTCGGAGCGCACGATGGGCGCGATGACCTTCGAGTCGTAGTCCGGCCCGATCTGCGTCTGCAGCTCGAAGAGCTCGTTCACCTCCGGGCGGAACCGGACGCTGGCGTCCACCCGCAGCGGCAGGCCGTTCGAGGAGAGCACCGAGAGCTGCTCCTTCAGCTCGTGGACGCGCACATCGTAGGGGATGATGCTGTTCCAGATCGGCATCACGTGCATCCCCTCGCTCAGGAGCTCCTTGCTGGTGCCGCCGCCCAGCGTCTTGAACACGATGGCGCGGTGCCCCGAGGGGACCGTCGGGCAGCCGCAGCCCTCGAGGAAGGGGGCGACGGCCAGGGCGGCGAGGAGGAGCGTTCGAAGGGGGCGGCGGGTGTCCATCGATCCTCCTGGGCGAGCCGTCACCCTATCGCGGGCGGGGGTCGGGGACCACGACTGCGAGGGGCCGAGTCATCCGGCTATGCTGGGAGGCGCCATGTACTTCGCGCTGCTGTACGAGACCGTCCCCGATTACGCGCAGCGCCGGACGCCGTTCCGCGCCGAGCACCTCGCGCTGGCCCAGCAGGCCCATCGCGAGGGACGGCTCGTCCTCGCCGGCGCGTTCGATCCGCCGGACGGCGCGCTGCTCGTCTTCCGGGCCGAGCGCGCCGAGGAGGTGGAGGCCTTCGCCCGCGCCGACCCGTACGTCCGGAACGGCCTGGTCGTGTCCTGGCGCGTCCGGCCGTGGACGGTGGTGGTGGGCGGGGAGGGGTGAGCCGAGCGGCGGGGGTCTGCCGGTCAGAGGCCGCCGCCGGGGCTCGGCGAGCCGCTCCACCCCGGCGACCTCCACTCCCGCTCGCGCCGGGGTTGTGATAATCGGAGGCCGTCGTCGGCCCCGTAGCTCAGGTGGATAGAGCGGCGGTTTCCTAAACCGTAGGCCACGTGTTCGAGTCACGTCGGGGCCACTCTCATCGTCGTCGGCGGATTGGGGCTGGCGGCCAGCGGAGGAAGAGGCCAGGTCCTGGGGCGCGAGGTCCAGGCGCGACCGAGCCGCTTCAGCTCCGGGGCTCCACGCTCGCGAACACCTCGTCGAGGAGATCGAGGCGCGGCGGCTTGGCGAGGTGCGCGACGAAGCCAGCCGCCCGCGCGCGCTCCTTGTGCTCCGGCTGCGCGTACCCGCTCAACGCCACCAGCCGGACGCCCGCGGTGGCCGGGTCGGAGCTCAGCCCGCGCGCGAGCTCGTAGCCGTCCACGTCGGGCAGCCCGAGGTCGCAGAGGACCACGTCGGGCCGGAGCTCCCGGGCGAGGGAGGTGCCGGTCCGCCCGTCGAGCGCCTTCCAGACGCGGTGCCCGCGGAGCTCGAGGAGATTGGCGAGGGACTGCGCGGCGTCCTCGTTGTCGTCCACCACCAGGATGCGGAGCGGCGACACCGGCCGCGATTCCGCGGGCGCGGGGTCGCTCTCCACGCCGTCCGCAGCGAGCGGGAGCGACACGACGAACTCCGCGCCGAGGCCCTGCCCCGCGCTGTGCGCGGAGACCGTCCCGCCGTGCAGCTCGACCAGCGCCTTCACGAGCGCCAGGCCGAGCCCGAGCCCTCCCTTCGCCCGGGCCAGCGAGCGCTCGGCCTGGGCGAACGGCTCGAAGATGTGCATCGCGTCGGCGGGCGCGATGCCGATCCCGGTGTCCCGCATGCGCACCTCGGCCTGCCCGTGCGCAGCGAGGATGGTCACGAAGACCGACCCTCCGGCTGGCGTGAACTTCGCCGCGTTCTGGAGGAGGTTGGCGAACACCTGCGAGAGGCGGGTCGGGTCCGCGTCCAGCCACAGACAGCCGGTGCGGTGCTCGAGGTGCAGCTCGACGTCGGCCTCCTGGAAGATGGACCGGACGTCCTCGGTGGTCCTGCGGATCACCTCGCACAGATCCACGCGGACGCGCTTCAGCTCGGACTTGCCGCGGGAGATGCGCGTCACGTCGAGCAGGTCGTCCACGATGCGCGTGAGGTGCGCGGTCTGCCGGTCGAGGACCGCCCGCGCGCGCGCCGCCGCCGGGCTGTCGGCGGGGGCGCGCGCGAGGAGGAAGATGCTGTTCCGGATGGGCGCGAGCGGGTTCCTGAGCTCGTGCGAGAGGACGGCGAGGAACTCGTCCTTGCGCCGGTCCGCCTCGCGCAGCGCCTCCTCGGCGCGCTTCCGCTCGGAGATGTCGAGCACGAACGCGACCGGCTCCTCGTCGCGCTCGTCGCGCGCGCGCCCGACCAGCACCGGGACGGCGCGCCCGTCGCGCCTCGCGAGCGTCATCTCCTGCGGCTGATCGCCGCCGACAGGGCCGGGCTGCGGGGCGGCGCCCGCGAGCGCGTCCCACCGCAGCCGCCCGGCGGTGACGTCCGCCCGGTCGTACCCGACGATCCGCAGGAACGTGTCGTTCGCGTCCACGACGGTGCCAGCTGCGTCCCAGGTGACGATCCCCAGCAGGCCGGTGTCGAAGATGCGGCGGAACCGCGCCTCCGCGTGCCGCACGCGCAGGAGCGCGTTCAGCGTCGCGACCAGCACCGACGGCTCGACAGGGTGGGTCAGGTAGGCGTCCGCGCCCCCCTCGAGCCCGCGCACCTGCTCCGCGGTGGTGATGCTCGTCGCCGACAGGTGCACGACCGGGATGTCGGCCGTGGTGGGATCGCCCTTCAGGCGGCGGACCACGTCGAAGCCGCTCACGTCCGGGAGCTTCACGTCCAGCAGGACGAGATCCGGCCTGAGCGAGGCCGCCAGCGCCAGGCCGGTCTCGCCGTTCTCGGCGGGCGTGACGCGGTACCCCGCGTTGGTCAGGATGCGCGACACCGCGTAGCGGGTCGCCTCGTTGTCCTCCACCAGGACGATGCGGTTGCCGGCGCCGGTCATCGGGGGAGACCTCGCGCCTCGTCCCGGGCCGCGGCCCGCCCGATCGCCTCGCGGATGGCGGCGAGCGCCGCGGCGCGCGACGCCTCCTTCGAGACGAAGGCGCTCGCGCCAGCGAGGCGGGCCCGCTCCTCGGCGTCGAGCACGCGGGACGTGTAGACGACCACCGGCAGGGTCTCGTTCGCCGGGTCCTCCCGGATGCGCCGCAGCACCTCCGCGCCCGGCAGCCCCGGCATCTCGAGGTCGAGGAAGACCGCCGACGGGCGGCGCTGCGACAGGAGCTCGAGGGCGCGCGCGCCGTCGCTCGCCTCGATCGCCTCGTAGCGCGTCTCGGCGAGCAGCCCGCCGAGCAGGTACCGGGCGGCGGGGTCGTCGTCCACCACCAGCACCTGGTCGCGCGGGAGCGACGCCACGGCCGCCTCGAGCCGCTCGAGCAGCCACGCCCGCGCGACCGGCTTCTCGGCGAAGTCGTCCGCGCCGAGCGCCTTCGCCTTGTGGCGGTTGTCCACCATGGTGACGACGTACACCGGCATGCCCCGCGTCATCGTGCCGGACTTCACCTCGGAGATGAAGGACCACGCGCTCTCGTGGCCGAGCATGATGTCGACGATCGCCGCGACGGGGCGGACCTCCCGCAGTGATCCTCCTGCGCCTCCGCGGTCGTGGAGGCAGGGATCACCTGGAAGGCCGTCCCCTTGAGGTACTTCTCGTAGATGAAGACCGTCTCCGGGTTGTCCTCCAGGACGAGCACGGGAAAGCGCGTCGCGTCCTGCAGGCGCGTCACCTCCGGCACGACCACCGACCTCGCCCGGCCCCTCGTAGCCGATGGGGACGTCGAGGGAGAACGTGGAGCCGACGCCCGGCTCGCTCTGCAGGCGCGATGCGCCCGCCGAGCAGCTCCGCCAGCTTCCGCGAGAGCGGCAGGCCCAGGCCGGTCCCCTTGACCCTGCGTCTGGAGGTGGGAGTCGATCTGCGCGAACTCCTGGAAGATGCAGCTCCTGGTCCTCCGGCGCGATCCCGATGCCGGTGTCGGCGACCGAGAAGATGACGTGCCCCTCGGCGGCGCGAGCGCCGATCCGGACCTCGCCGCGCTCGGTGAACTTGAGCGGCGTTCGAGATGAAGTTGCGCAGGATCTGGGAGACCTTCCCCTCGTCGGTGTCGAGCGTCGGGATCCCGACCGGGCTCCTCGAACACCAGGTCCACGCTGCTCGGTGACGAGCAGCGGCCGCAGCATGCCGCGCAGGGCGCCGAACAGGTCCGCGACCTCGAACGGCGCCGTCCGGACGACGGTCTTGCCCGCCTCGACCTTGGCCAGGTCGAGCAGATCGTTCACGAGCTCGAGCATGCCCTCCGCCGCCTTGCGCACGAACCCGACCTGGCGCTCCTGCTCCTCGTTGAGCGGTCCGTCCAGTCTCGTCGAGCAGCAGGCGCGGAGAAGGCGAGGACGGTGTTGAGCGGGGTGCGGAACTCGTGGCTCATGTTGGAGAGGAAGCGGCTCTTCAGCTCCGACGCGCGCCGGAGGTAGTCGGCCTTCTCGTCCAGCTCGGCGTAGAGGGCGACCACGCCGCGGTTGGTGTCCTCGAGCTCCTGGTTGAGCGCGACGAGCTCCCGGTCGCGCTCGCGCAGCTCGTCGAGCGCGCGGAGGAGCTCCTGGTTCTGCGCCGTGAGCTCGTCGATGGGATCGCCCGCGCGCGTGCGCGCGAGCTCGCGCCGCGATCCGGGCGAGGTCCTCCGGTCCCGGAGGCGGGACGCGCCGGCGGCAGCGCCTTCGCCATCGTGCACGGTGGTGCCGTCCGGCCCCGACTCCACCTCGAACCGGTCCACCAGGCGGCGGCTCCCGATCATCCCGAGCCCCATGCCCGTCTCGGAGACGTAGCGGCCGTCGAGCACGTCCTCGCAGGTTCGCGATGCCCGCGCCCTGGTCGATCACCCGGACCGCGAGCGACGGTCCCGGAGGCTCCCTCGACCGAGAACTCGACCCGTGCCCCGCCCGCGTACTTCCAGGCGTTCCGCGCGATCTCCGAGACCGCGGTGGCGATCCGGGTCGATCCGCGAGGCGTCGAAGCCGAGGAGCTGCGCGATCTGCCGCGCCCGCTGCCGGGCCAGCACCACGTCCTGCTCGCGCCGGACCTCGACGGCGAGCAGGACCTGCGCGCGGGCGCGCGGCTGGCCGGCTCACGACGCGGCCCTCCGGACGACCACCACCGTGACGTCGTCGCGCCCGCGCGAGAAGTCGCGGTAGAGGACGCCGGCGACGAGGGCGGGGTGCCGCTGCGCGAGCCCGGGATAGTCCGCGAGGTCCCAGCGACGCGGTGAGCCCGTCGGAGTGCATGACGAGCAGCGCGTCGGGCGGCCAGCGGATAGTCGAACGCGCGGATCGTCCGCGCCTCGGTGCCCGGCGATCCCGGGCAGCGACACCATCTTGCGGCTCGTCGCGGTCGGAGCCGAGCACGGCGCCGGAGATGTTCCCGATGCCGGCGTAGCGGACCACGCGCGCCCCCGCGGTCCGCCTCGGCGACCGCGATGGCGGCGCCGCGCGTCGGGCGCAGGGCCGCGTGCAGCCGCTCGACGAGGACGCGGACCGGAGCGGCCCGCGCTCTTCCGGAAGGAAGCCACGGCCGCGCGCGAGGCCGCCGCGGCCGTGCGGACCGTGGCCGAGCCCGTCGGCCACGAGGACGGCGAGCCGCCCCGCGGCCGTGCTCGCACGGCCCACCCGTCGCCGCAGACCGGCTCGCGAGCCGAGGGCGACGCAGACGGCGCCCACCTCCGGGCGACCGCCGGGCCGGAGAGGCGCCGATCCGCGCGAGACAGCGCGGTGCCCGCGCCGGGCGCCGAGTAGACGTCGAAGCTGGTCGCCAGCCGCGCGATGGCCCCGAGCCCCTGTCCGCGGTGCCGGCGGTCGAGTAGCCGTCCTCGCAGGGCGCTGGCGGAGGTCGGCGATGCCCCGGCCCGCGATCGAGCGCGAGGAGCTCGAGCGCCGCCGCCGTCCGCCGAGGTGGTGAGGACGATCACGCCGCCCCGTGCGTGCACGCACGAGCGTTCGTGGCTCGCCTCGGTCGCGACGATGGCGGCCTGCTCCGTCTCGACCTGTCCGAAGCCCGAGCTCGCGCGCCGGCGCGCCGCGCCGCGCGGCGCGCCTCGCCCACGCCGCTCTCGTCCGGAGCCGGACGACGAGTCGAGCTCGGAGGCGGCGCTCACTTCCACCGCGTGATCGTGACGCCGGGTGCCTTGCCCGGGCGTCGAGTCGATCTCGAACTCGTTCGACGAGCCGCTTCGCGCCGCCGAGCCCGAGGCCGAGCCCGTTGCCGGTGGTGTAGCCGTCCTTCAGCGCCAGCTCGATGTCCGGGATGCCGGGGCCCTGGTCCTCGAAGATCAGCCGCAGCCCGCGGCGCGTCGGCTCCTCGACCAGCTCGAGCCGGACCTCGCCGCCCCCGCCGTGCTCGAGCGTGTTGCGCGCGAGCTCGCTCGCGGCGGTGACGATCTTGGTCTGGTCGACGAGGCGGAAGCGCGAGCTCGGCCGCCCAGGCTCGCGGACCTTCTGGCGCACCAGCACGACGTCGTCGCGGACGTTCGGATCGGAAGCGTCTCCTGTCGCGCGGCCGTCATCGCGTCCCTAGCGGCGTCGCGTCGACGGCGCCGCGCAGGAGCTCCATGCCGCGCTCGACGTTCAGCGCGGTGCGGACGCCCGGCGAGCGACAGTCCGAGCTCGACCAGCGTGATGGCCACCGCCGGCTGCATGCCGACCACCACCGTCTCGGCGTCGAGGAGCCGCGACATGCGCGGCGATGTTGGCGAGCATCCGGCCGATGAAGGAGTCGACGATGTCGAGCGACGAGATGTCGATCAGCACGCCGCGCGCGCCGGTCTTGCGCGATCCGGTCGGTCAGGTCGTCCTGCAGCGTCATCGCGAGCTGGTCGTGCATGTCCACCTGGATGGTGACCAGCAGGAACTCGCCCATCCTGCAGGATCGGGATGCGCTCCATCGGTCGCCTACCCGCGCGCCGTGCGTGGAGCGGGTGCAGCTCGGTCCCGAGCCGGCGCAGGGCCTCCACGAGCGCGTCGGCCAGGGTGGCCTTGGTGGTCACGTCGCCGAGGTCGACGCCCGAGGTGGACGATGGTCTGCGCGATCTGCGGGCGGATGCCGCTGATGATGCACTCGGCGCCCATCAGCCGCGCGGCCGCGCACGGTCTTGAGCAGGTGCTGGGCGACCAGGGTGTCGACCGTCGGCACGCCGGTGATGTCGATGATGGCGATGCTGCGAGCCGGTCTCGACGATGCGTCTGGAGCAGCGTCTCCATCACGACCTGCGTGCGGCGCGATGTCGAGCGTGCCGATCATCGGCAGCGCGAGGATCGCCGTCCCACAGCTTCACCACCGGCGTGGAGAGCTCGAGCATCTCCTCCTGCTGGCGCGCGATGACCTCCTCGCGCGCCTTCTGGTGCACCTCGGTGGTGTAGAGGCCCGAGCGCGTCGAGGAGCTCGGTGGCGCGCCAGGTCTCGTCGGCGAGCGCGTCGGCGCTTCCGTCGAGCTCGCGGCGCAGCCGCGCGAAGAGCGGCCGCTTGAGCGAGAACACGAACGTGGCGGTCTCGGTCGGCGTGAACCCCTGCGCTGCCGCGCGAGCGCGACACGCTCGCGAGGAGCTCCTTCAGCGGGTCCCAGCCAGGCCCCTCGACGCTCGTGCCCGTCTGCGATCGGGTGGCGGTGCGGAGCAGGCCCAGGAACTCCAAGCACTGCTGCCGGAGCTCGGCGTCCTTGATCCGGCCCGCCGCGCGAGCTCGCGTTCCGCTGCTCGGCGAGCCAGTCGGAGACGAGCGCGTCCTCGTGCTGCTCGAGGATGCGGCTGATCATCGTGTTGCGCGTGGCGGCCATGGGTCCCCCGAGGTGATCACGGTAGGTGAGAGGCTGGAAGCATACCTACCCGGAGGCTTCGCGGCTGACCGCCCGGTTGGGTGTTGCCGAGCGCCCGCTGCGTGACCCGGAGCACGATCCCGGCCGCCTGACCTGCGCCGGGAGCAGCACCGCCTTCACGCATCAAGTCCCATCACGCCCCGGAAAGGCGCGCGAGCTCACACTACCAGCGCGGATTGGTCCGGCGCGCCGGTCCCCGCGCTGGACGGCGGCGGGCGACGATCACCGACCCTTCACCGACCCCAGCTCCTCACGAAGCTCGGCGACCGTGCGGAGGCGCGCGAAGCGCCCGCGCAGCACGTACTCGGTGCGCTCGCGGATGGCCTCCACGCCGAGCTCCGCGCCCGGACGGTCGGGGTGGGGGATCGGGAAGGTCATGGTGGCCTCGGTCACGAAGTCCACGGCGTAGCCCAGGTCCGCGGCCACCCGCGTCGAGGTCTCGCAGCACTGCTCCATCTGGATCCCCGTGATCACGACCCGCCGCACGCCGCGCTCGAGCAGGTGCTCGCCGAGGTCGGTCCCCGTGAACACGTTGCGCGCGCGCTTGACGAAGAGCCGCTCGTCCGGCCGCCGCGCGATGAAGTCCATGAGCTTGAACGCCGGGCTGTCGGTGGAGAAGCCGGGGTCGGCGTCGGTGTGCAGGAAGAAGATCACCGGCAGGCCTGCGGCGCGGAAGCTGTCGACGAGCGCGCCCACGTTCCGCTCGAAGTCCCGGTTGTCCCGCCGCTCCCAGCGCGGGCCGAGCTTGAACGAGTCCTGCGCGTCGATGACCAGCAGCGCCGACTGCTCGATGGGGACCTTCGCCTGGTAGAGCATCCGCCGATGTTATAGGAACCACAGCCTCGAATGCCGAGCGCGACGACCACCCTCCGGACCGACGGCCTCCTCCTCCTCACCGCCGCCATCTGGGGCTTCGCCTTCGTGGCGCAGCGGAGCGGCATGGAGGACATCGGGCCGTTCGCCTACAGCGGGCCCGCTTCGCGCTCGGCGCGGCCTCGCTCCTGCCGCTGCACGCCTACCTGTGTCGGCGCGGCGGCGCTCCGAGCCGCATCGGCGCTCGCGCGCCTGGCGGGTGGGGGCGCGGCGCTGGCGGGGCTGGTCCTCTTCGCGGCGCCGAGCCTGCAGCAGGTCGGCCTCGTCTACACCACCGCCGCCAACGCGGGCTTCATCACCTGCCTCTACGTGGTCCTCGTGCCCGTGGTGGGCGCGCTCCTCGGCAAGGCCACCGGCGCGCGCATCTGGGTCGGCGCGGTCGCTGGCGCGTGGCCGGCCTCTACGTCCTCAGCTTCGGCGACGGGTTCACCATGGCGCGCGGCGACCTGCTGGAGCTGGCCGGCGCCTTCTTCTGGACCGGCCACATCCTGCTCATCACCTGGCTGGTCGCCCGGATGGAGGCGCTCGAGATCGCCATCGGCCAGTTCGTCACCTGCGCCGCCCTGAGCCTCCTGACCGCGCTCCTCGTCGAGCCCGCGCCCTTCGCCGGCGTGGCGCCGGCGGCCGTCCCGATCCTCTACGGGGGCCTCCTCTCCATCGGCGTGGCCTACACGCTCCAGATCGTGGCGCAGCAGACCGCCCACCCGGCCCACGCCTCGATCATCCTCTCCATGGAGGGGCTCTTCGCCTGCGTCGGGGGCGTGCTGCTGCTCGGCGAGCCGCTCACGGCGCGGCTCGTCCTGGGCGGCGCGCCTCATGCTGGCGGGGATGGTCGTCTCGCAGCTCGAGCCGCGGGCGATCGCGGCGACCGGCGCCGTCGCCCACCCGGGAGCGGGCGCCCGCGACCGCGGGTGACCGAGCGTGCGCCGGTCCCGACGCGCGCCGGCGCTGCCCGCGTGGGGAGGGCGCATCCCCGTCACGCCCGACGCGGTGGCCGGCCGCGCCGCGGCCGTTGACGGCCGACGAAGAAGTCCGGATTATGGTACCCGTTTGCCGGAATCGGTCCACCAGCCGCCGGCGGCACGCGCCGCGGAGACGAGCCATGAACATCGCGAACAACCTGGAGCGGGCGGTCCGCCTCTTCCCGGAGCGGCCCGCGATCGTCTTCGGCGACCGGGCGCTGACCTACCGCGACCTCGATCGCGCCGTGAACCGCGCCGGGCACGGGCTCAGGGCGCTCGAGGTCGCCCCGGGGGACCGGGTCGCGCTCTTCCTGCCGAACATCCCGGAGTTCCCCGTCGCGTACCTGGCCGCGCAGAAGATCGGCGCGATCGCGGTCTCGGTGAACGCGATGCTCACCACCGAGGAGGTGCGCTACGTCCTCGAGGACAGCGGCGCCAGGGTGCTCTTCACGACCGCGGCCCAGTGGGCCATCGTCGAGCCGCTCCTGGGGGTGCTCCCCGGCCTGCGCCACGTGATCGTCTGCGAGGGATCGGTCCCGGGCCGGACCACGCTCGAGCAGCTCGGCGCGGGGCAGTCGAGCGCGCTCGAGGCGCTCGACCTCGATCGCGACGCGCCGGCGGCGATCCTCTACACCTCCGGCACGACCGGCAAGCAGAAGGGCGCCACGCTCACCCACGGGAACGTGGTCTCGAACATGTACTCGGTGCAGCACTGCATCCGCACCGAGCCGGGCGATCGGCTGGTGCTGTTCCTGCCGCTCTTCCACTGCTTCGGCCAGAACTTCGTGATGAACGCGGGCCTGAACGCGGGCGCCGCGCTGATCCTGCACCGGCGGTTCGACGCGACGGCCGTCCTCGCGTCGATCGAGCAGACCGGCGCGACCATGTTCTTCGCGCGTGCCCACCATCTACATCGGCCTGCTCAACGCCGGGGTCCCGCGGGAGCGGCTCGCCACCCTGCGGTTCTTCTTCTCCGCGGCCGCGACGCTCCCCACCGAGGTGGCGCAGCAATGGCGCGAGCGGTACGGGCGGCCCATCCACGAGGGCTACGGCCTCACCGAGACGCTCCCCGCTCGCGAGCTACAACCACGAGCTCGAGCACCGGCCGGGCTCGATCGGCTGGCCGATCGAGAACGTCGAGATGAAGGTGGTCGACGTGGACGGCGACGAGGTGCGCGGCGGGGACGTCGGGCGAGATCGTGATCCGGGGGCCGAACGTGATGCTCGGCTACTGGAACCGCCCGGAGGAGACGGCGCGGGCGCTGCGCGGGGGCTGGTTCCACACCGGCGACATCGGCGTACGTGGACGACGACGGCTACTTCCACCTGGTCGATCGCCGCAAGGACATGATCAACTCGGCCGGGCTCAACATCTAGCCGCGCGAGGTGGAGGAGGTCCTCTACCGGCACCCGGCCGTCGGCGAGTGCGCCGTGGTCGGCGTCCCCGACCCGGTGAAGGGCGAGGTCGTGAAGGCCTTCATCGCGCTCCGCCCGGAGGCCCGGCTGACCGCCGAGGAGGTCGAGGCCTACTGCCGCGAGCACCTCGCGCCCTACAAGGTCCCGCGCGCCGTGCAGTTCATCGGCGAGATCCCCAAGAGCGCCGCGGGGAAGATCCTGAAGCGCGTCCTGCGGGATCGTCCCGCCTAGCGGCGCTCGTCACCCACCGTCGACACGAGAGGGCGCCGTCCGGCGTCCGCGGAGGCAGCCATGATCGGCTTCGAGCTCACCGAGGAGCAGCGCGCGGTGCAGGAGACGGCGCGCCGGTTCGCGCGCGCCGAGATCGCCCCCGTCGCGGCGCGGCTGGACCGCGACGAGGAGTTCCCGCGGGCCATCTGCGAGAAGGCCTTCGAGCTCGGCCTCATGAACCTCGCCATCCCGGCGGAGCTGGGCGGCCCCGGGCTCTCCCACCTAGAGCAGGTGATCGTGGCGGAGGAGATCGCGGCCGGCTGCGTGGCGGTGGCCACCACGCTGGTCGCGAACGACCTCGCCCTCTTGCCCATCGTGCTCTTCGGCACGCCGGACCAGCGGCGCCGCCTGCTCCAGCCGTTCACGGAGCGGCTGCGGTTCGCGGCCTTCTGCCTGACCGAGCCGGGGGCCGGCTCCGACGTCTCCGGCCTCGCGACCCGTGCCCGCCGGGACGGCGACGACTACGTCCTCAACGGGACGAAGTGCTGCATCACCAACGGCGGGGTGGCGGATCGCTCACCGTGTTCGCCACCGTCGACCCGACGCTCGGCCGCCGCGGGATCTCCTGCTTCGTGGTCGAGGGGCGGCCGTCCGGCCTCACCGTCGCGAAGAAGGAGGACAAGATGGGGCAGCGCGCCTCGCACACGGTGATGCTGCACCTCGACGACGTCCGCGTCCCCGCCGCGAACCGGATCGGCGACGAGGGCGAGGGCTTCCAGGTCGCCATGGGCACCCTCGACAGCTCCCGCCCGATCATCGCGGTCGTTCGCGGTCGGGATCGCCCGTCCGCCATGGAGCACGCGATCGCGTACGCGCGCGAGCGCCGCCAGTTCGGGAAGTCGATCGCCGAGCTCCAGGCGATCCAGTTCATGATCGCCGACATGGCGAGCGACATCGAGGCGGCGCGGCTCCTCGCCTGGCAAGGCCGCCTGGACCGCTCGACGAGGGGAAGCGGAACACGCTGCGTCTCCTGCACGCGCAAGCGGTTCGCCGCCGACATGGCCATGCGGGTGACCACCGACGCCGTCCAGATCTTCGGCGGCTACGGCTACACCCGCGAGTACCCCGTCGAGAAGCTCATGCGCGACGCCAAGCTCATCCAGATCTACGAGGGCACGAGCCAGATCCAGCGGCTAGTGATCGCGCGCGAGCTGCTCGGGGGCTGAGCGACCGCGCCGGCCCGAGCGGCGGAGCGTGACGCGCAGGTGAGCGACGCCCCGGCCTGGGGCGCGCGCCGGGCCTCCACCTGCTCGGCGCCGCGCCGCGCCGGCGGTGCGCCCGTTTCACGCCCGGCGGAACTGGCCTATCATGCGCCCCACCGGGAGGCGGCCGCCACGAGGCCGCGCTCCCGGTGCACTTTTGCGGGCCGGCAGGGCCAAGCGAGGGAAGTGGACATGGGCAGGTCGCTCGACATCGCACGCGGGGTCCTCCGCCGCAGCCGCCGCGGGCTCGCCGTCGTCGGCGGGCTGGTGGCGCTCTACACGGTGATCGGCTTCCTGGTCCTCCCGTGGGTGCTGCGCCGGCAGGCCATCTCGCTGGCTCGGCGAGACGCTGGCGCGCCCGGTCACGATCGAGCGCGTCCGCGTGAACCCCTACGCGCTCTCCCTGACGGTCGAGGGCTTCCGCCTGGGCGAGAAGGGCGGGGCCGAGCTCCTCGGCTTCGATCGCCTGTACGTGAACGTCCGGGCGCTGCCGGCCCTGCGCCGGGAGCTCGCGCTCGACGCCATCGACCTCGTCAAGCTCCGCGCGAAGCTCGAGCTGCGGAGCGACGGGACCCTCAACGTGGACGACGTGGTGCGCAGGCTCTCGGGGGATCCCGCCGCCCCGGCGCCGGCCCCCTCGTCGGAGCCGTCGAGGCCCTGGGTCTTCTCGGTGGAGCGGTTCGCGCTCGACGAGGCGAGCGTCACCTTCGCCGATCGCTCGCGCGCCCGGCCCTTCGACACCACCGTCGGCCCCTTCACGATCCGGCTCGACCGCTTCCGCACCGACCCGGCCGCCCAGAGCCCCTACGCGTTCCGCGGCACGACCGACTCGGGCGAGGCCTTCTCCTGGAGCGGGTTCGTCCGCATCGAGCCGCTCCGGTCGAGCGGCACCATCGCGCTCGAGGGGCTGCGCCTGCCGAAGTACGCGCCCTACTACGAGCGGAGCGTCGGCTTCGACCTGCGCGACGGCAAGGCCGACCTGAAGGCCGCCTACGAGCTGGAGTGGGGCGCGGCCCGCCAGGTGCTGAAGCTGGCCGAGGGCGCGCTGTCGGTGCGGGACCTGGCCCTCGCGCTGCGCGGGGCGGCCGAGCCCTCGGTGCGGCTCTCGCGGCTGGAGGTGGCGGGGCTCGCCGCCGACGTGCTGGCCGGCCACGCCGAGGTGGCCTCGGTGAAGCTCACCGGCGGGCAGCGTCCGCGCGCGCCGCGGCGCGGACGGGGAGATTGACCTCCTGGCGATGGCCGGGCCGCCGCGCGACCGCCCCGGTCCCGGCCAGGGCGCCCGCCGCCCGGCCGGGCACGCCACCGGCCGGCTCGAGGGCGCCCGCGCCGGATCGTGCGGCCGGGGCGCCGGCTCCGTTCGCGTGGGCGGTTCGCCGGATCGAGCTCGCCGACCAGCGGATCGAGGTGGACGACGCGCTGCCGGCACGCCCGGTGCGGCTGGTGCTCGCGCCGCTGGCCGTGACGCTCGAGGGCGTGTCGAGCGACCCGGCCTCCAGCTCGCGCCTCGCGCTCACCGCCGGCGTGAACGGCGGCGGCAGGGTGGAGCTCGACGGGACGGTGTCGATTTGGCGGCCGTCGGTCGACCTCGCCGTGAAGGTGAGCGCGCTCGAGCTGCCGGCGCTCGATCCGTACCTGCCCCTCTACGGCGACCTCGACGCCCGGCTCTCCAGCGGCCGGCTCGGCGTGGACGGGCGGGCCCGCTCCGACGTCGGGGCGGAGCCGCTCACCTGGTCCTTCGAGGGCGACGTCCGGCTCGACGCCTTCGCGGTCCGCGACGGCGCCCGCGGCGAGGAGCTGGCGCGCTGGGGCGGGCTCGAGCTGGCCGGCGTCCGCGCGCTCTCGCAGGCCCGCGGCTACACGCTGCGCGCGGTGCGCTGGAGCGAGCCGCGCATCCGGCTCGCCGTCGCCCCGGACGGCTCGTCGAACCTGGCCCGCGTCCTCCGGACGCCGCCGCCCGCCCCGGCCGCCGCCGCCTCGCCGGAGGGCGCGGCCGCCCCGCCGGCGCCGGCCCCGCCTCGCGCGGCGCCGCCGGCGGAGCGCCCCGCGCCGTGGAGCGTGGGGCTCCTCCAGATCAGCCGGGGCGGGCTGGGGATGGTCGATCGCATTCGATCTCCCCGGTCGCGTCGCTGTCGCTCTCCGATCTCGAGGTGAAGGTCCGCGGGCTCTCGAGCGACGTGGCCGCGCGCGCGCAGGTGGACGTGGCCGCCAGGGTGAGCGGCGCGCCCTTCTCGGTGAAGGGCGTGCTCAGCCCGCGGATGGTCAACGACGCCACCGATCTCCGGATCGGATCGAAGGGGATCGACCTCACGCCGCTCCGTCCCTATGCCGGGAAGTTCGTGGGGTACGAGCTCGACAAGGGCAAGCTCGACCTCGACCTCGCCTATCGCGTCGCGAACCGCCACCTCCAGGCCACCAACGTGGTCCGCGTGGACCAGCTCACCCTGGGGCGCGAGACCGGCAGCCCGCAGGCGACCAAGCTGCCGGTCCGGCTCGGCCTGGCGGTGCTGCAGGACCGCAACGGCCTCATCGACCTCGACGTCCCGCTGAGCGGCGACGTGGACGATCCCGACTTCTCGCTCGGCAAGGTGATCTGGCGCGCGGTCGTGAACGTGTTCACCAAGATCGCCACCCAGCCCTTCGCGGCGCTCGGGGCCCTCTTCGGCGGCGGCGACCGGCTCGACGTGGTGACCTTCGAGCCGGGCTCGGCGGCGGTGTCGCCGGCCGCCGAGAAGACCCTCGACGCGCTGGCGCGCGCGCTCCAGTCCCGGCCGGCCCTGCGGCTCGACGTGGACGGCTCGGCCGACGAGGCCGCCGACGGGGCGGTGCTCCGCCGCCAGGCGCTGCGCGCGAAGGCGCGCGAGGCGAGGTGGACGGCCATGCGGAACCGCCCCGCCTCGCCGGACCAGGTCGAGCTCTCCGAGGCCGACTACGCCGGCTTCGTCCGCGCCGAGTACCAGGCGCTCGAGGCCGCCGAGGCGAAGGCCAGGGGGGCGCGGCCGGCCCCGGTGCCGGCCTCCCTCGCGCCGCCGGAGCTGGAGGCGGCGGTGCTGGCGCGCCTCACCATCCCGCAGGAGGCCTACTCGGCCCTGGCGCAGCAGCGGGCGGAGGTGGTGCGCGACCGGATCGCGCAGGTCGGCCAGGTGGACCTCGCGCGGCTCTTCCTGGTGGACGGGAGCGAGCCGGCGCGCAAGGAAGGTGGCGCGCGGGCCTTCTTCGCGCTCAAGTAGCGAGCGATGAGCGCCCCCGCCGCCCTCGTCCAGGCCGCGTTCCCGGAGCCGGTGCTGGAGGTCCTGCGCCGCCTGGCCGGGGCGGGGCACCGCTCCTGGCTGGTGGGCGGGGCGGTCCGCGACCTGCTCCTCCACCGCCCGCGCCCGGCGACCGACTTCGACGTGGCCACCCCCGCCACGCCGCGCGAGGTGATGGCGCTCTTCCGGCGGGTGATCCCCACCGGCGTGGACCACGGCACGGTCACCGTCCTCGTCGACGGGGACGAGAAGGTGGAGGTCACCACCTTCCGCGGCGAGGGGGCCTACGTGGACGGGCGGCGGCCCGAGTCGGTCACCTTCCACACCGATCTCGACGAGGACCTGGCCCGGCGCGACTTCACCATGAACGCGATGGCGTACGACCCGCTGGAGCGGGCCTTCCGCGATCCGTTCGAGCGGGCGGGAGGACATGCGCCGCCGCCGCATCCGCGCCGTGGGCGACCCGGCGGCGCGCTTCGGCGAGGACGGGCTGCGCCCCATGCGCGCGGTCCGGTTCGCGGCCCAGCTCGGCTACGACCTCGAGCCGCGCACCCGCGCTGCCATCCCGGTCGCGCTCGAGGTGGTCCGCCGGGTCAGCGTGGAGCGGATCGCCGAGGAGCTCTCCCGGCTGGTGGTCGCGCCGCACGCCCCCGCGGCCCTCCGCCTCCTCGAGGCGACCGGCCTCGTCCCGGTGGTCCTCCCGGAGCTGGCTGCGCTCCCCGGCCCGGCCTACGCCCATGCCGTGGCGGTGCTCGGGAACCTGGCCCCTGCGCCGCCGCTCCGCTTCGCGGCGCTCCTCCACGCGCTCGGGCCGGAGGCAGCCGAGGCGGTGCTGGTCCGGCTCCGGCTGCCGCGCCGGCTCTCGGACGAGGTGGCGGCGCTCCTCCGCCCGCACGCCTGCCGCGCGGACGAGGGGGCCGCCCGTCTGCCACTCTCGCCGGCCGACGTGCGCCGCTGGCTCGCGACGGTCGAGGTGACGCGCGCGCCAGACGTGCTCGCGCTCGCCGAGGCGGAGGTTCGCGCGCTCCCGCCGGGCGCTCGCCACGTGGCGGGGGCGGAGCTCGAGGCGACGCGGGCCGCGGTCGCGGAGGTGCTGGCGGCCTCGCCGCCGCTCTCCACCGGGGAGCTCGCGCTCGACGGGCGCGGCGTGATGGCGGTCCTCGGCGCCGGCCCCGGCGCCCATGTCGGCGAGGCGCTCCGGCACCTGCTCGACAGGGTCCTGGCGGAGCCCGCCGAGAACACGCGCGAGCAGCTGGAGGCGGAGCTGCGGCGCTGGTGGGCCGGCCGCGGCGGCCGCTTATAATCTGAGACTGAGGCCCATCGATGTCCCGCGTGCTCTGCATCCAGGGTGACGAGGCGCTCCGCGAGCGTGCCAGAACCCTGCTCGAGGCGGACGGCTTCGCCGTGGAGACCGCGGCGACCGGCCTCGAGGGCACCCGTCGGGCGCTCGCCGCGCCACCGGACGCGATCCTCTTCGACGTGCACCTCCCGGACGCGGAGGGCTACGAGCTGGCCGCCCGGCTGAAGCGTGATCCGCGGCTCGAGAAGGTGCCGCTCGTCGCGGTGGGGGCCTCCCGCGAGGAGCGTGAGCTCGCGCTCGCCGCGGGCGCCGACGGGTTCGTGAGCCGCGAGCTCGAGGCGGGCCTCGGCGAGGCCCTGCGGGGGTTCCTCGGCGGCAGGCGGGAGCGCCTCTCGGAGGAGGGCGAGCGGGATACGCTCCGGGCCATCTCGATGACCATGGGGGAGCGGCTCGAGGCGGCGCTCTCCGGGGAGCGCCGGGCCCACGCGCGCCTGATCGAGGTCGACCACCTGAAGTCGACCTTCATGCACGACCTGGCGCACCAGCTCTCGACCCCGCTCACGCCCATCGCCGGGTACCTGCGCATCCTCCGTCGGGGAAGCTCGGTCCGCTCGACCCGCAGCAGAAGCGGATCGTCGACGCGATGATGGTCTCGTCGGCGCGGCTCACCCGCATGGTCGACAACCTGTCGGACTTCGCGAGCCTCCAGGCCGGCCGGACGCCCATCATGGAGGGAGACGTGCTGCCCGATCGGCTGGCCGAGGAGGTGGTGGAGGAGCTGCGCCCCGCCATCCGCGACGCGCGGCTGCACGTGGCGGTCTCGCCGGGCGGGGGCGGTGCGGTGCGGGCCGACCCGCGCAAGCTCCGCCAGGCGCTGGCCAACCTGGTGTCCAACGCGGTGAAGTTCTCGCCGCACGGCGCCGACGTGCTGGTGGTGGTGGCGCGCGAGCCGGCGAAGCTGCGCTACGCGATCTACGACCAGGGCCCCGGCATCGCGCCCGCGGAGCAGGAGGGGATCTTCGAGCCGCTCCATCACGCGGCCACGCGGGGCGGCGACGAGGCGCGCGCGCCGGGCTCGGGGCTGGGCCTGCCGGTGACGCGGCGCATCGCCGAGGCCCACGGGGGCAGGGTCTGGGTCGAGAGCCCGCCCCGGTCGCAGCCCGCTCACGCCCCGCGCCACTACACCGGCTGCAAGTTCGTGCTGGAGATCCCGGTGAGCCCTCCGAGCAGCCGGCCGTCCCCGGCCCCGCCCCGAGCGCCTCCCTGGCTTGAAAGGCGCGCGCCGGAGCGGTACATCCCGCGCTCCTCGGAGGCGCATGCGGATCCTGGTCGCCATGTCCGGCGGGGTGGACAGCTCCACCGCCGCCGCGCTCCTCGCCGCCGCCGGCCACGAGGTGGTCGGCGTCACCCTGCGCGTGGCCGATCACTCCGACGCCGCGCGCGGCCGCTCCTGCTGCGCGCCGGACGACGTGGAGGACGCCCGCGCCGCCGCCCGCCGGCTCGGCATCCCGTTCTACGTCGCGAACGTCGAGGCGCGCTTCCGCGAGCGGGTGATCGACCGGTTCGTGGACGACTACGTCGAGGGGCGCACCCCCAACCCGTGCGTCGCCTGCAACACCGAGGTGAAGTTCGACTGGCTGCTGGCGCGGGCGCGCGCGCTCGGGGCGAAGCTCGCCACCGGCCACTACGCGCGCGTCGAGGCGCGCGCGGGCCGCCGGGCGCTGCTCGTCGCGGCCGATCCGGCCAAGGACCAGAGCTACTTCCTCTACGGGCTCGGGCCAGGACGCGCTGCGCGACGTGCTCTTCCCGGTGGGGGCGCTGGCGAAGCCCGCGGTGCGGGCCGAGGCCGCCGCGCGCCGGCCTCGCCAACGCGGCCAAGCCGGACTCGCAGGAGATTCTGCTTCGTGACCCGACGGCGACGCGGGCGACTACGTGGCGCTCCGGCGCCGGCGCCGGATCCGGCCGGGCGAGATCGTCTCCACCGCGCGGCGAGGTGCTGGGCCGCCACGGCGGCGTGCACCGCTTCACCGTGGGTCAGCGACGCGGCCTCGGGCTCTCCGGGCCGGCGCCGCGCTACGTGGTCCGGATCGACGCGGCCACCGCCCGGGTGGTGGTGGGCGACGCCGCCGAGGCGGCCCGGGACCGGTTCGAGGTGCGCGAGGTGAGCTGGGTGGCCGGCGCGCCGCCGCCCGGGCCCGATCGCGCTCCGGGTCAAGGTCCGCCACCGCCACGAGGGCGAGGCCGGCACGGTGCGCCCCGGCGCGGCGGTTGCGGAGGTGCGGCTGGCGCGTCCGGTGCGCGGGGTCGCGCCCGGCCAGGCGGCGGTCTTCTACGCCGGCGACGAGGTGGTGGGCGGCGGGCGGATCGTCTGACCCGATCCTCCGCGCACCCCGCGTGGAAGGCGCGCGGCGCCGCCCTCGCGCGCGGCCGCGCCAGCCCGGCAGGGCCCGGCCGGTTCCTTGCCCCGGGCGGCACGTGGGCCTAAGCCTTGGGCGCATGAGGCTCGACGACGGGCGCCACGTCCCCGACCTCCACCTCGACCGCGCCAGGGTCGAGCGCTGCCGCGCCCTCGCCGACCAGGTCACCGCCCCGGTCCTCGAGCTCGTGGGCCGGCACACCACCGTGTCAATCGAGCGGACCGTGCTCCGGCTGTTCGGGCTCCACGACGCCGGGCCGCGCGGCGTACCGCTCGTGAACCTCGCGGTGGACGCGCTCCACGAGCGCGGGCTCCTCGAGCGCGGCGCGGCCTACTGGATGGGCTACGCGCTGCGCCGCGGCGCCTCGGGGCCGCTCTCGGTGGTCGAGGCGCTCACCGCGCTGCCGCGCCGGCCCGAGCCGCTCCCGGAGGCGGAGGAGCGGGCCATGCTGGACGAGCTGCGCCGCGAGGCGCGCGCCGGCGTGGCCGAGCTGGCCGCGCCGGGTCCGGGCCCGGAACGCGCTCAAGGCGGAGCTCGGGGTCGGCCCCCGGCCGCACAAGTACCTGATCGTCGCGACCGGCAACATCCACGACGACGTCGAGCAGGCGCGCGCCGCGGCGCAGGCGGGCGCGGACGTGATCGCGGTGATCCGCTCCACCGCCCAGTCGCTCCTCGACTACGTGCCGCACGGCGCCACCACCGAGGGCTACGGCGGCACCTACGCCACCCAGGAGAACTTCCGCATCATGCGCGAGGCGCTCGACGACGAGTCGCGCCGGCTCGGCCGCTACGTGCAGCTCACCAACTACTCGTCCGGCCTGTGCATGCCGGAGATCGCGTTCGCGGCGGCCTGGGAGCGGCTCGACATGCTCCTCAACGACGCGATGTACGGGATCCTCTTCCGCGACATCAACATGAAGCGGACGCTGTGCGACCAGCACTTCTCGCGGCGCATCTGCGCGCTGGCCGACATCGTCATCAACACCGGCGAGGACAACTACATCACCACCGCCGACGCCGACGAGGCGGCCCACACCGTCATCGCCTCGCAGTTCGTGAACGAGAGCTTCGCCCACCGGGCCGGCCTGCCGGACCGGCTCATCGGCCTCGGGCACTGCTTCGAGATCGACCCGGCCCGCGAGGACACCGTCGCGCGCGAGCTGGCGCAGGCGCTGCTGGTCCGGACGCTCTTCCCGGACGCGCCCATCAAGTACATGCCGCCCACCAAGCACAAGCAGGGCGACATCTTCTTCAGCCACGCCTACGACGTCATGGCCGACGTGGTGGGCTGGGTGACGGGGCAGGGGATCCAGCTCCTCGGCATGATGACCGAGGCGATGCACAACCCCTTCCTGATGGACCGCTACGTGGCGCTGAAGAGCGCCGACTACGTCTACCGGGCCTGGCGGTCGATGGGCGCGGAGATCACCTTGCGCCCGGGCGGCATGGTGGAGCGGCGGGCGGCCGGACACGCTCGACCGCGCGCTGGCGCTGCTCGAGGAGGTGGCCGAGGACGGGCTCTTCGCCGCCATCGGCAAGGCGCGCTTCGGCGACGTGGCGCGGCAGCGAGGACGGCGGCAAGGGGCTCTCGGGCGTGGTGGCGCGCGGCCCGGGGTACTTCAACCCGTTCCTGGAGCTGATGGAGGGGCCATGACGCCCATGCGTCTCCGCGGCGCGCGCCGCGCCCTGCTGCTCGCCGCCCTGGCGGCCCTCTCCGGCTGCGCCGGCCTCCGGCAGGCGCTCGAGCCGGCGCCGCGGGGCGCCCCCTCGGGCCGCGCGGGGTGGCTGGTGTACACGGTGGGTGCGCTGCGCTTCGAGGCGCCCGAGACGTGGCGGGCGTCGGGGAGCGCGCGCCACCTGCAGCTGGAGTCGCCGGACGGCGCGGCGCGGCTCGAGGTCTCGATCGCCGGATCAGCCGTTCGCGACGCCGAAGGCCTGCCTGGCCGACGCCGAGCGTGGTGCTGCGCCGCGGGGAGGGGATGGAGCGGGTCCGCAGGCACCCCACCACCTTCGGCGGCGCCCAGGGGCAGCTGCTCGAGGGCGACGCGGGCGGCTGGCACGTGTGGGCCTGGGCCGCCTGCGACGGCGGGAGCCAGTACCGGGTGTTCCTGACCGCCCGCACCCCGGCGCCGCCGGAGGTCCTCGAGGCCTATCGCGCCCTGACGTCGTCGGCGCGGATCGGGGGGCGAGCGTGACCGCGCGCGAGTGGGAGCCGGGGGAGGTGGTGCGCCCGTACGGCGACCGCCGCGACGACGGGGTGGTCCAGCTCTCCTTCGTGCTGCCGGTCCCGGCCGGCGAGCGGGCGCGCGAGGCGGCGGCCGAGGTGGCGCGGAAGATGGGGATGGAGCAGGTGCACGTCGCCGCCATGGAGCCGGCCGCCGAGCGCTACACCTTCTTCGTGGTCTACGGGCGCACCGCGGCGGCAGTGGACTGGGCCCGGCTGCAGGTGCCGGAGGTGGTGGTCCGGCGGCGATCCCTGGCCGAGCTGGAGGCGTACGCGCTCCGCGAGGTGGGGCGGCGGATCGTGGTGCTCGGCGCCTGCACCGGCTCGGACGCGCACGCGGTCGGCATCGACGCGATCATGAACATGAAGGGCTTCGCCGGCGACTACGGCCTCGAGCGCTACCACTGCTTCGACGCGCAGAACCTGGGCGCGCAGGTGGAGAACGGGCGGCTGGCCGAGCTGTGCCTGGCGCGGCGCGCCGACGCGGTGCTGGTGTCCCAGGTGGTGACGCAGCGCGACGTCCACAAGGAGAACGCGCGGCAGCTCCTCGACGAGCTCGCGCGCCTCGGGATCCGCGAGCGGGTGACGGCCATCCTGGGCGGCCCGCGGATCGATCAGCGGCTGGCGCTCGAGCTCGGCTACGACGCCGGGTTCGGGCCCGGGACCCGCCCCTCCGACGTGGCGAGCTTCATCGTCGGGGCGGTCCTGAAGCGGATGGGGAAGGAGATGCACTAGCCGGCATCCAACACCCGGCCGAGGCACATTTCGTGAAATGTGCCCGGCCGATCCTTTGCCGGCTATACCATTGGAGCCTCGATGAGCGCGCTCAAGGCCACCCTCCGCCTGCGCCTCTCCCAGGCCGACGCCCACTACGGCGGCGACCTGGTGGACGGCGCCCGCCTGCTCGCGCTCTTCGGCGACCTCGCCACCGAGCTCCTGGTCCGCCACGACGGCGACGAGGGCCTCTTCCGCGCCTACGACGCGGTGGAGTTCCTCGCGCCGGTCCACGCCGGCGACTACCTCGAGGTGGAGGGCGAGATCGTGCGGGTGGGCACCACCTCGCGGGCCATGCGCTTCGAGGCCCGCAAGGTGATCGCCCCGCGCCCCGACCTCTCCGACTCCGCCGCCGACCTGCTGTCCGAGCCGGTGGTGGTCTGCCGGGCCACCGGGACGTGCGTCGTCCCGCGGGAGAAGCAGCGCCGGACCCGCTGAGGCGGGCGCCCGCGCGGCGCGCGCCGCGGAACGGAGGAGCCGATGCAGGAACAGGTGATCATCACCGCCGCCGTGGTCGGGGCCGAGGTGACCCGCGCCCAGAGCCCGGCCGTCCCGTACACGCCCGAGGAGATCGCGCGGGCCGCCGTCGAGGCCGGGCGCGCCGGCGCGGCCGCGGTCCACCTGCACGCGCGCTGGCCGGACGGGCGCCCCTCGCAGGAGGGCGCCCACTTCC
Organism: uncultured delta proteobacterium; assembly: GCA_963733485.1. Classification (GTDB taxonomy): domain Bacteria; phylum Myxococcota; class Myxococcia; order Myxococcales; family Anaeromyxobacteraceae; genus Anaeromyxobacter. Next base: position 102,431 of record CAVTDL010000007.1, on the reverse strand, counting down.
GCGAGATCATCGACCGGATCCGCGACGCCGGGAGCCGGGTGGTGATCCAGTGCTCGACCGGCGGCGCGGTGGGGATGTCGCTCGACGAGCGGCTCGGCTCGCTCGTCCCGGGCGCCGAGATGGGCACCCTCAACCTGGGCACCATGAACTTCGGCGACGACGTCTTCACCAACACGCGGCCGGACATCGTGAAGGTCGCGGCGCGGCTGCGCGAGCGGCGGCTCGTGCCGGAGTGCGAGATCTACGACGCCGGCATGCTCGACACCCTGCGGTGGCTGCTCGAGAAGGGCCACCTGGCCCAGCCCTACCACGTGCAGTTCGTGCTGGGCGTTCCGGGCGGCATGGCCGCCAGCGAGCGCAACCTCTCGTTCCTGCTCGAGGGCCTGCCCGAGCCGACCCACTGGTCGGTGGCGGGCGTGGGCCGCGCCCAGCTCCCCATGGCGGAGCTCTCGCTGCGGCTGGGCGGGCACGTCCGGGTGGGCCTCGAGGACAACCTGTTCGTCGCGAAGGGCGTCCTGGCCCGGGGCTCGGACGAGCTGGTCGAGCGGGCCGCCGAGCTGGCCGCGCGCGCAGGGCGCGCGCTCGCGACGCCGGACGAGGCGAGGGCGCTGCTCGGGATCGGCTGAGCGGAGGCGTGCCGCGGGGGCGTGACGTGGCGCTCTGTGGCTTGACGATCCACATGCAGGACGCTAGGTTCGCGCGGCTCGAGGGGACGAACCGCAATGACCAAGTCCGATCTGATCGAGAAGGTCCAGGCCGCCCACCCCGATCTGTCGAAGCGGCAGGTGCTCCAGGTGGTCGACGCCGTCTTCGATCACCTCGCGAAGGGCATCCGGAAGGACAAGCGGTTCTCGATGCCGGGCTTCGGCACGTTCGTGGTGAAGCGTCGCGCCGGCCGCGTGGGCCGCAACCCGCAGACCGGCGCCGAGATCCAGATCGCGCCCACCAAGACGGTGGGCTTCAAGCCGGCGCCCGAGCTGAAGAAGGCGCTGTAGCGGAGCCTCCCATGAGCGGCAGCGGCCTCCAGGCCTGGCTGAAGGCCTTCCGTGGACTGCACGAGCAGGCGCGGGAGGGCCGCCTCGGGGCCGACGACGAGGCCGCCTACCGCGCCGGGCGCGACGAGCTGGCCCGCGCGCTGCTCGCGGTGCAGCGGCTCTCGCTCAAGCCCGGCGAGACCCCGCGCCAGGCGCTCCGCGTCGCGCGGGCGCTCCAGGTCGACCTCGACTTCCTCACCTCGGCCGTGCGCGCCGTCACCGTCGACCTCTCCACCGGCGGCTTCGCCTGCCTGCTGGCGCGGGCACCGCCGGCCGGCGAGATCAGGTTCGTGCTGCGCATCCCCTCGGCCGACCCGCTCACCGGGGTGGCGCGGGTGGTCGACGTGAAGGCCCTCCCCGGAAACGTGCGCGCGGCCTTCCAGCTCGTGGGGCTGAACGCGGCGGAGCGCGAGCGGATCGAGCTCCTGGTGTTCGACACCGTGCTCGCCCAGCTCACCGCCTGACCCCGCGCGTCCGGGGCCCGCCGTCGGGCCCGGCACCGGACGCGAACACCCCCCGACGCCGCCCGTCCGGCGTGGCCGGAGCGAGCGAGGTCGAGGGGCCCGAACCGCCCGTGCGCGGTCCGCGGCGTCGCTTCGCTACCCCTTCTTCCTCATCAGGTCGAAGTCCACGTCGAGCTGCACCGACCACATCCAGTCGGTGCCGGTCGCCCCCTTGTAGTAGTCCTGGTCGAGGAAGAAGACCGGGCCGGTGAGGACGTCGATGGCCGGGGTGAAGTAGAGGCCGATGCCGCCGCCCACGCCGCCGAGCCAGTTGTCGCCGGTGGCCACGTCGGCGAGGAAGACGATCTTCTTCAGGCCGGGCAGGTCCAGCACGACGTCGGGCGAGACCCAGCTCGCCATGAAGCCGCCGCGGTGCACGTCGCCGTCGGAGCCGGTCCAGAGCGCCTTCGAGCCGGCGCCGTAGTAGCCGCCCACGCCGAGCAGGCCGATGGGCGTGGTCTTGCCGAGCGTGGCGTGGAGCAGGTGGTAGTCGGAGACGTCCTCCTCGAACCCGGCGTTGGCGATGCCGACGGACAGGCCGGGCGCCCAGGCGCCGAGCGCGCCCTCGGGCAGCGTCAGCTTCCCGTTCAGCTGGAAGAACTTCGAGGTGTCACCCGGGTAGAAGAGATCGAACCCCACCTCCGCCTGCAGGTACGGCAGCGCGAGGACGCCGACCTCGAGGCCGGTGTCGATCTGCAGCGCGCCTTGCTCGGCGAAGTAGGTGTCGTAGGTGAGGTGCGGCACGAACAGCGGCTGCGTGTACGTCGTGGCGGGCGTCCAGAACGTCGTGGACGGGGTGGCGAGGGCGGGCTGAGCGAGCGCGATGAGCATTCCCGCCGCGAGCGCCTCGAGGACCTTCTTCATCGGTGCTCCTCCTGGAGAGTGGGTTCGGTTGAGCCGAGCACCCCCCTCCAGTGCACCGGCCGTGCCTTCGCCCGCGCGCTCCGGAAGGGCAGGCCTGGAGCGGACTTCTCGCTCCGTGAAGGCTCGACTGCCAGGCTGCACGGCACCGGCTGCGCGCTCGACGCGCAGCGCCCGGGTGGGCGCCCGGCGGGAGCGATGGGCGCCAGCGCGCAGGGCGCCGGCCGGGGCCCCGGAGACGAAGACGCCCGCCCCGGTGGCCGGGGCGGGCGCGTGAGGCGGGGAGCGGGCCTGCTAGGCGGCGGGCTGGACGGGCCGCGGGAGCGGCGCGGGGGCCGACGGGTGGAAGGGCACCGCGCCGGGCGACGACTCCATGTCCGTCGTGAGGTAGGCGCGCTCGCCGGTCTCGGCCTGGTCGAGCCCGGTCCACTCGTCCTGCTCGTCGGCGCGCAGCGGGGTCACGAGCGACACCAGCCGCAGCAGGCCGAACGAGAGCGCGCCGGAGTAGGCCATGGTCACGACCAGCCCGAGCGCCTGCTTCGCCACCAGCAGGAGGCTGCCGTCCGCGCCGGCCGGGTTGACGGCGGCGCTGGCGAACACGCCGGTGAGAAGGGCGCCCAGCGTGGCGGCCACGCCGTGCACGGCGAACACGTCGAGCGAGTCGTCGAGCCCGAGCCGGGGGCGGATAGCGCACGGCCGCGAAGGAGGCCAGCGCGGCGAGGGCGCCGAGCAGGAGGCTCGCCCCGGGCCGGACGAACCCGGCGGCCGGGGTGATCGCCACCATGCCGGCCACGGCGCCGGAGGCGAGGCCGACGCCGGACACCTTCCCGTGCAGGATCAGCTCGGCGAGGCCCCAGGCCGCCGCGGCGGCCGCCGGCGCGAAGAAGGTGTTGGCGAAGCCGGTGGCGGCGAGGCCGTTCGCGGCGAGCGCGCTGCCGCCGTTGAAGCCGAGCCAGCCGAACCAGAGGAGGCCGGCGCCGAGGATGGCGAACGGCACGTTGTGCGGGAGAACCGTGAGCTGGCGGAGGCCGCGGCGCTTCCCGAGCACCAGGGCCGAGACCAGCGCGGCGGAGGCGGCGTTCACGTGCACCACCGTGCCGCCGGCGAAGTCGAGCACGCCGAGCCCGCGGAGCCAGCCGCCCGGCGCCCACACCCAGTGCGCCACCGGCGCGTAGACCACCAGGCTCCAGAGCGCGACGAAGAGGACGTAGGCCTTGATCCGCATGCGCTCCACGATGGCGCCGGAGATGAGGGCCGGGGTGATCACCGCGAACATGGCCTGGAACAGCATGAACGCGGAGTGCGGGACGGTCGCGGCGAGCGACGGCTCGGGCGCGTCGCCCACGCCGGAGAGGCCGATCCAGCGGAGGCCGCCCACCACCTTGTCGAGCGCTCCCGCGCCCGGCGCGAACGCGATGCTGTACCCGGCCACCGCCCACAGGACCCCCACGATCGCCATGCAGACGATGGAGAGGTTCATGGTGTGGACCACGTTCTTCGAGCGGACCAGGCCGCCGTAGAAGAAGGCGAGCCCCGGCGTCATCAGCATCACGAGGCCGGCGCTCACCAGCACGAGCGCGGTGTCGCCGGTGTCGATGCCGTCCGCGGCGAAGGCGGCGGCGGGCAGCGCGAGGAGCAGGGGGACGAGCAGTTTCTTCAAGGGGGGGCCTCCGGGCCGGCGCCGCACGGGGGTGCGGAGCGTGCCGGCCGATTGCAGCGGTCATGCCGCGGGGCGATCGCGCGATCGCGTGGAGATCGGCTGGGCGGCGACGGCGAGTGCCTGGAGTCGTGGCATCGGGCTGCCAGGGCAACGCGCAGCCTGCCCTGGGAGGGGGATCCCGCGCAGGGCTGTTGCTCGCTGGAGGGCTCCGGCCGTGCCCGCGGAGAGTGCGCCGCCCGCTCCCCGCGCGCTCGGTGCCCGTGGAACGGTCGCGAGCCCGGGCCGCGCGACCGGTCGCGCGCGGGTCGACGCCGGGAGCTCGCTCAGCGCGCCGTGCGCTTCGCGGTCGCCTTGCGCGTGGCCGCGGTTTGCTTCGAGCCGGCCGTCCGGCGCGAGGTCGCGCTCGCCTTCGCGGCCGGCTTGCGCGTGGGCGCCCGGAGGGCGGCGGCCTTCTTGAGGGCGGCAGGCTTCGCGGCCGGCGCGGGGCGCGGCGGCGTCACCTCGCGGGCCGGGGTCGCGGAGAGCTCGGGCGGATTGTCGTCGCTCGCGCTCTGCAGGGCGGTGGGCGCCCCGGCCACCGCCAGGTACGGCGCGCGCCGCGCGGCAGCGACCGCCGCGGCGCGCCCGGCCCAGGCGCGCGCGGACGGGTCGAGGCGCGCGGCGTCGAGCGCGACCTCGGCGCCGGGCCGATCGCCGGCCTGCAGCCGCAGCGCGGCCAGGTGCAGCGCCGCCCGGCCGCGCTCGTGGGCGGGCGTGGACGCGTCGGCGAGGAGCCGCTCGAGCGGCGCGGCCCCCTGCAGGAACGGCGCGTCGCCCGCGAGCGCGAGCTTGGCGAGGCCGTAGGCGGCGCGCGGGTGCAGGGGGGAGGCGGCCAGCGCTGCGGCGTAGGCGGCGCGCGCGGCCGCGGCGTCGCGCCGTCCCCGGCGGAGCACGTCGCCGTGCACGGCGAGGCCGGCCGCGAGCCCGCCACTGGAGGCCGCCGAGGCGGCCGGACCGGCGGCGGCGGGGAGCGCGCCGGCGGCCAGGGCGATGCGGGCCTGGAGGACCTCGGCCCACCGGCTGCCCTGCGCGGCGCTCGCGGCGGCGGTGGCGTCGCCGAGGTGGCGCCGTCCGAGGCCGAGGGCGGCCTGGGCCAGGCTGGCCATCCGCGGGATCTCCGCCGCGCGCCCGGGCCGGACCAGGAGCGCCTCGGCGTCCGCCTCGGCGCGCCCGACGCGGTAGTCGGCGAAGAGCATGGCGAGCGCGAAGGCGCGGGCGCTGGCCGCGTCCAGCGGATCGAGCTCGGCGAGCGGCTCGAGCAACGCCGCGGCGTCCTGGTAGCCGGCGGCGGTGTCGAGGCGGAGCAGCTGCTCGGCCCGCGCGAGCCCCGCGCGGAGGGCCGCGCGTCGGTTGTGGGCCCGGTACGCCATGAGCGCTCCGCCCAGCACCAGCACCACCGCCACCGCGGCCGCGATCTTCAGGGCGGAGGCGTGGTCGCGGAGGGCCGGCCCGCGGCCGCCGGGGTCGCGGGCCGCGGACTCCTCGTCGATCGGATCGGGTTCGCCGTCGACGGAGGCGTCCTCGAAGGGCGCATCCTCGATCGGCTCCTCGGGAAACGGGAGGGAGGGCTTGGGCATCGGCGACCGCGCGGGGAAGGGGTTGCCTCGACGCAGCGAGGGTATGCCCGGGTGCGCGCTGGGTCAAAAATGAAGAGCGCCCGCACCGTGAGGCGCGGGCGCTCGGATCGAGAGGAACTGGTCTCCCCGCGGAGAGGCGGTGCTACCCGCCCTTCTCCTCGCGCTCGTCCTCGCGCGCGACGCCCGACAGCACGTCGTTCACGGAGGGGAAGCGCATGATCTCGGTGCGCGCGATGCGCCAGGCCTGCTGGACGATCCAGGAGAGCGACCGGTCCTGCCGGTTCGCCTCGGTCTGGATCTCGTTCAGCATGTCCTCGGGGAAGTAGAGCGACTGCTTGCGCTTGTCAGTGCCGGCCATCACTGCTCCATGCTGGACTGTGGGGAGAACGAGGGCGTTGTACGCTGGCCCGTTTCGGTGGTCAAGGATTCCTCCCTCCGTGCGGGTCCTACCGCGCCATACCCTGGAGCCAACAGGAGCAGAAAAGAGGAGAGCCGGCATCTCTGCCGGCTCCCCGTGGGCCCAGAGGGGGAGGGGGGGGACCCCTAGGCCCAACACCGAAAATCACGTCGCGCATCGCGAACGTCAACGGCAAGCCCCAACAACACGTCCGCTCCTGGAGAGCAGGTCCGAGGCTTCCTCGACGCTCCGCGCTTCTCTCCTGGAACCTGCCCGCGGGTTGCTTCATTCCCGGAGGCGATGGCGGCGTCGAGGGGCCGTTTCGGGCGCTACTATGGGATGCGATCGACGCCTGCCCCTCCCCATGCGCGCGCCTTCCCTCCACCCCTACGCTGCGGCCGTGCTCGCCACGGCGCGCCGGCGTGCGCTCTTCGCGCGGAGCGACCGGGTGCTGGTCGCGCTCTCGGCCGGCCCGGACTCGACCGCGCTCCTCGCCGCCCTCGCGGCGCTCCGCGACGCCGGCGAGCTGGCCGGGCTCGACCGCGCTCCACGTGGACCACGGGCTGCGCGCCGCGGCGAGGCGGACGCGGCCTGCGCCGCCGCCGCGTGCGCCCGGCTCGGCGTGCCGCTCCGGCGGGTGGCCGTCGAGGTGGCGGCCGGGAACGTCCAGGCCGAGGCCCGGCGGGCCCGGTACGCGGCGCTGCGGGCCGAGGCCGCCCGCGCCGGCGCGACGCGGATCGCCACCGGTCACACCCGCACCGATCAGGCGGAGACGCTGCTCCTGCGGCTGCTGCGCGGGGCCGGCGCGCGCGGGCTGGCCGGGATCCCTCCTCGCCGGGGCGCCGTGATCCGCCCGCTCATCGACCGGGCGCGCGACGAGGGGCTGGCCTACCTCGCCGAGCTCGGCCTCGCCTGGCGCGACGATCCGACCAACGCGACGCCGCGCTTCGCGCGCAACCGCGTCCGGAACGAGGCCTGGCCGGCGCTCCGCGCGCTCGCCCCCGCGGCGGAGCGGGCGCTGGCGCGCGCGGCGGACCTGCTCCGCGACGACGATCGCGCGCTGGACGGGCGGGCGCGTCGCCGGGTGCGCGAGGGCACCGGGATCGAGGTCGCCGCGCTCCGGCGCGAGCCGCTGGCGGTGCGCCGGCGGATGGTCCGCCGGCTCTGGCGGAACGCGACCGGCAGCGGCCGCGCCCTCGAGGCAGGCCACGTCGAGGCGGTCCTGGCGCTGCTCGAGCGCGCCCGGCCCGGCGCCGCGGCCCTGCCGGGCGGGATGGTGGCGCGCTGCCGCTACGGCGCGGCTCGAGGTCCTCCGCCCGTCCGCGCCCGCGCCGGAGGTCAGGGCGGTGCCGGTGGGCGGACCGGGTCGCTACGCCGTCCCGGAGCTGGGGCTCCACGCGGAGGTCCGGGCCGGGCGGCCCGCCGACGTGCCGTGGCCGGTCGAGCTGCAGGACCCGGCGACCGGGAGATCGCCTCCGGCCGGAGGGCTCGACCGGGACCACCCCGCTCAAGGAGTGGCTCATCGATCGCAAGGTCGGCCGCGAGGAGCGCGGCCGGCTCCTGCTGCTCGCCACCCCCGAAGGAACCGTGCTCGGCGATCCCGGCGCTGCGCGTCGTCGCGCAGGGGCTCGGCCCTTCGGGCGCTGCCCTGGAGGTCCTGATCTCGTCCTCCGGTTCTGGCGCCAGCTCGTACTGCAATGGGGGGGCGGGGCTGTTATAACGGGCGCCTGGCCCGGGCGATCGCTCGGCCGGGCGGCGGCGAGCGCGGTACGGAACAGTCCGACCTCGCCGTGGGTTCCGGTCGATCGACGCTCCACCGGAAGGGAAATCGAGCCTTGCGACAGTCCTACAAGACCGCCCTGCTCTGGGTCTTCCTCATCGTGATGTTCATCGCGCTCTGGAAGCTCTTCGAGCAGCGCGGGCGCGAAGCGAAGACCTACAACTGGTCGCAGTTCATGTCCAAGGTCGAGTCGGGCGAGGTGAAGGAGGTCACGGTCAAGGACCTCGACTACTTCGGCCACCTCCGCGACGGCTCGGACTTCGTGACCACCGGGCCCATCGACGCGTCGGCCACCATCGCCGAGAAGCTCCGCGAGAAGGGCGTGAACCTCACCTACCAGAAGCCGGAGCAGAGCTCGCTGTGGGTGACGGTGCTGCTCCAGTACCTGCCGCTCGTCTTCGTGTTCCTGCTGATCTTCTTCTTCATGCGGCAGCTGCAGTCGGGCGGCGGCAAGGCGATGAGCTTCGGCAAGTCGCGCGCGAAGCTCCTGACCGAGCACCAGAACAAGATCACCTTCGCCGACGTGGCGGGCATCGACGAGGCCAAGGACGAGCTCGAGGAGATCATCGCCTTCCTCAAGGACCCGAAGAAGTTCACGCGCCTCGGCGGCCGCATCCCCAAGGGCGTGCTGCTGATGGGCCCTCCGGGCACCGGCAAGACGCTGCTCGCGCGCGCCGTCGCGGGCGAGGCGGGCGTGCCGTTCTTCTCCATCTCCGGCTCGGACTTCGTCGAGATGTTCGTGGGCGTGGGCGCCTGCCGCGTGCGCGACCTGTTCGAGCAGGGCAAGAAGAACGCCCCCTGCATCATCTTCATCGACGAGATCGACGCGGTGGGCCGCCACCGCGGCGCCGGCCTCGGCGGCGGGCACGACGAGCGCGAGCAGACGCTGAACCAGCTCCTCGTCGAGATGGACGGCTTCGAGTCGAACGAGGGCGTGATCCTCATCGCCGCCACCAACCGCCCGGACGTGCTCGACCCGGCGCTGCTCCGTCCGGGCCGCTTCGACCGGCGGATCGTGGTGCCGCGGCCGGACGTCAACGGCCGGCTCGGCATCCTCAAGGTCCACACCAAGAAGACCCCGCTCGACGGCGAGGTCGACCTCACCCAGATCGCCCGCGGCACGCCGGGCTTCTCCGGCGCCGACCTCGAGAACCTGGTGAACGAGGCGGCGCTCTGCGCCGCGCGCCAGAACAAGGAGAAGCTCGCCATCGAGGACTTCGAGTTCGCCAAGGACAAGGTGATCATGGGCACCGAGCGACGCTCGATGATCATCACGCGAGAAGGAGAAGCGGACCACCGCCATCCACGAGGCCGGCCACGCGCTGGTGGCGAGGATCCTCCCCGGCACCGACCCGGTGCACAAGGTCACCATCATCCCGCGCGGCCGCGCGCTGGGCCTCACCCAGCAGCTCCCGCAGGAGGACCGGCTCAACATCAACCAGGAGTTCGCCCTGAACCAGATCGCGATCCTGATGGGCGGCCGCATCGCCGAGGAGATCATCTTCGGCGCAGAAGACCACCGGCGCGGGCAACGACATCGAGGTCGCGACCAACCTGGCCCGCTCGATGGTGTGCGAGTGGGGCATGAGCGAGAAGATGGGCCCGCTCGCCTTCGGCAAGAAGGAGGGCGAGGTCTTCCTGGGCCGCGAGATGACGACCAGCCCAGCACTACTCCGAGCAGACCGCCCGCGACATCGACGCCGAGGTCCACCGGATCGTCGTCGAGCAGTACGAGCGGGCCAAGCAGGTCCTCCTCGAGAACCAGGACATGCTGAACAAGATCGCCGACGCGCTCATCGAGTACGAGACGCTCGACGCCGCCGACATCGACGTCCTCATGTCCGGCGGGGCGATGTCGAGGCCGCCGCCGCCGAAGCCCATGACCGCGTCCCCGGCGCCGCCGGAGAAGGGCAAGCGGGGCGGGCTCCTCGACGCGGTGGGCTCGGTGCCGGCCGCGGGCAAGGCGTAGCCGGCCTTTGGCGCCCGGCCGAGGCACTTTTCGCGAAGCGAAATGTGCCCGGCCGCTCCCTGCCGGCTACGCAGGGGAAAGGCCGGCTGGCGAGGCATCCATGCGCATGCGCATCGGGGCCAGGCTCTTCGACGGGCCTGGCCCCTTCATCATGGGGATCGTGAACGCGACCCCCGACTCCTTCTCGGACGGCGGGCGGTTCCTCGAGCCCGAGGCGGCCATCGCGCACGCCCTCCGGCTCGCCGAGGAGGGGGCCGACCTCGTCGACGTGGGCGGCGAGTCCACCCGCCCCGGCGCGACGCCGGTGCCGGCCGAGGAGGAGCTCCGGCGCGTCCTCCCGGTCATCTCCGGGCTCCGGGCGCGCGGGTTCGCGCTCCCGCTCTCCATCGACACCTTCAAGGGCGCGGTGGCCCGCGCCGCCGTCGCGGCCGGCGCCGACCTCGTGAACGACGTGACGGGGCTCTCGGATCCCGACCTCGCCGCCGCGGTGGCCGAGGCGGGCGTGCCGGTGGTGCTCCAGCACACCCGGGGCACCCCGGCGGACATGGCCTCGCGCGCGATCTACGCGGACGTCGCGGCGGAGGTGGCCGCCGAGCTCGAGCAGGCGCTCGCGCGCGCCGACGCGGCGGGGATCCCGCGCGAGCGGACCATCCTCGACCCGGGGATCGGGTTCGCCAAGACCGCCGAGCAGAACGTGGAGCTGCTGGCCCGCATCGGCGAGCTGCGCCGGCTCGGGCGGCCGCTCCTGGTGGGCGCCTCGCGGAAGCGCTTCATCGAGCGCGATCTCCGGCGCCCCGGCCGGTGACCGCGTGCCGGGGACGATCGCGGCGGTCGTCGCCTGCGTGCTCTCCGGCGTGGAGCTGCTCCGGGTCCACGACGTGGCGGCGGCCCGCCAGGCCGCCGCCGTCGCCGCCGCGATCCGCGGAGCGGCGAAGGGCGGCGGTCCGCTGTAGACTGCCGCCGGAGACGCCGTTGCCCCTGCTCGACTACCTGCTCGGCCCCGACACCACCCTCGCCGACGTCTTCCTCGCCGTCCTCGACGTCGCGGTGGTCGCCTACCTGGTCTACCGGGTCCTGCGGATCATCCGCGGCACGCGGGCGGTGGCCATCCTCTTCGGGCTGTTCCTGATCGGCCTCGCCTACCTCGGGGCGCAGGCGGCCGGCCTCGAGACGCTGACCTGGCTCCTCGGCCGCTTCCTCAGCTACTCGTTCATCTTCGGCGTCATCGTCCTGTTCCAGGCCGACATCCGACGGGCGCTGGCGGAGCTGGGGCGCTCCTCGCGGCTGTTCGCGGTGCTGACGCGGGGTGGCGATCGCGCCGCGCAGGCCGGGGCGGTCGACGCGGTGGTGAAGGGCGCGGTGCAGCTGGCGCGGCGGCGGCACGGCGCGCTGATCGTGCTCGAGCGCTCCGCCGATCTCTCCGACGTGGTGGACTCCGGGCTCCGGCTGGACGCGGCGCTCTCGCCGGAGCTGCTCATCTCCGTGTTCCTGCCGCAGGGCCCGATCCACGACGGCGCGGTGGTGGTCCAGGGCGCGCGCGCCGTCGCCGCCGGCTGCCTGCTGCCGCTCTCGGTCGCGGCGGCGCCGGCCGAGCTCGGCACCCGGCACCGGGCCGCCCTCGGGCTCGCCGAGGAGGTGGACGCGGCGGTGGTGGTGGTCTCCGAGGAGCGTGGCGAGATCTCGGTCGCGCTGGAGGGCGCGCTCCACCGCGACCTCGACGAGAAGGCGCTCCGGGCGCTGCTCCGCGCGCTCTTCGTGGCCCCCGGACGGCCCGGCCCGAAGGGGCTCGCCGGGACCGCCGCGCACCCGGGCGGCCCCGCGCAGGCACCGGGCCGGAGAGGATCGCATGCGGCGGTCTGATCTCGCGCTGGCCCTCCTCGCCGTGGCCATCGCGCTCGGGCTCCTCCTGGTGGTGCGGGGCGAGAAGCGGGTGGCCATCACCTACACCGTGGCGGTCCGGAGCGTGCTCCCGCCGGAGCTGCGCCCGGCCGGGCCGCTCCCCTCGGAGGCCACCGTCTCGGTGTCGGGGCCCTGGGCCCGGCTGCGCACCCTCGATCCCGCGGCGCTGGGGCCGCTGCGCCTCGATCTCTCGCGCGCCGTGCCCGGCGTGGCCACATGGTACGTGAAGCCCGAGGCGCTCCACCTGCCACGGGGCGTGCGGGTGGACGCCGTCCACCCCGCGCAGGGCAGCGTGGAGCTGCGCCGCCTGGAGCCTTGAACCCTCACCCTCTCACCACGAGGTGGCAGCGATGACGACGCGTGAGATCACCAGCACCCGCAGCCGGCCCTCCGGGGCGGCGCGCGCCCGCGGCCAGCGGCCGGCGCCCGTGAACGGCGCCCCGGTCGCGCCGCGGGCCATCCCCGACGGCGCGGCGCGCGAGCGGCGCCTGTTCGGCACGGACGGCGTGCGCGGCGTGGCCAACGTCCACCCGATGACGGCCGAGATGGCGCTCAAGCTCGGGCGGGCGCTGGCCTACCTCGTCCGCAACGGCCCGCACCGCCACCGGATCGTGATCGGCAAGGACACCCGGCTCTCCGGCTACATGCTCGAGCAGGCGCTCGCCGCCGGCATCTGCTCGATGGGCGTGGACGTGATGCTGTGCGGCCCGCTGCCCACGCCGGGGATCGCCTTCCTCACCACAGTCCATGCGCGCCGACGCGGGCGTGGTGATCAGCGCCTCGCCACAACCCGTACCAGGACAACGGCATCAAGTTCTTCTCGCGCGACGGCTTCAAGCTGCCCGACGAGATGGAGGTGGAGATCGAGCGGCTGGTGCTCGACGCGCACGACGGCGACGCGGCACCGAGGACTTCCGCGCGCTCCGCCCCACCGCCACGCCGCATCGGCAAGGCCATCCGCATCGACGACGCGCATCGGCCGCTACGTCGCGTTCCTCAAGACCACCTTCCCGAAGGACCTCACGCTGGACGGGCTGACGGTCGTGGTCGACTGCGCCCACGGCGCCGCCTACAAGTCGCGCCGGCGGTGCTGGAGGAGCTGGGCGCCAAGGTGATCACCGCTCGGCGTGAAGCCGGACGGCAAGAACATCAACGACGGCTGCGGCGCGCTCCACCCGGAGGCGATGGCGCACGCCGTGCGTGACGCACGGGGCGCACCTCGGCATCGCGCTCGACGGCGACGCCGACCGCGTCATCCTCGGCGACGAGAACGGGCGAGATCGTGGACGGCGACGCGATCATGGCCATCTGCGTCGGGCGGGACCTGATCCGCCAGCGCACGCTGGCCAAGCGGACGCGTGGTGGCCACCGTGATGTCGCAACCTCGGCCTGGAGCGCGCGCTGGCCGAGCGTGGGCGGCCGGGTGGTGCGCACCGCGGTGGGCGACCGCTACGTGGTCGAGGAGATGCGCCGCAGCGGCTACAACTTCGGCGGCGAGCAGTCCGGCCACCTCATCTTCCTCGACCACGTCACCACCGGCGACGGCGTGGCTGGCCGGCGCTGCAGCGTGCTGGCGGTGATGCGGCGCGAGGGGAAGCCCCTCTCCGAGCTGGCCCGCTGCTTCGAGCCGGTTCCCGCAGGCGCTGGTCAACGTGGAGGTCCGCGAGAAGCGGCCCATCGACGAGCTGCCCGAGGTGGCGCGGGCCATCGCGCGCCGCGGAGCAGCCGCTGGGCAACGAGGGCCGGGTGCTGGTGCGCTACTCCGGCACCGAGCCCAAGGTGCGCGTGCTGGTCGAGGGGCCGGAACGAGCGGACGCCGGAATCGCCGGGCGCTCGCCGAGGCGAGATCGCGCGGCGGAGCTCCGGGCCGGCCGAAGTCGGGCCGGGCATCTGCGGTAGATTCCGGCCGACATGCGCCGCGCCTGCTCGGAGTCAACGTCGACCACGTCGCGACCGCTGCGCCAGGCGCGCCGCACCACGTACCCGGATCCGGTCGCCGGCCGCGGTCCTGGCCGAGCTGGCCGGCGCCGACCAGATCACCATCCACCTGCGCGAGGACCGCCGCCACATCCAGGAGCGCGACCTGCGCGTGCTCCGCGAGACGGTCACGACGCGGCTCAACCTCGAGATGGCCGCCACCGCAGGAGATGGTGAAGATCGCCTACGGCCAGAAGCCGGACGTGGTCACGCTGGTGCCGGAGCGGCGCGAGGAGCTCACCACCGAGGGCGGCCTCGACGTGGTGGGCGGGCGCGAGCACGTCGCGCCGGGTGGTCAAGACCCTGCGCGACGCGGAGATCGAGGTCTCGCTCTTCATCGACCCGGACCTGGACCAGGTGAAGGCGGCCCACCGCGCCGAGGCGCAGGTGGTCGAGCTGCACACCGGCCGCTACTGCGACGCGCGCCTGGCCGCCGAGCGCGCGCAGGGAGCTCTCGCGCGTCATCGACGCGTGCAAGGCGGCGCGCGAAGCTCGGGCTCGAGGTGGCGGCCGGCCACGGGCTCAACTACCAGAACGTGCAGCCCGGTGGCGGCCATCCCCGAGATCGAGGAGCTGAACATCGGCCACGCCATCGTGGCCCGCGCGGTGCTGGTCGGCTTCGAGCGCGCGGTGCGCGAGATGAAGGACCTGCTCGCCAGGCCCGGGCCTGACGATCGGCGCCGCGCGTCGGCGCGGCGGGGAAGGGGCTCGCACGTGATCCTCGGCCTCGGCATGGACGTGGTCGAGTCGCCCGCATCGCGCGCATCCTGGACGGGCCGCCCGGCACCGCCGCCCGCTTCCTGGCCCGCGTGTACACGGCGGGTGAGCGGGCCTACTGCGAGGGCCGCCAGGACGCGCCGGCCGCCTCGCCGCGCGGTTCGCGGCCAAGGAGGCCGTGGTGAAGGCCCTGGGCGCGCCGCCGGGCCTGCGCTGGACCGAGCTCGAGGTGGTCCGCGGCGAGGGCGCGCCCGCGCTCGCTGCTGCACGGCGCGGCCGGCGCGGAGGCGAGCCGGCGCGGCGTGACCCGGCTCCTCCTCACGCTCACGCACGACGCCGGCGTGGCGGCGGCGACGGTGATCCTGGAGGGAGGCGCGCCGTGAGGCTGGTCGGATCGTCGGAGATGCGCGCCATCGACCGGGCCGCCATCGAGGGGCTCGGGATCCCGTCGCTCGACCTGATGGAGCGGGCCGGCCGCGCGGTGGCGGAGGCGGCCGCGGCGCTCGCCGCGCCGGAGGGGCGCGTCGCGGTGGTGTGCGGCGGCGGGAACAACGGCGGCGACGGCTGGGTGGCGGCGCGGCTCCTCCGCCAGGCGGGCCGGGCCGTGCGGGCCATCGCGCTGGTGGCGCCGGCGCGGCTCGTCGCCCGACGCCCGCGAGATGCGCGCGCGGGCCGAGCGCGCGGGCGTGCCGGTCTCGAACCCCACCGCCCCGCATCGACGCGGGGCCGGGCGACGTGGTGGTGGACGCGCTCCTCGGCACCGGCCTCACCCGGCCACCGGAGGGGCCGTTCGCGGCGGCGATCGAGGCCATCGAGGCGGCCCGGCGCGCCGGCGCGCGCGTGCTGGCGGTGGACGTCCCCTCCGGGCTCTCCGCCGACACCGGCCGCCCCCTCGGCGCGTGCGTGCGGGCCGACCGCACCGTCACCTTCGCCTTCCAGAAGCGCGGGCTGGTGCTCCACCCCGGCGCGGGCTTCGCCGGCGAGGTCGACGTGGCCGACATCGGGATCCCGGCCGCCGCCGCGGCGCGCGTCCCGGTCGAGGCCGAGTTGCTCGAGGAGCCGGAGGCGCGCGCCCTCGTGCCGCCCCGCGATCCGGAGGCGCACAAGGGCGACGCCGGGCGGGTGCTGGTGGTGGCGGGCTCGCCCGGGAAGACCGGCGCCGCCCACCTGGCGCTCACCGGCGCGCTGCGCGGCGGGGCCGGGCTGGTGACGCTGGCGGCGCGCCCCGAGGTGCTCCCCTTCGCGCTGGCCGGCCGGCCGGAGGCGATGAGCCTGGCGCTGCCCGGCGAGGGCCCGCTCGGGCCGGAGCGATCTCCCGGCGCTGCTCGAGGCGGCCCGCGGCGTGGACGCGCTGGTGATCGGGCCGGGCATCCCGCGCGGCCCGGAGACCGGCGCGCTGCTGATCGAGCTCCTCTCGCGCGCGGGGCGGGCGGCCGTGCTCGACGCCGACGCCCTGAACGCGCTGGCCGACGGGCCGGTCCGGCTCGCCGGGACCGGCGCGCCGCTCCTCCTCACCCCGCACCCCGGGGAGATGGCCCGGCTCTGCGGGACGGACGTCGACGAGGTGCAGGCCGACCGGCTCGGCGTCGCGATGCGCGGCGCGGACGCCTGGGGGGCGACGGTGCTCCTCAAGGGCGCCCGGACCGTGGTGGCGACCCGGGGCGTGCCGGCGGCGGTCATCCCCACCGGCAACCCGGGCCTCGCCACCGGCGGCACCGGCGACGTGCTGGCCGGGCTGTGCGGCGCGCTGCTCGCGGGCGGCCTCCCGCCCTCCGACGCCGGGCGGGCGGCGGCGTGGGTCCACGGCCGCGCCGGCGATCTGGCCGCGCGCCGGCTCGGCGAGCGCGGGCTCCTGGCCGGCGACCTGGGCGAGGCGATCGGCGCCGTCTGGGCGGGGTGGGCGCGATGACCTCGCCCCGCGCGCTGGACGTGCCTCGCTTCGCCGCGCGCCGGACCACCCGCTCGGCGGCGGCGACGCGGGCGCTCGGCGTGCGGCTCGGGCGGCTGCTGGCGCCGGGCGACCTGATCGCGCTGGAGGGCGATCTCGGCGCCGGGAAGACCCAGCTCGTGCGCGGCGCCTGCGCCGGCGCCCGCGTCCCCGCCGACGAGGTGTCGAGCCCGAGCTTCGCCATCGTCGCCACCTATCGCGGGCGCCTCCCCGTGCACCACGCCGACCTCTACCGGATCGCCGACGAGGACGAGCTGTACGCGACCGGCTTCGGGGACCTGGTGGGCGGCGACGGCGCGCTGCTGGTCGAGTGGGCGGACCGCGTGCCGGGCGCGCTCCCCGCCGAGCGGCTGACCATGCGGCTCGCGCACCACGCGACCGCGCCCGACGTGCGCCGGCTCGAGATCGAGGGGCTGGGCACGCGCCACGCCGCGCTCGCGCGGGCGCTGGTGCGCGAGGCGCGGCGGACGGCGGGCGCCGCGCGGAGCCGCCGGGCCGCGGCGGTGCGCCGGAAGCCGGCCAGCAAGCCGCGGCCGCCCGCGCGGAAGAGAAAGGCGGCTGCCGGCCGGCGCCGGCCCCGTCAGTCGCCGTAGGTGTGGCAGGTCTGGCAGAGCGGCATGGTGTTCACGGCCGACCCGGACGCGGGCGCCGGCGCCTTCGCCGCGCGCTCGTCGTCCTCTGCGGCCATGGCGCCCGCCAGCGCGGCCCGGACCCTCGCGCCCCCCGGGAGCGCGATGTGGCTCTTCCAGGGCGAGCCCGGGTCGTGGCAGCTGAGGCAGTGGAGCTTCCCGCCCGGCAGGCGCGCCCCGCGCTTCTGCGCCTCGGCCGGCTCGCGGAGCGACGAGCCCGTGCGGCCGGCGGCGGACGCGTAGTCGGCCTCCACGGGGTGGCTGGTGTGGGCGCGGAGGCTCGTACCTTCGTGACAGCCGAGGCAGTCCTGCACCGAGGCGTTCGGCTCGAGCCCGTCGTGGTTCCGCTTCCACCCCGCGAGCCCTTCCTGCGTCGGCGCCGGTGCGGCGATGAGCGGCGCCACGGACGCGGGCGGCTGGCCCGTGGCAGGCGCCGTCGCGCGTGGCGCGGTGGCAGCCGACGCAGCCGAGCCGGTCGCAGGTGGCGCGGGCGCAGGTGGCGCGGTCGCCCGCGGCGCGGTCGCGGGTCGCGCGGGCGCAGGTGGCGCGGTCCCGGGAGGCGCGGTGCCAGCCGGCCCGGTGCAGGCGGCGATGGACGTCACCAGCGCTGCTGCCGCGCACCGGCTCATCCCTCTCACTGAGCTCCACATGGCGAGACCCCGGGGCCAAGGTTCGCGCAGCGTCGCCGCGAGGGGAAGGGCCCGGTGGGAGCGGCACCGGGTGAGCGCATGTGCGCGAACCCGGCCCGTCAGTCGTAGGCGTGGCAGACCAGGCAGAGCGGCGTCGGGCTCACCTCGTCGCCCGGCCTCGGGGCCGGGCGGTCGGCGCCGTAGGTGGACTCGACGCCCGGCACCACCGCGCTCCGCGCGGCCGCGCCCGGCGGGAGGGCGATGTGGCTGCTCCAGGGCGACCGCGGATCGTGGCACGTGTAGCAGTGGACCTTGCCGTCGGCGAGCAGGACGCCCCGCCGCAGCGCCTCGGCGAGCGGCCGCAGCGACGCGCGCGGGCGGCTCACGGCGGTGGCGTAGTCCACGTCGACCGGGTGGCTCGCGTGGACGCTGAGGGTGCGCCCCTCGTGGCAGGCCAGGCAGTCCTGCACGGTCGCGGTGGCCTCGATGCCCCAGTGGTTGATCTTCCAGCTCTCCAGGGGGTCGAGCACCTGCGCCCGCGCTGCGGCGCATAGAATCGCCCAGGCTCCCGCCACCGCGAGATCTCGCCGCATGTCGCCCCCCCGGGCGTCGCCCCGACAGCGCTCTTCGGTCCGGCCAGGCTTGCGCGGCCGAGCGACGGGTGGAAGGGCCCCTGAGGAGAGCCGCCGAGGGAGCGAGCACCTCGGGTCAGCACCGATGGGGGAACGCTCCGGGTCGAGCGCGGGTGCGCGCGGGCGGTCCGCGCCTCCGCCCTCAGGCGCGGAGAGGCGCGTGGATGGCGCGGATCCCGTCCTCGGTCCCCGCGAAGCCGCCCTCCGGGACCTCGACCCAGTCGGCCTCGCCGATCCGCTCGCTGGCCACCGCGAAGAGGGCACGCCCTCCGGCCGCGCTCGCCACGTGCAGCGTCCGCCCCCGCCGGCAGGCGCCCAGCACGCGCCCGTCGGACACGAGGAAGGTGAGGCTGCTCGGCTTGGGCGAGGCCACGCGGTCGGCGATCCCGAGCACCACCTCGGTGGTGTCCGCCAGCGCCGCCCGGACGTCCTCGATCCCGGCGCCGTCGAGACCGGCGCGGGCGCGCAGGCGCGAGAGGAACAGGTAGAAGCAGCGCTCGCTGTCGGTGTCGCCGGCCACGCGGGCGCGGAGGTCGCGGATCGATCTCGGCGAGCAGGGCGTCCTGGACCTCGGGGTGGTCCTTGAACCGCGCCACCGTGCCGTTGTGGGCGAAGAGCCAGCGGCCGTGCACGAACGGGTGGGTGTTCGCCTCGGTCACCGGCCCGACGCTGGCGTCGCGGACGTGGGCGATCACCACCGCCGAGCGGACCTCCCGGCCGGCCGTCACGAACGCCTCGTCGGCGTGGGCCGGCAGGAGCCCGCGCCGGACGTGCGGGGTCCCGTCGACGTACCACCCGATCCCCCAGCCGTGCGGGTGCAGGTGGGACTGGAAGCGCAGCGCGTTCTCCGCGCTGCAGAGCGGGACGGAGAGGTCGAAGCCGGGGCGGGCGTGGTGCCCGAAGAGGCGGCACATCGATGAAGAAATCTAGCAGGCGCCGGGCCCGGTCGCCACGCCGCGGCCGGCCGGGCGCACCCGGGGCGCGGCGCGACGGCACCCTCAGGCCCGCCGGCCGCTCTCGCCGGTGCGGACCGCCGCGCCGACGAGGTGCGCGAGCCGGAGCGCCTCCGGGACCGCGCCGCGATCGGTCAGCCGGGCCAGCGCCGCGGCGGCGTCGGCCGGCTCGGCGCCCTGCACCTGGAAGCAGAACCCGCCCACCCGGTGCACCGGCCCGGCCCGCGCGATCAGGGCGAGCCGCCTCGCCGGGCGCGGCAGGCGCCGCACCGCCGCCTCCACCGCCGCGAGATCCGGCGGCCGGCGCATCACCGCCGCGCAGGGGCGGTCGAGCGCCGCCGGCCAGGCCCGCGAGGTCCACCACGTTGAAGCCGCCGAGGGCGATCCCGTCGAGCAGCACGAGGTGCAGCTGCGGCAGGAACTTCCCGCCCGCGAGCAGCCGGATCAGCACCTCGGTCGCGTCCCACCCGTCCTGCCGGACCCGTCCCCAGACCAGCCCCTCGAAGCGGGTCCCGGCGCAGACCACGCCCGCGACGCCGACCGGCCCGCGCCGCCCGCGGGTGAAGGGCGCGTCGTCGAACCCGACCGCGCGGAGGGTCCGTCCCGACGGCGGGAGCCGCCGGGCGTCACAGCGCGGCCCGGACCGGCGCGCCGTGGGCTCGGGGCGGATCGCCGTCGAGATCGAGGAAGGTCGACCTCCGCGCGGCGCCCGCGCGACGGTGAGCAGCGCGACCGTGCGCGGCAGGCTGAAGCGCCGCGGCCCGGCGCTGCCGGGGTTCACGTAGAGCCGGCCGTCGAGCAGCTCGGCGCCGGGCCGGTGGGAG
Source organism: uncultured delta proteobacterium (assembly GCA_963733485.1). Lineage (GTDB taxonomy): Bacteria > Myxococcota > Myxococcia > Myxococcales > Anaeromyxobacteraceae > Anaeromyxobacter. The sequence continues at coordinate 82,403 of CAVTDL010000007.1, read as the reverse complement.
TGGCCGTGGACGACCAGCTCCGGGCGGTGGCGCGCGATGAGCGGCGCCGGCCGGCGGCACCGGCCGGGCGCGCGCGCCGAGGTCGTGGACCATGAGGAGCCGGAGCGCGCCCACCTCGACGAGGGCGGTCTCCGGGAGGAGCTCCAGCGCCGGGCCGTGGTCGTTGTTGCCGCGCACCGCGGTGACCGGCGCGGCCCGGGCCAGCGCCTCGAGCACGTCCGGCCGGACCAGGTCGCCGGCGTGCAGCACCAGCGCGCAGCCGTGGAAGATGGCCGCCAGCCGGGGATCGACCAGCCCGTGGGTGTCCGAGACCAGGCCGATCCTCATGCGCCTCGGCCCTTCAGCGGCAGTCCACCGCCGCCCCCGGCGCCGCCTCGTGGACGATCCGCCCGCGCTTCACCACCACGAGGGCGTGGTTCACCGCCATGTGCCAGGCCAGGTGCTCTGGCGAGCCGCAGCCCCACAGCACCAGGTCCGCCTCGGCCCCGCGGGCGAGGGCTCCGAGATCCGGCCGCCGGAGCGAGCGGGCGCCGCCGGCGGTGTAGGCCACCAGCGCCTCGGCGGGCGAGAGGTGCAGCTTCAGGCAGGCGAGCGAGAGGGCGAGGCCGACGTTCTCGCTCATGGCGCTCCCCGGGTTGAGGTTGGTCGCGAGCGCGATCGGCACGCCCGCCTCGAGCAGCGCCCGCGCCGGGGCATAGCGCTCCGAGCCGAGGAACAGCGTCGAGAGCGGCAGGAGCCCGGCCACCACGCGTCCCTCGGCGAGCGCCGCCACCCCGGCCTCGTCGATCTCCTCGAGGTGATTGGCGCTGGCGGCGCCGAGCTCGGCCGCCAGCCGGGCGCCGCCGCCGGCGGTGAGCTGATTGGCGTGCAGGCGCGGCACGAGCCCGCGCTTCACGGCCGCCTCGAGGAGGTGCCGGGCCTCCGCGACCGTGAACGCGCCCTCCTCCACGAACACGTCGCAGAACACCGCCAGCTTCTCGCGCGCCGCCCGCGGGATGAGCTCGGAGCACGCCTCGCGGACGAAGCCGTCGCGATCGCCCTCCCGGTCCGGCGGGACGGCGTGGAAGAGCAGGGTGGGCACCACGGTGAGGTCGCTCCAGAGCGCGTGGGCGACCTGGTGGATGACGCGAAGGAGCCTGAGCTCGGCGGCCGCGTCGAGCCCGTAGCCGCTCTTCACCTCGACGGTGGTGACCCCCTGCGCGAGCAGGCGCCGGGCGCGGCCCAGGGCGTCCTCGAAGAGCGCCTCGTCGCTGGCGGCCCGGGTGGCGCGGGTGGTGGCCGCGATCCCGCCGCCGGCGAGGGCGACCTGCAGGTAGCTCCGGCCCGAGCACCGGAGCGCGAACTCCCCCGCCCGCTCGCCGGCGAAGACCAGGTGCGTGTGCGAGTCGACCAGCCCCGGGGTGACGAGGCCGCCCCGCGCGTCGATCACCCGCGCGCCGTCGAGGTGCACGGCGCCCTCGAGGTCGCGGTCGAGGCCCACCCAGGCGATGCGGCGGTCGTCCACCGCCACCGCGCCTCCCGGGACGAGCCCGGCGTCGGAGGGGCCGCGGTCGCAGGTGGCCAGGGTGGCGTTTCGGAGCGCGAGCGTCGCGGTCGGTCGGTTCACGGCAGCTTGATACCCCGTTCCCGCGCGACGCGCTCGGCCTCCGGATAGCCGGCGTCGGCGTGGCGGAGCACGCCCATGGCCGGATCGCCGCGCAGCACGCGCTCGAGCCGGCGCGCCGCGGCCTCGGTCCCGTCGGCGACGATCACCTGGCCGGCGTGCAGCGAGTAGCCGATGCCCGACGCCGCCGCCGTGGTGGAAGCTCACCCAGGAGGCGCCGTTCACCGCGTTCACGAGCGCGTTCAGGATCGGCCAGTCGGCGATGGCGTCGGAGCCGTCCGTCATCGCCTCGGTCTCGCGGTTCGGCGAGGCCACCGAGCCGCAGTCGAGGTGGTCGCGGCCGATCACGATGGGCGCCTTCACCTCGCCGCGTGCGGACCAGCTCGTTGAAGGCGAGGCCGGCCTGGTCGCGCTCGCCGTAGCCGAGCCAGCAGATGCGCGCGGGCAGCCCCTGGAACGCGCACCTTCGCGCGCGGCCAGGTCGAGCCAGCGGCGCAGCCCGGCGTTCTCCGGGAAGAGCTCGGCCACGGCGCGGTCGGTCCGCGCGATGTCGGCGGGGTCGCCGGAGAGCGCGACCCAGCGGAACGGGCCCTTCCCCTCGCAGAACATCGGCCGGATGTAGGCGGGCACGAAGCCGGGGTAGTCGAACGCGTCGGCGAGCCCCGCCTCCTGGGCGCCGGCGCGGAGGTTGTTGCCGTAGTCGAAGACGTGGCTGCCCCATCGCGCCGCATGGCCGAGCATGGCCTCGACCTGCCGCGCCATCGACGCCTGGGCCCGGCGCACCACGCCGGCCGGGATCGCGCGCGCGGAGCGCGGGGAGCTCGCCGAGCGCCACGTCGGTCGGGGACGTAGCCGTTGAGCGGATCGTGCGCGGAGGTCTGGTCGGTGACGAGGTCGGGCGTGATCCCGCGGCGCGCCAGCTCGGCGTAGACCGTCGGCCGCGTTGCCGACCAGCCCGACCGAGAGCGGCCGCCGCGCCGCGCGCGCCGCCTCGAGGCGCGCCAGCGCGTCGTCGAGGTCCGTCGGCGCGCTCGTCGAGGTACCCGGTCGCGAGCCGCCGCTCGATCCGGGCCGGGATCGACCTCCACGCCGAGGAAGGCCGCGCCGAGCATCGTGGCCGCCAGCGGCTGCGCGCCGCCCATGCCGCCGAGCCCGCCGGAGAGGACGAGCCGGCCCGAGAGGTCGTCGGTGCCGAAGTGCGTGCGGCCCGCCTGCGCGAAGGTCTCGTAGGTGCCCTGCAGGATCCCCTGGGTCCCGATGTAGATCCACGAGCCGGCGGTCATCTGCCCGTACATGATGAGCCCGCGCGCCTCGAGGTCCCGGAAGTGCTCCCAGGTGGCCCAGCGCGGGACCAGGTTCGAGTTGGCGATGAGCACCCGCGGCGCGTCCGGGTGCGTGCCGAGCACGCCCACCGGCTTCCCGCTCTGCACGAGCAGGGTCTCGTCGTCGCCGAGCGCGCGCAGCGCGGCCACGATCCGGTGGTAGCTCTCCCAGTCGCGGGCGGCCTTGCCGGTGCCGCCGTAGACCACCAGGTCCTCGGGCCGCTCGGCCACCTCGGGGTCGAGGTTGTTCATCAGCATGCGGAGCGCCGCCTCCTGGACCCAGCCGCGGCAGGAGAGGGTGGTGCCTCGGGGCGCGTGGATGGCCTGCATCGACGGACCTCCCGCACGCAACGTGACCGAGCCGCGCCCGCGCCGCACGCCGAAAAACGGGGCCCCGCGCGGCCGTCGTGCTCGCCAGTTCACGAATCCCGGCGGCTCGTCTAGACTCCGCCGCCCCATGGACGACCGGCTCTTCATCTCCGCGCTGCGGCTCCTGCCCAAGAACGCGGTGTCGCGCCTGGCCGGCGCGCTCACCCGCTGGCGCGCGCCGGCCCCGCTGCGGCTCGCCGCCATGAAGGCGTTCGCCCGGCGCGTACGGGATCGACCTGTCCGAGTCGCCCGGACCTCGAGCTGTACCGGACCTTCGGCGAGTTCTTCGCGCGCCCGCTCCGGCCCGGCCTGCGGCCCATCGCGCCCGGGGCGCGGGTGGTGGTCTCGCCGGTGGACGGCGGTCGTCTCCGAGTCGCGGCGTCGCCGCCGCCGGGCGGCTGGTGCAGGCCAAGGGGATCGACTACCCGGCCGCGGCGCTCCTCGGGGACGAGGCGCTGGCCCGCCGGCTCGAGGGCGGCGCCTACGCGACGCTCTACCTCTCCCCGCGCGACTACCACCGCATCCACTTCCCGCTCGGCGGCCACGTCACCGGCTGGCGCTACCTGCCGGGCCGGCTCTGGCCGGTGAACCCGGCCTCGGTGCGCACCGTGCCCGGCCTGTTCGCGGTGAACGAGCGGCTCGTGACCGTGCTCGCGACGCCCGCCGGCGCCTGCGCGGTGGTGGCGGTGGGGGCGACGGTGGTGGGCCGGGTGCGCGCCTTCTACGACCCCTCGGTCCCGCACACCAACGCGCCCGGGCGCGGCGCCGCGCGGCCACGACTACCCCGCGCCGCTGCCGGTCGCGAAGGGGCAGGAGCTGGGCGCCTTCGAGATGGGCTCCACGGTGATCCTGCTCTTCGAGCCCGGCAAGGTCCGGCTCGACCTCCCGCCCCCGGCGCGCGGGTACGGGTGGGGCGAGCCCATCGGCGCAGGGCGTCGCTTGGACGAGCACCCACCGCCCCGTGGCAACAACCCCGGGCCTCTGGTATCTACGCCGCCGTGAAGATCAACGGCGTGAAGGGCATGAACGACGTCCTCCCCGCGGACGTCGCTCGCTGGCACGAGATGGAGTCGATGGCGCGCGAGGTGTTCGCGCTGTACGGCTACCGCGAGGTCCGGACCCCGGTCGTCGAGCACGCCCAGCTCTTCGCCCGCGGCGTGGGCGAGGCCACCGACATCGTCAACAAGGAGATGTACGTCTTCGAGGACAAGGGCGAGGAGCTGCTCGCGCTCCGCCCCGAGGGGACCGCCGGCACGGTCCGCGCCTTCATCGAGCACGGCGCGTTCGTGGAGGGCCCGCAGAAGTGGTTCTACATCGGGCCCATGTTCCGGCGCGAGCGCCCGCAGAAGGGGCGCTACCGCCAGTTCCACCAGATCGGCTGCGAGGCCTTCGGCGTGGCCGACCCGCTCCTCGACGCCGAGCAGATCGCGCTGCTCGCCGACTACCTCGGCCGGCTGGGGGTCGGCGCCGAGCTGCGGCTCAACTCGGTGGGCGACCAGGCCTGCCGCCCGGCCTACCTGGCCGAGCTCACGGCGTGGCTCACGGAGCGCAAGGGCCAGCTCTGCGCCGACTGCAACGATCGGATCGAGCGGAACCCGCTCCGCGTCCTCGACTGCAAGGTCGAGTCCTGCCAGCCGGTGCTCGATCGCGCCCCGCGGCTCCTCGACCGGCTGTGCGACGGCTGCCGGACGCACCTCGAGCAGGTGAAGGGCGGGCTCGACGCGCTCGGCGTCTCCTACCGGATCGACGGCCGGCTGGTGCGCGGCCTCGACTACTACGTCCGCACCGCCTACGAGTTCACCTCCACCGCGCTCGGCGCGCAGTCCGCCGTCGCGGGCGGAGGCCGCTACGACCGGCTGGTCGAGACGCTGGGGGGGCCGCCCACCCCGGGCATCGGCTTCGCGCTCGGCGAGGAGCGGCTCGCCATGATCCTCGAGAAGACCGGCCGCCCGCCGCCGCGCCAGGCGCCCGCGGTCTTCTTCGTCACCGCCGACGCGACCGGCGCGCTCGAGGCGCTGCGCCGGGCCGCCGAGCTGCGACGGGCCGGGATCGCCTGCGACCTCGACCCGCGCGGCGGGAAGCTCAAGGCTCAGTTCAAGCAGGCCGAGCGCGTCGGCGCCCGCTACGCCGTGGTGCTGGGCGGGAACGAGGTCGCGACCGGCCAGGCCAAGCTGAAGGACCTCGGCACGCGCGAGGAGAGCCCGGTCGCGCTCGCCGACCTCGCCGCCCGCGTGCGGGGCTAGCGCTGCTGTAGGGGCCGTCGAGCGCCCCTGAGACGCACGGTGATGACTCCGAGAAAGGGCCGCAGGGTGGGGGCCCCGCGCGGCAGCGCGGGGGAGGGGCGCAGCCCCTCCGCGCTGGGTGCTGCGCAAGCCCCCCTTCCGAAGTTCGTCCAACCCGGGGGCGCAGCGCGGCGGGACCCAGCGCAGCAGGGGTGGGGCCCCGACGGCTCTGCCGGCGGGGCGGGGGCGCAGCCCCCGTGTGATCAGTGATCCGCGTCCTCGTCATCGCCGGCCCCACCGCCTCGGGGAAGACCGCGCTCGCGCTCGCGCTCGCGCGCAGGCTCGGCGGCGAGATCGTGAACGCCGACTCGCAGCAGGTGTACCGCGGGCTCGACGTGGGCACGGCCAAGCCCACCGCGGCGGAGCGGGCGGCGGTGCCGCACCACCTCGTGGACGTGGTCGAGCCGGGGGAGGGGATGGACGCGGCCCGCTTCGCCGCGCTCGCCGACGCGGCCATCGCCGACGTGGCCCGGCGCGGCCGCCTCCCCGTCGTGGCCGGCGGCACCGGGCTCTACCTCCGCGCGCTCCTGCACGGCGTGGTCGCCGCACCGGGCCGCGATCCGGCGCTGCGCGAGGCCCTCGAGCGCGAGGCGGCGGCGCTCGGCCGGCCGGCCCTCCACGCGCGCCTGGCCGCGATCGATCCGGCCGCGGCCTCCAGGATCCGGCCGAACGACCTGGTGCGGATCGTGCGCGCGCTCGAGATCGCCGCGAGCGGCCAGCGCCCCTCCGAGCTCTACGCGGCGCACGCCTTCCAGCCGGACCGCTACGCCGCCACCCTGCTGGCCCTCGACCCGCCGCGCGCGGCGCTCCACGCGCGCATCGACGCGCGCGTGCGCGAGATGTTCGAGGGCGGCCTCCTCGACGAGGCGCGCGCGCTGCTCGAGCGCCGCGGCGGCGCGCTCCCGGCCAGGCTCCCCATCGGCTACGCGGAGGCGGCGGCCTGCGTCCGCGGCGAGCTCGCGCTCGACGAGGCGATCCGGCGCGTGCAGGTGGCGCACCGGCGCTACGCGCGGCGCCAGGTGATCTGGCTCCGGCGCGAGCGCGGCGTGGAGTGGCTCGCGCCGCCGTACGACCTCGAGGCGTTGGCGCGGCGCGTCGAGAACGGCTGAGCCCGTCGCCGTGCGCCGGCGTGCGTTCGCGGGCCGCCGTGCTATAAGCCCGTCCGTGTCCAAGCCAGCCTACGCCCTAGAGTTCGAGCGTCCGCTGCTCGCGCTCGAGTCCAAGATCGCCGAGCTGAAGGAGCTCTCCGGCGGCGCCAAGGTCGATTTCAGCGACGAGATCCAGAAGCTGGAGCGGAAGGCCAAGAAGCTCCAGGCAGAGATCTTCAGCGACCTCGACCGGTGGCAGACCGTCCAGCTCGCCCGACACCCGCAGCGACCCTACACGCTCGACTACGTGAGCGCGCTCTTCACCGACTTCGTCGAGCTCGAGGGCGACCGGCGCTTCGCCGCCGACCGCGCCATCGTCGTGCGGCTTCGCCCGGTTCGACGGCGAGCCGGTGGTGATCATCGGGCACCAGAAGGGCCGGAGCACCAAGGAGAACATGCTCCGGAACTTCGGCATGCCGCGGCCGGAGGGCTACCGCAAGGCGCGCCGGATGTTCGACCTCGCCAACCGGTTCCGCAAGCCCGATCCTCACCTTCATCGACACGCCCGGCGCCTACCCGGGCATCGGCGCCGAGGAGCGCGGCCAGGCCGAGGCCATCGCGGTGAACCTCGAGGTGATGGCCGCGCTCGAGGTCCCGGTGATCGCGGTCGTGGTCGGCGAGGGCGGCTCCGGCGGCGCGCTGGCCCTCGGCGTCGCGAACCGGCTGCTCATGCTCGAGTACTCCATCTACTCGGTCATCTCGCCCGAGAGCTGCAGCGCGATCCTCTACCGCGACCCGACCAAGGCGCAGAAGTCCGCCGACGCGCTGAAGCTCACCGCCCGCGACCTGGCCGGCTTCGGGATCACCGACGAGCTGATCCAGGAGGCGCCCGGCGGCGCGCACCGCGACTACGCGCTCACCACGCGCAACGTGGGCGAGGCGATCCGGCGGCACCTCGCGGAGCTCCGCAAGCTCGGCCCCGAGGAGCTCGTGGCGGATCGCTACCGGAAGTTCCGGGCGATGGGCGTGTACACGTCGGAGGAGTAGCGATCCCGCGGCCTGAGGCGGGCGTGTACACGTCGGAGGAGTGGCGGGATCACCGGTCCCGGCGAGCCGGGGGCGACCGGGTCGTCTCCCCGAGCTCCACCCGCTCCTCCCGCGCCCCGCCGTGGCGCAGGATCGCGTACGAGCCGGGGAGGGGACCGAAGTCACGCACGGCGGCCTCGATCGCCGCCCAGATCGCGGCCGCCTCCCGCCCCTCGAGGTGGAGCACGCAGGCGCCCCCGCCCCACTCGTCGCGCAGCAGCCTGCCCGCGCCGGAGGCCTGCAGGCGCGCCATGAGCTCGTACTCGAGCTCGCGGATCCGATCGCGCTCCGCGGCGGAGCCCTCCGGGCCGCCCGCCAGGCGCAGGTGCACGCGCACCGACGGATCGGCCGTCCGGGCGGGGACGGACCCCGCGAGCGCAGCCAGGGCCAGGCAGAGCGCGCAGCGCACGCCTCGATCGTGCGGCCGCGGCCGCGCCGCGCCAGCCCGCGATCGGGGATCCGGACCCTTCGCACCCTCCGGCCGGGCGGGGTATAACCATTCGCCGATGCCGGCCCGTCCCTTCATCGTCGCCATCGACGGGCCCGCCGGGGCGGGCAAGTCCACCGCCTCGCGTCAGCTCGCCGCCCGGCTCGGGTTCGCGATGGTCGACACCGGCGCCATCTACCGGTCGGTCGCGCTCGCCGCGGTGCGCCGCGGGATCGCGCTCGACGACGACGCCCTGCTGGCCGAGCTGCTCCCCGCGGTGGAGATCCGCTTCGCGCCGTCCGGCCTCCCGGGCGGCGGACAGCGGGTGCTCCTCGACGGCGAGGACGTGTCGGTGGAGATCCGCACCCCGCCCATGTCGCTCGGCGCGAGCAAGGTCTCCGCCCGGCCGGTGGTGCGCGCCGGCCTGCTCGAGCTCCAGCGCCGCCTCGCGCTCGCGTCGCAGAACCGGGGCGCGGTGCTGGAGGGGCGGGACATCGGGACGGTGGTCTTCCCCGACGCCGACGCCAAGTTCTTCCTGATCGCCACCCCCGAGGAGCGGGCGCGGCGCCGGCACGCCGAGCTCGGCGCGCGCGGGGACGGGGCCAGCTTCGAGGAGGTGCTCGCGGATCAGCTGAAGCGCGATCGCGACGACTCCTCCCGCGCCATCGCGCCCCTCCGCCCCGCCGACGACGCGGTGGTGGTGGACACGAGCGGCACGCCGCTCGAGGCGGTGGTCGAGGCGCTGGCGCGCGAGGTGGAGGCGCGGCTCGGCCTCCCGACTGCGGAGCCCGGCGAGGCCTCGGACGTGCCGGGTGGCTCGGGGGTCGCGTGAGCGACCCCGAGCGTCGCTACGGCCCCCGCGAGTGCGGGAGCTGCCGCCTGTGGCGCCCCATCCTCGAGGACGAGCGCGGCCCCATCGGGCCGTGCATGCTGAAGGTCCGCACCGGCGACTTCCCCGGCACCGCGCCCACCTGCGAGCGCTACCTGTCGCGCGACGCCGCCGTCCCCTCCGCGCCGCCGCCCGAGCCGGCTCGACGGCGGGCGCACCGCCCCGCCGCGCCGCTCGTCCACCGCCCCGGCGCCCCCACCCCGTCCCCGGCCGCGAGGTTCGCGGCCCCCGCCCGGCGCGCGCGCTCGCGCCGCTGCCCGAGGAGCTCACCGACATGACCCGTGAGGAGTTCGCCCAGGCCATCCGCGAGGCGCTGCGAGAGGACGAGGTCGAGGTCCCGCTCGCGCCGAGGTGGGAGGGCGGGACCGTGGTGCTCAAGCCCGGAGACGCCGCCACGCAGCCGAAGGAGATCCCGCTCGACGCCCTGTTCCACAAGATCGTGATGATCCGCGACCGCCTCCGCGTGCTGGAGCAGAAGGTCAACACGCACGAGAAGCTGTCCGACGCCGAGAAGGTCGAGATGCAGCAGTACGTGACCCGCTGCTACGGCTCGCTCACCACCTTCAACGTCCTCTTCCGGGACGAGCGGGACCGCTTCGTGGGGGACAAGGCCTGAAGGGGTCGAGCGTGTTCGAGAACAGGCGAGCGGAGCGAGCCCGCCGGGGCGCCGACGCGGGAGCGGCGAAGCCGCTCGCGCCGGCGCAAGGGACCCGGCGAGCAGGGGTGGGGCCCCGACGGCTGTGCCGGCGGGGCGGGGCGGCACGCCCCGTGTTATAGAGCGCCCGTGGACGTCAAGATCGCGAGGACGGCGGGGTTCTGCTGGGGAGTCCGGCGCACCGTCGACAAGGTGATGCAGGTCGCCGACCAGGCGGAGGCGGCCGGTGGTCACGCTCGGCCCCATCATCCACAACCCGCAGGCGGTGGCGCGCTTCCGCGAGAAGGGCGTCGGAGACCGCGAACGCCGTGGGCGAGGTGGGCGACGGCACCACGGTGGTGATCCGGACCCACGGCGCCGTGCGCGAGGAGCTCGACCGCGCCGAAGGCACGCGGCCTCGAGGTGGTGGACGGCACCTGCCCGTACGTGAAGTACCCGCAGGCCATCGCGCAGCGGCTCTCGGCCGAGGGCTACCACGTGGTGGTCGTGGGCGACGCCGACCACGCCGAGATCAAGGGCGTGCGTCTCCTACGCGCAAGGTCCGTGCACGGTGGTGAAGCCGGGCGGCGCCGGTGCCGGAGCTCACAGGCCAAGAAGGTCGCGGTCATCGCCCAGACCACCTGCATCGGGGCCGAGTTCGAGCGGGTGGTGGGGATCCTGGCGCTCCGTCACAAGGAGGTCCGGGCGGTCAACACCATCTGCAGCGACACCGACGAGCGGCAGGACGACGCCCGCTCGCTCGCCCAGGACGTGGACGCGGTGGTGGTCGTCGGCGGCAAGAACAGCGCCAACACCCGCCACCTGGCGGAGATCTGCCGGGCGATCCAGCCCCGCACCTGGCACGTCGAGACCGAGGCCGAGCTCGACCCCGCCTGGTTCCAGGGGTGCCGGGTGGTCGGCCTCTCGGCGGGGGCCTCGACACCGGACTGGGTGATCGAGGGCGTGGCGACCTGGCTCCGGGCGCTCGCCTGACGCCCGCCTGCCTTGACGCTGTGAAATCGGACGTGTAGCGTGCGCAGTCCGTAAAACCGATGTGCTCCGGGGTGTGCCCGGCACGCGTCGCCTCCTCGATCCCCGGGCGGCTGGCGCGGAACCACGAGACAGGGGGCGCAGTGGTAACGCCGTCCATCGCCCGACGCGGTTCCTCTCCAGGAACGGCGCTCGATCGCAGCAGCCGAGGGGCGGCGCTTCCCGACAAAAAGGTTGGCCTGACCGAATGGAGAATCAGACTCCCCGTACGCCCGATGCCGAGATTGAGGACTTCGCGACGCTGTTCGCCCAGAGCGAGGCGCAGGCAGGTCCCATCGAGGAGGGCAAGGTCGTCAGCGGCACCGTGATCCAGCTGTCGAAGGACTTCGCCGTCATCGACATCGGCTACAAGTCCGAGGGTCAGGTTCCCGATCTCCGAGTTCGTCTCGGCGCCCGGCGGCGAGCCGGCGGTCAAGGTGGGCGACAAGGTCGAGGTGCTCGTCGAGTCCCGCGAGAACGACACCGGGATGGTCGTCCTCTCCAAGGAGAAGGCCGACAAGATGCGCATCTGGGACGAGATCTCCGCCGCGTGCGAGCGCGACGAGCTCATCGAGGGCACCATCGTCGCGCGCGTGAAGGGCGGCCTCTCCGTCGACATCGGCGTGAAGGCCTTCCTGCCGGGCTCCCAGGTCGACCTCCGGCCGGTCCGCAACCTCGACAAGCTCATCGGCGAGAAGTTCAAGTTCAAGGTCATCAAGTTCAACAAGAAGCGCGGCAACATCGTGCTGTCGCGCCGCGTCCTCCTCGAGAAGGAGCGCGAGGAGCTGAAGAAGGAGACGCTGAAGAACCTGAAGGAGGGCGCGATCGTCAAGGGCGTCGTCAAGAACCTCACCGACTACGGCGCCTTCATCGACCTCGGCGGCATCGACGGCCTGCTGCACATCACCGACATGAGCTGGGGCCGCATCGACCACCCGTCCGAGATGTTCGAGGTCGGCGACGAGGTCCGCGTCAAGGTCCTCAAGTTCGACGCCGACACCGAGCGCGTCTGCCTGGGCCTCAAGCAGATCCCGGAGGACCCGTGGCACCGCGCCGACGAGAAGTATCCGGTCGGCACGCGGGTGCGCGGCAAGGTGGTCTCGCTCACCGACTACGGCGCCTTCATCGAGCTCGAGCAGGGCATCGAGGGCCTCGTCCACGTCAGCGAGATGACCTGGACGAAGCGGGTCAAGCACCCCTCGAAGCTCGTCAACGTGGGCGACAAGGTCGAGGCGGTGGTGCTCGACATCGACCCCAAGGCCAAGCGGATCAGCCTCGGCATGAAGCAGATCGAGCCGAACCCGTGGACGCTGCTCGAGGACAAGTACCCGATCGGCACGACCATCCGCGGCGAGGTCCGCAACGTCACCGACTTCGGCATCTTCGTGGGCGTCGAGGAGGGCATCGACGGCCTGGTGCACGTCTCCGACATCTCCTGGACCGAGCGCATCAAGCACCCCGGCGAGAAGTTCAAGAAGGGTGACGAGGTCGAGGCGGTGGTGCTCAACATCGACGTCGAGAACGAGCGCTTCAGCCTCGGCATCAAGCAGGCGCACGCCGACCCGTGGACCACGCTCCCCGAGCGCCACCCGGTGGGCACGCGCGTGAAGGGCAAGGTCACCAAGGTCACCGACTTCGGCGCGTTCGTCGAGATCGAGCCCGGCATCGAGGGCCTGGTCCACGTCTCCGAGATGAACGACGAGCGCGTGGAGAACCCGCGCGACGTGGTGACGGAGGGCCAGGAGGTGGACGTCAAGGTCATCGACATGGACCTCCAGGACCGCAAGGTCGCCCTCTCGATGAAGGCCGTGAACCGCGACGGCGGCGAGGACGACTACCGCGAGTACCTGCGCAAGCAGGGCGACGGCCGCGCCCGCCTCGGCGATCTGATGGAGAAGTTCAACCGCCGGAAGTAGCGGCGGCGCGCGCCTCCGCGGCGCGCGGCGAGTGACGGCGGGCGGCCTCGCGCGAGCGGGCCGCCCGCTTCGTTTTGGCGGTTGCGGCACCCCGGACCGCGTGCTTACCTGACCCGACCATGAGCCCCAGCGATCCGAACGAGCCCCTCCCGACCACGCCGATCGGGCCACCGCGCGTACCCGAGGCCGGACCGTCCGGGCCGACCGAGGGCGGGCCCCGGCCGTCGGCGGAGCCGCGCTGGGGCGCTCCACCTCCGCCGGCGCCGCCCTGGGGCGGGCAGCCGGGGTGGGGTGGCGGCTCGTGGGGGGGCGGTCCCCCCTGGATGCCGCCCCCGCCGCCGCCGCGGCGCGACCGCCTGGCGCTCGGCATCGTGGCCTTCATCTTCGGCGGGCTGTTCCTGGTCTTCTTCGGGTTCCTGCTCCTCGCCTACACCGCGGTGCGCGGCGAGTCCCCCAGCCTCTCGACCGGGCCGCGCGTCGGCGTGGTGGAGGTGAAGGGCGGGATCGGGATGGACGGCGGCGCCGACGGCGAGCGGATCGTGAAGCAGCTGCGCCGCTTCGCCGAGGACGACGGGCTCACCGCGGTCGTGATCCGGATCGACTCGCCCGGCGGCGCGGTCGGGCCCAGCCAGGAGATCCACGACGAGGTGCGTCGCCTGGCGAGCAAGAAGACGGTGGTCTGCTCGCTCGGGAACCTGGCGGCCTCGGGCGGCTTCTACGTCGCGGTGGCCTGCCCGAAGATCGTCGCCGCCCCCGGCACGCTCACCGGGTCGATCGGCGTCATCACGCAGTTCCCCAACCTGAAGGGTCTGGCGGAGCGGTTCGACGTGCGCCTCGAGACGGTGAAGAGCGGGAAGCTCAAGGACGCGGGGAGCCCGTTCCGGGACATGACGCCGGAGGAGCGCGCCTACTGGCAGAAGCTGATCGACGAGGTCTACGGGCAGTTCCTCGGGGCGGTGGCCGCGGGGCGCAAGCTCGACGTCGAGAAGGTGCGAGAGATCGCGGACGGGCGCGTGATCACCGGCGCCGAGGCCAAGGAGCGCGGCCTGGTCGACCAGCTCGGGAACTTCTACGATGCGGTCGAGCTCGCCAAGAACGAGGCCAAGCTCTCCGGGGAGCCGACGCTGGTCTACCCGCCCGACGAGCGCGGGCGGTTCCTGGAGCACCTGGTGGGCGGCGCGGCCGGCGCGGTGGCGGACGCGGTGGCGACCCGGATCGCGCGCGGCGCGGCCGCGGCGCAGGAGCCCGGGGTCTACTTCCTCGCGCGCTGACGCGCGCGGGTGGGACGAGGAGGCGACGTGCAGCAGCCGCTCTGGGCGCCGTGGCGGATGGAGTTCATCCGCTCCGAGAAGCCGACGGGTTGCATCTTCTGCGAGTTCCTGGCGGCGCCGCCGGCGGACGACCGGAAGAACCTGGTGGTGCACCGCTCGACGCACGCCTTCACGTGCCTGAACAAGTACCCGTACAACTCCGGCCACGTGATGGTGATCCCGCGCGCCCACCTGGCCGAGCTCTCCGCGCTCGGCCCGGTGGAGTGGGCCGACCTGCAGGAGGAGCTTCGCCGCGCGGCCGAGGTGGTGCGCGCGGTCTACCGGCCCGAGGGGCTCAACGTCGGCATGAACCTGGGACGCTCGGCCGGCGCGGGCATCGTCGACCACCTGCACTGGCACGTGGTCCCCCGCTGGATCGGCGACAACAACTTCATGCCGGTCCTGGCCGACATGCGGGTGGTGGTCGAGGCGCTCGACGAGGCCTGGCAGCGGCTGTACGCCGGCTTCGCGGCCGCGGGCGGCGCGTGACGCTCGTCTGGATCGCCATCGCCGCCGGCTCCTTCGCCGTCGTGGTGACGATCCTCGTCGCCGACCGGCTGAGGCGGCGACGCGACGAGGCCCAGGCCTACCTCAAGGGCGTGCGCTCCATCGTCTCCGGCGATCCGGACGCGGCCATCGAGGCGCTCTCCGGCGCCGCGCGCCTCGGGACGGCCGAGGCGGTGGACACCTACCTCGCCCTCGGCGCGCTCTTCCGGCGCGAGGGGGATCTCGCCCGGGCGGTCCGGCTCCACCGCAACATGCTGCTCGGTCCCCACCTCGACCCGGCGCGCCGGCCCGAGGTCGAGCGCGAGCTGGCCGAGGACTACCGGCGGAGCGGCATGCTGGCCGAGGCCGCCGAGCTGTACGAGCGGCTGGCCCGGAGCGATCCGGCCGCGGAGGAGGGGCTGCGCGACGTCCGGATCGAGCAGGGCGATCTCGAGGGTGCCGTCGCGCTGCAGCGCCGCCTCGGCCAGGCCGGCGCCGACCCGGTGCTGGCGCACCTCCATGCCGCGCGGGCCCGCGCCTCCCTGCCGGCCGATCCCGCCGCCGCCGCCGCGCACGCGCGACAGGGGCTCGAGGCGTACGCGGTCAGCGCCGACGCGTGGCTGGCGCTGGCCGAGGCCGAGGCGGCCCGTGGCGAGTTCGCGGCCGCGCTCGACGCGATGGGCCGGGCGCTCGACAGCGATCCGCGCGCCGCCATGCTCTGCTGGCCCGCGCTCTCGGCGGTGAAGGACACCGCCGCGGCGCAGGCCTTCCTCGAGCGGCGCCTGGGCCGGCGCCCGACGGACCCGGCCCTCCACCTGCTCAGCGGCCGCGCGCTGAACCTGGCCGGGCGGCCCGCCGAGGCGCTCGCCGCCATCCGGCGGGCGCTCGAGCTCGACCGGGTCGGCGAGGTGACGCTCGCGACACGAGAGCTGCTGCACGAGGCCGGCGAGCCCGGGCCCGAGGACCTGGCCGCGCGCCACGACCTGCTGGTCTCGGCGCTGCTCCGGCGCGGGCGGTCCCCGCGCTGCGAGCGCTGCGGCACGGACGCGCCCGCCCGCGCCTGGCGCTGCCGTCGCTGCGGGGCGTTCGACTCGTTTCCGTGAGGCCGTGGCGGATACCGCGGGTGGCGGAGAGGGGCGGAGGAAGCGGTGGGGTGAGGGGTTCGCCCGAGGCCAACGCCGCACCGTGGATGACTGTCCGAGGGCGGAGTGTCCGACCGCACGATCCGAGCCGTGTGGCTCGCGGGTTCACGCACGCTCACGGAAAAGCGGGCTTACGAAGGAGGAGGGCAGGCGGGGCGCGGGGCAGAGGGCGAGCGGGGCAGAGGGCGAGCGGGGCAGAGGGCGAGCGGGGCAGGAGCGGCGAGCGAGGGCAGAGGGCGAGCGGGGATGGAGGTGGCCTCGAGCGTGCGGCATAGCGCTCGCGATGAGTGGGGGGAGGACGAAGCGGCCTCGATCGTGCGGCAGGGCGCTCGCGATGAGTGGGCGATCGGTCGGAGCGAGCGAACGGTTGGGAGGCGAGCCAGTTCGGATGGGCGGGCGAGCGCGAAACGGCAACGAGGTGGGGATCGCCCCAGGCCACTGCAGATAGCCTCCGCCAAACAGCTTATCGGTGCTGCCCCAGACGAACGGGTGGGGTGCTGCGCCAGACGACGGCAGCAGTTGCGAGGAAGTCGTGGCTGCTGACGGGCCACCAGCGTCGTGCCCGACGGCCCGGTCGTCCCCGTGCTCGAGGAGGGCCGCAGGTGCGCCGCCACGACCGCCTGCGTGTCGGGAGTGATGGGCTCCGGTGCGCGCGCCTGAACGCCCGACGCTGGCATCGACCTCCGCGATCATCATCGGTCGCGCCTCCGAGTGAATACTACACACCCATACGGACAGTAGATGATTGGGCAGATATTGTATTAATATGTGCCCAATGAAGCGCGGCTCGCGACAGCTCCGGTTTCGCCTCCCCGAGCGCCCCACCCACGGCGGGCGGCGGCCCGGCGCGGGGCGGAAGCCCAAGGGCGAGCGGGCCGGCGTGTCGCACCACGGGCGGCCGAAGGTGACGCGCTCGTCGCCGGTCCACGTCACGCTTCGCGTCCTCCCGCACGTGTGGAACCTCAGGAGCCAGCGCTCGCTCTCGGTCATCGAGGCCGCGCTCTCCGGGGCGAAGAGCTGGGAGACCTTCCGTGTGGTTCACTTCTCCGCCCAGGGGGACCACCTGCATCTCGTCGTCGAGGCGGACGGCGCCAAGGCGCTCTCCTCCGGCATGCAGGGGCTCTCCATCCGGCTCGCCAAGGGGCTGAACCGGATGATGGGACGGCGGGGAAAGGTCTTCGCCAATCGCTTCCACGCGCACGTGCTCGCGACGCCCGCGGAGACGCGCAACTGCCTCGCCTACGTGCTCCTCAACTTCCGGAGCCACCGCGCGCGCGGCGGGGAGCGCGTCGGTCGCGGAATGGTGGACCCGTTCTCCTCGGCCTGCTCGTTCGACGGATGGAAGGAACGGCCGGGGCAGGCCGAGGCTCCACGGGTCACCTCTCCACCCCACACATGGCTCCTCGCCACCGGCTGGCGGCGCCGCGGGTTGCTCTCGCTCGACGAGATCCCGGCGGTGCGGGCCTGACCGCCCGCTCCGCCGCTCCGTCGCCCAGGCTTCCTTCGTCGCGGGCCCGCGCGCTGCGTTCCCGCGCCCCGCCCAGCCCAACCTTCCAGCCCTGGGGGTCCACCGCCAACGTCCGCGGCGGTCACACCCCCTTCGACAGCCGCTTTCCCGACTGCGTGCAGAACCATCGACCTCGCGGTCACGATCGCGCGTCCGCATCCGCCTCGCGCTCCCGCCGTTGAGACCCCCGCGCCGCCGCCCGCACCTCCTTCGCCAGCCGCTCTCCTCTCTACGCGCAGGCCCCCGTGGCAGCATCACGGCCGTGCGCACGGAGAGGCCGGGTGCACCTCCCCACCGCCGCCGCCCTTGCGTCGCGCCCGCGCGCCCGGTAGAGAGCGCTTCCCATGGTCCGTGATCGCGTCATCGAGATCTTCCGCCAGGCGCTCGCGCAGGGCGCCGCCGACGGGCGCTGGCCCGCCAACGACAGCGGCTTCGCGGTGGAGGCGCCGCGCGACCCGAAGCACGGCGACTTCGCCGTCAACGCCGCCATGGTGCTGGCCAGGGCCGCGGGCCGGCCGCCCCGCGAGCTGGCGCAGGCCATCGTGGAGGCGGTGCGCGCGGCCGACGCGCAGGGCGAGCTCACCTCGCTCGAGATCGCGGGCCCCGGCTTCATCAACGTGCGGGTGGCGCAGGACGTCTGGCTCGGCGCGCTGCGGCGCGCGGTGGACGACGGCGAGGGGTACGGCCGGACGCGGGTGGGGCAGGGGAAGAAGGTCATCGTCGAGTACGTGTCGGCGAACCCCACCGGCCCCATGCACGTGGGCCACGGCCGCGGCGCGGTGGTCGGGGACGGGGTCCAGAGCCTGCTCCGCTGGGCCGGCTTCGACGTCACCCGCGAGTACTACGTGAACGACTACGGCGCGCAGGTGCAGACCCTGGCGCGCTCGGTCCACCTCCGCTACCAGGAGCTCCACGGCCGGACCGTCACCATGCCGCCCAGCAGCTACCCGGGCGAGTACGTGAAGGAGATCGCCGCCCTGCTGAAGGCCGAGCACGGCGACCGGTACCTCGACGCGCCCGAGGCGGAGTGGCTGACGCTGTTCCGCGACCGGGCCGTGCAGCACGTGCTCGGGATGATCCGGGAGGACCTCCGGGCCATCGCCATCTCCTTCGACCGCTGGACCTCGGAGAAGGCGCTCTACGAGTCCGGGACGGTGGACCGCTTCCTGCGGTTCCTCGAGGAGAAGGGGCTCGTCTACGTCGGGAAGCTCCCGCCCCCGAAGTCGAAGAAGGGGCAGGCCGCCCCCGCCCCCGCCCCGGCGGCCGGGCCGGACGGCGACGCCCACGCCACCGACGAGGAGATCGCCTCCGCCGCCGAGGACCTGACGCTGTTCCGCTCGTCGCAGTTCGGCGACGAGGTGGACCGGCCGGTGAAGAAGTCCGACGGGACGCCCACCTACTTCTGCGCCGACATCGCCTACCACTGGGACAAGCGGCAGCGCGCCGACGCGCTGGTGGACGTGCTGGGCGCCGACCACGGCGGCTACGTCCCGCGGCTCGAGGCGGCGCTGGAGGCGCTCGGCGCCTCGCGGAAGGACCTGCACGTGGTGCTCATCCAGATGGTGAGCATCATGCGCGGCGGCGAGTCGGTGAAGATGTCGAAGCGCGCCGGCACGCTGGTCTCGCTGCGCGAGGTGGTCGACGAGGTCGGGCGCGACGCCACCCGCTTCATCTTCCTCACCCGTCGCCCCGACGCGCCCCTCGACTTCGACGTGGAGCTCGCCAAGCGGCAGACCCTGGACAACCCGGTCTTCTACGTCCAGTACGGGCACGCCCGGCTCTCGGCCATCTTCCAGAAGGCGCGGGAGGCCGGGCACGCCGCGCCGGCGTTCGACCTCGAGGCGGTCCGCACCCTCGCCTCGCCCGAGGAGCAGGACCTGATCCGGCGCATCGCCGCCTTCCCCGACCTGCTCGCCGGGGCGGCGCTGGCGTACGAGCCGCACCGGGTGGCCTTCTACCTGCAGGAGACCATCGCGGCCTTCCACTCCTGGTACACGCAGGGGAAGCGGACCGGCGAGCGGGTGATCGGGCCGGATCCGCGGAAGACCGCGGGGCGGCTGTTCCTGTGCCGGGCGCTGCAGCAGGTGCTGGCGAACGGGCTCTCGGTCCTGGGCGTGTCGGCCCCGGAGCGGATGGAGAGTCCGGAAACTCGCGATATCGCAGACGACGTCTAGAATCCGGCGCAGCCGCGGACGGCGCCCGCCACGGGGGCGCGGCGTGCCGCACGCGACGGGTGGGGTGGCGTCATGCACGACGAGAACGTCCGGGTCCGGGAGAAGTTCGAGCTGTCACTCGATGGCCGTCAGATCGCGTCGATCGTGGTCGGCGCGCTGGTGATCCTCGGGGTGGTGTTCGTCCTCGGCTTGAACGTGGGCCGGCAGATCACCGCCCGCCAGGTCGAGGCGTCCCGCGGCGGCGACCTCACGGCGCTCGATCGCGTGCCGGTGTCCGCGCCGGCCGCGCCCGCCAAGGGCGACATCACCTTCTACGACCAGCTGCCCAAGGAGAAGCCCGCGCCGCCGCCGCCCGAGCCGGCCCGCCCGGCCCCGTCGGCGCCGGCGCAGGCCGCCGCGCCCGCTCCGTCGCCGGCCTCGCCCCCGGCGCCGACGCCCACTCCGGCGCTGACTGCGCCGGCGCCTGCCGTCGCGGCCGCCATCGCGGCGCCGGTGGTCGCCACGCCAGCGCCGAAGCCCGCCGCCGCCACCCCGGCGGCGAAGCCGGCCGTGGCCGCGCCGAAGCCGCCGACCGCCGCGCCGCCCTCCGGAGGCCCGTTCGTGGTGCAGCTCGCCGCCACGCAGAACCGCGCCGAGGCCGAGCGGCTCGCGTCGCGCCACCGCGACCTGTCAGCGAGGATCGAGGTGGCGGACGTCGCCGGGAAGGGTCGCTTCTACCGGGTCCGCGCCGGCAGCTTCTCGACGCGCGCCGAGGCGGAGCGCTATCTCGCGCAGGCGTCGCGCCAGTCCGGGTTGAAGGGCTACGTCACCTCGGGCCATTAGCCTTTGTGAGGAGCCATGCGATGAGCGCCTTCGACAGGCCGAAGCGGGTCGAGAAGCCCTGGGGATACGAGCTCTGGTGGGCGCACACCGAGCGCTACGTCGGCAAGCTCCTGCACGTCCGGGCGGGCACCCAGCTGTCGCTGCAGTACCACGTGAAGAAGGACGAGACGATCCACCTCTGGAGCGGCGAGATGGTGCTGGTGCTCCAGGAGGGTGAGCGCCTGATGGACCACCCGATGCAGCCCGGCGACAGCTACCACGTGCGTCCTGGCACGGTGCACCGGATGCGGGCCATCACCGACTGTGACGTGCTCGAGGTCTCGACCCCGGAGGTCGAGGACGTGGTGCGGGTGCAGGACGACTACGGACGCTGACCTCGACCGAGGTCACCCGGGAAGGCGCCTCGCCCGGTTCGCACGCCACCCGGGGCGCGAAGCCACCCACGCGCCCCGGCAGCGTGACGCGTCCGGTCGCACCCTCAGCGAGAGAGCAGCACGCCCACCACCGTCGCGATCACGATCAGCGCGGCCACCACGAGCCCGACCTTGCGCGGGCTCTCGGCGCGGACCTCGCGCACTCCCTGCAGCGCCTGCATCTTCCCGGCGCGGATCCAGTGCTCCGAGCTCTCCGCCCGGACCATGTCCTCGTCCGAGAGGAACCCGTGCGTGTAGAGCGCGTGGAGGTCCTGGAGCGAGGGCACGACCAGCTCCCGCCCCTCCGCGTCGCGCACGTGATAGCGCATGGTCGGACGCCTCATGCATCCCCCAGCTCGCGACAGATGGCCTCCGCCACGCGCAGCCCGTCCACGGCCGACGAGACGATCCCGCCGGCATAGCCCGCCCCCTCGCCGGCCGGGTAGAGACCGGCCAGGCCCGGGCTCTGCAGGTCCTGGCCACGCACCAGCCGGCACGGCGCGCTGGTGCGTGTCTCCACCCCGAGGAGCAGGGCCTCGTCGGTCACGAACCCATGCATGCGGCGCTCGAAGGCGCGCAGACCGCTCCGGAGCGCCTCCTTCACCTGGGCCGGGAACAGCGCCGAGAGATTGGCGTGGGTCACGCCGGGCCGGTACGACGTCTTCCCGGGCGGCGCTCCCGGGCGCCCGGCGATATAGGCGGAGAGCCGCTGCGCCGGCGCCCGGTAGTCGCCGCCGCCCAGCTGGTACGCCGCCGCCTCCCACTTGCGCTGCCAGGCCAGTCCGGCCAGGGGCCCCTCGAACCCCTCCGCGGCGAAGTCGGCCGGCGAGACGGCCGCCACGATCCCGGCGTTCGCGAGCGGCGAGGAGCGGTGCGAGTTGGACATCCCGTTGGTGCACTGCATGCCAGCCTCGGTCGGGGTCGGCACCACCACCCCGCCCGGACACATGCAGAAGGAGAAGACCCCGCGCGCCTGCCCGTCCACCCGGGGGTTGTCCGCGAGCTTGTAGTCCGCGGGCGGGAGCTTCGGGTGACGGCGCGCGGTGCCGTACTGGATGCGGTCGATGAGCGGCTGGGGGTGCTCCGCGCGGAAGCCCACCGCGAAGGGCTTCGCCTCCACCGGCCAGCCGCGGCGCGCGAAGAGCTCGAAGATCTCTCTCGCGCTGTTGCCGGGGGCGAGCACCAGCCGGTCGCAGTCGACCGTCCGCCCGTCCGCCAGCCGAACCCCGCGCAGCCGGCCGCCCGCCACCTCGAGGTCCACCGCCCGCGCGCCCCACAGGAAGGTGCAGCCTCCGCGCTCGAGCTCCTCGCGCATCGCCGAGATGGCCGCCGGGAGCACGTCCGAGCCGACGTGCGGCTTCCCCTCCTCGAGGATGCGCGCCACGCCGCCGAAGCGCGCGAACAGCTCCACCACCGTGCGCACGGCGGGGTGATGGATGCGCGTGCCGAGCTTGCCGTCGGTGTAGGCGCCCGCGCCGCCCTCGCCGAAGTTCATGTTCGATTCGGGATCGAGCGCGCCGGTCCGCATCAGCTCCGCGACGTCCCGCCGCCGCGGCGACACCGGCTTGCCGCGATCCAGCACCATGGAGCGGACCCCGCGCTCCAGGAGGGCCCAGGCACAGAAGAGGCCGGCCGGCCCCGCGCCGAGGATGACGGGCGGGACGGCGGGTGCGCGCACTCGCGCAGGCGGCGGCTCGGGGGCAGGGACGGGCGTGACGTCGGCGGGGGCGCCGGAGACCGATCCCTCGACCGTCACTTCCAGGTTGACCAGCCAGCGGGGGTGGCCCTTCTTGCGCGCGTCGAGGGCGCGACGGACCACCGTGGCCTCGGAGACGTGCTCGAGCCCGACCCCGAGGCGCTCCGCAGCGCGACGGACGAGCAGCGCGTCGTCCTCGTCGAGCCAGAGCGGGAGGTTGGTGACGCGGTAGCGCAACCCCTGGATCTCCACCGCGAAGCGGCCTACGCGGCGGCTCGATCACCAGCCCGCGGGATGCGTAGGTCCGTACGCACCGGCACCATACTCCGCAAAGGGCCTGGAAGGGGACAACCACATGGAAAGATTGGGATCACCTGTACACACCCCTAGCTGGCCCGTCCCTTGCTCTTGGGACCGGCGGCGCGGAGCGGAGCCACGGTCATCCGCGCGGGAGAGACACCGATGATGCCAGGCATGCTCGACGTAAAGGGAACGAAGATCCTCGCGAAGTCCCTGTTCAAGGAGCTGCGTGGCAACGGCTACTCGACCAACCAGATCCTGAGCCTGTCCACGGAGCTCATCGATCTCGTCACCCAGGACCTCAAGGGCGAGCACGACACGGCGGCCAACGTGCCGACTCGCGCAGAGCTGCTCGACGAGGACGCGAGAGAAGGCTGGCGCGCAGCGCTCTAGCCAGCCGTCGCCTGTCCGGTCGGAGCACTTTTCGCGAAGCGAAATGTGCCCGGCCGCTCCTCAGCGGCTGCTCAGGCGTCAGCTGATCCATCGGATCTCGAAGAGCATGCGCGGCGCCGAGCGAACTCGGCGCCGTTCCTGTTTTTTTTGGGCGGAGCCGCTCCGTGGTTTCCGTTGACACCCCACCGTCCGGAAAGTAGGTTAGGCCACCTTTTTTCAACCCCTTGGAGGAGGTGGGCGGCCATGGCGCGGATCGCAATCAACGGCTTCGGACGGATCGGGCGGTGCATCGTTCGCGCGGCGCTCGAGCGGGGCGACAAGGACCTCGAGTTCGTCTCCATCAACGACCTCACCGATACCAAGACCCTGGCGCACCTCCTCAAGTACGACTCGGTCCACGGACCCCTGGCAGCCGAGGTGAAGGCCACCGAGAAGGGGATCGTGGTGAACGGGAAGGAGATCCAGGTCACCGCCATCAAGTCGCCGGCCGACCTCCCCCACGCCGCGAACAAGGTGGACCTGGTCCTCGAGTGCACCGGCCTGTTCACCGAGCGGGAGAAGGCCGACGGGCACCTCAAGGCGGGCGCGCCGCGCGTGCTCATCTCCGCCCCGGCGAAGGGCCCGGACATCACCATCGCCTACGGCATCAACCACGAGCAGATCGACCTCGCGAAGCACAAGGTCATCTCCAACGCCTCCTGCACCACCAACTGCCTCACGCCGGTCGCCAAGGTCCTGCTCGAGACCTTCGGCATCAAGCGCGGCCTGATGACCACCATCCACTCGTACACCAACGACCAGAACCTGCTCGACCTGCCGCACAAGGACCTGCGTCGCGCCCGGGCCGCCGCCCTGTCGATGATCCCGTCCACCACCGGCGCGGCCAAGGCCGTGGCCGAGGTGATCCCGGCGCTGAAGGGCAAGCTGCACGGCACCGCGGTCCGCGTCCCGACGCCCAACGTCTCGCTGGTCGACCTCACCGTGGAGCTCGAGAAGGCCGCCACCGCCGAGGAGATCAACGCGGCGTTCAAGAAGGCCGCCGAGGGCGCGCTGAGGGGCGTGCTCGAGTACTCGGAGGCCCCCACCGTCTCGATCGACTACAACGGGAACCCCGCCTCCTCGATCTTCGACGCCACCAGCACCTTCGTCATCGACGGCACCTTCGCGAAGGTGTTCGCCTGGTACGACAACGAGTGGGGCTTCTCGAACCGGATGGTCGACGTCTCCCGGTACATCACCCGCTGAGGGGCGCCATGGCGCTCAAGACCATCGACGCGCTCGACCTCGCCGGCAAGCGCGTCTTCATCCGGGTCGACTTCAACGTCCCCCTCGACGCGCAGGGGCGGGTGACCGACGACGCGCGCATCCGCGCCGCGCTGCCGACCATCCAGCACGCGGTGAAGGCGCGCGCCAAGGTGATCCTCGCCTCTCACCTCGGCCGGCCCAAGGGGAAGCCCGAGGACCGGCAGAAGCTCACCCTCGAGCCCGCCGCCGCGCGGCTCTCCGAGCTCCTGAAGCAGGACGTCATCCTGGCCGACGACTGCGTCGGCGACGGGGTGCGCAAGCTCGTGAAGGACCTCAAGGACGGGCAGGTGCTCCTCCTCGAGAACCTCCGCTTCCACCCGGAGGAGGAGAAGAACGACGAGGCGTTCGCGCGCGAGCTGGCGAGCGTGGCGGACGTCTGGGTGAACGACGCGTTCGGGACGGCGCACCGCGCCCACGCCTCCACCGCCGGGATGGCGAGGTTCGTGAAGGAGAAGGCGGCCGGCTTCCTCATCCAGAAGGAGGTCGAGTACCTCGGCAAGGCGCTCGGCGCGCCGGCCCGCCCGTTCGTCGCGATCGTGGGCGGCGCCAAGGTGTCCGACAAGATCAAGGTGCTCGAGAACCTGCTCGCCAAGGCCGACGCGGTCTGCGTGGGCGGGGCCATGGCCTACACCTTCCTGAAGGCGCAGGGCGTGCCGGTGGGGAAGAGCCTGGTCGAGGAGGACAAGCTCGAGCTGGCGCGGCAGATCCTGGACCGCGCGGAGGCCCGCAAGGTCGACCTGCTGCTCCCGGTCGATCACGTGTGCGGCGCCGAGCCGAAGGAGACCGCCGAGCGGGTGGTGGTGAACGACCGGGCGGTCCCGGACGGCCTCATGGGGCTCGACATCGGGCCGAAGACGCTCGACCGGTACCGCCAGCGGATCGCCTCGGCCGGGACGGTGTTCTGGAACGGGCCCATGGGCCTGTTCGAGCAGAAGCCCTGGGCCGAGGGGACGTTCGGGGTGGCGCGCGCGATGGCGGCCAGCCCCGCGGTCACCGTGGTCGGCGGCGGCGACAGCGCCGCGGCGGTCGAGGAGGCGGGGCTGGTCGAGAAGATGAAGCACGTGTCCACCGGCGGCGGCGCCAGCCTCGAGTTCATCGAGGGGCGGGTGCTCCCCGGCATCCAGGTGCTGGAGGAGTAGCGCGTGGACCGGGTCAAGTTCGTCTGCGGCAACTGGAAGATGCACAAGACGGTGGCCGAGGCTGTCGCGCTGGTGAAGGCGATCGGCGAGGGCCTCGGCGACGTGTCGGGCCGCGTGCAGGTGGCGGTGGCGCCGCCGTTCACGGCGCTCCACGCCGCCGCGCAGGCGGCGGCCGGCTCGCCGGTCGAGGTGGCCGGGCAGGACGTGCACTGGGAGCCCCAGGGCGCGTTCACCGGCGCGGTCTCCGCCGCCATGCTGGCCGAGGCCGGCTGCCGGCACGGCATCGTGGGCCACAGCGAGCGGCGCCAGCTCTTCGGCGAGACCGACGAGGGGGTGCGCAAGAAGACCGCGGCGCTCCTGGGCGCCGGCCTGCGCCCCATCGTCTGCGTGGGCGAGACCCTGGCCGAGCGGGAGTCCGGGCGCACGCTCGAGGTGGTCGACCGCCAGGTGCGCCAGGGGCTCGCCGGCCTCGACGCCACGCGGCTCGGCCAGGTGACGGTCGCCTACGAGCCGGTCTGGGCGATCGGGACCGGCAAGACCGCCACCACCGCCCAGGCGCAGGAGGTCCACGCGGCCATCCGGAGCATCCTCCGGGAGCTCGGGGGCTCCGTCGCCGACGCGATCCGGATCCAGTACGGCGGCTCGGTGAAGCCCGAGAACGCGCAGGAGCTCATGTCCCAGCCCGACGTCGACGGCGCGCTCGTCGGCGGGGCCAGCCTCAAGGCGGGGGACTTCCTCGCCATCGTGAAAGGTGCACTCCGTTGATCACCCTCGTCACCATCGTCCACGTCGTCGTCTGCGTCGTCCTCATCCTCGTGATCCTGCTGCAGGCAGGGAAGGGCGGCGGCATGGGCGCCGGCCTCGGGGGAGGCGGCTCGCAGACCGTCTTCGGCGGCCGCGGCTCGCAGACCTTCCTCGGGAAGGTCACCAGCGTCTCGGCCGGCCTCTTCATGCTCACGTCGCTGACGCTCGCGTACCACGCCTCGAGGTCGATCTCCGTGGTCGAGCGCACCCCGGTCTCCGCCCCCGCGCCCACCGGGCCGGCCCCTGCGCTGCCTGCACCGGCGGCCCCCGCGCAGCCCGCGCCCGCTCCGGCGCCGCCCGCGAAGTAGGCGGCCAGGCCAGGCGAGCGTCCGTCCCGGCGGCGGCGCTCGCGCCGAAGAAGGAAAAGGGGATCCGGTTGGCCGGATCCCCTTTTCTCGTTCGCAGTGCCCAGGGCGAGATTCGAACTCGCACGCCTTACGGCGCCACCCCCTCAAGATGGTGTGTCTACCAGTTCCACCACCTGGGCGTTTCGGAGCGGACGGTTTCTAGCAAAGGCTGGTTCGGGGCGCAATAGGCAGCCGGCATCCGATCTCCGGCCGAGGCACTTTTCGCGAAGCGAAATGGGCCCGGCCGCTCCTCACCGGCTGCGCATCGAATGCCGCCTACTTCTCCAGGAACTCCGCCTTCGCCTCGACGTCCTTCCACTGCTCCGCCTCCGGCAGAGGGTCCTTCTTCTCCGTGATGTTCGGCCAGGTCTTGGCGAGGTCCGCGTTGAGCTGGGTGTAGGAGGTCCACTTCGCCGGGAGGCTCTCCTCCGGGAAGATCGCCTTGGTCGGGCAGGCGGGCTCGCAGGCGCCGCAGTCGATGCACTCCTCGGGGTGGATGACCAGGAAGTTCGGCCCCTCGTAGAAGCAGTCGACCGGGCAGACCTCGACGCAGTCGGTGTACTTGCAGCGGATGCAGGGCTCGGCGACGACGTAGGCCATGGCGATCTCCTCGGCTGGAGCCGATCCCTAATCTACCGCTCGTAGTAGTCGAGCCCGAGGTGGGTGATGAGCTCCTCGCCCGCCAGGTGCCGGAGCGTGTTCTTGAGCTTGGTGAGCTGGATGAACAGGTCGTGCTCCGGGTAGAGCCCCTCGGCGACCATCGGGCTCTTGAAGTAGAACGAGAGCCACTCCTGGATCCCGGCCATCCCGGCGCGCTGCGCCAGGTCGAGGAAGAGGGCCACGTCGAGCGCCACCGGCGCGGCGAGGATGGAGTCCCGGCAGAGGAAGTTCACCTTGATCTGCATCGGGTAGTCGAGCCAGCCGCGGATGTCGATGTTGTCCCAGCCCTCCTTGTTGTCGCCGCGCGGCCGGTAGTACTCGATGTGAACCTGGTGGTCGAACTCTCCATAGAGGTCCGGGTAGAGCGAGGGCTGCAGGATGTGCTCGAGGGCGGAGAGCTTCGAGACCTCCTTGGTCTTGAAGCTCCCCGGGTCGTTCAGCACCTCGCCGTCGCGGTTCCCGAGGATGTTGGTCGAGAACCACCCGTTGAGGCCGAGCAGCCGCGCCTTCAGCATGGGCGCGAGGACCGTCTTCATCATGGTCTGGCCGGTCTTGAAGTCCTTGCCGGCCAGCGGGACGCCCTGCTCCCGCGCGAGCTGCTGGAGCGCCGGCAGGTCCACCGTCAGGTTCGGCGCGCCGTTCGCGAACGGCACCCCCTCCTTGAGCGCCGCCCAGGCGTAGACCATGGAGGGCGCGATGGCCGGGTCGCCCGCGGCCATCGCCTTCTCGAAGCGGGCCAGGTCGGCGTGGACCTCGGAGGGCTCGAGGTAGACCTCCGTCGAGGCGCACCAGACCATGACCGCCCGCGCGCACTCGTGCTCCCGCACGAAGCGCCGGATGTCCTCGCGGAGCGCCTCGCCCAGCGCGAGCTTGTCCTTGCCCCGCTTCACGTTGGGGCCGTCGAGCCGCCGCACGTACTCCGGCGAGAACACCGCCGACATCGGGCGCACGGCCTGGAGCGCCGGCCGGAGCTCCTCGACCAGATCGCGCTCCAGCACGGCCGCGTGGCGCGCCGACTCGTAGGCGTCGTCGGGGAAGACGTCCCAGGCGCCGAAGCGGACGTCGTCGAGGCTCGCCAGCGGCACCAGATCCTTGACCAGCGGCACGCGCTTCTCGGTCCGCTTCCCGAGGCGCACCGTGCCGAGCTGCGTGAGCGAGCCGGTCGGCTTGGCGAGCCCACGGCGCACCGCCTCGACCCCGGCGATCAGCGTGGTGGCGACGGCCCCCAACCCGGGGATGAGCACGGCGAGCCGGCCGCTGGCCGGTGCGATGGTCGGTGCCTTCTTCACGGTCACGGGGACCCCCAGTGCTGGTGACTCCCCCGAGAAGCTCTCAGGCCCTGGGCGAGGCCGCAAGGCCTGAGGAGAGCCCGCGCGCGTCCGGGCAGGCCCGCGACGGGCGGGCGCCCGGTCCGGAGCACTCCTGCAGGCCGGTCGGGGCAGGGCCCGGCATGGCCGCCACGCGAGGTGGCCGGGCGTCCCCCGGCGGGTAGAATGTTCATCCATGCCGCCGCAGGACCGCCGCGAAGCCCGGATCGCCGCGCAGCTCGAGCTGCGGCTGGCGTACGGCTCCGTCGACGAGTTCATCCAGCGGTACGCGCTCAACATCTCCCGCGGGGGCATCTTCGTCCGGACGCTCGAGCCGCGGCCGCCCGGCACCGAGGTCACGCTGGACGTCTCGATCGGCTCCGGCGACCAGCTGATCCGCGGGAAGGGGATCGTCCGCTGGAGCGCGCCGCCCTCGGGCCCGGGGGAGGCCCACCGCGAGCCGGGGATGGGCATCCGCTTCACGGAGCTCTCGCCCGAGAGCCGGGCGCTGGTGGACCGGATCGTGGCGACGCGGGGGGCCGAGGGGGAGGGCGACGAGCCGCCCACGCCCGAGCAGGTCGGGGCGCGCTGGCGCGCGTCTCAGCCATCCGCCCCGCTGGTCGCGCCGCCGGGCCTCGCGGCGGCGGCGCCCGCCGGGCCGCCCGCTCCTCCCCGGACCGTCGCGCCGGCCGGAGGCAGGCCGGAGCTCCCCGCCGCCGCGCGGGGCACCGGCACCCCGGCGCCCCCTCAGCGTCGCCCCTCGCGCCGGCCGCCGCCGCGCGTCATCGGGATCGACCTCGGCACCACCAACTCCTGCGTCGCCTTCGTGCAGGGCGGCAAGGCGCAGGTGCTGCCGTCGCGCCAGGGCCACCGCACCATGCCGTCGGTGGTGGCGTACGACGCGCAGGGGCGCCTGCTGGTGGGCCACGCCGCCAAGGCGCAGATGGTGGTGAACCCGCGCAACACCGTGTACGGCTCGAAGCGGCTGGTGGGCCGTCCCTTCGCGTCCCCCACCGTGCAGGCCTGCCGCGACCGCTTCCACTACGAGATCGTGGAGGGGCCGGGCGGGGTCGCGGCGGTGCGCTTCGCCGGGCGGGACTTCTCGCTGCAGCAGGTGTCGGCATTCATCCTGGCCGAGCTGCGCGAGACCGCCGCGCACGCCCTCGGGGCGTCGGTCGATCACGCCGTCATCACCGTCCCCGCCTACTACAACGACCACCAGCGCAACGCGGTGCGGGAGGCGGGGCTGCTGGCCGGGCTGACGGTGGACCGGATCGTGAACGAGCCCACCGCCGCGGCGCTCGCGTACGGGTTCGGCCGCGGGCTCGATCGAAGGGTGCTGGTCTACGACCTCGGCGGCGGCACCTTCGACGCGTCGGTGCTCGAGATCCAGCACGAGGTCTACGAGGTCGTCTCCACCGGCGGCGACACCTTCCTCGGCGGGGCGGACTTCGACGCGCAGCTCATGGACCACCTGGTCTGGCGCTTCATGGAGGAGCACGGCAGCGCGCCACCCGACGACCGCGTGATCTGGCAGCGGATCCGCGACGCGGCCGAGGAGACCAAGGTGGCCCTCTCGGCACGCGAGGAGGCGATCGCGCACGTCCCGTACCTGTACGCCGACCCCCGCGGCCGCGACGTCGAGCTGAAGGTCCGGGTGACGCGGGCCGAGCTGGACGCGCTCACCGGGCGCCTGGTGGACCGGACCCTGGAGGTCGCGCGCGAGGTGGTGGCGGCCCGCGGGCTCGTCCCCGCGAACCTCGACGAGGTGCTGCTGGTCGGCGGCCAGAGCCGGATGCCCCTGGTCTGGCGGAAGATCCGCGAGGCGTTCGGGCGCGAGCCGAACAAGAGCGTCCACCCCGAGGAGGCGGTGGCGCTCGGCGCCGCGCTGCTCGCCGACTCGGCCGACCGCATCGACTCGGTGGTGCTGCTCGACGCGCTCGCCATGTCGATCGGCGTGGGGCTCCCCGGCGGCCGGATGGCGACCGTCCTGCCGCGCAACACGCGCCTGCCGGCGCGCAAGATCTACGAGCACGCCACCACGCAGGACGGGCAGACAGAGCTCGAGCTCCAGGTGTTCCAGGGGGACGCGCCGCGCGTCTCCGAGTGCGAGTACCTCGGGACGGTGCGCGTGGCCGGGCTGCCGCCCCGCCCGCGCGGCGAGGTGCGGATCGCGGTCGAGCTGGCGCTCGGGAACGAGGGGATCCTGACCGTGATCGCGCGCGACCTCGCCACCGGCGAGGTGACCGAGGCGCGCCTGGCCACGCTCGACACGCCCGAGTCGCTCCGCGAGAAGCTGCAGATCCCGGAGGCGCAGACCACCCCGGTCGGCGCGCGACCGCTCGAGCCGGTCCCGGCGCGGCGGACGCCAGCGCCGCGCGCGCGCGGGCTGCTCGGCCGGATCTTCGGCGGGAGGAAGTGAGTTGGCGGCTCCGCTGGTCGTGTTCCTGCACCGCGGCGCCTGGGAGGACCGCTACCAGGCGGTCACCCTGGCGGTGACCGCGGCCGCCCACGGCGCGCCGGTCACGGTGGCGCTCTCCTTCGAGCCCCTGCGGCTGTGGGCGTCGGGCCGCTTCGACGAGGGCGCACCGCCGGAGGCCGCGAGCGCCCGCGTCAGCTCGCTCCGCGAGGCGCTCGAGGAGGCGCGCCGCGAGCTCGGGCTGCGCGTGGTCGCCTGCGAGACGGCCGTCCGGCTCGCCGGGCTGGAGCCGGCCGCGGTGGTCGGGTCGCTCGACGGCCTCGAGCCGCTGCCCGCCCTCTGGCGGACCGCGAGCGAGGGCAGGGTGGTTGTCTTCTGACGGGGCGTGCCGCCCCGCCCCGCCGGCGGAGCCGTCGGGGCCCCACCCCTGCTGCGCGGGGCCCGTGACCGCTCGCGCCCGCCTCCGCGGGCGCGCGAGCGGTCCCCGCGGTGAGGGGCTTCGCCCCTCCCCCGCTGCGCGGGGGCCCCTCCCGCACGAGCTTCGCGGGGCCCGTGCGCACTGCGCTCTTCGCTCTGCCGCGGGCGGCGCCGCGCTTGAACACGCTCGCCGCGCGGGATATAGGCCACCACGTCCATGAACAGCCTCTCCGGCAAGGGCGCCCTCGTCATCGGCGCCGGCGGCCTCGGCGGCCCTGCCATCCTCACCCTCGCGGCGGCCGGCGTGGGCCGGCTGGTGCTGGTCGAGGACGACGTGGTCGAGACCTCGAACCTGAACCGGCAGCCGCTCTTCCACGAGGGCGACGTCGGGCGCCGGAAGGCCGAGGCCGCCGCGGAGCGGCTCCGGGCGCTCTTCCCGGCGGCGGTCATCGAGGTGCGCGACGAGCGCTTCGACGCGCCCAACGCGGAGGCGCTGGCGGCGAACGTCGACGTGCTGCTCGACGGCTCCGACAACTTCGAGACCAAGTTCCTCGCCAACGACGCGGCGCTCCGCGCGCGCCGGCCGCTCGTCCACGCCGGGGTGCTGCGGACCACCGCGCAGCTGCTCACGGTGTCGCCCGCGGGGCTGGGCGGCTGCCTCCGCTGCCTCTTCGAGGAGCCGCCGCCGCCCGGCTCGGTGCCCTCCTGCTCGCAGGCCGGGATCCTGGGGCCGGTGGCCGGGTTCGCCGGCGCGCTCATGGGGGCCGAGGCGCTCCGCCTGCTGCGCGGCGAGCGCGGCGCCTACGAGGGCCGCCTCTTCACCTACGAGCTGCGGAGCGGCCGCTCCCGGCTGGTGATGGTCCGGCGCCGCCCCGGGTGCGCCGCCTGCGCGGGGACGCAGCCGCTCGGCCTCTCGACGCCGCCGGCCTGCGCCGCGCCCGCCGCCGCGGGGCGCGCGCCGTGATCCCGCCCGCCGCCCGGCTCGACCTGCGTCCCTTCGCCTGCCCGCTGACCTGGGTGAAGACCCGCATCGCGCTCGACCGGCTCGCGCCGGGCGACGTGCTCGAGGTGTGGCTCCTCGCGGGGGAGCCGCTCGACAGCGTGCCGCGGACCGCCGAGGAGGAGGGACACCGGGTGGTGGCGCTCGGGCCGCTCCCGGAGGAGGGCGCGGACGCGTACCGCCTGCTGCTGGAGAAGCGCCGCCCCGCGGACGTCGCCTTGCTGCCATGAGCCGAGAGCCATGCCCCTGAGCGACAATCGGATCGCGCGCTACGCGCGCCAGCTGCTGGTCCCGGGGTTCGGCGAGGCGGCCCAGGAGCGGCTCCTCTCCGCCCGCGTGCGGGCGGTGGGCCTGGACTCGGTCGCCTCGGCCGGGCTCCTCTACCTGGTCCAGGCCGGGGTGGGCCGGCTCTGGCTGGACAATCCCGGGAGCGTCGCGCCGGTCGACCTGGCCGGCTGGCTGTTCCCGCCCGCGGCGGTCGGCGCGCCGCGGGTGGAGGCCGCCGCCGCCGCCCTGACGCCGCGCTCCGCGTTCACGCGGGTGGAGCGGTACCCGTCGGGCGGGGTGCCCTCCGGGACGCTGGTGTGCGTCCCGTCGGTCGTCCAGGCGCTCGCCGCGGCCGAGGCGGCTCGCCGGGCCGGCATCCCGCATGTCGTGGTGGAGACGGACGCCGACGGCGGCGCGGTGGTGACGATCCCTCCCGGCGGTCCCTGCTACGCCTGCGCCCGCTCCACCTCGGGCGCGGGTCGGCCGCCGGAGCCGGCCGCGGTGGCGCTCTCCGCCCTGGCCGCGCACGAGCTGCTCCAGCTGATCGCCGTCCCCGGGAGCCTCCCCGGCCGGCGCGTCGAGCTGGTGCGCGGCGTCGCGACCGCGCGCCCCACCGCGCGGCTCGCCGGCTGCGCGTGCGCCCAGCCCGTCGGGGCGTGAGCCGGACGGGTGGGGCGGTCCGCCGCCCTCGCCCCCGGCGCGCTGTTTTCCCCGGGTGAACTGGACGTTCACGGTGGGTGCTTGAATTGACCCACCGCGAACCGGTCCGACCGATATCGGATTGTCAACCTGCCGTGAATACAGCGGATTTCGCCGGACCGCGCGCGCCGGTTCGATTTGGCAATCGGACTCCTGAGGGGTATACTCCCGCGACCAGCCGTCAATCTCGCACTCGAAGCGACCGGCGCCGGCCGAGTGGGCGCGACCGGAGGACATCCATGGAGACGCAGCACACCCCCGGGTTCGTGGTCTGGCTCACTGGCATGAACCGGGCCGGCAAGAGCACCCTCGCCGCGCAGCTGACGACGCGGCTGGCCGCGGCCGGTCGCCGCGCCGAGCTGCTCGACGAGGGTGGGACGGCGGCGCTGCTGCTCGAGGGGCTCGGCAGCTCGAAGGACGATCGGGTCCGGGCCGTGGCGCGGCTGGGCTTCGTGGCCAAGGCGGTGATGCGGTCGGGCGGCATCGCGGTGGTGGCCTCGCTCTCGCCGTACCGCGACGCGCGCGAGCAGCTCCGCAAGGAGGCGCGGCGGTTCGTCGAGGTCTTCGTGGACTGCTCGATGGAGAAGCTCCAGGAGCGGGATCCGCAGGGGATCTACAGGAAGGCGATGGCCGGCGAGCTGCGCGAGGTCCCCGGCGTGGACGTGCCCTACGAGCCGCCGACCCGCGCCGAGGTGACCGTCCACACCGATCAGCTCACGGTGGAGGAGGAGGGGACGCGCGTCTTCCAGGCGCTGGTGGACGCCAAGCTGGTCGGACCGACCGAGTTCGGGCGACTCACCGGCGGGCAGCGGCCCCGGCGCGGGAAGCCGGCGCCGGCCGCTCGCGGCGGCGCGCGGAAGAAGCTCGACGCCAAGGCGGCGGCACGCAAGGCGCCGAAGAAGGCGAAGCCGGTGGCCCGGCCCGCCAAGGCCGCCAAGCGACATCGCTGAGGCCGCGTCGGGCCAGGGGGCCCCGGGGGCTGATCCGGAGGCGGGAAGCGGCTATAAGACCCGCCGCATGAGCCCCACCGCACTCGAGGATCTTCCGTCGCGCGTCCGAGCCCAAGCTCCGGCGCCTGAGGGCCGACGTCGCCGCCTGCGAGAGCGCGGTGGTCGCGTTCTCGGCGGGCGTCGACTCCACCTTCGTGCTGGCGATCGCCCGTGAGGTGCTGGGAGACGCGGCGCTCGGCCTGACCGCCCACTCGCCCTCGGTCCCGGAGGCGGAGCGGGCCGAGGCGCGGGCGCTGGCGGCCCGCCTCGGCGCACGCCACCTCGAGGTGGTGAGCCACGAGCAGGACGATCCCCGGTACGTCGCGAACGGCTCCGACCGCTGCTACTACTGCAAGTCCGAGCTGTACCGGCTGTGCGAGGCGACCGCCCGGGCCGAGGGGCTGCGGACGGTGCTCGACGGCTTCAACGCCGACGATCGCCGGGATCACCGGCCCGGTCACCAGGCGGCGCTGGAGCGGCGCATCCGGTCCCCGCTCGCCGAGGCCGGGTTCACCAAGGACGAGGTGCGCGCGTGGAGCGCCGCTTACGGCCTGCCCACCTGGGACAAGCCGCAGATGGCCTGCCTCGCCTCGCGGATCCCCTACGGCACCCCGGTCACGCCGGAGCGGCTCTCGCAGGTCGAGCGGGCCGAGGCGGCGCTCCGCACGATGGGCTTCCGCGACGTCCGGGTGCGCCACCACGGCGACATCGGCCGGCTCGAGGTGGGGGAGGCGGAGCTCGAGGCGGCCTTCGCTCGCCGCGCCGAGCTGGCCGGCGCGGTGAAGGCGGCCGGGTTCAAGCTGGCCGTGCTCGATCTCGAGCCGTTCCGGTCGGGACGGATGAACGCGCTGGCAGGGATCAGCGCTGCCGGTGGTGGGCTGAGCGAACCGACGGAAGTGGGCGGCGTAGCCGGTGAGGAGCGCGCACACTGCGCTTCGCCGAGCGAGGATCGGCCGGACGTGCCTAGGCCGGAGAGCGTTGAGCGGTCCGCGGTACACTCGCTTCGCGAACGTGCCTCGGCCGATTTCGGTCGCCGAAAAGTGCCCAGGCCGGAGGTTGGAGGCCGGCTGGCCGTTTTCTTGCCGGACGGGTATCGGGTGGTAGCGTGTAGGTGCAAGTCAGCCCATGTCGCAAGGAGCGCACATGCACCCAGTCGACCTCACCCCCGAATCGGCCTCGAACTCGGACGCCGCCAACGCCACCCGGCTCGAGCCGATGCTGGTCCGGCTCCCGCCGGCCCTCGCCGCGGAGCTGCGCAGCCTGGCCCGGAAGACCCGGGTCCGCCAGTCGGACTACCTCCGGGAGGCCGTGGCGGACCTGCTCGCCAAGTACGGCCACCTGCCGGTGGAGCGGAGCACGATGTGACCGCCGGGAGGGCCCCGCCGGCGCGGCCGCCTTCGTCGTCCGCGCCGCGCCTGCCCCGCGGCCGGATCCGGGTGGCGCTGCGCGGCGGGTGGGGGAGGGTCCTCACCGCGCCGCCCCGGGGTCTGGCCACAGCCCCGGTGGATAGGTCACGCGCGCCAGCGTGAGCCCCCAGCCCGGGGCGCGGACGCCGCGGTAGCGTCCGCGCGCGGCGAGCAGGTCGCGCAGCAGCTCGGGCGGCGCGCGGCCCACGCCGACGGTGACCGCCGTGCCCACCAGGTTCCGGACCATGGCGCGGAGGAAGCCCTTCCCCTCGAGCACGATGGCGTGGAGCGGCGCCCAGGGTGCCGACACCACCTCGGCGCGGAGGAGCGTCCGCACCGTGCCGCGCTGCTCGCCGGGGCGGGCGAAGCCGGTGAAGTCGTGTTCACCCACCGCGAAGCGGAGCGCCGTCTGCACCGCCTCCGCGTCCAGCGCCGGGGCGCGAAGGTCCGGGAACGCGCGCGGGTCGGGCAGCGACCAGGCGTAGGCGCCGAGCCCGTCCGGCGCCGGCGCACCCACCAGGTAGACGTAGGTGCGCGCGAGCGCAGAGCCGCGCGCGTGGAACGAGGGCGGGACCCGCGCCGCGTCCCGGACCAGGAGGCCCTCGGGCAGCGCGGCGTTGAGCGCCCGCCGGAGCGCCTCGGGCTCGAGCGCCGCGCGGACCGAGAAGCTCACCACCTGCGCGAGGGCGTGGACGCCCGCGTCGGTGCGCGCCGCGACGTGGAGCGGCGCGCGGACGCCGGCCGCGGCGAGCGCCTCCTCGAGCGCCGCCTGCACGGTGGGGAGCCCGGGCTGCTTCTGGAAGCCGCGGAAGCGGCCGCCGTCGTAGCAGAGTCGGAGAGCGTAGAACCGTCTTTCCACGTCGTGCTAAGTTCACCACGCCCGCGGCCCCGGCGCGAGCCGGACGCGACGCTCCACCCACCGCATCGACCCCCCAGCACCGCAATGGCGCCCGGCAAAGACTCTCCCATCCGCATCGAGGACCCCGCGCTCGAGGGCGGGGAGTGGCTCTTCCGTCGCGCCGGCCAGGTCTTCGGTCCGGTGGACTCGCGCACCATCGCCGCCATGCTGTACCGGGGCGACCTCGACCCGGCCACGCCGGTGTCGCAGGGAGACGGCCCGTGGGCCCCGGTGGGCGAGGTGCCGATCTTCGTGGTGCACGCCAAGAAGGCCGAGGCCGCGCAGCGCGTCGAGCGCGAGGTCACGGGCGCGCGCATGCTCACGCAGCGCCGGAACCGGCGCCACGCGCTCCTGGTGGCCGCCGCGGCGGT
Source organism: uncultured delta proteobacterium (assembly GCA_963733485.1). Lineage (GTDB taxonomy): Bacteria > Myxococcota > Myxococcia > Myxococcales > Anaeromyxobacteraceae > Anaeromyxobacter. The sequence continues at coordinate 45,487 of CAVTDL010000007.1, read as the reverse complement.
CCTGCTCGTGGCGGCCGGGATCGGCGGCGGCCTGCTGGTGTGGCGGCTCCGCGGGAAGCCCGGGTCGAGCAGCCCGCTCCTCGAGGACTTCGGCGCCGGGATCCGGATCGCCTCGGCGGCGCGCGTCGGGGTCTCGAGCCGCGCCGCCCCCGAGGACGAGATCGAGGTCCAGCTCGACCAGCCCGGCCCGACGGGCGCGGGCGGGATGAGCGGCAGCCTCGGCCGCCAGCGCGGGCCGGGGCTGGCCGGCGCGGGGAGCCGGACGCGCGCCGGCCAGGTGGACGGCGGCGATCTCGTCGCGGCACAGTTCGACGAGGGGAAGATCCAGGCCGCGGTCGCCCGGCAGCAGCGGACGCTCGTCCCCTGCTTCCGCGAGGAGGCGTCCCGCTCGCCCGAGTTCCGGGGAGACGTGCCCATCGAGTTCGCCATCGGCAACGACGGCCGGGTGGTCGCGCTCTGGATCGACGAGCCGAGCCTGCGCGACGGTCCGCTCCGCGGCTGCCTGCAGCGCGCGCTCGAGGGGTGGCGGTTCGACACGTTCCCTGGCCAGCGCCCCACCGTCTCGCTCGCCTTCCGGATCGGCCAGTGACCGCCACCGCCGCCAAGCTGGCCGCCCGGGCCGAGGACCTCCCCGAGGGCTCCACCCGGCGCAAGGTGCTCGAGGGGGCGCAGCGCTTCAAGTCCGCCTGGGTCGAGTTCGGGAGGCTGCTCGCCGAGGTGCGCCGGGACGAGCTCTGGCGCGCCTGGGGGCACCAGAGCTTCGAGCGCTACTGCTCGAAGGAGCTCTTCCTCCGGGCGGCCACGGCAGACAAGCTCACCGCGAGCTACGCGTTCCTCGAGCGTCACGAGCCGGCGGTGGCGCGCGCCCGCGGCGGGGCCCCCGCGCCGCCCTTCGAGGTGATCGAGGTGCTCTCGCGGGCCGAGGCGACGGGCCGCCTCTCCGACTCGGGGTGGCGCGAGCTGCGCGACGAGGTGATGGAGCGCTCGCCCACGCCGGCCGCCGTGAACCGCCGCCTGGACGAGAAGTTCGGCCCTCCGCCGGCCCCGCCCGCGCCGCCCAGGGCGGAGCGGCTCGAGCGGCTCGCCGCGGCGGCGCGCCGGCTCGCCTCGGCCTGCCGCGACGAGTCCGCCGTCCCTCGGGGCGTGGCGCAGCGCGCCGACGACCTCGCGGGGGAGATCGAGGCCCTCCTCGGACGGTAGCCTCGCTTGCACCCTGGAGTTGGGAGGGCAGAGCGCGGTGCATCTGGCTATATTCGAGTCGGGCTCCGGATTCCGGAGGTCCTGGGTTGGTGGTACCATTCCGACGGTCGAGGAAAGCGTGAGCCGGAAAGAGCACCACCACGGAAACCTGTCCTGCTCCTTCTGCGGGAAGGGGCAGCGCGAGGTCCGCAAGCTCATCGCGGGGCCCACCGTCTACATCTGCGACGAGTGCATCCAGCTCTGCAACGACATCATCGCGGAGGAGGCCGAGCGGGACGAGGGCCGCCCGGCCGTCTCGCTCCCGACACCCGCCGAGATCAAGGCCTTCCTGGACGACTACGTGGTCGGACAGGACAAGGCGAAGAAGGTCCTCTCGGTCGCGGTCTACAACCACTACAAGCGCATCTACTCGCGCAAGCCGGCCCGCCCGCAGCGGCCCGGACAGGTGCGGAACGGCCAGGACGACGTCGAGCTGCAGAAGTCCAACATCCTGCTGATCGGCCCCACCGGGTCGGGCAAGACGCTGCTGGCCCAGTCGCTGGCGCGCTTCCTCAACGTCCCCTTCACCATCGCCGACGCCACCAGCCTCACCGAGGCCGGCTACGTGGGCGAGGACGTCGAGAACATCATCCAGAACCTGCTGCACAACGCCGACTACGACGTCGAGAAGGCCTCGCGCGGCATCGTCTACATCGACGAGATCGACAAGATCGCGCGCAAGGGCGACACGCCCTCGCCCACCCGCGACGTGGGCGGCGAGGGCGTCCAGCAGGCGCTCCTCAAGATCATCGAGGGCACGCGCGCCAACGTCACCCCGCGCGGCGGCAAGAAGTACAACCAGCAGGAGTACATCCAGGTCGACACCTCGAACATCCTGTTCATCTGCGGCGGCGCGTTCTGCGGTCTCGAGCAGGTGATCCGGCGGCGGGTCGGCGTGAAGGGGCTCGGCTTCGGCGCCAAGATCGAGCGCAAGGAGGAGGCCAGCCTCGGCGAGCTCCTCGCCCGCGTCGAGCCCAGCGACCTCGTGAAGTTCGGGATGATCCCGGAGTTCGTCGGCCGACTCCCCATCATCGCGACGCTCTGCGAGCTGTCCGAGGACGACCTCGTCACCATCCTCACCGCGCCGAAGAACGCCCTCACCAAGCAGTACGTGAAGCTCTTCGAGCTCGAGAAGGTGAAGCTCTCCTTCACGAAGGAGTCGCTGCGCGCCATCGCCCGCGAGGCCATGCGGCGGAAGTCGGGAGCCCGCGGCCTCCGCGCCATCCTCGAGCAGGCGATGCTCGACATCATGTACGACGTGCCGTACCGGGAAGGCGTGAAGGAGTGCAAGATCACCGAGGGCGTGATCCTGAACAAGGAGCCGCCCCTGCTCTCCTTCGAGAAGGAGAAGAAGCTCGCCTGACCGGCCCGGCCCGGGCTTCCAGCTCGAGGCGCGGAGCGCGCCCCGGCCCAGCCGGGAAAGGGCGCCCGTGCGCCCGGCCGTCGCCCTCGCTCCTCCCGGGTGACGCCCGGGCACAGTGTGAGCCCGCGCCGCAGCCCTCGTTCCGCGATCTCCCCGTGATGTCGGACGCTTGCGGTCGGCACTCCGCTTGCTTCCGCTTGCGGATGGTGGGATGGGGGTGGAAAAGGCGCGATCGCTCGACCATCCCGTGCTGCAGGATTCCGGATCGCCTTCAAGGAGGCCATCATGCTCCGTCGCTCGCTCTCGCTCCTGGCCGTCCTCTCGGTGCTCATCCCGCTCGCCCCGCGCGCGGACGACTGGGACGACGACCGCGAATGGGAGGAGGACTACACCGGGCAGCAGCAGTGGTCGGACCAGCGGCCCGACGACTACGACGTCTCGGTGGACCTGAACGACTCCGGTTCGGTGAACTTCGACACGTTCCACGGCGCGCTCGCGCCGTACGGCGAGTGGGTCTCGGCGGGAGGCTACGGGCGCGTGTGGCGGCCGCGGGTGGCCGCGGGCTGGCGCCCCTACTACTACGGCCGCTGGGAGTGGACGAACGAAGGCTGGCTCTGGGTCTCGGACGAGCCCTGGGGCTGGGCCCCGTACCACTACGGCCGCTGGACCTATGACAGCTACTACGGCTGGGTCTGGGTGCCCGGTTACCAGTGGGCGCCGGCGTGGGTCTCCTGGCGCTACTCCGGCGACGTGGTCGGCTGGGCGCCGCTCGGCCCGGGCGTGTCCGTGTACCTGTCGAGCTATCCCTTCGTCGACTACTGGTGGACGTTCGTCCCATGCGGCTCGTTCCTGTCGGTGCCGGTCTACTCGGTGGCGTACGCGCCGGGCTACACCCGCCGGTACTTCTACGACACCGCCCCCGCGCCGCCGCTGGCCCGCGGCGTCCGCGGTCCTGGACGGCCGGGACCCGCCCGCCCGGCATGGGGCGGCCCCGCCCCGCGGGTGATCGAGCAGCGGATCGGGCGCGCGGTCACGCCGGTGCGGGTCGTGCCCGCTCCTTCCCCAGGCGCCGCGCGCGTCCGTCCCGGCGAGGTGTCCATCTACCGGCCCGACGCGCGGTCCGGCCCCGGCCGAGGCGACGGCGCGAGAGGTCAGCGCGGGGTGCAGGCGCCCGGTGCCGACCGCGGAGCCATCGGACCCGGCGACGGCCGGGGCGCTCCGGGCGCCATGCCTCCCGGCCGCGGCGGCGACCGCGGCAACCAGGGCGCCATGCCTCCCGGCCGCGGCGGCGACCGCGGCAACCAGGGCGCCATGCCCCCGGGACGCGGCGGCGACCGCGGCAACCAGGGCGCCATGCCCCCGGGACGCGGCGGCGACCGCGGCAACCAGGGCGCGATGCCCCCGGGACGCGGCGGCGACCGCGGCAACCAGGGCGCCATGCCCCCCGGCCGCGGCGGTGACCGCAGCAACGAGGGCGCCACGCCGCCAGCGCCTGGCGGCGATCGCGGTGGCCCGGGTTACGCGCCGCCGTCGCGCGGCGGGGATCGCGGCGGTCCTGGCTACGCTCCCCCCGCGCGTGGCGGCGACAGCGGCGGTCCCGGTTACGCGCCCCCTCCCGGGCCCGGCGGGGATCGTGGTGGCCCCGGTTACGCGCCGCCCTCGCGGAGCGGTGGGCGCGGCGCGGCGAACTACGGCGCCCCGTGGCAGGGGGGCGGGCGCGGCCCCGCGGCGAGCGCGGGCCCTTCGCGCGTCGCCGAGTCGCGCGGGCGCGCGGGGTACGCCCCGCCGGCCCGGGCCGAGCGTGGCGGTGGCGCGGGCTACGCGTCCCCCCGAGGCCAGGCAGCGCCGGCCGTGAGCCCGGCTCCGGCGCAGCGCTCGGCGCCCTCGGGGTCCGGCAGCGCCAGCCACGCGAGGTCCGCGGGGCGAGCCGGGCCGGACGCGCGCGGCGATCGCTGACGGGCCGGCTCCGCCCGCCCACAGGACCGCGCCCTGGGCGGCGCCGCCGTCGAGGCGGGCGCCCGCCCTTCGAATCGGACGCCCTGGCGTCTTCGTCGAGCGGGGGCCCGCCCGCTCGCCCGTTGGAGCGGCGGTCGGCCCGTGCGACGGTTAGGGAATCCCAGGGAGGACGAAAGACATGGAGGCGCAGCACTGGCTCGCGGCGGTGGGCAGCGCGGTGAAGAGCGCGTTCGTCGAGAACCGCTCGATCCTCTCCTATGCCGAGTACGTGCAGACCTTCCTGGAGGCGCCGCGGAGGCAGGCGCGGTCCGCCGCCCAGTACCTGCGAGACGTGCTCGACCACTTCGGCGCGGAGGACCGGGCCACGCCGGTGGGGACGGTCCGGCGCTGGAAGCTGTTCGACCTCGCCTTCGACCCGGGTGGGGGCGCCCGGCGCGTGGCGGGGCAGGAGGAGGTGCAGGCCGCGCTCTACCGCGCCGCTCGGCAACTTCGTCCGGTCCGGGCGGGTGAACAAGCTGGTGCTGGTCCACGGCCCGAACGGCTCGGCCAAGTCCTCGCTGGTCTCGGCGCTGGTGCGCGGGATGGAGGCGTACTCCCGCACGCCGGACGGCGCGCTCTACCGCTTCCACTGGGTCTTCCCGAGCGAGCGGAAGCTCCGCGGAGGCGGGCTCGGGTTCAGCGGCTCGCGGTCGGAGGACGGCGAGCTCGCCGAGCTTCGCCCACCTCGAGGGCGACGCGCTCGACGCCCGCCTCTCCTGCCCGATGAAGGACCACCCGCTGCTGCTCCTCCCGCGCGAGGACCGCCGCCGGCTGCTCGAGGAGTGCTGCCGCCCGAGCGCGCGCGAGGGGGCGAGCGAGGCGGACTACGTCCTCTCCGACTACCTGCTCGAGGGCGAGCTCTGCCAGTACTGCCGGCAGGTCCACGACGCGCTGCTCGGCGCGTACCGCGGCGACTGGCTGAAGGTGATGCGGCACGTGCAGGTCGAGCGGATGTACGTGTCGTCGCGCTACCAGCAGGCGGCGGTGACGGTCGATCCGCAGCTGTCGGTCGACGCGGGCTACCGGCAGGTGACCGCCGACCGGAGCGCCGGCGCGCTGCCGCCGGCGCTGCACGCGCTCACGCTGTTCGAGCCGCACGGGCCGCTCGTGGCCGGGAACCGCGGGCTGGTCGAGTACTCGGACCTGCTGAAGCGGCCGCTGGAGACCTTCAAGTACCTGCTCGGCACCAGCGAGACGGGGAGGGTGGCGCTCGACACCTTCCTCCTGCAGCTCGACATGGTGCTCGTCGCGAGCGCCAACGAGAAGCAGCTCTCCGCCTTCAAGGACTCGCCGGAGTTCGCCTCGTTCAAGGGGCGGCTCGAGCTCGTCCGGGCGCCCTACGTCCGACGCGTCTCGGTCGAGCAGGAGATCTACGACCAGCAGGTCACCGACGCCGCGGTGGGGAAGCACGTCGCGCCGCACGCCACCCAGGTGGCGGCCCTGTGGGCGGTGCTCACCCGCCTGAAGCGTCCCGTGGCCGAGCGGTACGAGGGCGAGCTGCGCGGGCTGATCGAGGACCTGGCCCCGCTCGAGAAGCTGCGCCTCTACGACACCGGCGAGGCGCCGGACCGGCTCTCGCTGGCGGAGGCGAAGATGCTGCGCAAGCACGTGCCGGACCTCTACCGCGAGTCCGAGGTCTACCCGAACTACGAGGGGCGCAGCGGCGCGTCGGCGCGCGAGATCAAGACCGCGCTCATGAACGCGGCCCAGGCGCCCGGCGCGCGCTGCCTCACGCCGCGGGCGGTGCTCGAGGAGCTGCAGGTGCTCTGCCGCGACAAGTCGGTCCACGAGTTCCTCCAGCAGGAGGTGGTGGACGGGTTCCACGACCACGAGGAGTTCGTGAAGGTGGCCGAGGCCGAGTACCTCGACGCGCTCGACGAGGAGATCCGCGACTCGATGGGCCTGGTGGCGGAGGGGCAGTACCGGGAGCTGTTCGCCCGGCACGTCGCGCTGGTCTCGCACTGGGTCCAGGGAGAGAAGGTCCGCGACCGCGTCACCGGGGCCTTCGCGCCGCCGGACGAGGACCGCATGGTCGAGCTGGAGCGGATCCTCATGCCGGCCGGGGCGACCGCGCCACCTTCCGCCGGGGCCTCATCTCGGCGGTCGGCGCCTTCCGCCTCGACCACCCCGACGTCGCCGAGATCGACTACCCGGCCATCTTCCCCGACCTGTTCCGGCGGCTGCGCGACCACTACTTCGACGAGCGCAAGCGGCAGCTCCACCGCGCCACGGAGGACGTGCTCCGCTACCTGTCCGACGACCGGGCCGCGCTCGACGACCGCGCCACCCGCAGGGTCGAGGCCACGCTCGCCACCATGCGCGAGCGGTACGGCTACTGCGAGCACTGCGCCCAGGACGCGATCCTGTTCCTGATGCGCCGCCGCTACGCCGGGGAGCGCTGAGGTGAGCGGGCGCTCGCTCGTCCGCCCGCTGCCCGTTCGGGGCAGCGCCCCGGCAGGGAATTCCCGCCGGGGCGCGTCCGTTCGAGGTGCGTGCCCCGACATCGACTACTCTCCAGCCTGGGCAGCGCTGCCCTGGTCGCCGGCCTGCTGATCCTCGCCTCCCCCATCCTCGGCCTCGCGCCGGCTCGCCCGGGCAACCCGCGCGCCGAGACGGTCCAGAAGGTCTTCCCGAGCGCGGTGCGGATCCAGCTCGCGGGCGGCGGCGAGGTGCTCCGGAGCGCCTCCGGGATCGCCTTCGCGCACGACGGCGATCGCACCTACGTCCTCACCAACGCCCACGTGGTAGAGCCGGGCGAGAGCTGGCCGGAGCGCGTCGACCTGCGCGTGCTCCCGTCCGACGGGTCGGCCTCGGCGGCGGGGACGGTCATCGCGCGCGGCCGGGTCCCCGAGGTCGACCTCGCGGTCATCGAGGTCTCGGCCCGCCTGCCGGTGACCACGCTCGCGGCCGACGACGAGCTCTCGCTGGGCGACGACCTGGTGGTCATCGGCGCGCCGTTCGGGAAGGGGCTCTCGGTCGCGGCCGGCATCGTCTCGCAGGTCGAGTACGAGCTCCCCGAGAACGCCGCCGCGCCGCGCGCCGCGAAGGCGCTCAAGACCGACGCGGCCATCGGCTACGGCAGCTCCGGCGGCGGCGTCTTCGACGTCCCGGGCGCCCGGCTCATCGGCCTGGTCGAGGGCTACCGCACCGCGCGCGTGGCGTTCGGCAAGGACGCCGAGCAGTACGCCTTCGACGTGCCCATGCCGGGAGAGACCTTCGTGGCGCCGGCCGCCAAGATCCGTCGCTTCCTCCTCGAGAAGGGGCTCGCGCGGCTGGCGCCGTCGGGCGCCGTCCTCTCCGGAGCGCAGGGACCGGTGGCCGCGCCGGGCCGCCTCTAGATCGACCGCGATGCGCCGGGCGCCTCCGGCGCCGCGCACCGGGCGAGCGTGCGTGCGCTCGCCGGCTCGCCCTCACTGCCCGGCGCCGCCGGGCGCGGGCACCGGCCCTGGCCCCGTCCCGCCGCCTGGCGGGGGCGACACCGGGGGGCGGGCGAGACGGCCCGCCCTCGCCGGCGGGCGGCCGGCGCCGCCGCCCGGCCCGGTGCCCTGTCCCGGCGCGGCGCCGGGCGCCGTGCTCCGCGCGGCGCGCGCACCGTCACCCAGTAGGCCTTCATGTCGGCGTTCCGTCCGGCGCGCACCGGGGAGCCCGGCGCGAGGTCGAGCACCGTCCCGAGCCCGCCCGGCCCGTAGACCAGCGTGTTGCGGTCGAGCGAGAGCGTCACCACGCCCGCGGCCGTCTCGATGGTGATCCGGTGCTGCGCGCGATCGACCTCGCGCACCGTCCCGATCACCTCCTCGAGCACGGCGCCGCGCGGGATGGCCTTGCCGCCCTCCTGCAGCGGCACGAGCCTCGGCGGCGGGAGCGCCCCGCGGATCTCGCCGGGCGGCGTCGCGCCGGGCGTCCCGCCGGCCGGGGTGGCGCCGGGCGCGTCCGCGCGCGCGGCGGCGGCGGCGACCAGCAGGGCGAGCGTCCACGCGATCCGGGTCATGCCGCGATGTTAGTGCCGGCGCCTCGGCTCGCGTGGGCCCCGTGGGGTAGGATGCCGGGCCCCGATCGCCGAGGAGGACCGATGGACGAGCGCGTGAGCTGGGACGAGTACTTCATGAACATCGCGCGGGTGGTGGCCACCCGCGCCACCTGCGATCGCAAGCACGTGGGCGCGGTGCTGGTGCGCGACAAGACCATCCTCTCCACCGGCTACAACGGCTCGATCCGCGGCCTCCCCCACTGCAGCGAGGTGGGGCACATGATGGAGGACGGCCACTGCGTGGCGACCGTCCACGCGGAGGCCAACGCGATCATCCAGGCCGCCAAGAACGGCGTGGCCATCGAGGGCGCGAGCATCTACACGACCGCCTCGCCCTGCTGGCCGTGCTTCAAGCTGATCGCGAACGCCGGCTGCCGCCGGATCGTCTTCGGCGAGTTCTACCGCGACGCCCGCATCTTCGAGTTCGCCCAGCGGCTCGGGATCGAGCTGGTGGAGCTGAAGGTGCCGGCCCGGCCGGACGTGCAGCCCACGGACACCGGCACCCCGCACGCGATCACCGGGCGGCCGGGACGGCCGTGACGGCCGCGGCCGGCGGGCGCGCCGCCAGCTCCGCCGGACCCAGCGTCCGCAGCAGGTCCTCCCCCAGGAGGCTCGCCACCGCGGCGCGGCGGGCCAGGTAGAGGGCCTCGCGGCTGCGCAGCGCGATCCACCGCTGGCTCCGCTCGGGCGGGACGGGATCGGGGAACGCCGCCAGCTCGGCCCGGACCTCGGCCAGGGCGCGGTCCACCGCCACCACGCGGATGTCGGGCCGGCGGCCGGGCTCGCGGCGCCGGTCGAGGTCGGCGGTGTCGTTCTCGGTCCACAGCGGCAGGTAGTCCGCCCCGGCCACCTCCACCCGCACCACGCCGCGCCCGTAGTCGCGGCGCTCCAGCCCGATCCGCAGCAGGGCGCCGTCGCGCGTGGCGCCCACCGCGTCGGGCGTGACGCCGTGCACGAAGAGCCGCGACTGGTTCGAGACGAAGTTCCCGAGCGAGTAGGCGATGACGGCGGTCCGGCCGTCGCGGCGCCGGTAGAGCTCGATCGGCTGCAGCACGTGCGGGTGGTGGCCGAGGATCACCAGCGCGCCGGCGTCGGCGAGCTGGTGGGCCAGCTCGACGTCCTCCGGCCGCGGCTGCGGCTGGTACTCGGTCCCCCAGTGCAGCGAGACCACCACCGCGTCGGCCGCCCCGGCCGCCGCCCGGACCGCCTCCACCAGCCGGACCGGGTCCAGCTCCGCCACGCGCAGGCAGCCGGGCCGCGCGGGAGGACACGCGTTCCCGTCCTGGTTCAGGCCGTAGGTCGCGCCGAGGAAGGCGATCGACAGCCCGTTCCGCTCGAGCCGGACCGGGCCTTCCGGCCTGGGCCCCGAGCCGGCGCCGACGTACGCCATCCCCGCCGCCGAGAGCCGGCGGACCGTCTCCTCCAGCCCGGCGCGCCCCTGGTCGAGCGCGTGGTTGTTCGCCATCGCCACCAGGTCGACGCCCGCGTCGCGCAGCGCCGCGACCACCTCCGGCGGCGCGTCGAACACGAAGGAGCGCGAGCCCTGCGAGGCGGTGGGCGCGACCGGCGTCTCGAGGTTCGCGAAGGTGAGATCCGGCGCGGCGAGCAGATCGGCCACCGGCGCGAACAGCGACGCGTAGCCCCGGTGCGCCGCGGTGGCGCGCCGCGTCTCGGCGCTCCGCTTCACGGCGTCGTGCATCAGCACGTCGCCGACCGCCCCCAGGGTGACCCGGGCCGTGGTCCGGACGGCCGGCTCCGGCGACGGGGCCGGCCGCGGCGCGCCGGTGCTGGTCGACGGGGCCACCGGCGGGGGGCCGCCGGAGGCCGCCGTCCGAGCGCCCGGAGCGGCGTCGCCGGCCGGCGCGGAGGCGGTGGCCCCGCGCGCGGCGGCGCAACTGCTGAGCAAACACAGGCCCAGGACGACGACGGGGCGGCTCGACGGGAATCGGATCACGCGACCTCCAGGCGCAGGCTATCCTCCCAGGCGACTTGAAAAAAGCGGAGTCCATGGGCACCTAGCCGCTGTCACCCTCAAGGAGCCAGCCAGCGGGCCGCATGCACACCCTCGCCTCAGGAGCAGCCTTCCTCGACCGGTCCGGCGCCGTGATCGCCGCGGATCCGGGCTTCCTCGCCGAGCTCGGGCTCCCGGCGCAGGATCCCGCCGGCGCGCTGCGCGCGCGCGCCGAGGCGAGCCCACCGCTCCGGGCGCTCCTCGCGGGGGATGGGCCGGCGGTGATCCAGCTGCCGGGGGCCGACGGGCTCGAGGTGGAGCTCGAGCGGGTCCCGGCCGACGCGGGCGCGTTGCTGCTGGCGCGCTCGCCGCGCGCGGGCGAGTGGCTCGAGCACGCCATGCGCTCCCAGGGGCTGACCCGGCTCGCCGCCGGGCTCGCGCACGACATCAAGAACCCGCTCAACGCCATGGCGCTCCAGCTCGCGCTGCTGGCGGACAAGCTCTCCACCTCGCCCGAGGCGAGCAGCGCCTCGGGCGGTCACCTCGCCGCGCTGCGCGAGCAGATCGGCCGCGTGAACGAGGTGGTGCGCCGGTTCCTCGACGTGACCGACCCCTCCGCGGCGCTCGGCTACACCGACCTCGGCGCGCTGGTGGGCGACGCGCTCAGCCTCTTCGGTCACGACGCGCGGCGTCGACGCATCGTGCTGACGGTGGAGGCCCCGCGCGGCGCGGTGGGCACCCGCTGCGAGCCGGGGCGGGTGGGCCGGCTGGTGCTCGCGCTCGTCTCGCAGGCGATGGCGTCTACCCCGGAGGGCGGACGCCTGCGCGTCCACGTCGAGGCGGGGCCCGATCTGGCGACGTTGGGGCTCGACCACGTGTGGGCTGACCCCGAGCCCGGATCCGGGTATGGGTTCGAGGTGCTCGGCGTGGCGGCCAGGTCGCTCGGTGGGGGGCTGGAGGTCGCGCGCGCCGGCGAGACGGAGCGGCTGGTCCTGCAGCTGCCGGGGAACGACCGGACATGAAATACCGCGTCCTCATCGTCGACGACGAGGCCGACAGCCGCGACGCGCTGGCCGAGCTGAGCCAGCGCTGGGGCTACGACGTCCAGACCGCGAGCGACGGGACCGAGGCGCTGCGCCGCGCCATCGAGTGGCACCCGGACGTGATCCTCACCGACCTGGTCATGCCCAACATGGACGGCCTGTGGCTGCTGCGCGCCCTCCGCGCCGAGCTGCCGGACTGCCCGGTGGTGCTCCTCACCGGCCGGGGGACCATCCAGACGCGCGGTGCAGGCCATCCGCGAGGGCGCCTTCGACTTCATCGAGAAGCCGCTCGAGGTGCCCCGGCTCAGGATCGTGCTGGAGCGGGCGCTCGAGAAGAAGGAGACCATGCGCGAGGTGCAGCTCCTGCGGCGGCGCCTCGCCGCGCTGGCCCCCGGCGGCGACGTGATCGGCTCGGGGCCGGCCATGCAGAAGGTCTTCGAGCTGGTGAAGAAGGTCTCCCCGTCCACCGCGAGCGTGGTCATCAGCGGCGAGAGCGGCACCGGCAAGGAGGTGGTGGCGCGCGCCATCCACAACCTGTCCCCGCGCAAGGACAAGCCCTTCATCGCCCTCAACTGCTCGGCCATCCCGGCCACCCTCATCGAGTCCGAGCTGTTCGGCTACGAGCGCGGCGCCTTCACCGGCGCCGAGCAGCGCCGGCTCGGAAACTTCGAGATGGCGCACGACGGCACGCTCTTCCTGGACGAGATCGGCGACCTCCCCCTCGAGCTGCAGGCCAAGTTCCTGCGGGTGCTGGAGGAGCGGAAGATCCGCCGGCTGGGCGGCCGCGCCGAGGTCGAGGTGGACGTGCGCGTGCATCTGCGCCACCCACCGCGACCTGAAGGAGGAGATCCGCCGCGGGCGGTTCCGCGAGGACCTCTACTTCCGGCTCCACGTCTTCACCATCGGGCTGCCGCCGCTCAAGGAGCGGCGCGAGGACATCCCGCTGCTGGTGCACCACTTCATCGAGAAGTTCAACGCCGAGACCGGCAAGCACGTGCAGGGCGTCTCGCCGCTGGCCATGAGCGTGCTCCAGGGCTACGCCTGGCCCGGGAACATCCGCGAGCTCCGCAACACCGTCGAGCGCGCCATGATCCTGGTGGAGGGCGACGTGATCGGCGAGGAGCAGCTCCCGCCGGACATGCAGGCCACGCGCCCCGAGACCGCCACCCTGCGCGTGCCGCTGGGCATCCCGGTCGACAAGGTCGAGAAGGAGTACATCCTCGCCTCGCTGCAGCGGAACGGGGGCAACAAGGCCCGCACCGCCGAGATCCTCGGGATCAGCGAGAAGACGCTCTACAACAAGCTGAACCGCTACGCCGCGGAGGCGCGCTCGCGGGCGGGCGAGCCGGCCGACGTGGAGCCGGCGCCCGCCGCGGGCGCCAAGCTGTGAGGCCGCCCGCGCGGCCCGGGTCACCGCTTCACGGAGGGTGCGATGGATCGCAGCGGCGGCGCGACCACCACGCGGCCGCGCCCGGCCCGCTTGGCGCCGTAGAGCGCGGCGTCGGCGGCGCGCACCAGCGCCTCGGCGCCGTCCTCCTCCTCGCCGCCGCTGAGGGAGGCGACCCCGAACGACGCGCCGAGGTGCACGCGGCGCCCGGCGATCTCGAGCACCGTCTCGTGCAGGCGCGCGCAGGCGCGCTCGGCGAAGACGCGTCCCTCGTCGGCGTCGGTGTGCGGCAGCAGGATCACGAACTCGTCGCCGCCGTAGCGGGCGCCGAAGTCGGTCTCGCGCAGCTCCTCGCGGAGCACCGCCGCCACCGCGGCGATGGCCCGGTCGCCGGCGGCGTGGCCGAGCTCGTCGTTCACCGGCTTGAGCTGGTCCATGTCCGCCATGACGCAGGTGAGCGGGGTGCGGTAGCGGCGGGCCCGCTTCACCTCCTCCTCCACCCGGGCCCGGAAGGCGCGCAGGTTGGCGAGGCCGGTGAGGGCGTCGGTCTGGGCGAGCTCGCGGAGCGCGGCCTGGCTGCGGACCATCCGCAGGGTCCGCTCCACCCGGGCGCGGAGCTCGCGCTCGGAGAAGGGCTTCTGCAGGTAGTCCACCGCGCCGAGGTCGAGGCTCCGCACCTTCACCGCGTCGTCGCTCCGCGCCGAGACGAAGATCACCGGGATGTCGGTGGTGGACGGATCGGCCCGCAGCCGCTCGAGCGCCTGGAATCCGTCGAGCCGGGGCATGTTGAGGTCGAGCAGCACCACGTCCGGCCGCTCGGCGCGCGCCGAGATCGACCGCCTGCTGCCCGTCGGCGGCGGCGAGCACGTCGTACTCGGGCGCGAGCACCTGGGCGAGCACGTCGCGCGCGTCGGGCTCGTCGTCGGCCACCAGCAGCAGGGGCCGGGCGCCGGCCGGGCGCGCCGCGCCGACCCGGGCGGTCTCCGCCGCTGGCTCCACCGTCCGGTCGAGGTCGCTCGCGAGCCGCCGCAGCCGCCGGGCCTCCTCGACCCGCTCGGCGCCCGCCCCGTGGGCCTCGAGCACGTCGGCGGCGGTCCGCAGCTGCGCGGCGGCGGTGCCGAGGAGCGCCTCCCGCCGCGAGACCGCCTCCCGCAGCCGGCGGTGCGAGTCGGCCAGATCCGTGATCGCGGAGGGGAGCGCCTCGCGCAGCGCCCGCGCCACCTCGGCGCGCGGGGCGGCGAGCGCGAGCGCGAGCGCCTCGACGAGCGGCGTCAGGACGTCCGGCGCGCCGGGCGAGGGCGCGGTCGAGTTCGGGAGCTGTTCATCGTCGCCCGCCATGGGTTCCACGGTCGAACAAATGTAGGGGGGGCGGCCGCCCTGGGCAGCGGGCCCCCGGGACGCCCCGCGAGCGCACGCCGAGCCCCCCGCGGACGAACGGTCCTCGCCGACCCTGAGGAGACGCCGCAGCGTGAGCCGAGCGTACCGTGCCGGCGGCGGGGAGACCACCGCCTCCCCCGGAAGGGCAGCAAGGCAGGTGAGCGCCGGTGCGCGCCTTCGCCTCGCCGCGTCTCTTTCCCGACGGTGAAGGCGCGGGGGCCCGGAAACCCGTGCGTCGCCGGCCGGGTGCGGCAATGATGGCCCGCGAGGGAGCGGACATGGGCGAGCCGGTCGAGATCTACGGGAAGGACAGCTGCCCCTACACCACCGCCGCACGCGAGGACTTCGCGGCGCGGGGGCTCGAGGTGCGGTACTTCGACGTGGAGCGGGACGCCGAGGCGCTGCGGCGGTTCCTCGAGCTCTCCGGCGGCGGCCGGCGCGTCCCGCTGGTGGTGGAGCGCGGGCGCGTCTCGGTCGGCTTCGGCGGGTCCTGAGGCGTCTGACGGCTCCCGGTCGGGAGCCGAGGTCGACGTCGGGCGGCGGGCTCAGCGCCCGTACAGGGCGCGGCGGTTGCCCCGGAACCCCGGTCCGCCCACGAACTGCGGCGGCGGCGCCTCGAGGTGGAACTGGAACCACTGCTCCCCGTAGAGCTTGCCGAGCTTGAGCTTCTTGCCGTTCTGCAGGGCCTGGAGCGAGGTCTTGAGCTTGTCGTCGGCGGGGTTGGCGCTCACCGCGCGGCTCAGCACCGCGATGGCGTCCTGGTGCTGCCCCTCCTTCTCCAGGACCCATGCGTAGACCGACCAGATCACGCCCTCCTTCTTGCTCGACTTCACGGCGCCCTCGAAGACCTCGCGCATGCCGGCCAGGTCGCGCTTGCGGTAGCGGGACACCGCCAGCATCCCGCGGGCGATCCAGTTCCGACCGAAGCTCTTCTCGAGGTGGGGGAGGGCGGTGTCGAAGTCGCGCCGGATGTAGTGGAGGATCCCGATGTTCGAGTGGAGCTGGGCGGCGACCAGGAACTGCCACGGCGCCAGCGCGAACCCGCCCTCGAGGGTCTGGACCGCCCGGTCGAGCTTCTGCGCCTGCACCTCGCGCTGCATGGCGTCGAAGATGGCCTCGAGGCGCTTCCAGGTCCGGCGGGCGAGGAGCAGGTACGCGGCGGTGGCCGCGACCAGCCCGGGGGCGACGGCGGCCACCCACCCGAACTCGGTGCCGAAGCGGATGGCGGCGGCGACGGCGAGGCCGATCGCCAGGCTGAGGAGCAGGTTCCACATCTGTCGGGATCCCCGGGAAAAAGTCGGGGGTATCGATACACGCGCAAAGCCCCCGCCCGCAAGGGGAAAGGGGCTGGCGCGCGCCGGTCGATGTGGCCCTCCCCGGACTCGAACCGGGACGGGGGTTCGCCCCACTCGATTTTGAGTCGAGCGCGTCTACCGTTCCACCAGAGGGCCTCGGCGCGGCAACCTAGCAGAAAATTGCAATACGCGCATGGCGTGCAGCTATACTGACAGTCCCCCCCGAAGATTGACTCAACGACAAACCGGTCAATCGCCGCCCACGGGCGGAAGGAGAGCTGCATGGCTCGCCGTGCCACCGAAGCCTCTATAGACGCCCTCGTCCGCGACGCCATGGAGGGCGTCGTCCGTCGCGCCTCCGTCGCCATCGCGCGCGCGGTGGCGGATCTGGCGGCGCTCCACCTCTCCGAGCAGCTCGAGGCCGGGGTGGCGCGCGCGGGCCGGCAGCGCGTCCGCCGCGCCGCGCCCGCCCGCAGCGCCCGCGTCCGCGCCGACATCAGCAAGTGGGCCGCCGATCGCCGCGCGCGCCGCGTCCCGAACTTCGTGATCGAGATGACCGGCCTCAAGACCAAGAAGCAGATCGTCCAGAAGTTCGGCGAGAACGTGGTCTTCGAGAAGGGGAAGGCGGCGCCCAAGGCCAGGTAGCCGTCGCCGCCCGCAGGCGAAGCCGATGGCGGACTGAGCCCGCGCGAGGTGCTCGTCGGTCAGGCGCCGGAGCCCGATCCCGGGCCCTTCGTCCCCGAGGCTCCGCTCGCCCCCTTCTCGCCGGCGCCTCCGGCGGGAGAGGTCGGGGCGGTCGCGGCCGGTGCGGGGCTGGTCGCGGGGGCGCCGTCGGGCTTGGCTCCGCCAGCCGGCTCGGGCTTCTTCTTCTGCGAGGCGTAGAGGATCCGAGTACCAGCCCCCGCCCTTGAGCTGGAAGGTGGTGCGAGAGACAAGGCGCGCCAGCCTGCCCTCGCCGCACTCCGGACAGCTGGCGGGGGGTGGGTCGCTCATGCGCTGCATGGCCTCGGTGATCCGGCCGCACGCCTCGCACACGTACTCGTAGATGGGCACCGTGAGATCCTAGCGGCGCGCCGCCGCCGGTCAAAAGGATCAGGGCTTGCGGGGCCCGCGTCCGCGGGGTGGCGCCCGGCCGCCCGGGCGGGCGGGTCCGGGACGGCCCCCGGGGCGCGGTGCCCCGGAGCCGCCGGGCCTGCGCGAGCCCGCCGTCGGCGAACCGCCGGCGGAGCCTGAACCGCGCGGACCGCCGCGCCAGGCGCCGGAGGCCGGGGACCGCTCCGCCGTCGCCTGGCTCCCGCGAGACCGAGAGAAGGCGGGGCGATCTCCGCCCGGGGGAGCGCCCGAGATCCCGCGCGCGGCTGGCGGCCGAGCGTCGCCAGGACTGCGGGGTCCCGGCCGTGCGTCGCGGGGTCCCGGCCGCGTATCGCGCGGGCCCGGGCGTGCATCGCGGCCCGGCCGCGTGTCGCGGGGTCCCGGTCGTGCGTCGCGGGGTCCCGGTCGTGCGTCGCGGGGTCCCGGTCGCGCGTCGCGGGGTCCCGGGCGCGCGTCGCGGGCCCGGCCGTGCATCGCGGGGTCCCGGTCGTGCGTCGCGGGGTCCCGGCCGTGCGTCGCGGGGTCCCGGCCGTGCGTCGCGGGGTCCCGGGCGTGCGTCGCGGCCCGGCCGTCGCGGTCGCGAGGTCCCGGCCGTGCATCGCGGGGTCCCGGCCGTGCGTCGCGGCCCGGCCGTGCGTCGCGAGGTCCCGGCCGTGCATCGCGGGTCCCGGGCCGTGCGTCGCGAGGTCCCGGCCGCGCATCGCGAGGTCCCGGCCGTGCGTCGCGAGGTCCCGGGCGTGCGTCGCGGGCACCCGGCCTGGCGTCGCGGGGACCTCGCCGAACCTCAGGTGGGCCGGACCGAGCGTCGCGAGCGCGCCCCGAGGCGGCACCGCGGGCCCCCGGCCTGGCCTCCGAGCGTGAACCCCGCGGCTCTGGCCGCGCGTCTCGCGGACCAGGTCGCGCACCGCGCGGTCCCGGTCTCGCGCTCCGCCCACCGGCGCGCGGGCCGCCCGAGGGGCGCCCGCCGGGCGTGGGCGCGCCGCGGCTCCTCCACGGCCGCTCTCCGGTCGCGTCCACGGGGCCGAGGTCGAGCCCGAAGCGCGCCGAGAGCGCGGCGGTCGAGGCCGCGTCCAGCGCGAGGCTCGCCGCGAACGCCGTCCCGAGCGGAGCCGCGCCGGCACGCAGCGCCCGCAGGTGCTCGGGCAGGCGCGCTCGCAGGTCCGCCTCGAGCTCGGCCAGCAAGCCCAGGTCCTCGAGCCGCGCCGCCTCCTCCAGCAGGAGGTGGACGCGGTCCGAGAGCGTGGCCCGCGCGCGCAGCTCGGCGCGGCGCTCGTCCCGGATCCGCTCCGCCTCGCGCTCCACGCCGAGCCGGGCCAGGGCGGCCACGAGCGCGGCGGTGTCGAGGCCGACCCGCTCCGCCGCGCGCGGGAGGACGCCGCCGCTCGCCCGCAGCGCGTGGAGCAGCTCGTCGCGCTCGCGCCGCTCGAACGGGCGGGCCAGGCCGTGGAGATCGAGGAGCGCGGCGACGTCCTCCTCGCCGACGTCCGCGCCGTCGGCGCGCCGCCATCCGCCCGCGAGCACCCGCGCGATCACGGCGCGGCGCCCGCCGTGCTCGCGGACGAGCCGCTCGAGCACCGAGCGGCCGCCGGGCACCTGCAGCTCGTCGAGCAGCGGGATCGGCGCGGGCGGCGCGGGGACCTCCGGCGCGCGGTCGCGCGCGCGGCGGACGACGATCTCCGGCACCCTGGCGCGCCCCGCTGCCTTCCGTCGCGCCGGCGGCGCGGCCGCGGTCACGTCGGGCTCCGTCGGGGCCGCCGGCTCGCTCTGGAGGTGGTGTCCCTCGCGCTCGTGGTCGGCGGCGACGTCGGGCGGGACGCCGCGCGCCAGCTCCGCCAGGGCGTGCGGCCCGAGGGGCCGCGCCGGCGGCGGATCGACGAGGAGCGCCCGCACCGTGAGGAGCTCGTCCCAGCCGAGCGGCGCGAGCGCGGCGCGGATCTCGGCCACGCTGGTCTGGCGACCCGCCTCCGCGCACCAGCGCGCCACCCGCTCCAGCAGTTCAGTGTCGAGCTCCGCCATCGCGAGCGGGAACGTTGCCGAGGCCGCCTCGCGAGTCAAGGATCACGTTGCTCGACGCGACCCGCGCGTGCTTCACTGCGCGCATGCCGGGGGTGGGGCCAGAGGGGCAGGGTGGTGGGCGGCTCCCGAGATCCGTCCGGGCGCTTCGCTGGATCCTCTTCGCGCTGCTCCTCCTGTCGGCCGTGCTGACGCTCGTCGGCCTGCCCGAGCTGCAGCGCGAGGTCGCCGCGGGGAGCTTCCCGCGGGCGGCGCTGGCGCTCCCGCCGGCGTTCCTCGCCCTCTTCATCGTCGGCTACGCCGCCTACCGGTTCGTGCTGGTGCGGGCGGGCCGATACCCGGCGGGCAAGGCGCTGGTCCAGCTCGGCCTGATGGTGCTGGTGCTCGGCGTCATCGCCGGCATCGCGCTCGAGCGCGGCCAGCCGCCGGCCGGAGACCACCCGGTCGATCTCGGCCGCGCCCTCGTGTCCGCCGACCCCGACGTGCGGGCCATGGCGGCGGAGCTGCTGCGGCACCGGCCGCGCGAGGCCGGGATCGGTCAGGTGACGCGCCTCGTGGAGCTGCTGGGGGACTCCTCGCCGGAGGTCCGGCGGCAGGCGCGGGCGTCTCTCGTGCAGCTCGCCGGCGAGGACGTGGCCGGAGAGGGTCGGGACGCTCCGGGGCGGTGGCGCGCCTACTGGCGCGATCGCGGGGTGCTCGCGCCGTGAGGGGCGCCTCTCCCGGCGCGCCCCGGCCCGCCGGTCAGGTGGCCCCGAAAAGGCTTGTGCCCGGCCGGCTGGTCTGATACTGAGAATCGTTATCAACATGCCATCCGACCGGACCAGGAGACGGAGTGAGGGCGGGGCGCGCGCGGCGGTCCGGACCGACCGGGCGCCCAGCACCGCGGCGCTCTCTGCCTACATCCACGACCGCGGCCTCAAGCAGTCGCGCCAGCGCGAGCGCATCGCCCAGACCTTCTTCGCGATGGGCGGCCACGTCACGGTCGACCAGCTGGTGGCGCGGGTCCGGCTCGAGGATCCCCGGGTCAGCGTCGCGACCGTGTACCGGACCATGAAGCTCCTCGCCGAGTGCGGCCTCGCCGTGGCCCGCCAGTTCGACGAGGGACAGGCGCGCTACGAGGCGGCCGCCGGCCGCGAGCACCACGATCACCTGATCTGCACCGGCTGCGGCGACATCGTCGAGTTCGCCAACGCGCGGATCGAGAGCCTGCAGGAGCTGGTGGCCCGCCGGCACGGGTTCGACGTGCAGAGCCACCGGCTCGAGCTCTACGGGCGGTGCGCGCGCTGCCGGACCTCGCGGCCCGAGGCGCGGCAGTGACCCCCCCCGCCACCGGCGCGGCCGAGCGGCACGACGCCGAGCTCGACCGGAAGAAGGTGGTCGCCGCCACCCGGACGGTGATCCTGGTGGGCAACCCCAACGTCGGCAAGAGCGTCCTCTTCGGCGCGCTGACCGGCAAGTACGTCACGGTCTCGAACTACCCGGGCACCACCGTCGAGGTGACCCGCGGCTCGGCCACCATCGAGGGGCGCCCCTGGCACGTGATGGACACGCCGGGGACCAACAACCTGCTCCCGATGTCGGAGGACGAGCAGGTCACCCGCGACATCCTGCTGACCGAGCGCGGCTACGTGTGCCTGCAGGTCTGCGACGCGAAGAACCTGCGCCGCGGCCTGCTCCTCGCCGCGCAGCTCGCCGAGGCGGACCTCCCCTTCGTGCTCGCGCTCAACATGGCCGACGAGGCGGAGAGCCGCGGGATCGGCATCGACGAGGCGGCCCTCGCCCGGACGCTGCAGATCGACGTGGTGCGCACGGTGGCGGTGCAGCGCGAGGGGCTCGCCACGCTGCAGGCGCGGCTCGGCGCGGCGCGGCCCTCGCCCTGGCGGCCGCGCTACGACGACGCCATCGAGGCGGCGCTCGCCGAGGTGACCCCGCTCATGCCGAAGGGCGGCATCGGGGCGCGGGCGCTGGCGCTCATGGCGCTGGTCGGCGACGAGTCCCTCCGCGCGCGCCTGGCCGGGCAGCTCTCCGTCCCCGATCTCGCGCGGATCGACGCGGCCCGGCGCGCGCTCGCGTCGCGGTACCCCGAGTCGCTCCGGTTCGTGGTCGCGCGCCAGCGGCTCGCGGAGGTGGACCGGCTCCATGACGCGGTGGTGCGGCGCGGCGACACCTCGACGGGGAGCGACTTCGCGCGCAGGCTCGGCGCCTGGTCGACGCACGCGCTGTGGGGCATCCCCATCCTGGCGCTGGTGCTGTGGGTCGCCTACGAGTTCGTGGGGGTCTTCGGCGCCGGGACGGCGGTGAACTTCCTCGAGCAGGTCGTGTTCAAGGGGTACCTCGTCCCCTGGCTCGACGCGGCCATCCGCCTGGTCGTGCCGGCCGGCGCGGTGCAGACGTTCCTGGTCGGGCCCCCCGGCGTGCCCTACCTCGAGCACGGCGGCTTCCTGATCGGGAAGTACGGCCTGGTGTCGATGGGGCTCTCCTACGGCATCGCCATCGTCCTCCCCATCGTCGCGACCTTCTTCGTCGCCTTCAGCGTGCTCGAGGACTCGGGCTACCTGCCGCGGCTCGCGGTGATGGTGAACAAGCTCTTCAAGCGGATGGGGCTGAACGGCAAGGCCGTGCTGCCCATGGTGCTCGGCCTGGGCTGCGACACCATGGCCACCATGACCGCGCGGATCATGGAGACGCGGAAGGAGCGGGTGATCGTCACCCTGCTCCTGGCGCTGGGCGTCCCGTGCTCGGCCCAGATGGCGGTGATCTTCGCCATGACCGCGGGGCTGTCCGGGAAGGCGGTCGTCTGGTTCTTCGGCACCATCCTGCTCGTCATCTTCCTGGTGGGCTGGCTCGCCGCGAAGGTGCTTCCCGGGCGCGGGTCGGACTTCATCCTGGAGCTGCCGCCGCTCCGGCTGCCCCAGCCCTCGAACATCGCGGTCAAGACCTCGGCGCGGATCGAGTGGTACCTGCGCGAGGCGCTGCCGCTCTTCGTCCTCGGCACCCTCATCCTCTACGGGCTGGACCGGTTCCACGTGCTGGGCGTGCTCGAGCGCGCCATGTCGCCGTTGGTGGTGGGGCTGCTCGACCTGCCCCCCGAGGCCGCCAGCGCCTTCATCCTCGGGTTCCTGCGCCGGGACTACGCGGCGGCGGGCCTGTTCCGCTTCTTCGAGCCGTTCATGAGGGCCCACACCATGACCTGGAACATGGAGGTCCAGGTGGTGGTGGCGCTCGTCACCATCACCCTGTTCATCCCCTGCATCGCGAACTTCTTCATGATCCTGAAGGAGCGCGGCTGGAAGGTCGGCGTCGCGATCGCCGCGTTCATCCTCCCCTTCGCCTTCGGCGTGGGCGCGGTGGTGAACCAGCTGATGCGCGCGCTGCACTAGGGAGCCGAGATGCCCGCCGTGGTGTCCAGGGAGGAGCGGTGCCCGCTGTGCGGGATGTCGTTCGACGCCGAGGGGCAGGGGTGCCGGCCGAGCTGCCCGCTCGCCAGGGGCTGCCGGGTGATCTGCTGCCCGTCGTGCGGCTACAGCTTCCCGCAGGAGTCCGGCGTCGCCGGCGGCCTGCGGAGGCTCTTCGATCGCTTGAAGGAGAGGAGAGGGCACGCCCCGTGACCGACCGGACCCATCGCGAGGAGGAGATCCTCGAGGCCGTCTTCACCGAGCGCGAGGGCGGGCGCGACCAGGCGAGCGGCATCCTCGCCCACGCCGCCCCCGAGCACGCGCCCGGCGCCGGCGCCGCCGACCTCCACGCGCTCGCCGCCGGGGGGCTGATCCGGCTCGAGGGTGACCGGGTCCTGCTCACCGACGAGGGCGAGCGGCGCGCCCGCGACGTGATGCGCCGCCACCGGCTCACCGAGCGGCTCTTCCGCGACCTGCTCGATCTCGCCGAGGAGACCACCGAGCGGCAGGCCTGCGAGTTCGAGCACATCCTCTCGCCCGAGGCGACCGACTCGGTCTGCACGCTGCTCGGCCACCCGCCCACCTGCCCGCACGGGAAGCCCATCCCGCCGGGCCCGTGCTGCGGCGCCTACCAGAAGACGGTGCGGCCGCTGGTGACCGGGCTCCAGACCTTCGAGCTCGGCACCGTGGGGCGGATCGTCTTCATCGCGCCCAAGTTCCACGACCGCATGGACCGGCTCGCCGCGCTGGGGGTGATCCCCGGCTCGCTGCTCCGGCTCCGCCAGCGCTCGCCCTCGTACGTCATCGAGGTCGGCGAGACCACCATCGCCCTCGATCCCGAGATCGCGAGCGAGATCTACGTGAAGCCGGTCGAGGCGCGCTAGCGCCGAGGCCCCGCAGTGCACCCGGGAAGCTCCATGGAGGACGGGCCCCGTCCGGCCCCAAAACGATAATGAAAACTAACATCATGACCATCGCCGCCCTGGCCACGCTCCTCGCGGCCGCCCCCGCCCCCGCGCAGGAGACCGCCGCGCCCGCGAAGGACGCCGCCGCCGCGCCGGCCGGGGAGGCGAAGGAGCCCGCCACCAAGGAGGAGCTCCGCGCCCTCGCCGAGGAGGTACGGCGGCTCAAGCTCGAGGCGGGGCTGAAGGAGGTCGAGTACCAGTCCTACGGCGCCCTCGGCCCGGCCGCGTCCAAGGTCTACTACGCGCCGAAGGGGCTCTCCCTCGGCGGGTACGGCGAGATCACCTACAAGAACGAGCTCGACCGCTCGAACCAGGACCAGAGCGACCTCTACCGCGTGGTCCTCTACACCGGCTACCGGTTCAACGACCGCATCGTCTTCAACGCCGAGGTCGAGTACGAGCACCACGAGGAGCTCTCGGTCGAGTTCGCCTACCTCGACTTCCTCCTCCACCCGGCGCTCCAGATCCGCGTGGGCAACGTGCTCGTCCCGGTCGGCCTCATCAACGAGCTGCACGAGCCGCCCTTCTTCAACGGCGTGTTCCGCCCCCAGCTCGAGCGGAGCCTCATCCCCTCGACCTGGAACGAGAACGGGCTCGGCCTGCACGGGCAGGTGGCCGGCCTGCGCTACCAGGCGTACCTGCTCACCGGCCTCGACGCGACCGGCCGCGACCTCTCGGCCGACAGCTGGCTGCGGGGCGCCCGCACCGGCGGCGGCGAGTCGCCGTCCGAGACCTTCGCCGGCGTGCTGTCCCTCGCCTACGCGGCCGGCCCGGCCACGGTGGGCGGCTCCATCTACCACGGGCGCGCCGACCAGCGGGTCCGGTCCGAGGCGACCGGCGAGGTCATCAAGGCCGACGTGACGCTCGGCGAGGTGCACGCCACGGCGCAGTGGCGCGGCGCGGCGGCCAAGGCGCTCTACGCCATGGGCCGGCTCGGCGACGCGGGGCCGCTCTCGGAGCACCTCGGCCTCACCGGGACCGACGTGCTCGGCTCGCGCGTGCAGGGCGGCTACGTCGAGGTGGCCTACGACGTGATGACCCTGGTCGCGCCCGGCGGCCAGCAGTCGCTCTCGCCCTTCTTCCGCTACGAGGCCTTCGACCTGCACCACCGCGTCCCGGCGGGCGGCCAGCGCGACCCGACCCTCGACCAGCAGTACCTGGTGGCCGGCCTCACCTACAAGCCGATCACGCAGGTGGCGATCAAGGCCGACTGGACGCGGAAGGACGCCAAGGCCTCGCCGGCGCTCGACCAGATCGACCTCGGCGTGGGGTTCGTCTTCTGAGCAGGCGGCCATGAGTAGCGAGCAAACGAGCACGCGCGGGGCCCCGACGAGGACGCGGGAGGGGGCCCCGCGCAGCGGGGGAGGGGCGAAGCCCCTCGGCGCGGGGACCGCGCGCGAGCCCGCGGATGCGGGTGCGCGCGGTCACGGGACCCGCGCGGCAGGGGTGGGGCCCCGACGGCTCCGCCGGTGGGGCGGGGCGGCACGCCCCGTGGTGATGGCCGCGGCGCTCGCCGTCGCGGCCACGGCCGCGGCCGCGGCGGCCTCCCAGGGCCCGGCGGCGCCGGCCAGGGACGAGGCGGTGGTCCGCGGCCTCTTCCCGGCCGCGGAGCGCGTGGAGGCGCGCGACGTGATCCTCTCCGACGAGGTGGTGGCGCGCATCGAGCGGCTCGCGCGCGCGCGGGTGAAGGAGCGGCTGGTCACCTTCTACACGGCCACCCGGGGCGGCGCGCCGCTCGGCTACGCGGTGATCCACAGCCACGTGGTCCGCACCAAGCGCGAGACCTTCGCCATCGCCTTCGCCCCGGACGGCCGCATCCGCAAGATCACCATCCTGTCCTTCCTCGAGCCGCCGGAGTACCGCCCCACGGAGCGCTGGCTGGCCCAGCTCGACGGGAAGGGGCCCCAGGACCGGCTGGCGGTGGGCGACGACCTCGCGCCCATCAGCGGCGCCACCCTCTCGGCCCGCGGGATCGCCGAGGAGTCGCGCTGGATCCTGCACGCGCTCCGCGAGGCCGCGGGGGTGAAGCCATGAGGTTCCTGCTCCAGCCCACGGCGGAGGGCCTGGCGCGGGCCCGCCCGCCGGTGCGGGCCTTCCTGGCCTTCGCCGCCCTGGCGCTCCTCGGGCTCGCGGCCCAGCGCGCCCTGAACGGCGGCGCGACCGCGGCCGGCGTGGAGGCCTTCTACCTCGCCGGGGGCGAGCCGCTGCCGGCGGCGGCGCTCTGGGAGGAGATCCACACCGGCGCCTTCCTGTACGGCTCGCTGCTGCTCATGCTGGGGTCGCTGCTCGCGGTCTGCCCGGTGCCGCCGCGCGCCCGCGCCGTCCTGTTCGCGGCCGCGACGCTCGCCTCGCTGGCGGATCTGTTCGCGCCGTTCGCGGTGGTGGCGCTCGGCGGCGCGGGGGCGCTCCGCGTGGCGACCACGGCCGCGGCCCTCCTCTCGACGGGGACGCTCCTCGCGGTGGTCGCCCGCGGCTTCGGGCGGACCGGGAGGCGCGCCGGTGCGTGACCCGCGGCTCGCCCCGTTCCGCGGCCCGGCGCTCACCTTCGCGCTCTTCCTGGTGATCTGCGCGGCCAGCGCGGCCGTGCTCTTCGCCCTGAAGCTCGGGCCCGGGGTGGGGCGGGTGCGGGAGTTCTACCTCGGGTCCGAGGCGCGCTTCGCGGCGCCGAAGACGCTGGGGGGGCTGTTGCAGGTGGCGGTGCCGCACCTCTTCGCCATCCCGTTCGTCCTCTTCGCGGCGAGCCACCTGGTCGGGTTCGCCCGCGCGGTCGGGCCGAGGGCCTACGCCGCGCTCGATCCGCCTCTCCTATGGCAGCGCCCTCCTCGGCGTCGCCGCCGGGCTGGGCGTCCGCTTCCTCGCTCCGGACCTGGCCTGGGTGAAGCTCGGCGCGTTCGCCGGGCTCGAGGCCGCCCTGCTCGCCTGGGCCGCCCTGCTGGTGGTCGTCTTCGGTCCGTCCCACGCGACCGAGCCCTGGGACGCGATCGCCGACGAGCCGCTGCCGGGCGGACCGGCTAGCGCGTCGGGCGGGAGAGTCGCCCGGCGAGGGAGTCGGAGACGATCACCTCCCCGTCGCCGGTGACCACCAGCGCCGCCGCGCCCGCCGCCTCGGCCCGCGCGACCCCGGCGCGGCCGCCCTCCAGGAACACCGCCTTGCCCAGGATCTCCGCCTCGGTCGCGCTCCGCGCGAGCAGGGTGACCGCCCGGCTCGCGCCCGACGGGCGGCAGGTGCGCGGGTCGAGGAGGTGGTGGTAGCGGCGTCCGCCCGCCTCGAAGGCGTGCTCGTAGTCGCCGCTGGTCGAGAAGGCCCGGTCCGAGACGTCGAGCGCGGCCATCGCCTCGAGCGGCCCGCCCCGCGGGTCCCGCACCGCCACGCGCCAGGGTGCGCCGCCGCGGGTTCCCGCCGCGTAGAGATCGCCCCCCGCCTGCAGCAGGAAGTCGCGGAGCCCGCGCGCCCGGAGCGCCCGGGCCGCCCGGTCCACCGCCCAGCCCTTGGCCAGCCCGCCCAGGCCGACGCGCATCCCGCGCCGCAGGAGGCGCGCCTCGCACCCGCTGGCCGAGCGCCGGCGGAGCTCGAGGCCGCGCCAGCCTACCAGCGCGCAGCGCGCCGTCAGCACGCCGTCGTCGGGCGGGACCGCCGCCTCACCCTCGAAGCGCCACAGGTCGGAGACCGCGGCCCAGGTCGGGTCGAAGAGCCCCCCGGTGGCGCGCGCGCCGTCGAGCCCCAGCGCCAGGACCTCGCACAGATCGGCCGGCAGCCGAACCCAGCCTCGCCCCGCGCGCCGGTTGAGCCGCGAGAGCGGCGAGTCCTCCCGCCACTCGTTCATCACCCGGTCGACCCGCTCGAAGACCCGGAACGCCGCCTCGATCCCGGCGGCGGCGCGCTCCGGCGGCGCGACCACCGTGACGCGGAGGAGCGTCCCCATCCCCGGCCGCGCCTCGCTGACCTCGGCGGTGGCCGGGGCGGAGGCGGCGAGGGGGAGGATCGCGCACATGGCGGCGAGTGAGATCACCGGGAGAGGATTACGGCGGACGGCGCCGGGGCGCCAGCCGGCGGCGCGCGGCGATCGTCCCCAACCATCCGATTACTGGACGGGTCCGGCCGTGCTGGGTACGGTCGGCCGCGAGGGGAGCGCCGATGGCCGGGACACCCGGGCGCAGGTTGAGGTGGGGGCTCTACGTGGGGGCCGTCGCGGTGCTCGCGGCGCTCTCCGCGCTCGATCCATCCGGCCTGCAGAAGCACCTGCGCCTCGAGCGCGACGCCCGCGGGCTGCGGGCCGAGAACGCCCGCTACGCCGCGGAGAACGCGCAGCTCGCCCGCGAGATCCGCGCCCTCCGCGCCGAGCCCGCCGCGCTCGAGCGCGCCGTGCGGGAGGAGCTGCGCTACATCCGGCCCGGCGAGCGGGTGTACTGGCTCGGCGCCGAGCGCGGGGGAGCCCCATGAGCGTGGGCGGACCGGGCGCGCCGCCGGTGCGCGCGCCGGTGGGGACCACGCCCACCGTCCGGCGCCGGCTGGCGCTGCAGCGGCCGCGCCCCATCCTGATCCGCCTCTACGCGCTCCTGCTCGGCGAGCTCGGGCTGCTCGGCGCGCCCGCCCGGCGCCGGCTGGCACGCGCCATCGTGCGCAGCGTCCCGGCGGTGGTCGCCGTCGGCGTCGGCGCGCTCGTGCCGATCCGCGCCTTCGAGGCGGTGGCGGGCTGGCCGCAGATCGCCGCCATGGCCGTGCTGGCGGCGGGCCTCGGCGGGGTGGTCTGGCGCCGGGTGGCGCGCGCCGCCGCCGGCCAGCCCGCGAGCTACCGCGAGCAGCTCGAGCTCGGCTCGCTGTTCCTGGTCGCGGCCTACGCGGTGGCGCAGGCGGCCAGCTTCGGCCACGGCGAGTCGGCCTTCCAGCCGGTGGTGTACCTGGTGATGGCGTTCCTGGTGGCCTTCCTGGCGCCGGGCGTCGGGGCCGCGCTGGTCGGGCTCGCGGTCGGGCTCGAGCTCCTGGTGTGGGCCGGCCGGGGGGCGCGGCTGTGGGACCTGCCCGAGGCGGTGGTCCACGCCGGGTTCGTCACGGTCTTCGCGGTGCTGTACTACGCGGTGCTCGCCGCGCAGGTGGCGGCCGGGCGGCGCGACGAGCGGCTCGCCATCGAGCGCCGCATGAAGGAGATCGATCACCTGGCGCGCTCGTTCCGGCTGAGCGTGGCCCCGCCGGACGAGTCCGAGGATCCGGTCGAGCGCGGCCGCCGCTGGACCGAGGGGGCGGTCATCGAGATCGAGGCGGCGGTGGGGGGCGCGCTGGAGGTCGCCGCGGCGGCGCTCGGGTGCCACACCTGCGCGCTCTTCTGGCTCTCCGACGACGACGAGCGGCTGCTGCTGCTCGACTGCCGCTCGCCGAGCGAGGAGGTCACCCGCAATCCCATCCCCGCGGGGGAGGGGGCCCTGGGCGGCGCGGTGCGGCGGCGCGCGCCGGTGCGGCTGCACGGGGACCTGAAGGCGGTGAACTACTACGCCGACGGCACGCGCCCGGGCGCGCTGCTGGCGGTGCCGGTGGTGGAGCGGCGGGGCGGCCACGTCCGCGGCGTGGTGGTGGTGGACCGCCTGGAGCGAACGGCGTTCACCGAGGCGGACGAGCGGCTGCTCGTCACGCTCGCCGCGGAGATCCTGCGCGCCGTGGACGCGGAGCGGCTCATGAAGGACGTCCGGCAGACGCGCGCCGAGACCGAGCGGTTCTACCGGTCGATCGGCCGGCTCAACCGGACGCGCAAGCTCTCGGAGGTCTACGACGAGCTGGTGGGCGTCGCGAAGGAGATGGTGGCGGTGGACTTCGCCGCGGTCGCGCTGCGCGACGAGGCCGACCCGCGGCGCGTCCGGGTGGTGCGCGTGGTGGGCGGGGAGGAGGACCGCGGGACCGCGCGGCTCGACGGCCACGAGTTCCCGGTGGACGAGGGGCTGGTCGGCTCGGCCATCCGCATGGACACGGTCCTGCCGCTCGCCGAGGTCAACCCCGCCAGGACCCCCATCTTCGGCGAGATCGGGCTGCGCGGCCTCTCCTCCCTGAAGATCTTCCCGCTCAAGGTGGCCGAGCGGACCATCGGCGCGCTCGTGATCGGCGCGCGCCGGACCGACGCCTACACCCGCGAGGCGACCGAGCAGCTCGAGGTGGTCTCCATGCACGCGGCGCAGTCGATCGACCGCGCCCGCCTGTTCGACCAGACCGAGCGGCTCGCCACCACCGACGGCCTGACCGGCCTCACCAACCACCGCACCTTCCAGGAGCGGCTCGACGCGCACCTGGCGCAGGCGCAGCGCTACGGCAAGCGCGTCTCGCTCCTGCTCACCGACATCGACCACTTCAAGTCGGTCAACGACACCTACGGCCACCCGGTCGGCGACGAGGTGCTGCGCGGCGTGGCCCGGACGCTCGCCAAGGAGGCGCGCAAGATCGACGTGGTGGCGCGCTACGGCGGCGAGGAGTTCGCCATCGTGATGCCCGAGACCGACGCCGCGGGCGCGATGGTGATCGCCGAGCGCATCCGCGAGAAGGTGGGGCAGCTGGTGTTCGACACCGAGAAGGGCCCCCTCCGGGTCACGATGTCGCTCGGCGTCGCCACCTTCCCCGAGGACGGCAAGCAGAAGGCGGCGCTGGTGGAGCGCGCCGACGGCTGCCTGTACCACGCGAAGCGGCACGGGCGGAACCGGAGCGTCTCGGCCGCGAGCCTGCGGCGCCGCCGGCCGCGCCGCCGTGTGACGAACGCTGCGGCGACGGTGGCCGCGCGCCCCCGCCCCCTGCTACACTCCTCGCGTGCCGCCGCCCGGCGGCCGCTCCTCCGGAGCCGCCCAGGCTTGAAAAAGAACTTCGTCCTCGACACCAACGTCCTCCTGCACGATCCGCGCGCATCTTCGGCTTCGGCGACAACGACGTCGTCATCCCGATCTACGTCATCGAGGAGATCGACAACTTCAAGAGCGACCTCTCCGAGCTCGGCCGCAACGCGCGCCAGGTCTCGCGCTACCTCGACGACTTCCGCGCTGAAGGGGAAGCTCGCGCGAGGGCGTCTCGCATCGGCGAGGACCACGGGCGCATCCGCGTGCTGGTGGCCGAGCACCCGCTCCCGCACGGCGTCGGCGACAACCACACGGCCGACAACCGCATCCTGGCGGTGGCGCTCGAGCTGGCCGGGCGGGAGAAGAACGTCGCCGGCCGTCTTCGTCACCAAGGACGCCAACCTCCGCATCCGCGCCGACGCGCTCGGGCTGCACGCGGAGGACTACGACGTCGAGGGCGTGGAGCTCGACGAGCTCTACCGGGCATCGCCGAGCTCGACGTCGTCGGCCCAGGACGTCGACACGACTTCTACGCGAGCGGCGCGCTGCCGCTGGCAGGACGGCGTGGCCGCGCCGCCGCCGAACCAGTTCGTGCTGCTGCGCGACCGGAGCCAACCCGCCGCACACGGCGGTCGGGCAAGTACAGCGCCGCCCGGCAGGCCTTCGTGCCAGCTCATCAAGTCGCCGAAGGAGGGCGTCTGGGGCATCCGGCCGCGCAACAAGGAGCAGACCTTCGCCCTCGACCTGCTGCTGAACGACGACATCAAGCTGGTGACGCTGGTCGGCAAGGCCGGCACCGGCAAGACGCTGCTCGCCATCGCCGCCGGCCTGCAGAAGGTCATGGAGGACGGCATCTACCAGAAGCTCCTGGTCTCGCGGCCCGATCTTCCCGCTCGGCCGCGACATCGGCTACCTGCCCGGCGACATCGAGGAGAAGCTCAACCCCTGGATGCAGCCGATCTTCGACAACGTCGAGCTCCTGATGAACCTGTCGCGCGCCGAGAAGAAGGCCGGGCGCGGCTACCACGAGCTGATCGACCTCGGCATCCTGGAGATCGAGCCGCTCACCTACATCCGCGGCCGCTCCATCCCGAACCAGTTCATGATCGTCGACGAGGCGCAGAACCTGACGCCGCACGAGGTGAAGACCATCATCACGCGCGTCGGCGACGACACCAAGATCGTCCTCACCGGCGACCCGTACCAGATCGACAACCCCTACGTCGACTCGACCAACAACGGCCTGATCCACGTGGTCAACCGCTTCAAGAACGAGCAGATCGCCGGGCACATCACCCTGCACGAAGGGCGAGCGCAGCGCGCTCGCCGAGCTCGCGGCGAACCTCCTAGCCGGCCTCCAGCATCCGGCCGAGGCACGTTTCGCGAAGCGAAGCGTGCCCGGCCGTCCGCCGGCTATGCACCACCACGACCTGCCGGCCGCTCGCGCGGGGCTGGACTTCCGGCGCGCCGCGCGTTAGGTTCCGCGCATGCACGACGGCGCGCAGGGGACGCGCGGGGTCCCGCCAGCGCCCACGCTGGAGTACCCGCTGCGCTACACCTTCAAGATCATGGGGCTGGCCGCGGACGACTTCGCCGAGCACGCCCGGCGGCTGGTCGCCGGCGTGCTCGGGAGCGCGCCGGCGGCCGAGCTGACCACGCGCCGGAGCTCGGGCGGCAAGTACCACTCGGTGTCGGTGGTGGTCCGGCTCGAGTCGGAAGCGCAGCGTCGAGCCGTCTACCAGGCGCTCTGGGAGGACGGGCGCGTGGTCTATTACCTGTGAGGTGGCGCTGCGGCGCTCAGGCCACGGCGCAGGGCGCGAAGTCGACCAGCTCGACCGGGTCCGGGGACATCCCGAAGGACAGCTCCTCGCGCCAGCCCTCGGCGTCGCCGCCGATCTGGAGCGGCACCGGCCGCTCGAAGCGCAGCGACACCCGCTCGACGTGGAAGTCGAGCAGGCCCGGGTGGCTGAAGCGACCGGTCCAGATGCGCGCCACGTTGGCGAGCAGGGTGGGGATGCCGATGGAGGTGGCGACCCGCAGCTGCATCATCCCCGGGGCGCCCTCGGCGAAGGGAAAGGCGCGCAGGCCGAGGCCGTAGTACGGCACGGTGCTGGCGGCGGCCAGCATGCAGGGGCCGGCGTAGAGCAGCTCGCCGTGCCCGATGGGCCGGCCGGAGCGCTCCCCGTCGGCGTCGAGCCGCCACGCCGGGCGGCCCGCGTTCACGATCTCGCAGTAGCTGGCGCGCCGCTCGAGCAGGCAGCGCGGCGCGGCCCGGAGCGCGACGGCGAGCCCGTACCCCGGCGCGCCCAGCCCGAGCCGCCGGAGCGGCGTCCCGTCGAGCTGCGACTTCATCCAGACGTAGTCGTTCACCACCGCGGCGTCGATGCCGACGCCCGCGAAGGGGGTCCGGCGCCCGGCGCAGGTGAGGAGGTCGAGCCGCCGCACCCGGCCGGCCTCGCCGCGGACGTAGCGGAGCAGGTCCTGCTCGTGGCGGCGGGAGCTCGCGCACACCATCCCGGCGACCGCGTTTCCGGTCCCGAGCGCCAGCACGCCGAAGCGGGGTGGACGCGCGGCGCGGCGCGAAGCGCTCTCCAGGATCCGGTTCACCCAGCCGACGAAGGTCCCGTCGCCGCCCCCGGTGAACACCGTTCCGTACCGGCGAGCGACCACCTCCTCGGCGATGACGGCGGCCTCGTCCGGGCTCTTCGAGAAGAAGAGGTGCTCGTCCGGGACCACGCTCGAGAGCGCCCGCCGCACCCGCGCGTTGACCTGCTTCGCGTTGGCGTTCAGCAGGACCGCGACGGCCGAGGTGGTGCTGGTCGGCGTCGGTGCGAACCCGTCGAGGCGTTCGGCGGTGGCTACCATCTGGAGCATTGGAATCCCTTGGAGGCTGTGACGCAGATGTCCCGGTCCGGAGAGCAAGTGCGGTGCCACGCCGCGTCACTGGATGAAACGTCAGGGAAATCCGGCACATCCTGTTAGGGCTCCCCCGGAGGTGACGAGTTCGTGACGCGTCGCCGGGGTGGCGGTGCGTCGGCCGCTACGCACCTGGGCTGCCGCCGGGGCGAGCGCGCGGCGCATTTGACACGCCGGACCGCTGCCTTACGTTGCCCCCGTCCAGGAGGACTTCCAAACAATGGGCAAGATCATCGGCATCGACCTCGGCACCACGAACTCCGTGGTGGCGATCATGGAGGGGCAGGAGCCCAAGGTCATCACCAACGAGGAGGGCTGCCGCATCACCCCTCGGTGGTCGCCTTCACGAAGGAAGGGGAGCGGCTGGTCGGGCAGGTCGCCAAGCGCCAGTCCATCACCAACCCCGAGCGCACCGTCTACTCCATCAAGCGCTTCATGGGCCGGCGCTTCGACGGAGGTGCCGAGGAGAGCGAAGCTGCGTCCCGTACAAGGTGGTGCGAGGGCCCGAACGGCGACGCGCGCGTCGACATCGACGGCAAGCAGTACAGCGCCGCCGGAGATCAGCGCGCAGATCCTGCTCAAGCTGAAGCGCGCCGCCGAGAACTACCTGGGCGAGAAGGTCACCGAGGCGGTGATCACCGTCCCGGCCTACTTCAACGACGCCCAGCGCCAGGCGACCAAGGACGCGGGCGAGATCGCCGGCCTGACCGTGCGGCGCATCGTGAACGAGCCGACCGCGGCGGCGCTCGCCTACGGCCTCGACAAGAAGAAGAACGAGAAGATCGCCGTCTACGACTTCGGCGGCGGCACGTTCGACATCTCGATCCTCGAGGTGGGCGAGAACGTGGTCGAGGTGCTCGCCACCAACGGCGACACGCACCTCGGCGGCGACAACATCGACCAGCGGATCATGGACTGGCTGATCGCCGAGTTCAAGAAGGACACGGGCATCGACGTGTCGCAAGGACAAGATGGTCCTGCAGCGCCTCAAGGAGGCGGCGGAGAAGGCCAAGATCGAGCTGTCCTCGCGTGACGGAGACCGAGATCAACCTGCCGTTCCTCACCGCCGACCAGACCGGCCCGAAGCACCTCAACGTCAAGCTCACGCGCGCCAAGTCTCGAGCGATGATCGACGACCTGGTCGAGCGCTCGCTCGAGCCGTCGCCGCAAGTGCCTGGCCGACGCCAAGCTCGAGCCGTCGCAGGACCTCGACGAGGTCGTGCTGGTGGGCGGCCAGACCCGCATGCCGAAGGTCCAGGAGACGGTGAAGCGGTTCTTCGGCAAGGAGCCGAACCGCTCGGTGAACCCGGACGAGGTGGTGGCGATCGGCGCGGCGGTGCAGGCCGGCGTGCTCTCCGGCGAGGTGAAGGACATCCTGCTGCTCGACGTCACCCCGCTCTCGCTGGGCGTGGAGACGCTGGGCGGCGTGATGACCCGGCTCATCGAGCGCAACACCACCATCCCCGCCAAGCAGGTCGGAGGTCTTCTCCACCGCCGCGGACAGCCAGACGTCGGTGGAGATCCACGTGCTGCAGGGCGAGCGCGAGATGGCGCGCGACAACCGCACCCTGGGCCGCTTCCACCTGGAGGGCATCCCCCCGGCGCCGCGCGGCGTGCCGCAGGTCGAGGTCACCTTCGACATCGACGCGAACGGCATCCTGAACGTCCAGGCCAAGGACAAGGCCACCGGCAAGGAGCAGAAGATCACCATCACCCACTCCTCCGGCCTCGCGAAGGACGAGGTGGAGAAGATGGTGGCCGACGCCCGCAGCCACGAGGCCGAGGACAAGCAGCGGCGCGAGGAGGTCGAGCAGCGCAACCGCGCCGAGAACCTCGCCTACCAGATGGAGAAGCTGATCAAGGAGAACAAGGACAAGCTGCCCGCCGAGATGGTGAAGGAGATCGAGGAGGCGGTGCAGGAGGTCCACAAGGTGCGCGAGAAGGGCACCGCCGCCGAGGTGAAGGCCGCCATGGAGCGGCTCGAGAAGGCGAGCCACAAGGCCGCGGAGGAGCTGTACAAGACCGCGGCGCCCGGCGCGGCGCCGGGCCCGGACGGCGGCCCGGGCGCGCCGCCCCCGCCCGGCGAGGAGAAGAAGCCGGACAACGTGGTGGACGCGGAGTTCAAGCAGGTGTAACCGGAACTCGATCCCCGGCCGAGGCACATTTCGCGAAGCGAAATGTGCCCGGCCGCTCCTTACCGCTTACTCGCGAAGAAGCATCGAGAAGCTGCCGTCGAATGAGGGGCCGCCTGGGCCAACCGGGCGGCCCCGCTCGCGTTCGTGCAGCCAGCCCGCGCGCGTCCGCCTCGCCTCGCTTTTCGCCCCCCTGCGCCTTACCATCCGAGCCGCCGTGAACCTCACCATCCTGTCCCGCTCGAGCGCGATCTACACCACCCGCCGCCTGGTCGAGGCGGCGCAGGCCCGCGGCGTCGCCGCGCGCGTGATCGATCCGCTCGAGGTGGAGATGGGGCTCGGCGATGACGCGCCCCAGGTCTACTGGCGGCGCCGCAAGCTGCCCCGCACCGACGTGGTCCTCCCGCGCATCGGGCTCTCGGTCCACCAGTACGGGCTCGCGGTGGTGAACCAGCTGCAGCTGATGGGCGTCCCGGCGCTGAACGGCGCGTACGGCATCGCCGCCAGCCGCAACAAGATGCGCAGCCTGCAGATGCTCTCCGCCGCCGGCGTGCCGGTGCCCCGCACGGTGATGGCGAGCGACCCCTCCGGACTGAAGGAGATGGTCCGCCTGGTGGGCGGGCGTGCCGGTGCTGGTGAAGCTGCTCTCCACCAGCGGCAAGACCGGCGTCATGATCTGCGAGAGCCTGCAGTCGCTCGAGGCGGCGCTCGAGGCGATCCTCGGCCTCGGCCAGAACATCGTGGTGCAGCAGTACCTGAAGGGCGCGAAGGGGCGCGACCTGCGGGTGCTGGTGGTGGGGGGCGAGGTGGTCGCCGCGATGCGCCGCAGCGCCCCGCCGGGCCGGCTCTCGCACAGCCTGCGCCGGGGCGCCCAGTTCGAGCGGGTGGACCTCGCCCCGGCCTACGCGCGCGCGGCGCTGCGCGCGGCGCGGGTCCTCCAGCTCGAGGTGTGCGCGGTGGACATGCTCGACGTGCGCGGGGGCCCGCGCGTCTTCGAGGTGAACAGCTCGCCCTCCATCCGCGAGGCGGAGGCCGCCTGCGAGGTGGACGCGGCCGCCCGCATCGTCGACCGCGCCATCGCCATGCGCCCGGCCGCGGCGCCGCGAGGGGCGCAGGCCGCCCCGCGCTCCCCGTGAATGCGTGGCCGCCGCCGGCCGTCCCTGGTATAGAGCGCGCAAGGAGACCGCATCGATGCGCCACGCTGGCACTGCTCCTCGCCGTCTCGCTCGCCCCGCTGGCCCGCGCCGACGAGGCCGCCGCCGAGGCGGCCAGGAGCTACCGGATCGAGACCGAGGGGACCACGCGCAGCGTGAAGGCCGGCGCCGGCGGCGTGCTGGTGCTCTCCATCGTCCCGCTCGGCGGGACGCACGTCCACCCGCAGGCGCCGCTCAAGATCACGCTCCAGGCGACGCCCGGGCCTCTCGCTCTCGAAGGCGCAGCTCGGCCACAAGGACGCGGTCGAAGCCGGAGGCGGACGGGCCGCGCTTCGAGGTGCCGTTCACGGCGGCGACGGCGGGCAAGGAGGAGGCGCGCGCCAAGGTCGACTTCTTCATCTGCTCCGACAAGTGGTGCGTGAAGCAGACCCGCGACGTCTCGATGCCGGTCGAGGTGAAGTAGGCCGCATGCGGATCGTCTACGGAGTGAACCCCGTCCGCGAGCTGCTCCGCGCGGGCGGCGAGGGGCTCGGGGAGCTCTGGCTCGCCGAGGGCGGCACGCGCGGCGCGGCCTTCGCGGAGCTCGAGCGGCTCGGCCGCGCGGCCCACGCCAAGGTCCACGCCGCCCCGCGCGCCAAGCTCGACCGGCTGGCGGGGACCGACCGCCACCAGGGCGTGGTGGCGGTGGTGGCGCGACTTCCGCTACGCGGCGCTGGACGAGCTCCTCGCCGCGGCGGCGCAGACGGGCCGGCCGCCGCTGGTGGTGGTGCTCGACGGCGTGGAGGACCCGCACAACCTCGGCGCCATCATCCGCTCCGCCCACGCCCTCGGCGCGCACGGGGTGGTCATCCCCAAGGACCGGGCGGTGGGGGTGACGCCGGCGGTGGCCAAGGCGTCGGCCGGGGCGGTGGAGCGCTGTCCGGTGGCCCGGGTCACCAACGTGGCCAAGACCATCGAGGCCCTGAAGGAGGAAGGGGTCTGGTCGGTGGCGCTGGCGGCCGATGGAGACCGCCCGCTCTCCCAGGTCGACCTGCGCGGCCCGATCGCGCTCGTGCTCGGGCAGCGAGGGGGAGGGGCTCCGGCCGCTGGTGCGCCGCAGCTGCGACCTGTCCGCGCGCATCCCCATGACGGGCGAGCTCGACTCCCTGTCGGTGTCCGCCGCGGCGGCGGTGGCGCTCTACGAGGTGGCCCGGCAGCGCGCGCACAGCCGGTGAGGAGCGGCCGGGCACATGAGGCCGGGCCGGCTGATTCGTCCGTCGAAATGCCTTCTTGACAAGAAGGGGTCGGTCATTTTAAAGACGCCCCTCCACTGAGGACGGCAGTGGTTCGCCCGCGCGGCGCCGGCGGGCTGCTCCACGGAGTTTCGGAAGTAATCTTGCTGGCGTAGCTCAGTTGGTAGAGCAGCTGATTTGTAATCAGCAGGTCGCGGGTTCGAGTCCCATCGCCAGCTCCAGTCGAGCAGTGGGGTTCAGGGAGCATCGTAGAGGAAGACAACGGAGGGGTTCCCGAGTGGCCAAAGGGAGCAGACTGTAAATCTGCCGGCTCACGCCTTCGGAGGTTCGAATCCTTCCCCCTCCACACAGCCTCGCTGGCGAAGAGACGAAGCAGAAGAGGAACCGGGAATTCGGCGGGAATAGCTCAGTTGGTAGAGCGTCAGCCTTCCAAGCTGAATGTCGCGGGTTCGAATCCCGTTTCCCGCTCCAGTGAGGTCGAACAGAGCAAGACGCCCACGTAGCTCAGTTGGTAGAGCACGTCCTTGGTAAGGACGAGGTCACCAGTTCAATCCTGGTCGTGGGCTCCAGTCACTAGAACGCGGTCGCAGCCGGAGCGAGGCCGATCGCGCAACAGCAGGGAGCGTAGCCATGGCCAAGGAGAAGTTCGAGCGAACAAGCCGCACGTGAACATCGGGACGATCGGGCACGTCGACCACGGCAAGACGACGCTGACGGCGGCGATCACGAAGGTGCTGGCGAAGAAGGGCGGGGCGAACGTTCATGGCGTACGACCAGATCGACAAGGCGCCGGAAGAGAGGGAGCGCGGGATCACGATCGCGACGGCGCACGTGGAGTACGAGACGGAGAAGCGGCACTACGCGCACGTCGACTGCCCGGGCCACGCGGACTACGTCAAGAACATGATCACGGGCGCGGCGCAGATGGACGGCGCGATCCTGGTGGTGTCGGCGGCGGACGGCCCGATGCCGCAGACGCGCGAGCACATCCTGCTGGCGCGGCAGGTGGGCGTGCCGTACATCGTGGTCTTCCTGAACAAGGTGGACATGGTGGACGACGCGGAGCTGCTGGACCTGGTGGAGCTGGAGGTGCGCGAGCTGCTGACGAGTACGAGTTCCCGGGCGACGAGATCGCCGATCGTCCGGGGTCGGCGCTGAAGGCGCTGGAGGGCGACGAGGGCGAGCTGGGCGAGCCGTCGATCATGCAGCTGATGGAGGCGGTGGACAGCTACATCCCGAAGCCGGAGCGCGAGATCGACAAGCCGTTCCTGATGCCGGTCGAGGACGTGTTCTCGATCTCGGGCCGCGGGACGGTGGTGACGGGGCGCGTGGAGCGCGGCATCGTGAAGGTGGGCGAGGAGGTCGAGATCGTCGGGCTGAAGGCGACCGCGAAGACGGTGGTGACGGGCGTCGAGATGTTCCGCAAGCTGCTGGACGAGGGGCGGGCGGGCGACAACATCGGGGCGCTGCTGCGCGGCCTGAAGCGCGAGGACGTCGAGCGCGGGCAGGTGCTGGCGAAGCCGGGGTCGATCACGCCGCACACGAAGTTCAAGGCCGAGGTGTACGTGCTGACGAAGGAAGAGGGCGGGCGGCACACGCCGTTCTTCAACGGGTACCGGCCGCAGTTCTACTTCCGCACGACGGACGTGACGGGGTCGGTGCAGCTGCCGGAGGGCGTCGAGATGGTGATGCCGGGCGACAACATCGAGATGGAGGTCGAGCTGATCACGCCGATCGCGATGGAGAAGGAGCTCCGCTTCGCCATCCGCGAGGGCGGCCGCACCGTCGGCGCCGGCGTCGTCGCCGAGATCATCGAGTAAGGGAAGGAAGTCATGGCCGGGAACCGCAGCATCATCACGCTCGAGTGCACGACCTGCAAGGAGCGGAACTACACCACCACCAAGAACAAGAAGAAGACGCAGGAGAAGCTCAAGCGCTCCAAGTTCTGCCCGCGCTGCCGCAAGCACACGGAGCACAAGGAGACGAAGTAGCCGGCGCGAACCGGGCTTAGGCCAGTAGCTCCAACGGTAGAGCAGCGGTCTCCAAAACCGCGGGTTGGGGGTTCGAATCCCTCCTGGCCTGCCAGACAGAACGGGCGGGGCCGTCCACCGGGCGGCCCCGCCTCGAAGCGAAGGTCGGGAGCCATGGACAACGTCGGCGGGGTGGAGCAGCCGAAGCGCGTCGTCGCGATCTTCTACGTCCTCGCGGCCATCGCCCTCGGGATCTTCCTCGAGAAGGTGCTGGCGCTCGGCCTGGGCGTGGCGGGCATCAACGACGCCACGGTCTTCAGCGACTGGACCATCTCCACGGTGCTCGGGTTCGTCCTGGCCGTGGTGGCGGCGGTCGTCGTCTGGCGGATTCCGAAGACGCAGCAGGTGTCTCTGGAGGTCGCGCTCGAGCTCCGGCGCGTCACCTGGCCGAGCGCGCGCGAGACCCGCGCGGCGACGGTCGCCGTGATCGTCGCCTCGGTCGTCGCGGCGGTCGTCCTCGGGGTCTTCGATCTCCGTCTGGAGCTGGCTGAGCTCGAAGATCTACTGAGCGCCGCCAGTCCGCGGCGTCGGCGAGGAGCCGCGGCGGCGGGGACCGTCCGCTCGGCTCCTTCGGTGCTTCCCGGGGTGGACGCGGTGCAAACGGAGACGCTCATGGCGAAGAAGTGGTACGTCGTCCACACCTACTCGGGCTTCGAGAACAAGGTGAAGAAGTCGCTCGAGGAGCGCATCCGCCAGCAGACGCTGGAGGACTCCTTCGGCGAGATCCTCATCCCGATGGAGGTGGTCGAGGAGATGGTGAAGGGGGAGAAGAAGACGTCGAAGCGCAAGTTCTTCCCCGGCTACATCCTCGTGCAAATGGAGATGACGATCGGCACCTGGCACCTGGTGAAGAACACGCCCAAGGTCACCGGCTTCGTCGGGACGCCAAGACGCCGGAGCAGGTGCCGGCGGTCTCGGACGTGGAGGTCAACCGGCTCACGGCGCAGATCTCCGAGGGCACGCTGAAGCCGAAGCCCAAGGTGCAGTTCGAGGAGGGCGACACGGTGCGCGTCATCGACGGTCCGTTCTCGAACTTCAACGGCACGGTCGAAGAGGTCAAGCCGGACAAGGGCAAGGTGCGCGTGCTGGTGTCGATCTTCGGCCGCGCCACGCCGGTCGAGCTCGACTTCATGCAGGTCGAGAAGACGTAGGCAGGCGTGTGTACGGGCCCCGTCAGGCGGTGACCGCCGCGGGGGAATCGAAGGAGCGTGGGAGAGCCTCGCTCGTCGGAACCACGCAAGGAGCAACGATGAAGAAGATCACGGGACAGATCAAGCTGCAGCTCCCCGCCGGCAAGGCGAACCCGGCGCCGCCCGTCGGGCCGGCGCTCGGCCAGCACGGCGTCAACATCATGGAGTTCTGCAAGCAGTTCAACGCCGCGACGCAGGCCCAGGCGAAGGAAGCCCTCATCATCCCGGTCGATCATCACGGTGTACCAGGACCGGTCCTTCACCTTCATCCTCAAGACGCCGCCCGCGGCCATCCTCCTCAAGAAGGCGGCCGGCCTCCACACGGAGAAGAAGAAGGGCTCCGGCGCGCACAAGCCCGGCAAGGAGAAGGTCGGGCAGGTGACGCGCAAGCAGGTCGAGCAGATCGCGAAGATCAAGATCCAGGACATGACGGCGGGCGACCTCGAGGCCGCGATGCGCACCATCGAGGGCACCGCCCGGTCCATGGGCATCGAGATCGTCGGCTAGCCGGGAGGACTACGCACATGGCTCACGTTGCGAAGAAGTACAAGGCGGCCGCCGCGAAGGTCGACGGCGCCCAGCGGTACAAGCTCGACGAGGCCCTCTCGCTGGTGAAGGAGACCGCCACCAAGAAGTTCGACGAGACCGTCGACGTCGCCATCAACCTCGGCGTCGACCCGAAGCACGCCGACCAGATGGTCCGCGGCGCGGTCGTGCTGCCGCACGGCACCGGCAAGACCATCCGCGCTGGCCGTGTTCGCCAAGGGCGACAAGGCCAAGGAGGCCCAGGAGGCCGGCGCGGACCTCGTCGGCGCGGAGGACCTGGTCGAGAAGATCCAGGGCGGCTTCATGGACTTCGACAAGCTCGTCGCCACCCCGGACATGATGGGCGTGGTCGGCCGGCTCGGGAAGGTCCTCGGGCCCCGCGGCCTGATGCCGAACCCGAAGGTCGGCACCGTCACCATGGACGTCGGCCAAGCGCCGTGCAAGGAGCTGAAGGCCGGCAAGGTCGAGTTCCGCGTCGAGAAGGCGGGCATCGTGCACGTGCCGTTCGGCAAGGCCTCGTTCGATGCCGGCAGAAGCTGAAGGCCAACTTCACCGCGATCATGGAGACCATCTACAAGGCGAAGCCGCAGACCGCCAAGGGCGTGTACGTCAAGAACGTCACCGTGAGCACGACCATGGGGCCGGGCATCAAGCTCGACCTGGCCGAGCTCGTGGCCGAGCACGCGTAGCG
The DNA here is from genome assembly GCA_963733485.1 of uncultured delta proteobacterium. Lineage (GTDB taxonomy): Bacteria > Myxococcota > Myxococcia > Myxococcales > Anaeromyxobacteraceae > Anaeromyxobacter. The sequence continues at coordinate 3,650 of CAVTDL010000007.1, read as the reverse complement.
AGAGTTCAGGAGTTCCCGGCGGCATTTCGCCGCCGGGGTTTCTGGTCCAAGACAGCGGGCCCGCCGGTCGCTCCGGTGCGAGGACTGTTCGGAGCGAACGGTGGCCAAGCGGATCCGAAGAGGGTCCGACCCGCCGAGACGGGAAACTGCGAGTCACCGCAGCGTCCCCTGCTTGGCCAGGGGGTTTTCGTACCGACGTCCGGTCCGAGACCCGAACGAAGCCGAGCCCGGCGCGACGCGCCGGCCGGCCGGAAAGGTGGTGAGTTCGACTTGAACCGGACGGAAAAAGAGCAGGTCATCGACGAGCTCCACGAGAAGATGGCGAAGGCCAAGGCGGCCATCGTCGCGGAGCCCAGAGGGCTGAACGTCGCGACCGTCACGGAGCTCCGCAAGAAGCTCCGGGACGCGAAGGTGGACTATCGCGTCGTCAAGAACACGCTCGCCGTGCGCGCCGCCAAGGGCACGCCGGTGGAGCAGATGGCGGAGAAGTTCGTGGGACCGACCGCGCTCGTCATGTCGTACGACGACGTGGTCACCCCGGCGAAGCTCCTCGCGGAGTTCATGAAGGACCGCGAGAACTTCACCATCCGCGGGGCGATCATCGAAGGAAGGACGGTCGACGCGAAGGGCGTGCAGGCGCTGGCGAAGCTGCCGGGGCTCCTGGAGCTCCGCGGCCAGATCGCGGCCATGATCGCCCAGCCCGCCACCACGCTCGCCCGCATGATCGGGACCCCCGGCCAGCAGCTGGCCAGGGTCATCGGCGCGCGGCGCGATCAGCTCGAGAAGCAGTCGTAAACGGTACGTGAACCGCCCGCGCACGGCGCGGGCCAAAGACGCGATGGGCCGTCAGCGACGGCCCGACGATGCGAGGAAAGTAGACATGGCCGATCTGAATACGATCGTGGAGCAGCTCTCCGGCTTGACCGTGCTGGAGGCCGCCGATCTGGTGAAGCAGCTCGAGGAGAAGTGGGGCGTTTCCGCCGCCGCGCCGGTGATGATGGCCGGTGGTGGCGCCGCGGCCGCCGCGGCCCCCGTCGAGGAGAAGACCGAGTTCACGGTCGTCCTCGTCGAGGCCGGCGCGAACAAGATCAACGTGATCAAGGAGGTCCGCGCGATCACGGGCCTCGGCCTCAAGGAGGCCAAGGACCTGGTCGAGGGCGCGCCCAAGGAGGTCAAGGCCGGGATCCCGAAGGCCGAGTCCGACGAGCTCAAGAAGAAGCTCGAGGCCGCCGGCGCGAAGGTCGAGATCAAGTAAGGCTGCACGCGGTTCCGGGCGCGGCGGGGCGGGGTTGCTGACCGCCCTGTCGTGACCCACGTTGTGGGATTCTTTGACGGGCGCGGGCGAAGTCGTTAGAAGACGCCATCCCTTCATCGATTCCTGGACTTCCGGCCGCTCGGCCGGGCGAAGTTGGATAGCCGGCCCGGCGGCCGGCTAGACCCATTTGTATGGGTCTCGTGGGGAAAGAGGACCGAACTCGATGGCGACGACGATTCAGAACAATTTCCGAATTCGGCGAAACTTCGGGAAGATCAACAAGATCGCCGACATCCCCAACCTGATCGCCATCCAGAAATTCTCCTACGACAAGTTCTTGCAGGCCGAGGTCCCGCCCGAGAAGCGGGATGACACGGGCCTGCAGGGCGTCTTCAAGTCCGTCTTCCCCATCAAGGACTTCAACGAGACCAGCTCGCTCGAGTTCGTGAGCTACCACCTCGAGAAGCCCAAGTACGACGTCGACGAGTGCCACCAGCGCGGGATGACCTACTCCGCGCCGATCAAGGTGGTCGTCCGCCTGGTCGTCTGGGACAAGGACGAGGAGACCGGCGCCCAGTCCATCCGGGACGTCAAGGAGCAGGAGGTCTACTTCGGCGAGATCCCGCTCATGACGGAGAACGGGACCTTCATCATCAACGGGACCGAGCGGGTGGTGGTCAGCCAGCTGCACCGCTCGCCGGGGGCGTTCTTCGACCACGACAAGGGCAAGAGCCACTCCTCCGGGAAGCTGCTCTTCAACGCCCGGATCATCCCCTACCGCGGGTCCTGGATCGACTTCGAGTTCGACCACAAGGACATCCTCTACGTCCGCATCGACCGGCGTCGGAAGCTGCCGGCCACCGTGCTGCTGCGCGCGCTCGGCGCGGTGCCGGACACGGCCAAGAAGGAGCCGGTCGACTTCCACGGCTCGGCCGAGGAGATCCTCAAGTACTACTACGACACCGAGACCATCCGGGTCGAAGGGAAGGGCAAGTTCGAGAAGGATCTCGTCCCCGAGCTGCTCAAGGGCCAGCGCGCCACGCGCGACATCCGCGATCCCAAGTCGAGCGAGGTGATCGTCAAGAAGAACCGGAAGTTCACCGAGAGCGCCATCAAGAAGCTGGTGGCCGCCAAGATGAAGTCGCTCCCGGTGGAGCCGGAGGAGGTCTACACCAAGATCTCCGCCGAGGACGTGGTCGACGAGGCCACCGGCGAGGTCCTCCTCGAGGTGAACGAGGAGGTCACCGAGGCCAAGGTCGAGGAGCTCCGCAAGCGGAACATCAGCGAGTTCCGCGTCCTCTTCATCGACAACCTGAACGTCCTGCCGGCGCTCCGCGACACGCTCATGCTGGACAAGATCTCCACGCCCGAGGAGGCGATCATGGAGATCTACCGGCGGCTGCGCCCGGGCGACCCGCCCACGCCGGAGACGGCGACGAACCTGTTCGTCAACCTCTTCTTCAACGCCGAGCGCTACGACCTCTCCAAGGTCGGCCGGCTCAAGCTCAACTACAAGTTCGGGATCGACGAGCCGCTCGAGCACGCCGTGCTCACCAAGCGCGACATCCTCGAGATCGTCCGCTACCTCATCGACCTCAAGAACGGCAAGCCGAACAAGGACGTCGACGACATCGACCACCTCGGCAACCGCCGCGTCCGCGCGGTGGGCGAGCTGCTCGAGAACCAGTACCGCATCGGCCTGGTCCGGATGGAGCGCGCCATCAAGGAGCGCATGAGCCTCCAGGAGATCGAGACGCTCATGCCGCACGACCTGATCAACGCCAAGCCGGTGACGGCGGTGATCAAGGAGTTCTTCGGCTCGAGCCAGCTCTCGCAGTTCATGGACCAGACCAACCCGCTCTCCGAGGTCACGCACAAGCGGCGCCTCTCGGCCCTCGGGCCGGGCGGGCTCACCCGCGAGCGCGCCGGCTTCGAGGTGCGCGACGTCCACTCCACCCACTACGGCCGCATCTGCCCCATCGAGACGCCGGAAGGCCCGAACATCGGCCTCATCGCGTCGCTCTCCACCTACGCCCGCGTGAACGAGTACGGGTTCGTCGAGACGCCGTACCGGAAGGTCGAGAAGGGCCGGGTCACCGACGACGTGTCCTTCTACTCCGCGCTCGAGGAGGAGAAGTACATCATCGCCCAGGCCAACGCGCCGGTGGACAAGCGCGGGAACTTCGTCGAGGCGAAGGTGTGGTGCCGCAAGGAGGGCGAGTACATCTACGTCCGGCCGGACGAGGTGAACCTGATGGACGTGAGCCCGAACCAGCTCGTGTCCGTGGCCGCCTCCCTGGTGCCGTTCCTCGAGAACGACGACGCGAACCGCGCGCTGATGGGCTCCAACATGCAGCGCCAGGCGGTGCCGCTGCTGCGCACCCGCGCGCCGCTG
>CAVTDL010000006.1:0-317111 GCA_963733485.1 uncultured delta proteobacterium | reverse complement strand
CAGCATGGCGGCGCGCCCGGCCACCCCGTTGCCGGCGCCGCCGCCGTAGACGAAGCCCGCCTCCGGTCGCCAGTTGCGGAGCGAGACGCCCGGTAGTCCCGGATGTCCGCGGGGAACTCCGCCGACGGGGATGGCGAGCAGCTCGCCGGCAGGCGGCCCCACCGCGGCCGGGGGCGTCCGAGCCAGGCGACCCTGGGCACCTCGCACCATGCGGAAGACGCCGCCGTGGAAGGTGCTCGCGAACACGCCGCGGGCCTTGGGCGCGAGCGCGGGGGCGGAGAGCCCGGTCGAGAAGTCGGTGAGCCGCTGGGTGCGGCCCCCGGCCAGCCGGTAGAGGTCCGGCTTCCCCGCCGCGTCGGACGAGTAGAGCACCGAGCCGTCCGCCTGCGGCGCCGGGTGCCGATCGGTGGTCGGCCCGGTGGTGAGCCGCGTGCGCGCGCCGGTCGCGGGGTCGATCCGGAACAGGTTGAGGCGGCCGTGGTCGGTGGCGTCCGAGCTGCAGTAGATGCCGTCCTGGCCCCAGCGCAGGTCCTTCTCGGCGAAGCCGTCGTCGGTGAGCCGGCGTGCCTCGCCCCCGGTCACCGGGACCACGTAGACGTCCTGCTGCCCGTCGGCGGCCACGCCCACGAAGGCGAGGTGGCTCGCGTCGGGGAGAAGGCCGGGTCCGCGATGGTGACGAAGCGCGCCCCGCCCGGCGGGCGGACGTCGACGCGCCGCCGCTTCCCGAGCTGGATGCGGACCGGCTTGCCCTCGGTGAACTTGTGGCGGAAGCGCTGGACGTAGAGCCGGTCGCCGATCCCGTCCTGCGCCGAGAACGCCAGGATCCCCTCCGCCACCGCGGCCACGCGGTACTCGATGGGGTGGAGCGACTCGAGGCCGGCCTGGCTGTCCGCCGCGATCTCCACCGCGCGCCGCGGGCTCCGCGCGTCGAAGAGGTACAGCCGGGCCCGGCCGCGCTTGCGGTCGATCCCGCGGTAGAGCACCAGGGTGCCGTCCGGCGAGGTGGTGAAGTCCTCCGCCTCGTCGGGGAGCTGGCGGATCTCCCGGACGCCGGAGCAGGTCCTGCCGAGCGTCGAGGTAGGCCGGGTAGTAGCGCCGCTTGAGCCACGTCCGCCAGCGCGCGTCCACCTGCTCGATGGGCTCGTTGAGCACGCGCCGCACCAGCGCGGCGAAGCCGCGCACGTCGCGGCCGCCGTCGCGCCATCAGGTAGGCGCTCTCGAGGAAGGCCTGGATCCGCTCCCGGCCGTACTCCTCGGCGATGAAGGCGATGCGGGCCTGGCCGAGCTTGTAGGTGGGGATGTAGCCGCGGACGCGGTCCTCGCCGAAGGACAGGATCTCGTAGCCGCGGCGCGGGTCCGGGTTCCACACCAGGTCGCGGAGGAACAGGTCCGTCTCCACGTCGATGCCGCCCTTCGAGTAGTACTCGGCGATCCCCTCGATGAACCAGAGCGGCAGCGTTCTCGATGGCGCGACCCGATGTCCTCCGCGCCCGGCCAGGTCCGTTCAGCTTCTGGATGGTGAACTGGTGGACCATCTCGTGCGTCGAGACCTCGATGAACCGCGAGTGATCGCCGAAGTACGGGACCGTCATCTTGAGGTCCTGCGGGCGAGGTCACGCCCGAGCACCGACTCGGTCACCGGCGAAGACGTTCTGCGTCTGGAACTCGCGCTGGGTGGCGAAGAGGAAGTACGGGATCCGCTTGGTGGGGTTGTAGTGGAACGCGTCCACCAGGCGCGCGTAGGCGCTCTCGATGGCGGGGAGCGCCCGGCGCGCCTGGCTCGAGCTCGCTCCGGTAGTAGTAGAGCCTGATCCCGCCCTTGCCGCCGCCCGGCGCGGGGACGTCGATGAACTGCCAGTCGAAGCCGTACCAGGCCACCTGGTTCTGCCCGGGCCGCTCCGGGATCACGAAGGACTGCTCGAGCCCGCCCGCCGGTCGGCGCTCGAGCTGCCGCGCCCGCAGCCGATCCATGGTCTGGAAGGCGTCGGCCAGCGAGGGGGGGCGCAGCGCCGGCCACTGGGCCGCCGCCGCGAACGGGAGCGCCAGGACCCAGAGGGCGACGAGCCTTCTCATCGCCGCTAGGTTAGGCAGGCCCGGGGCGGCCTGCGAGCAACCGGAAGGATGCCTCGTCGGCGACGGGCGCACGGCTCACTCCGCGTGGATCGGCCAGCTCCGCTCGTTCACGAACAGTACGAAGATCCCAGACCCGGCCGGGCCCTCCCGCAGCCACGGCCCCAGGCCGACCTGGCCCGCGCGGGTGAAGCGGGCCGGCCCGCGTCGCACCGTGCACCGGAGCACGCCGTCCTGCGCGAGCCGGAGCGAGGCCGGGTCGAGCGGCTCGACGCCGCCGTCCGACAGGTGCAGCAGGGGCGCCCCGTCCGCCGCGGCGCTCACGCCCCGGATCGCGAACGGCGCCCCGGAGATCGCCACGTAACCGCGCTCCCGGCCGATGGCGACCTCCCACCTGCCGTCCGGCGTGGGGTGGAGCGACCGCCACAGCACCTCGAGCGTGCGGGCGTGCGTGATGGGCACGCCCCGGTGCAGGAAGCGGCCCTCCTCGTCGATGGAGAGGCCGCTCGAGGCGCGCAGGAGCTCGAGCGCGTCGGGGTCGGGTCCGGTCACGGTCCGATGATATCCCCGGCCGCCGGCGGCCGCCGCCCGACCGCGCGCTCACGTTCGGTTTGCGCGCCGGCCCGGCCGGCGGTACCACCGTGCCCGTGATCGCCCGCGCCGAGCCGGTCGTCCGCGTCCGCTGCCCACCCGAGGAGGAGGCCCGCTGCCTCGACGCGCTCGCGCGCGCCGGGTTCGCCGGCGAGCGTTCCCTCACCTTCGTCGTGGTCCGGGACGCCTCGCCCGACGCGGTGAACGAGGCGCTCGCCGCGGGGGGCGCGGGCGTCCGGGTCGCGGTGCGCGAGCGGATCGGCGCGCTCGTCGGCTGGCTCCTCGATCGCCAGGGCAAGCTCGAGGGGCGCGGCGTGAACGTGGAGACGCTGGTGCGGCGCGTGCTCGAGGACGGCGGCCTCACCGCCCGCTACGCGGCGCGCCCGGTGCCGGAGCTCCTCGCCGCCGCCGCGGGCCTGTACGAGGAGCTGATGGCGACCGGGGCCGCGAGGGTGACCTGGGACCGCTTCGTGGAGCTGTTCTGCCTCGAGAGCGCGCGGCCCTGAGCCCGAGCGGCCGGGCGCGCCCTCGCGAACGGTCGCTCAGCCGAGCGCGCGCCGCAGGAGGTCGAGCGCCTCGAAGGCGGCCTGGCGGCGGATGCGCTCGCGATCGCCCCGGTAGAGGCGCGCCACCGCCTGCGTCCCGGCGGGGCCGGCCAGCGCGAGGTGGACGGTCCCCACCGGCTTCTCCGGCGTGCCGCCGGAGGGGCCGGCGATCCCGGTGATCCCGATGCCCCAGTCCGCGGGCGCCACGGCGCGCGCGCCCTCGGCCATGGCCCGCGCCACCGGCTCGGAGACCGCACCGTGCGCCGCGAGCAGCGCCGCCGGCACCGCCAGCAGCCGCTCCTTGGCCGCGTCCGCGTAGGTGACCACCCCGAGGTCGAGCACCGCCGAGGCCCCCGGCACGGAGGTGACGAGCTGCGCGACCAGCCCGCCGGTGCAGGACTCGGCCAGGGCCACCCGCTCGCCCCGGGCCGCGAGGCGCTCCACCACCAGCGCCTGCAGCTCCTGCTTCCCCTCGCCGAACACGGCGTCGCCGAAGATCCCGCGCACGCGGGTCGAGCAGCGCGTCCGCCCGCGCCTCCGCGTCCGGGCCGGGGACCGTCCACTTCACGTGGACCTCCGGCCAGTGGGCCCGGAAGCCGAACCGGATCCCGGCGCTGGCCGGGTCGTCCATCACCGGTCGCATGGCGTGATCCGCGTGGGACTCGGGGACGCCGAAGAGCTTCACCACCCGCGCGGCCGGGACCTCGCCGAGCCGGGCGGCGAGCCGGGGGAGCACCCACTCGTCGCAGAGGCCGCGGTACTCCACCGGAACGCCCGGGAGGCAGACGATCTCCCCGCGCCCGAGCGCCACCCTGAACCCCGGCGCGCTGCCGAACCGGTTCGGGATCACCTCCGCGCCGCGCGGGAAGCGGGCCTGCTTCTCGTTGTTGGGCGTCATGATGCGCCCGAGCTTCCGGAAGCGCTCCGCGATGACCTGCCGCGAGGGCTCGTGCAGCTCGAGCGGGACCCCGAGGACCGCGGCGACGCACTCGGCCGTGAGATCGTCCTCGGTGGGACCCATCCCGCCGCTCATCACCACCAGGTCGGCGCGCGCGGTGGTCTCGCGCACGGCGGCCACGAGGTCCTGGCGATCGTCGCCCACGAGCGTCTTCCGCCGCACCATCACGCCGAGATCCCAGAGCCGGTCCATCAGCCAGGCGGAGTTGGTGTCCACCACCTGCCCGGTGAGCAGCTCGTCGCCGGTGGAGAGGAGCTCGACCGTGATCACTGGCCCAGCTCCGCGCACCACCAGTGCAGGGCCCCCCCGCAGCCGGCCAGGATCCGCAGCGCCACGTGCGTGAACTGGAGCGCCGCCCAGGCGAACACCCCCGCGGCGACGTCGTCCATCACCACGCCGACCCCGTTCTTGACGCGATCGAGCGCCGAGGCCGGCCAGGGCTTCAGCACGTCGAAGATCCGGAACAGGACGAAGCCGGCCAGCGCCGCCGGCCAGGAGAAGGGCACGAGCGCCATGGTCACGAGGTAGCCCACCACCTCGTCGACCACGATGGGCGAGGCGTCGGCGACCCCCCAGTAGCGCCCCGCGCGCTGCGCGGCGTACATGCCGGCCACGATCAGCGCCAGGGTGGCCACCAGGTACGCGGGCCAGGTGAGCCACGAGAGGGCCCAGTAGAGCGGGATGGCGCCGAGGGTGCCGAAGGTGCCGGGGGCGACCGGCGCGTAGCCGCAGGGCCCCCAGGACGCGACCAGGACCCAGGGCCCCGGCCGTCCCTGCGGGCGTGGGCCGCGCTTCAGGCCGCGGGACCGGACCCGCTCGAACATGGAGGTGTCCACGCGCTAGATGTACTCGTCCTCCTCGACCTTGTCGCCGTCCACGTCCTCGGGGCCCGGCTCGAGGGCCTCGTCGGCGTCGAGCTCGGCCCGCACCTCGGGCGGCAGGCGGCTGCGGTCGAGGGTGCGCGCCTTCTCGAACACCGACTCGGCGATCCCGAGCGCGATGTAGGCGCCCATGTAGACCACCAGCACGAAGGAGGCGCGAGTGGCGGCCCCCACCGCGATCCCGGCCGCGCTGAGCAGCGCGAAGACGGTCAGGCTCTTGCTCGAGAGGTGCAGGTCCTTGAAGGTCCGGTAGCGGACGGTGGAGACCATCAGGAAGGAGAGCAGCACCACCACCACCGCCACCGGCACGCGCGTGGAGGCGTCGGTGGCCGCGCCGAACTCCTTGTAGTGGGCGATCACCAGCGCGGTGATGGTGCCGGCCGCGAGCGGGATGGGCAGCCCCACGAAGAAGCGCGAGGAGCCCTTGTCCCCGCGCTGCGCCAGCACGTTGAAGCGCGCCAGCCGGAGCGCGCCGCAGGCCGCGAAGGCGAACGAGACGAACAGGCCCAGGAAGCCGAGCGGCGCGAGCGCCCACTTGTAGATGAGCAGGGCGGGCGCCGCGCCGAAGGACACCACGTCGGCGAGGCTGTCCAGCTGGACCCCGAAGTCCGACTGGGTCTTGGTCATGCGCGCGACGCGGCCGTCGAACGCGTCGAAGAACATGGCGAAGAAGATGGCGAGCGCCGCCTGGTACAGCTGGGCGGGGGTCGCCTCCCCGGCGCACAGGGTGAGCGCGTAGAACCCGAGGAAGATCGAGCTGACCGTGAACAGGTTCGGCAGCACGAACATCGCCTTGCGCAGGTTGATCTGCATCGATGCGCGTCGCCTCCCCTAAGGCGCTCTCGGCGGGATCTGACGGCGTGCGCCCCGGCGAGCGGCTGGTCGGGTCCGTCCCGGCCCTTCGGAAGCCGTGAAGCTTGCATGCATGCGCCCATTTGTCGAGGGAGGTCGGGCGGTGGGCTGCGCTCGTCCCAGGGCGCCTCGAGTGCGCGCCGCGGTCCGCGGCATCCGGCCGTACCCCGCGTCGGGGCGCCACCTTCTCGTCGGCGCGCCGCGTCAGAGGAGCAGCGCGCGCGCGGCGCGCCGGAGCGCCTCGTCCACGTCGCCGCGCGACACGTCACGGTGCGTGACGAGCCGCAGCACCTCGGGGCGGGAGCCCTCCGGGCTGGCGAGGACACCCTCGACGGCGAGCCGGCGCGAGATCTCCGCCGCGCTCCTCCCCTCGAACGCGACGAAGACGAGGTTCGTGTCCACCGGGAAGACCGGCGTCGCGCCGAGCGCCGCGAGCCCGTCGGCCAGGCGGCGGGCGTTCTCGTGATCCTCCGGGAGGCGCTCGAGGTGGTGGTCGAGGGCGTGGAGCCCCGCGGCGGCCAGGACGCCGGCCTGGCGCATCCCGCCGCCGAGCCGCTTGCGCAGCCGCCGGGCCTCGGCGACGAGGTCGCGCGGGCCGCAGACCACCGAGCCCGCGGGCGCCCCCAGCCCCTTCGACAGGCAGACCGAGGCGAGCGTGGCGGGTCCGGCGTACTCGGCCGGCCGGTGCCCGGAGGCGGCGCAGGCGTTCCAGAGCCGCGCGCCGTCCATGTAGAGGTGGAGCCCGCGCCGCGACGCCAGCTCCCCCAGCGCGCGGACGCGCTCGAGCGGGTAGACGGCCCCGCCGCCGCGGTTGTGCGTGTTCTCGAGCTCGATCACGCGCGTCCGGGGGAAGGGATCGCCGCCCGGGCGGATGGCCGCCTCGACCTCGGCCGGATCCAGGATCCCGCGGGGCGCCGCGACGGTCCGCGCCTGAACGCCCCAGAGCGCGGCCAGCGCGCCGGTCTCGAAGGAGATGCAGTGGGCCCCGGCGTCGCAGACGATCTCGTCGCCGGGCCGGGTGAGCACGCCGAGCGAGACCTGGTTGGCCATGGTGCCGCTCGGCACGAAGAGGCCGGCCTCCTTCCCGAGCAGCGCCGCCACCCGCTCCTGCAGCAGGTTGACGGTGGGATCCTCGCCGTACACGTCGTCCCCCACCTCGGCGCGGGCCATGGCCTCGCGCATGGCGGGGGTGGGGCGGGTGACGGTGTCCGAGCGCAGGTCGATGATCGTCATGGCGCGCGGATGTTAGCATCCGCGCCCGGCATGTCGCCCCGGCCCGCCAGACGAGCGCCCACCGCCGCCGCGCGCGCACGCGCCGCCGAGATCGTGGACCGCCTCGAGCGCGCCATGCCCGACGTCCGGATCGCGCTCGAGTTCGGCGACGACCTGCAGCTGCTCGTCTCGGTGGTGCTCTCGGCGCAGAGCACCGACGTGGGCGTGAACAAGGTCACGCCGGCGCTCTTCGCGCGCTTCCCGGACGCGGCCGCCTACGCACGGGCGCGCCCGGAGGAGCTCTGGCCATTCATCCGGAGCCTCGGGCTCTACCGGAACAAGGCCAAGGCCATCGTGGCCGCGATGGCCGCCCTCGAGCGCGAGCACGGCGGCCGGGTGCCGCGCACGCGCGAGGCGCTCGAGGCGCTGCCCGGCGTGGGGCGGAAGACCGCCGGCGTGGTGCTGGTCCACCTCGGCGCCGCCCAGGCCTTCCCGGTGGACACGCACGTGGGCCGCGTCTCGAGGCGGCTCGGCCTGACCCGCCAGGCGAAGCCGGACGAGGTGGAGCGGGATCTCATGGCGCTCCTCCCCGAGGCACGCTGGGGATCGGCGCACCAGCTCTTCGTCTGGCACGGCCGCCGGACCTGCCAGGCGCGCGCCCCGGCCTGCTCGCGCTGCCCGGTGGAGGAGCTCTGCCCGAAGCGCGGGGTGCCACCCGCGATGCGGCGTTGATCCGCGCCGGACGTGGCGACGCCGAGCGGTTCGAAGAGGTCCGCAGACCCGCGCAGGACGGGCCCGCGCGGGGGGAGCCTCCGCGCAGGCGGGCAGACCGTCGCCCGCTCGTCCCTCAATTTCGACGTGCGCACACGGGCGCCCGGACGGTACCTGCTTGACGTGACCCTGACACGGCCGCTCGCCTCGAGCGTGTGGGACGATCCCGAGCAGTTCCGCCTCCTCGTCGCGAGCGTACGCGACTACGCGATCTTCATGCTCGATCCCGAGGGCCGGATCGCGACCTGGAACCTCGGCGCGGAGCGGATCAAGGGATACGCGGCGGGCGAGATCATCGGGCGCCACTTCTCCGTCTTCTATCCGCCCGCGGACATCGCGGCCGGGAAGCCGGCGTGGGAGCTCCGCGAGGCCGAGCGGCTGGGCCGCTTCGAGGACGAGGGCTGGCGTCTGCGCAAGGACGGCTCGCCATTCTGGGCCAACGTGGTGATCACCGCGCTCCGCGGCGAGGACGGCGTGCTCCGAGGCTTCGGCAAGGTCACCCGCGATCTCACCTCTCGCCGCGAGGCGGAGGAGACCGCGCTGCGGCTCGCCGCCGAGAAGGCCGCCCGCGCCGTCGCCGAGAAGACGGAGGACTACCAGCGCGACCTGCTCGCGGTGCTCGGCCACGACCTCCGCAACTGCCTCTCGGTCATCGTCACCGCGGCCGAGATGAACCGGCTGCAGGCCGCGGAAGAGAAGGTCCGGCGCCGCGCCGCGCAGGTGGTGAGCACCGCCAAGCGGATGCGCCAGATCATCCACAGCATCATCGACTACACCCACGCGCAGCGGGATGGCATCCCGATCGTCCCGCGGGAGGGCGCGGACTTCCACGGGGTCTGCGAGCGGGTGCTGCAGGAGTTCAGGCTGCTCCACCCGGCGCGCCGGATCTCCTACGACGGAGAGGGGAACCCGGTCGGCACCTGGGACGAGGGTCGGCTGGAGCAGGTCGTGCAGAACCTCGTCGGCAACGCGCTCCGGTACGGCGCGGCCGACGCGCCGGTCCTGGTCCGCTGGTCCCGGGACGGCGACCCCGTCGGCGGCGACCTCGTACTGACCGTTCACAACGAGGGGCGACCGATCCCTTCCGACCTCCTGCCGCACGTCTTCGAGCCGTTCCGGTCGGGACAGCCCCGGCCCGGGCTCGACGAGCGCAGCATGGGCCTCGGCCTCTTCATCGTGCGCCAGATCGTGTGGGCGCACGGAGGCGACGTGGCGGTGCGCTCGGACGGCGAGCACGGGACCACGTTCACCGTGCGCCTTCCGGCCGCATCCGCGCCTCCGACCCGGTGAGGAGTAGAGGCGTGAGCGCCCGAGTCCGGGAAGTCGGGCGTGGCGCGCAGCGCGTCCCGCCCGGCGTTGCCGGCCGACGGCGCGCGTGCTACATCCGCCTTGCCGGAGCCGCCCGGGCGAACGCGTCGGTCCTGCAGGGAAGGGGGCCGTCGAGGAAAGTCCGGGCACCATAGGGCAGCGTGCCGGCTAACGGCCGGTCGGGGCGACCCGCAGGAAAGTGCCACAGAGAACAGACCGCCGAACGGCTCCCGGGCGACCGGGGGCGCGTGGCAAGGGTGAAACGGTGCGGTAAGAGCGCACCGCGCGCCGGGTGACCGGCGCGGCACGGCAAACCCCACGCGGTGCAAGAGCGAATAGGGAGGCGAGTGGCCCGCTCCAAGCCTCCGGGTATGCTCGCTGGAGGCGCACGGCAACGTGCGTCCGAGAGGAATGTTCGTCGCCGCGGGGCTTCCCGCGGAACAGAACCCGGCTTACAGGGCGGCTCCGGTTTTTTGTTCGCTTAGATTACGCGGTTGGCTCCACGCCCCGAGGGCGTCCCCGATGCGTCGCCAAAGTCTGCCGGCTGGACGCGACCGGGGGCGCGGTCGAGAGCGAGCGGCGGGTCATTCTCGGTGAAGAGGTTCGGCCGCAGGTGGCGTACCGCTCCCGTCATCACCACGGACGCGGCGCTCAGCGCCCGACCGGCAGGTAGCCCTGGAGCTCAGTGTCCGCGCGGGAGCCGTATCGCGGACCCTTGAGGCGATGCCCCGAAGAGGCGTATTCGTGAGCCATCAGATGGCCTCGCGTGCGGAGGCCCCGCCATCGGAACCGAAGCCCCATGGTCGCTGAGACGCCGGCGCTCAGGATCGAGGAGTTCCACCGCGAGCACGGCGACCGGATACGCCGTTACCTGGCACGCCTCGTCGGCACGACCGACGCCGAGGACCTCCAGCAAGAGGTCTTCGAGAAGGCGCAGCGTGCGATCGGTACGTTCCGGGGCGACTCCCGCGCGCTGACGTGGCTGTACCGCATCGCGACGAACGTCGCGATCGATCGCCTGAGGAGCGCCGGATGGCGTGCCGAACTCGAGCGCGAGAGCGCTGACGTCGACGCCGGTTCGCTCCGCGGCGTCGGCACCGCAGACGCGACGGGCGAGCGCTCTCCCGATGGCGAGATCGATCGCAAGCGGATGCGAGAGTGCATCATGAGGGTGGTCGACGGGCTTCCCCCGAGCCAGCGCGCGGTCATCCTGCTCGGCGAGCTTCGCGGGCTCAGCGACCGCGAGATGGCGGATGCACTCGGGATCTCGCTCGGGGCCGCCAAGTATCCGGCTTCATCGTGCGCGCCGAGCCCTGAAGGCGGCGCTGGAGAACGCGTGCACCTTCGAGCGAGACGAGGTGAACGAGCTCGCCTGCGCGCCCAAGGTCGAGGGCCTCGTCTCCCTCGACCGCCGCCGCCGGTGAGCGGCGCCCGTATCCTTCCAGGTCCGCGGTTCGTCTACGGAGGAGACGAACACGATGCGCCTCGAGATCGCTCGAGGGCAGGAGGACCAGATGGAAGGGAAGACACCGGACTTCTCGCTAGACGTGCAGGGAGTGAAGGGCTTCTGCCCCGTCGGCGAGACGTACGCGAAGCAGCAGCTCGAGGAGAAGAATATCCCCGTGCTCTCCTGCGAGGGACCCTGCGTTCGCGGGGAGATTGCGAGGCTCGCGGCCAACCTCGTCGCGAAGGAGGTGCCGACCCTCGCGCGCGCGTGCCACGGCGAGGCCTTCTTCGTGCCTCACTCCGCGATGGCGTCGTGGGTGAAGGGCGCGGAGAAGGCCATCATGATCGACGGCTGCTTCCTGCAGTGCCACGGGCGCGCCCTGAAGGGCCTGATCGGCGATGAGAAGGTCGTCGAGATCGACGCGCTGCCCTTCCACGGGAAGTACGGCGCTCTCTTCTCGATGGACGACGTGCCCGAGCAGGAGCTGAAGGCAGTGGCGCGGCAGGTGGCCGACAAGATCATCGCCACGCTGAAGCAGTCGGGTGAAGTCGCCGGCGACGGCTCACGTTCGCGCCGAAGCGCCGCCGTCGCGCCGCAGCCGGCGTCCGGATCTCATCACTGAAACCAAGGACAAGAGGTGAACCCGATGAACAGACAGAGACGCGGATTCCCATTGTTCCCGGTGGCGCTGCTCGTGGCGGCGGTTGCGATAACGGTCGCCGCGGCCCTGACCACGTGGTGGCTGCTGCTCGCTCTCATCCCGCTGGCGATGATGCTCGGCTGCGCCGCGATGATGACGGCGGGTCGGATGCCGTGCGCGCCAAGGGCAAATCGGGGGTGCTGCGTGGCGAGCAGCACGTCCGGGGAGGCCACGCCCGATTAGCGTTGCCGCGACGCTCACGGCTCCGGTGGAACGAGGAGGACCGAGCGCGGCCCGTAGGGCCATGGCGCAGTGATCTACTCGCGGCAGGGTGGAGGCTCGTCCGCCGTATCACCTCTGGTCCGGATTGAGCTTCTGCCAGCTCTCCCTCGCGGTGGTCGTCTCGATGGCGGCCGAGGCGGCGACCTCGTGCGCGCGATCGCAGGCGCGCTGGGCGTCGACCACCCGCTGCATCACCGTCGCGCGGTCGTACTTCCCTGCGGCGGGAATGCCCGCGTCATCCAGCGACTGCAGCTTGGCGAGGTTCACCTTCTCCGTCATGAGCGACACCTTGCGCTCCGCGGCCGTGACCTGGGCCGCCTGCGACGTCGCGAGCTTCTTGGAGTAGGCGAGGCGAGCGTCCGCGACCCGCTGGCTCGACTGCGCGGCGGCGGTGTCGTCGCGGGCCTGCTGGATTCTGGCCTGGCTCGTTGCTGTCCTTCCCGATCTTGCTCTGCGCCGCTGCGCGGCTCGCGTCGGCGGAGGCCGTGGCCTGATTGGAGCGGGCGAGCTCGCCCTCGTGCTGGTCGGTGACGACGCTCAGCTTCGCGCGGCCGAGCTCGTCCTGGGCGAGCCCCAGCTGCGCACGCGCGTCTTCCACGGGCCTGCTCTGCCCCGCGGACAGGCGGCCGAAATCGGAGTCGGACACGAGGCTCGCCCTGCTCGAAGAGGCCTTGCCGGCGCAGCCCAGGGCGACGGCGAGCAGCGACAGGGCAGCGACCCGGACGTCGGCGCCGCCGAGGATGCGGGAGGTGACGGATTTGCCTGGGGACTTCGCCATTGGAAGCACGTCCTTCCGCGCGAGCTCGCGCTCTCGTCCGGGTCGACTCGGCCTCTGTAGACCTCGAGGCCGATGCTGAAGCGAAATTGCGTGGCCCAACATGGAGGAGACGGCGGCCACGAGCAGGTAGGGTGAGAGGCCGCCGAGGGTGGTCGAGCTGACGAGGTCGACCGTCCAGAGCGCGGGCACGGCGAGGACGATGGTCCAGAGCATGATGTTCCCTTCGGAGGCGGTCGCTGCTGAGCACGCACGGTGCCCGCCCCGTCACAAAGCACGCGCCGTGCCGCCCACGTC
The DNA here is from genome assembly GCA_963733485.1 of uncultured delta proteobacterium. Taxonomy (GTDB): domain Bacteria; phylum Myxococcota; class Myxococcia; order Myxococcales; family Anaeromyxobacteraceae; genus Anaeromyxobacter. Next base: position 304,482 of record CAVTDL010000006.1, on the reverse strand, counting down.
GCCCAGGCAACCGCCCGATATCCGGCCGCTCGCTCTCCCCGGTGGACGTCACCGGGGCGTTCGAGAACGTTCGCGAACGGTCCTCGCGCGAGGGGCAGCGCGACGATCCGGTTCGCCTCGAGATGCGGGGCCGCGACGACGGCCAAGGACGGCGTCGGCGTTGCCTGCTCATCGGGGTCCGCATCCCGAATGGCGCGGCGCCGAGTTGACGCTCCGTGCACACTCAGCGGTGCCCGCAGCCTGCAAGCGCCGGCCTTCGGTGCGGCAGGCGCCATTTCCCAGGGCGCCGCGCGGGCGCGAGACCCCAGTCATTCACTGCCAAGGAGTATTCTATGAGGAAGATCCTGAGTACGTTCGTCGCCGTTGCGCTGTTGGGCCCTTCGGCCCCGGTGTACGCCGACGACTCGGCCGCAGAAGGCGTGAAGGACGCCCGCCAGGCCATCGGTGAGCTCGAGCGGGCCGATCCCGGTCTCACCCGGCTCTTCGACGGAGCGGCCGGCTACGCCGTGTTCCCCACCGTGGGGAAGGGCGGCGTGGGCGTCGGCGGCGCGCACGGGACGGGCGTGCTGTACGAGAATGGAACGTGCCATCGGCAAGGCCACCCTCACGCAGCTGACCGTCGGCCTCCAGCTCGGCGGACAGGCCTACACCGAGGTCATCTTCTTCGAGACGGAGAAGGCGCTGGCGAACTTCAAGAAGGGTGAGTTCGCGATGGCCGCGCAGGTGAGCGCGGTGGCCGCTGCCGCCGGGGCGTCCGCGAACGCCAAGTACGTCGAGGGCGTGAGCGTCTTCACCCTCGCGAAGGGCGGCGTGATGGCGGAGGCCAGCGTGGGCGGCCAGAAGTTCAGCTACCAGCGGTTCCAGAAGGCGATCAACACCAGCTCCCGCTAGACTCACCGTGAAGTCATTCCGAGGTCCGGCGCCTTCTCGGCGCCGGGCCTTTCTTCGCCGCCGCGGGGCTTCTCCCTGCGGCCTCCCGGCGGAGGGGCTCGTCCTCGACGGCGGGGGCGGGGCCTACGGGGTCGCGAGGCGCAGCGCGACGAAGAAGCCGCCAGCCGACACCCTGACCCGGACCGGTCCGCTCCCCATCCACATCGCAGCGCGCGCGAGCCGCTCGTTCGAGAGCACCTCCGTCAGCAGGATCGTCCACCGGTCGCGCGTCCAGGGCCCCGGCCGCAGCCTGCCCGCGGCGACGTCTGCGTCCGGTTTGGCGCCGATCGCCGGGGAGAGCACGACGCGATCCTCGGCTGCGCTGCGCGCCTGCCGAGCGGGCTCGACGGCCCTGACGTGCAGGTCGGTCATGCCGAAGCCAGGACGAGGGCGGGTCGTCTCGAGCGTCGCGCGCTGCCCGCCGTACCGTGCGGCCGTCTCTCCCGGTCGGTGCAGGACGTCGGGTCGAGAGATTGCGGTGACGCGGCGGTCGCGCGCATCCGGCGGGCCCGCGACGCGGTTCGCGCCGGCCTGGCCGAGGACGCTCGCGCACCCCACCGTCGACGCGACCAGCGCGACGGCGACGATCACGCTGCGAACGAGCGACCTTCCAGGTGCACGCATGCCGGCCCCGATCTCCTGGGCTCCAGCGGTGCCAGAATCGGGCCTGGATCGGGGCCGCGCCACGAGGGCACATTCGCCGGGGGCGGCGAGCCGTCGCGGCAAGGCGAACGTTCGCGAACGTCAGCGATCGCGAAACTGCGCGGGCTCGAGGCCCGCGGCCCAGAGGAGCCGATACATCTTGGGCCTCGTGATTCCGAGGTGGCGTGCCATCTCCGCGACCCGGCCCTGGAACCGGCCGAGGAGATCCTCCAGGGCCGCCTTGTCGAGCACCTGCGCGTCGCGGTGCGGAGCGGCGCTCTCCGGGACGTCCTTCCGGAGCGCGGAGCGCACCTCGTCGCCGAGCGCGAGCGCGCCGACCGGCGTCACGATCGCCGCGACCGAGAGGACGTTGAGCAGCCACCGGACGTTCATCGGCCAGTCGTGGACGAGCAGCGCCTCCTGGAGATCCGGCGTGAGCGGCCGGCCAGAGGCCTCGCAGCGTCCGAGCAGGGAGCTCGTGAGCGCCGGGATGTCCTCGCGCCGCTCCCGCAGCGGCGGCAGGCGGATGGTCCACTGCGCCAGCCGCGCGTAGAGGTCCGACCGGAACAGGCCCTCCCGGACCATGGCGAGGAGCTCGCGGTTGGTGGTGGCGACGACGCGAACGTCGACGTCGACGTCGCGGGTGCTTCCCACCGCGCGCACCTGCCAGGTCTCCAGCACGCGCAGGAGCGTCGGCTGGAGCGGCAGCGGGATCTCGGCCACGTCGTCGAGCAGCAGCGTCCCTCCGCGGGCGGACCGGAAGAGGCCCGGCTGGTCCTGGACCGCACCGGTGAAGGCGCCGCGCACGTGCCCGAACAGCTCGCTCGCGAGCAGTCCCTCGGTGAACGCGCCGCAGCTCACTGCCACGAACGGCCCGGGCCGGCCGCTGCGCCGGTGGATTCGGCGCGCGACGATCTCCTTGCCGGTGCCGGTCTCGCCGGTGACGACCACCGTGCGCCGGTGCGGCGCGACGGCGTCGATGCTGTGCCGGATGGCCGCGATGGAAGGGCTCACGCCCGTCAGCTCCGGCTCGTCGCCCGCGCGGCCCTCGCCTTCGTCCCCCTCTGCCGAGCGCGAATACACGAGCAGCGTGTCGCCGAGGCGCAGCACGTCACCCAGGACGAGCCTGTGCAGGTCGTGCAGGCGCTCGCCGTTGAGCCCCGTGCCGGCCGCGGTACCGAGGTCCCTCACGACGGCCTTCCCGCTCTCGAAACGGATCTCGGCGTGCTGGAGCGACATCTGCGGATCGTCGAACGGCGCGTCGAACACCGAGCCACCGCGGCCGAGGAGCAGGCCGTCGCGGGGGATTCCGCCGGCTCTGCGTCGAGCGGTGGCCGTCGCGCGGGAACGCCAGCAGGAGCGCTCGGTGCAGCTGCGCATCCGGTGCGGGTGCGGCGAGCTCGGTGTTCCGCTTCGGCACGCAATTCTCCAGGCCCGGAGGAGCGGACCGCGATGGTGGTAGGCGCCGGGGGGTTGCCTCGAGTCTAGCGAGGAGCGCGGCCGCGAGCGTCGAACGTTCGGGTCGCCGGCGTGAACGTTCGGGTCTGCGCCGTGAAGCGCCCGGAGGGGGCGTCAGGCGCCACGGCTGCTCGGCGGGCGCTCGCCGATGGCGGATTTCACGGAGCCGACGACCGCGTCGATGGAGGCGGGCTTGGGCAGGTGCGCCTGGAATCCCGCGGCCAGGCACCGCTCGCGCTCCCGCTCACCGGCGAGCGCCGTGAAGGCCACGGCGGGGATCCCCCCGCCTCGCTCGCCGTCGAGGGCGCGCAGCCTTCGAACGAAGTCGTAGCCGTCCTCGCCGGGCATGGCGATGTCGCACAGGATGATATCGGGACGGAAGGTGCCGACCGCCAGCAGGCCGGACTCGACCGATGCGCAGGTGCTGACCTCGGCGCCTTCGCGCTCGAGCAGGTCGGCGATGGTCTCGCGGACGTCGTCGTCGTCCACGACGAGGACCCGCACCGCCGCGAGCCGCAGGCCGTCCGGCACGGCGTGAACCTCCTGCTCGGCCTTGGCGCTCGCGCCGGAGACGTCGGGTGGCGGCGCGTTCACGGCATCGCGCAACGGAAGCATGGCCGTGAACGTCGCGCCGAGATCCTTGCCCGGGCTCTGCGCCCGGATCGTGCCGCCGTGGAGCTCCACGATGTGGCGCACGATCGCGAGGCCGAGCCCGAGGCCGCTGTAACCGCGCGCGCGCGAGACGTCCTCCTGGGCGAAGCGGTCGAAGACGCGCGGCAGGAACTCGGGGGCGATCCCGCGGCCCGTGTCGGTCACCGTGATGCGCGCGCTTCCGTCCACGCGGTCGAGCTTCACGCCCACCTGACCACCCTCGGGGGTGAGCTTGATGGAGTTGGCGAGCAGGTTCACGACGACCTGCTGGAGGCGCGCGGGATCGCCGCGGAAGAGCGGGAGCGCGGCCGCGACGTCCGTGGCGATTCGCAGCGACTTCGCCTGGGCTGGCGCCTTCAGCGACTCGAGCGCCGCCAGCACCACCGGCGCCATGTCGACCCAGTGATCCTCGAGGCGCAGCTTGCCGGCGATGATGCTGGAGACGTCGAGCAGCTCGTCGACGAGCCTCAGCTGGAGCTTCGTGCTGCGCTCGACGGCGGCGCCCATTCGCTTCAGCCTCGCCGGGTCGACGACGCCGGATCGGAGCAACCCCGCCTGCAGCAGGAGGGAGGTGAGCGGAGTGCGGAGCTCGTGTGACAGCACGGCGAGGAACCGGTCCTTGGCCTGGTTCGCCTGCTCGGCGAGGTTCTGGGCCCGCTCCGCCCGCGCGAGCAACTCGGCGCGGAGCCGCTCCCCGGCGATCCGGTCGGTGACGTCCTCGATGCCGAGCAGGATCATGCGCGTCGACGTCCGGGACTGGACCGAGCGCGCGGAGAGGGACATGGTCCGGCGGCCGCCTGCCGGGAAGTCGCGCTCGATCTCCAGCCCGCGGAAGCGCGCGTCCTCCGCGAGCACCTTCCCGAGGGAGCGGCGCAGCTCCGGGATGTCCCAGCCGCCGCCGCCGATGTCGAAGAAGCCGCGCCCCTCGGTCTCCGCCGGGCTCACGCCGAAGCCCGTGTAGAAGGCCTCGTTCGCGGAGAGGACCCGCAGCTGTCCGTCGATGACGACGAGCGGCATCTGTACCGCCTCGACGATGTTCCGGGCGTAGTCGCGCTCCCACTTGGCGTCGGCGACGTCGTGCTTCAGTGCGTCGATGTCGACCAGCGAGAGGATGGTTCCGTCGGTGCGGCCGTCCAGCGCGCGGTGAGGCCGGATCTGCAGCCGGTGCCAGCGCTCGGCCCGATCCTGGACCTCCGACTCCACCATCGCGCCGGTCTGCATGGCCTCCGCGATCCAGAGCTCCAGGTCCGGTGCGCGGAGGTTCGAGCGTGATGTCCTCGATCGGCGTCCCCACCGCCGCCGGCGTGAGGTTCAGATGCGCCCGCCTTCGGCGTGAAGCGCCGGATGCGGCGGTTCGAGTCGAGCATGACGACCGGGATGTCGACCGTCTCGAGGAGGTTGACGAGATCGGCGTTGAGCGAGCTGCAGCTCCTGGTTGCGGCCGCTGAGCTCGTCGTTGACCGTGGTGAGCTCCTCGTTGGTCGACTGGAGCTCCTCCTTGGCCGTCTCGAGCTCCTCGTTCATGCTCTGGAGCTCCTCGTTGACCGAGACGAACTCCTCGTTCGCGGACGCGAGCTCGTCGTTCGTGCGGCCGTGCTCCTCGATGAGGGACGCCGAGGTATTCCTTCGTCGCGGCCAGCTCCTCCTCGAGCCGGAGGTACGCGGCCGCGTCGTCGCGCGCCGCGCGCCGGCGCGGTCCCGCTGCCTGCGTGGCCGCCCGCTTCGCCGGCTCGGGGGCGCGCTCCTCGAAGAGCACCACGAAGAGAGCGCTCGCCGCCGGCCTCGGACGCCCGCGACGGGCAGCACGACGATGTCGCAGGTGCGCCCGGCGCCGTCCGGATCGACCTCGACCCGCTCCTTCCGCACGGGCGCGGAGGTCTTCCGCGCCTGGGAGAGCGCGATCCGGAGCGGGGCGAGGAGCCCGGCCCGCGCCATCTTGAGGAGGTCTGGGTCTGCGGCTCTCCCGCGGGCCGGCTCGAGATAAGGCGCCGGTGCGGCCGCGAAACTGGACGACCTCCAGCCGGTCGTTGACGACGACTCCGGGCGGGCCGTACCGCGCCAGGATCATGGCGTCCACGTGCTGCGCCAGGCCTCCCTCGGTCCGACGTGTGCTCGGCGATCTCCACCGCGAGCGGCCCGTGCCCGCGGGGGCTCCGGCCCGCGGCGCGAGCGGGAAGGTGGGCGGCACGGGCTTGCGCCTGAAGAGCCTGCCGCTGGCGGTCGCCGGCGCGAACAGCCGGGGAGCCCTGGACACGCTCTCGCTGTGGCCGAGCATCAGGTAGCCGGGCTCGTTCAGGGAATAGTGCAAGCTCGCGAGCACCCGCCTCTGGAGCGCATGGCCGAAGTAGATGAGGACGTTGCGGCAGCTCACGAGGTCGAGCTGCGAGAAGGGAGGGTCGCGCGCGACGTCATGGCGCGCGAACACGCACAGGTCGCGGAGCTCCTTGCTCGACGCGCCAGCCCCGGTCGGCCTTGACGAAGAAGCGGCTCCGGCGCTCCTCCCCCACCTCGCGCAAGGCGGCCTCGGAGTAGAGCCCCGCGCGCGCGTGATCGATCGCCTTGTCGCTCAGATCGGAGCCGAAGACGTGGACCGGATGCGCGAAGGGCGAGTCGCCGAGGGCCTCGACGATGGACATGGCGAGCGAGTAGACCTCCTCCCCGGTGGAGCAGCCCACCACCCAGGCGCGGATCGGCGCCCCGGCGGGCTTGTGCTTCAGCACGTCCGTGAACGCGGTCGCCTTGACCTCCTCGAAGCTGCCCCGGTCGCGGAAGAACGAGGTGACCTGGATGAGCAGGTCGTCGTGCAGCGCGCGGACCTCGCCGGGATCCTCCTGGAGCAGCCTCAGGTACGTGGCGATGTCCTGCGCGCTGCGGACCGTCATTCGCCGCGCGAGCCGGCGCTTGAAGGTCGCCGGCTTGTACTCGCTGAAGTCGACGCCGCAGACGGCGCGCAGGTGGCCGAAGATCCGCGCCAGGGAGGCGGAACCGCGCGGCGTGGGTGGCACCGGCTCGCGCCGGGCGAGATAGGGGTGGCGGGCCAGCCTGCTGAGCTCGTCGCCCAGGGCGGGGAGGGGCAAGCTGTAGTCGACGACGCCTGCGTCGATCGCGCTCTGGGGCATCTCTCCGAAGCGGGCGGAGCCGGGGGTCCTGCGCGAACGTGATCCCCCCGTGCGCCCGGATCGCCGCCAGCCCCTCGGTCCCGTCCGACGCGGTTCCGGAGAGGACCACGCCGATGGATTGCCTGCCGCGGTCGGCGGCCAGCGACCGGAGGAAGTGGTCGATGGGCAGGTGGGGCCTCTGCGCGTCGTCGCTGCGCGGAGAGAGTCTCAGGATGCCCTTCTCGATGGCCATCTGGGCGCCGGGCGGGATCACGTACACGCGGTTGGGCTCCACCCGGACGCCGTCCTCGGCCTGCGCGACCGCCATCTTGGTCGCGCGACCCAGGGCGTCGCTCAGCAGGCTCGCCCGCTTCGGCTCGAGGTGCTGCACGAGCACGAGCGCGAGGCCGGCGTTCGCCGGCACGTGGGCGAGGAGCTGCCGGAACGCCTCGAGACCACCGGCCGACGCGCCCACGCCCACCACCGGGAACGAGGAGGTCGCCCGGCTCGTACGCTGGTCGGCGGAGCGCGCCTCGACGCGCGGGTTCGCGCGGGCGCCACCTGGACCTGCCTTGCTCATGGCCTCTCTCGAACGTTCGCGAACGTTCTCGGAAGCTGCGTGACGCAGGCCATGAGATGAGCCTCCTCGGGAGCGCATGTCGCGGCGGCCGCCGCCGTGACTGTTCGAAGCAACGGGCGTGCCGCGTCGAGGAGGCTCGCGGCTTGGAGAAGCCCCGGGGCCTCGCCTGGCCGTCTGCCGCGCCCTGCGCAAGCAGGCCTGGCGCGAGACGACGGCTCGAAGCTCCCCCCGGCGAGGTAAATCGATGCCTCGGTGACCATGGCGGGCTCGCCCGGACCGATGAAAGTCTGGTCGCAAAGGGAGTCAGCCCTCGAGCCAGCGGGAGGGACCCATGCTTCGCACCGGACGAGTAGTCGCGCTGTTGATTGGCATCACCGCTTCACTCGCGTGCAGCTCGGGAGAAGACAAGGGGGAGGCCGGTACCACACCGCCGCCGGCCGCCGAGCCTGGGACCCCACCGGCGCCGCCGTCCGCCGATCCAAAGACCGCACCCGCGCCGCCGGCCGCCGAGCCCGGGGCCGCACCGGCGCCGCCGACCGCCGAGCCGGGGACCGCACCGGCGCAGCCGGTCACCGAGCCCAAGACCGCACCCGCGCCGCCGGCCGCCGAGCCGGGGACCGCACCGGCACCGCCGGTCGCCGATCCCGGGACCGTACCGGCACCGCCGGTCGCCGATCCCGGGACCGTACCGCCGCCCCCGGTCGCCGAGCCCGGGACGCCAACGCCGCCGCCGGCCGCTGAACCCGGGACCCCACCGCCGCCGCCGGCCGCCGAGCCCGGGACCCCACCAACGCCCGGCGACGCGCCTCCCTCCTCCACGGGCAAGAAGATCGCGTTCGTCTCTTCGCGCGACGGGAACTGGGAGATCTACTCCGCCAACGCAGACGGGACGGGCATCACGCGCTTGACGAACTCGCGTTTGCCGCGCCCACGTAGCAGGCTTCCACCGCTCCGATGACGTCGAAGCTCATCTCGAGCCTCGCTGTTCTGCCGTTCCTCTTCGCGGCGGGCACTCTCGTGCTCGCGCGAGACTCGTAATGAACCGACCGTCGCCCGTGAGATCACGAGTGGGTCGTCACCGCCGCCGTCGCGGGCGCTTCACCCACGCGGCACCCGTGCGCGTCTCGCCACACCGGCCTCGACCGTCGCGCGCCCCGCCCCCGCCGCGGAGTGCACGGGGAGGCGAGAGGGCTCGGTGCTCCTGGATCCCGGGCCCTGCTCGGGGATGGCGCTCGCTCAATTGCCGGCGTGGCCGTGGGCGTCCCCTTTCAGCGGTAGCGCTGCGTTCGCCATGACGTACGCCGCGATCTGCTCCGCGACCGTGCGCGTGTCGCGCATCGCGGACCGGAAGTGAATCCCCGCCCAGATCCGCGCCATGAAGGCCTCGTCGGCAGCGCCGGGCGCCCGCCGAAAACGAAGACCCCGCCCGGCCCGTGGGACCGTGCGGGGTCTTCGAAGCGTCTGCCCGCGGCGCGGGACGCCGCGCCGTCGCTTCTTCCAGGCTCGAGCGCGCCCGCTAGAAGTCGAAGCCGACGCGGGCCACCGCGCCGATGGTCGTGCCGCCGAGGTCGAGCGTCCCCAGCGCCGTGTTGTCCGCGCTCGCGACGGTGACGCGCACGTCCTTCGAGTTCAGGTCCCACCGGGCGAAGCCCCAGATCCCGATCAGGAAGCCCGGGTTGCCAGGGTTGAAGCGATAGGCGATGCCCGGCCTCACCCCCACGTATGCGAACCACTGATCGGTCGAGCTCGCGGTGATGACCCGCCGGTTTTCCAGGAAGTTCCCGTAGCGCTGTGCGCCGACCTCGCCGAGCAGCTCGAGCCGGAGCGCGCCCATGTCACCGCCGACGCCGAGGAGCCCGCCGAAGGCGGTCTGCCGGGCCGAGCCGGACTTCCACGAGAAGTCCCCGATGGCGCCGATCTCCAGCAGCCCAAGGTGGAGCAGCACGTTGCCGCCGGCGATCTGGAGTGAGTCGTTCAGGAGGTGCGGGTCGTCGCCGACTCCCGTCACCGCGCTGCGGAAGTCGGCCGACGGAGGCCGGCTGATCCCGTAGAAGGCCTCGACGCTGACGGTGGCGCTGGCGGCGCTCGGCGCGAGGACCGCCGCGGCGAGCAACAGTGGGGCGATACGAATCATGTCGGCTCCTTTCGTGGCGGCATATCCGCCGGGCAGACGTGCTACCGGCCGGGGGCTGTGTAGCGCGCTCAGGCTCCTCACGATGGGGACCGACCCGCGGTACGGCAATCACGGTAGGGGTTGGCGCGGCTCAGAGCCGCAGGCGTGCGCTCACCGAGCCTCCGATGGTGCGGACGCCCGCTGTCGCTCGCCCGAGCTCCGGCCCAACCACTGCGCTGGTCGGCTATTCCCCCGGGGTTCTGGCTGCTTGCGTCGCGCCCCCTCCGGTGCACCGGGTCCCGACGTTCTGGCCGGAGCCCGAGGCGGAGGAGCTCCGCCTCCAGGTCGGAACGAATTGCCGCCACGATCGGGCGCCTGTCCGGTCGAGCGCCTCGTCGCGAGCGGGGTGGCCCAAAGTTCCCCGGAAGGCGCGCCATCGCTGCGCCATGCCGCTCTCGAGGAGAACGCCATGGGTGACCGAGAGGGCTTCCTGAAGCGGTTGGAGGAGAGGCTGTCACGGATGTCGATGTGGCTGGCCGAGCGGCGATCCGGCCAGGAGCAAGCGCACGCCCCGGACCTGCATGGCCGCATGGAGGGGCTCCGGCGCGAGACGGCGCGACTCCGCCAGGCCGTCACGAGGACGACGCGCATGGATCTCGATCGCGTGCGCGCCACCCTCGAGGACATGAAGACCGACTACGACGTGCCGCCGCAGCACACGTCTCTCCGCCGGGAGGAGCGCGAGGCGTTCCGGCGGCACCTCCACACGACGGCGCACCTGGTCCGCGATCTCGCCAGCGCGGACTCTCCGGGCTACGACCGGGCGGAGGAGGAGTACGAGCGCTCCTGGGAGGAACTGCGGCGGGCGTTCGAGGCGGACGAGCACGCCCCGCACCCGTGAGCGCCGGTCTGCACGCCGCCTCCGCCCGCGGGCGCGCGGGCTGAGGAAGAGGCCGGGGAACCGTGCACCGCGGCGACGAGGCCCAGCCGCCTCCGAGGGGCGACCCGGTTGTGCGGCGCCTCCAGCGGCGGTATTTCCGAGAGCATGTCCGACCAGGATCCGAAGCAGGGGAGCCCCGTCAGCGCGTCCTCCACGCTTGCCGAGGTGAGGGAGGCGATCGATGCGGCCGACGCGCGGATCGTGGCGCTGCTCGCCGAGCGCCGTCGCAAGGCGCTGCAGACGGCCCGCTTCAAGAGAGCCGCGGACGGAGTGAAGGACGCGGCGCGGGAGGAGCAGGTCGTCGCGCACGTTCGGGCGCTCGCCGAGCGGGAGGGCATCGAGCCGGACCTGGTGGAGACGCTCTACCGCGACATGATCGCCGGCTTCGTCCGGGTGGAGCAGGCGACCGGCGGGCACCAGGCGCCGCCGGAGGTGGAGAACTCGAACGTCGAGGCCTTCGACGCGATGCTGCCGCCGGAGGAGATGAAGCAGCGGGTGCGGCTCTCCGAGGCCGCCATGGCCGGCGTGGTCGAGGGGCGCGCGACGCTCGAGGCGATCCTCGACCGGCGGGACCCGCGGTACTTCGTGGTGGTCGGACCGTGCTCCATCCACGATCCGGTGGCGGGGCTCGACTACGCGCGGCGGCTGCGCGCCCTGGCGGGCGAGCTCTCCGACACGCTGGTGCCGGTGATGCGGGTCTACTTCGAGAAGCCGCGCACGTCGCTGGGCTGGGAGGGGTTCACCAACGACCCGCACATGGACGGGTCCTTCCGGATCAAGGAGGGGATGGAGCGGGCGCGCCGGTTCCTCCTCGACGTGGCCGAGCTCGGGCTGCCCATCGGCACCGAGGCGCTCGATCCGATTGCGCCGCACTACCGCGGCGACCTGGTGTCCTGGACCGCCATCGGCGCCCGGACCTCCGAGTCGCAGACGCACCGGAACCTCGCCTCCGGGCTCTCCACGCCGGTCGCGTTCAAGAACGGGACCGACGGGAGCCTGGAGGGCGCCGTGAACGCGGTCATGTCCGCCGCGCACCCGCACGCCTTCCTCGGCATCAACGACCAGGGCCGCTCGGCCGTCATCCGCACGCGCGGGAACGCCTACGGCCACCTGGTGCTGCGGGGCGGCGGGGGCCGCCCGAACTTCGACAGCGTCTCGGTGTCGCTGGCGGAGCAGGCGCTCGCGAAGGCCGGCCTGCCGCTGCGGATCGTGATCGACTGCTCGCACGCGAACTCGTGGAAGCGTCCGGAGCTGCAGCCGCTCGTGGTCCGCGACGTGGTGAACCAGGTCCGGGACGGCAACCGCTCCATCGTCGGGATCATGCTGGAGAGCTTCCTCGAGCCGGGGAACCAGCCCATCCCGTCCGACCTCTCGAAGCTCAGGTACGGCTGCTCGGTCACCGATCCCTGCCTGGGGTGGGAGACGACGGCGGAGGTCCTCCGCGAGATGCGCGACCGCCTGCGCGGCGTGGTCGAGGCCCACCGCGGCTGACGCCGGGCGGCGCGGCAAGACCGGCCGCGCGGCCGCGGTTGACCCACCTCACCCGCGCTCTCGAGGGATCCGCGGCGCCGGGGACGGCACGTGCGGCGCGGGGGCGCCGCGCTTCTTGGCGACGGTCCAGCGCTGGCGGCCGAGCTCGATCCAGGCCCGGGTTGCGGGGGGGAGGTGCCGGTCCCGCCGCCAGATGAGCGCCACGTTCCAGGGGATGACCGGCTCGATCAGCCGGACCGGCCGCACCTGCCGTGGATCGAGCTCGCTGCAGAGGTTGGAGGGGAGCAGCGCCACCCCGATGTTGGCGGCCACCATGGCGACGATGAAGTCCCAGTGCGAGCTCTCGCTCACCACCGTCGGCTTGAACCCGGCCCGCCGGCAGGCCTCCTGGATGTGGCCGTGGAGCGCGAACTCGGGCCGGTACAGCACGAACGGGATCTCCCGGAGGTCGTGCAGCGCGATGGCGCCGCGGCGGGCCAGCGGGTGGCTCGGGTGGAGCACGGCCCGCAGCTCGTCCTTGACGAACGGCATGGTCTCGAAGGCCTTCTCGTCGGTGGGCAGCACCACGCCGCCCACGTCGAGCTCGCCGCTCATGACCAGCGCCTCGACCTGGTGCGAGCCCTCCTCGCGGAGCTCGAGGGCGATCCCCGGGTGCACGTGGTGGAACTCGGCCAGGAGCGGCGCGAAGTAGGTGACGCCGACGATGGGCGGCATCCCGATCCGGATTCCGCCCGCGGCGCAGCGCGGCCACCTCGGCCACCTCCTCCTCGATGAGGCGGAGCGACTCCTGCACGGACTTGGCGCGCTCGAGCACGATCCGGCCCGCGTCGGTCAGCTTCACCCGGCGGCGCTCGCGGATCAGCAGCGGCGCGCCGAGCTCCTCCTCCAGCGCCTTCACCATCCTGCTGATGGCCGGCTGCGTGACGTGCAGCTTCCGGCTGGCGCGGGTGAAGCCGCCCTCGTTCGCCACCTCCACGAAGTACCGCAGCGCCTGTATGTCCATGTCGCCTCCAGGTCCACCTTTATTCCATGCTCATTCGTTATGCTCATCATACCAACAATGCATTTCCGTAATGGACCGAGAAGGACTAGGTTCCGCGTCGTCGGGGCGAGGAGCCCCGCCGAAATGGAGATGGAAGAGATGGAGATCCAGAAGCAGCTGCGCGGTGAGGAGACGGCCATCGTGGACGAGGCCTGGCGGGCGGTGGCCGGGCTCGAGCACTACCGGCGCGACGGGCAGGACCCGGGGCGCGCGCGCCTAGCGGCGCTGTACCGGCACGTGACGCGGGCGGTGAGCTCGCTCGACCTGGACGGCCTCCAGGCGCACGCCGGCAGGATTGCCCGCCTGCGCTTCGAGGCCGGGTACGAGCAGGCGGAGGTGCTGGCCGCCTTCTCCGCGCTGGAGGACGCCGTGTGGCGTCACGCGGCGACGCAGCTCCCCGAGGCGGAGCGCGGCTGGGGCCTCGGCCTGGTCGGCACCGCCTTCGCGAACGCCCGGAGCGCGGTGGCGCAGACCTTCGACACCCTCGCGCCGCGCGCGCACGCGCCGTTCCTCGATCTGACGCCGGTGTTCCACCAGAGCGAGGCCTTCGAGACCCGCTCCGCCGACGACCTGGTGTTCCCGGTCTGACGTCCCGCGCCGGCGGCGCGACCGCGGCCGTGTGGGCGTGACGACCTCGTCCGCCCACACGTGCTCACGCTGGTCCACCTCGGGCGCACGCGCGATCGCCCCTCGACGTCCCGAATCTCGCCCGTCGCGGTCAGCGACGAGGCGGTTCGCTGCGCGCACGCCCGCGCTCTCGCCATGGAGGCGTGACGTGACGGTGGGTGACGCGCGGGCGCGGCATTGCCCGCGCCGACCCTGCAATCGAATAGTCGGGCCATGGGGGGTACCATGGCGCTTGCAGATCTGCGGTGGCGGACGGCGGTGGTGGGCTGGGCGCTGGTCGCCGCGTTCGCGCCGAGCGCGAGCGGCGCGCGGGCGGCCGAGGCCGAGGACGTCACGCTGGATCGGATGCGCCTCTCGACCGATCGGTCGGGCATCCTGAGCGTCGAGAGCGGCGAGGTGCTGCCGCACCTCGGGCTGGCCGGCGCGGCGTGGGCCGGCTACGCGAACGACCCGCTGGTGCTGCACCGCCTGCCGGACGGCCCGCGCGTCGGCTCGCTGGTGAACGATCGCTGGAGCGGTGCGGTGTCGGCCGCCATCGGCCTCTTCGATCGCGCCCAGCTCGCGCTCGAGGTGCCGGTGGTTTTCCACCAGGCGCGGTCGGGCGGCGGGCTGGTGTCCACGGCGCCGTCGCTGGATTCGTTCGGGGTGGGGTCGCTGCGGCTCGTGCCCAAGGTCCGGCTGCTGGACGCGGCGAGCCATGGGCTCGACCTCGCGGTGCTGGCCGGGGTGACGGTGCCGCTCGGCGCGGGGAGCTTCATCGGCTCGGAGCTGGCGGTGCAACCCGAGCTGGCGGCGTCGCGGACGTTCGGCGCGCTCCGGCTGGGCGTGAACCTCGGGGCGGCGCTCCGGGATGGGGAGCGGCTGGCCGACGAGGAGCTGGGGAGCGAGCTCACCGGGCAGCTCGGCGCGGCGTACGGGCTGAAGAGGGCCACGGGGCTGCCGCTGGAGCTCGGGGCGGTGCTGGCGGCGGGGGTCTCGGCGTCGCGGCCCCTCGAGCGGGAAGACGAGACCTCGGTCGAGCTGAGGGGGTACGGGGCCTTCGACGTGGCGCCGCCGGTGCGGGTGCTGGCGGGTGCGGGGTATGGGGCTGGAGAGCGGGTGGGGCACGCCGGACTGGCGCGTCTTCGCCGGCGTGCAGGTGTCGATCCCGCGGAAGGCGGCGCCGGCCCCGGTGATCGCAGCGCCGCCGCCGCCACCGCCACCGCCAGCAACTGCCGCCCTGCCGCCGCCGCCTCCGCCGCCGCTCGACACCGACGGTGACGGGATCCTGGACGCGCAGGACCGCTGCCCGACGGCGCCGGGCCCGGCCGAGAACCGCGGCTGCCCGGACCCGGACCGCGACCGTGACGGCGTGGTCGACCGGCTCGACGCGTGCCCGGACCTGCCCGGGCCCAAGGAGAACCGCGGCTGCCCGGTGAAGGGCGCGGCGAAGCTCGAGGGCGACCGGATCACGCTGGAGGAGAACGTCTACTTCGACACCGCGAAGGCCGTCATCCAGGCGCGGTCGAATCCGCTCCTGGACAACGTCGCCACCATCATCGGGGCGCACCCCGAGATCGGCCGGATCCGCGTGGAGGGGCACACCGACTCGCGCGGCGGCGCGCCCTACAACCGCGCGCTCTCGCAGCGCCGTGCCGCCGCGGTGGTGACGGCGCTGGTGAAGCGCGGCGTCCCGGCCGAGCGGCTCGTGGCGCAGGGCTTCGGGCCGGATTGGCCGGTGGCCGACAACGCGACGGCCGAGGGGCGGGCGAAGAACCGTCGCGTCGAGCTGCGCGTCGTGGACCCGAACGCCGCCGGCAGCAGGTGAGGGGGGATACACCATGATGACCCATCGCATCGGTCGAGCCATCGTCGTCGTCGCCGCCGTCGCGCTGACGGCCTGCTCCGGGAGGCCGGCCTCCGCGCCCGCCCTCGCGAGCAGCCGCAGCGCGCTGACCGTGGTGCCACCGGACTCGAGCTTCCACGCCTTCCTTTGCAGCGGTGAGGTGAAGGGCGACCCAGCCAGCGATCAGACGACCGGCGGAGCCTGGCGCGACATCGTCGGCGACGTGATCCACCCCGCCTTCTACCGGACCGCCGACGCCGAGAACATCTACTTCCGGATGCGGGTGAGCGGCGACCCGCGCAGGCCGACCAGCCTCACCGAGCTTCAGCCCTCGAGCTGGGACGTGCTGGTGAACACCGACAGCGACCTCCGCACGTACGAGTACATGTTCACCGCCGACGGCAACCTCCCGGGCGGCAACGCGGTCCAGCTCGTGCGGAACAGCGTGCAGGAGCCGACCGATCCGACCGATCCGGCGCTGGACGACAAGGCGACCGACCTCATCGCGGACCTGACGCCGGCCACCGACTACTGGTCGGTGAAGGTGGCCACCGACGGCAGCAGCTTCGGCGGCGATCCCGACTACTTCATCACCTTGGTGCTGCCCAAGTCCCAGCTGACGCAGGTCGGCGTGGACCTGTCGAAGGACTTCGTGGTCTGGGCCGGCACGAACGCCAGGACCTACTCGCTCAACTCGGACTTCGGCTGCTTCGTGGGCATCCCGTCGAACCTCGGCGATGCGGGGAACGACCCGGGCGACCTCGATCCGCCCGACGCGATCGACGACGCGGTCACGACGCCCGAGGACACGCCCGTCGTCATCGACGTGCTCGCGAACGACACCGGCATCGAGCTCGGTACCGAGACTGAGCCCTGCTCCGAGACCGTGCCCTGCACCGCGATCGCGATCGAGACCCAGCCGGCGCACGGCAGCGTCACCGTCGGCGCGGACCGGACCGTCACCTACTCCCCGGCCCCCGACTGGTTCGGGATCGACACGTTCACGTACCGCGTCACCGACGACAGCGGCGAGACCGACACCGCCGTGGTCACCGTGACCGTGACGCCGGTGGACGACGCGCC
Source organism: uncultured delta proteobacterium (assembly GCA_963733485.1). Classification (GTDB taxonomy): domain Bacteria; phylum Myxococcota; class Myxococcia; order Myxococcales; family Anaeromyxobacteraceae; genus Anaeromyxobacter. Next base: position 288,002 of record CAVTDL010000006.1, on the reverse strand, counting down.
GCCGGTGGTCGTCGACGACAGCTGGACCATGGTCCAGGGCACCACGACGACGATCGACGTGCTCGCGAACGACACCGTGATCGACGGCGTGGCCTCGGTGACGGTCTCGACGGCCACGCACGGGACCGCGAACGTGAACCCGGATCACACGATCACCTACACCCCGGACCCGAGCTTCGTCGGCGTCGACACGTTCACCTACGAGGTGACCGACACCGACGGCCAGACGAGCACCGCCACCGTGACCGTCACCGTCCAGCTGCCCGACAGCGGCCTCCCCGTCGCTGCGGGCGACTCGGCCACCACGCCGGAGGAGACCCTCGTCACCATCCCCGTGCTCCTGAACGACTCGGTGCCAGACCAGCCCGCGGTCGTGACGCTCGCGACCTCGCCGGCGCACGGCGCTGCGACGGTGAAAGCGGACAACACCATCGACTACACGCCGGCAGCGAACTACTTCGGCGCGGACTTCTTCACCTACCAGGTGGCCGATCTCCAGGGCCAGCTCGCCACCGCGACCGTCTCAATCACCGTCACCCCGGTCGACGACGGTCCGCCCATAGCCGTGGAGGACGCCGCCACCACGCCCGAGGGCACCGCGGTCGGCCTGACCGTGCTGGCCAACGACACGGTGACGGACGGCCTCGGCACGGTGACGATCCTGACTCCCCCCGCGCATGGCGCGGCGGTCGTGGACGCCGATCACACCATCACCTACACGCCGGCGGCCGGCTTCTTCGGCGTGGACGAGCTCGTCTACCAGGTGACCGATCTCGACGATCAGGCCGCCTCGGCGCCGGTGAGCATCCGGGTGACGCCGGTGGACAGCGGCGCCCCGATGGCCACCCCGGACGCGTTCACCACCGCCGAGGACACGGCGCTCCCGAGCCTCGGCGTGCGGGCGAACGACGTGGTCCTCGATGGGCCGGCGGTCGTCTCGCTCGCGACGGCGCCGGCGCATGGCACGGCCGCGGTGAACGCGGACGGCACCTTCGCCTACGCCCCGGCGCCGAACTACGCCGGCCCCGACGCGTTCACCTATCGGGTGGCCGACCGGGACGGCCAGGAGGCGACGGCGACCGTCTCTATCGTCGTCACCCCGGTGAATGACCCGCCGGTCGCGGTGCCCGACACCGCCTCGGCGAGCGCCGGCTGGCCGGTGGTGATCGCGGTCATGGCCAACGACACCGACGTGGACGGTGACGCGCTCTCGCTGGTGTCGGCGACGCAGGGAACCCACGGGTCGGTGACCGTCCTGCCGGACGGGACCGTTCGCTACGTGGCCGTCCCGAGCTTCGTGGGGGAGGACGCATTCACCTACGTCGTGACCGATGGTGCGGCGAGCGCCACCGGGACGGTGACGGTCAAAGTGAGCCCGCCGCTCGACTCCGATGGCGACGGCATCCCGGACTACATCGAGGACTCGAACCACAACGGCACGGTGGATACGGGCGAGACCGATCCGCGCAACCCCGACACCGACGGCGATGGCCTGCCGGACGGCGTGGAGGACTCGAACCACGACGGGACGGTCGATCAGGGCGAGACCGATCCGCGCAACCCCGACACGAACGGCGACGGCATCCTGGACGGGATCGGCGTCCGGGGCGGCGGCTGTGGCTCCGGCCCGGGCGGCGCCGCCTCCCTGCTGCTGGTCGGGATGGCCGTGGTCCTCCGGCGGCGCGCGGTCCGGCCGGCGCGGCGGTAGCACCGACGGCCTCGCGGTCGTGGTGGTGAGCGGCGGGATCACCCGGGCCTCCTGGTCCGCGGTGACCCCGCCGCCGTTCGAGAGCCAGTCGGCTGCAAACCAGGCGCCACGATCGACCGGCGCCGGATCCGCTGTAGGTGAAAGAACCACCGCCGGAGCTTCGACTTCGAGTGCACCCAACGCGCGCGATCCGTGTTGATATCCGGGTCGTCGCGGGCGAGGTCCGCTCGAGGTCACACTCCGGAGGAACGACATGGTGCATTCGGCAGCGCGGCGGCCCCTGGCCACCGTCGGATGGCTGGCGGTGGCGCTGGCGGCGAGCGCGGCGCGAGCTGCGGACGCGCCGGACGTGACGATCGAGCGGATGCGGCTGTCCAGCGATCGCACCGGGATCCTGAGCGTGGAGAGCGGCCAGGTGCTGCCGCACCTCGGGCTGGCCGGGGCGACGTGGATGGGGTACGCGAACGACGAGCTGGTGCTGCACCGGCTGCCGGACGGTCCGCGGGTGGGCTCGCTGGTGCACGACCGGTGGGGCGGGGCGGTGTCCGCGTCGGTGGGGCTCCTCGACCGGGCGCAGCTGACGCTCGAGGTTCCGGTGGTGTTCTACCAGGACCGGACGGGCGGAGGCCTGGTGGCGTCGGCGCGCTCGATCGATTCGTTCGGGGTGGGTTCGCTGCGGCTGGTGCCGAAGGTCCGCCTGCTGGAGGCGGCGCGGCACGGCGTGGACCTGGCGGTGCAGGTGGGGGTGACCGCGCCGCTCGGGGCGGGGAGCTACATCGGTTCGGAGTGGACGGCGCAGCCGGAGGTCGCGATCTCGCGCGCGGTGGGGGAGGCGCGGCTGGGGCTGAACCTCGGGGCGGCGCTGCGCGACGGGACGCGGCTCGCGGACGAGCGGCTCGGGAACGAGCTGACGGGGCAGGCAGGCGCGGCGTACGGGCTGAAGCGGGCGACGGGGCTGCCGCTGGAGCTCGGCGCGGTGCTGGCGGCGACGGCGTCGGCGTCTCATCCGTTCGAGCGCGAGGACGAGACCTCGGTCGAGGCGAGGGGGTACGGAGCGATCGACGTGGCGCCGCCGGTGCGGGTGCTGGCGGGAGCGGGGTTCGGGCTGATGAGCGGGTGGGGGACGCCGGACTGGCGGGTGTTCGCGGGGGTGCAGGTGACGATCCCGCGGAAGGCCGCGCCGGCCCCGGTCGCCGCAGCGCCCGCGCCTGCAGCAGCTCCGGCGGCGCCTCCTCCGGCGCCGAAGCCGGCGCCGAAGGCTCCGGTGGACACGGACGGCGATGGGGTCCCGGACGCGCAGGATCGGTGCCCCACGGTGCCGGGTCCGGCGGCGAACCGCGGGTGCCCCGACACGGACCGTGACGGCGACGGCATGGTGGACCGGCTCGACGCCTGTCCGGACCTGCCGGGGCCGAAGGAGAACCGCGGCTGCCCGGTGAAGGGCGCGGCGAAGCTCGAGGGCGACCGGATCGAGCTCGGGGAGGTCGTCTACTTCGACACCGCCAAGGACGGCATCCAGAAGCGGTCGAGCCCGCTGCTGGACAACGTCGCGACGATCATGAAGACGCACCCGGAGATCGGGAAGATCCGGGTCGAGGGGCACACTGACGCGCAGGGGAAGCGGGCCTACAACGTGAAGCTGTCGCAGCGCCGGGCCGCGGCGGTGGTGAAGGCGCTCGTGAAGCGTGGCGTCCCGGCCGGACGGCTGGTGGCGCAGGGCCTCGGGCCGGACCGGCCGATCGCCGACAACGCGACCGCCGAGGGCCGCGCGAAGAACCGCCGCGTCGAGCTGCGCGTCTCGGACTCGAAGGGCGGCAACCCGTGAGGGAGGACATCATGATCGATCGCGCACGCCTGATCCCTCTCACCGCGCTCGCGGCCGCGCTCGCGGCTTGCTCGGGCGGGCCCGTCGCGGCGCCGGCGGCGGTCGCCAGCCCACTCGTCACCGTCCCCGCCGACGCGAGCTTCCTGCCGTACACGTGTGCCGGGCCGACCGCGGGGGACGTGTCCGGCGATCCCGTGACCGGTGGCGCACAGCGAGACATCGTGGGCGACGCCACCTACCCGGCCTTCTACCGATTGGCCGACACGGAGAACATCTTCTTCCGCATCCGGGTGAGCGCCGATCCGCGCAAGCCGGGCTCGACCAGCGAGCTCCAGCCGTCGAGCTGGGACGTGCTGGTGGACGCCGACGGCGACCCCTCCACGTACGAATACATGCTGACCGCCGACGGCAACATCGGAGGCACAACGCACGTGCAGTGGGTGCAGAACACCGTCCAGGAGCCCGGCAACCCGCAGGATCCGGCCGAGCTGGTGCTGGCCGATCTCACGCCCGCCGCCGACTACTGGTCGGTGAAGGAGACCGGCGACGGCAGCGCCTTCGGCGGCGACCCCGACTTCTTCATCACGCTCGCCATCCCGAGGACGCTCCTCACCGCGGCCGGTCTCGACCTTGGCCAGCCGTTCGCGGTCTGGGCGGGGACCAACGCTCAGACCTACTCGCTCAACTCGGACTTCGCCTGCTGGGATGGCATCCCGCCCACGCTCGACGTAGCCGCCAGCGATCCCGGGCCGCTCGACCCGGTCGGCCACCCGGACGCGGTCCCGGACTCGTTGACGCTCCCGGGCGACGCCCCGGAGACCATCGCGGTGCTCGCGAACGACACCGGGCTCGAGAACGGCCCGATCGCGGTCACCCTCGACACGGCCCCGGCGCACGGGACGGTCGTGGTGAACGCCGGAGGCACGGTGACCTACACCCCGGAGCCGGGCTGGCTCGGCACGGACGAGTTCGTCTACCGGATCACCGACGGCCATGGCGAGACCGACGCGGCGCCGGTGACCATCACGGTCATATCCCCGCTCCAGGACTCGGACGGCGACGGCCTCCCGGACGTGGTCGAGGACCGGAACCACGACGGCAACCTGGATCCCGGCGAGACCGATCCGCGCAACCCCGACACCAACGGCGACGGCATCCTGGACGGCGTCGGCGTGCGCGGCGGAGGCTGCGCCTCCGGGCCGGGCGGAGCGGCCTCGCTGCTCCTCATGGGCATGGCCGCCTACCTGCGGCGGCGCGGCGCGAAGCGTTAGATCGCCGGCGTCGAGCCGAACCGGGGCGGGTTTCACCGCGGCGTCCGAGCCGCGGTGGGGCCCGCCCTTCCAGCTTGGAGGCGCCCACCACCTCGCCGGCGGCGCGGCGCTCGTCGTCGCCGGCTCCCGCGTCCCCGCCCGCCGGCATAGAGTGGCGGCATGTGGACGGTGGACCCCCGGTACGGCGGCGCGCGGCTGCTCGCCTCCGCGGCCTACCTCGCCGCGGTGGGCGGGTTCCTGTGGCTGCAGGAGCTCGGGCTGAGGCTGCGGCGCGAGGAGCACCGCGCCTGGTGGGCGGGCAGCGGACGCGACCTCCTCAACCTGGCGGGCCTGGTGGCCCTGGCGTGGACGCTGCGGCTCCTGGGCTACTCCTGGCCGGCGGCGCTGCTCGTGGGCGGCACGCTCACGCTGCTCCTCTTCGGCGCGTCGGTGCTGGTGGCGACGCAGCTCGAGGTGCCGCACCCGCGCGCCTGGTCGATGGGAGCCGGGCTCGCCCTGGCGCTCCCGCGCGCTGATCTTCCCGGGCCGGCTGGTGGCCGCGTTCGGCGCGGTGGCGAGCGCGCTCTTCGGCGCGTCGCCCTGAGCCAGCGCTCGCCCGACGGCGTCTCGCCGCCCGCGTCCCGGCGCGCCGGATCGGCCGGGACACGGCCCCTCGACGGCGAGTCGACTCGCGCTCAGTGGCGGGTCGGCCGCTTCCGCTCGGGCCGCCTCGGCGGCTCCATGTCGAGCGGGTGGTAGTCGGCGGACCTGAGCTCGGTCGCGACCGCGCCGGCCGGCAGGTCGATGCCCACGTCCCCGGGCCGCTCTATGTCCGCGGCGTGCACGATCTCGCGGTGACCGCCGTGCTCGGGCTGCTCCATCTCGAGGAGGTGATAGTCGGCCGGCTCGAGATCACCCGCCGTGGCGCCCGCAGGCAGGTCGATCCCCACGTCGCCGGGACGCTCCATCCTCGACAGCTGCATCTTCACCTTTCGCTTGGCCATGAATGGATCGTGCGCGCCCCGGCCTTGGAGGGGCTCCGCGAAAACGGGGTCCGCTGGCCGGGGTTGCCCGGGCGGGCGCGTGCGCCGGCGCGCAGGTGGCACGGCGCCGTGAGACGGCGCGCTCAGGGCGCCCTGGCTGGCCGGGCGACGGCGGCCGAGCCACAGGACTTCTCGAGGCGCGCGATCCGCTCGGCGTAGGACGCCCGCTCCTGCGCGGAGGCGCGCTCCGACAGAACGTCCACCGCGCGGCGCTGCACCGCCAGCGCCTCGACGCACTGGCCCAGGTCCTCCATGACGCCGGCGAGCGTGTCGAGCGCCGCGGCGTTCCACGGCTCGAGGCCCGCCGCCTTGCGCGCGAGGGGCAGCGCCTCGCCGGAACGCCCGGCTTCGAGCAGCGCCCAGGCGAGGTTATTGAGCGCGAAGACGTTCCCGGCGTCCGCGCCGACCGCCCTCCGGTACGCCTCGACCCGCCGCTCCTGCTCCGTGGCCTGGCCGAGCAGTAGCCATGCGCGGACGTCCTCGGGGTGGGCAGCCGTGGCTCGCTCGGCGAGGCGCAGCCGCTCCGCCGGATCGGCCTCGAAGGACAGGTACGCCAGCGCCGCCACGTGCCCGGGGTCGTGGGCGAGCGCCTCGTCCAACTCGGCGCGGAAGCGCGCCGCCTCCACCTTCTCCCCCCTGTTGATCCACGGCAGCGAGAGGCGCACGCGGTGCGCCTCCGCGGCGGACAGGGGCCGCTCCGCCACCGGCTGGGCGGGCGGGAGCCTCACATCGCGGTAGCCGTACTTGCCGCGGCCCAGGTACCCGCCGAGCTCCCGGTCGAGCGCCGCCGGACCGTCCGCCGAGGCGGGGTCCCAGGCCGGGAACACCTCGCGCCAGGCGGCGGCCGGATCCTGCCCGCGTACGAAGCGCGCCTGGAGCGCTCCGAGCTCCTGCGGGCGCTGGTTCACGAGGAAGTGTACCAGCGCCCAGGCCACCGCATATGGCCGGCCGGTGTCGTCCGTGAGGTCGCTGGTGGTGAGGATCTTTCCGATCCCACCGTGGTACGGGTACGCGAGACGGTAGAGGTACCTGGGGACGCCGCCCATCGTGGGCGCGTTGTTCGGGCCGCTCGAGCCGACCGTCTCCATGTAGCCGGCGAGCCCCTCCGAGAACCAGCGCGGCTGCCGGGCGAAGATCTGCGCGGTGACGTGGTGGGTGATCTCGTGGGCGACCACGATCCGCTGCGCCTCGGCGAACACGCCGGGCATGACGATGGTCGGTCCGTACACGTCCCCGGCCCGGTAGAACGCGGCGGCATTCTTCGGGGCGAAGAGCCCGAACTCCTCCTGGGATCGGAGGGCGACCACGCGCAGGAGCCCGAGCATCGGGGGCGGCGCACGGAAGAGGCCGTACAGGACCACCTCGTACATCCGCTCGATCTCCTTCGCGAGCTCCTGGGCCTTGCCGGAGGGGAGATTGGTCTGGAGCAGGACGCGGGCGCCGCGGACCTCCCGCCAGGCCGGACCGCCCCGGTCCGGGCAGCGGAAGTCCTGCGCGAACGCAGGCTGGGCGGCGAGGAGCGGCGCGACGAGGGCGAGCAGGCCGAGGCGCATGGCCGGATGCTAGCGAGCGGCCGAGCGCGGTGTCTACACCCAGCGCGAAGTCGCACGGAAAGAGAAAGGGGCCGCCGGTCACCCGGTGGCCCCTCGGTTCCGTCCAGGAGGACGGGACGGCCTACATCATGCCGCCCATCCCGCCCATGCCGCCCATGCCGCCGCCCATCGGAGGCGCAGACTCGTCCTTGGGCTTCTCGGCGACCAGCGCCATGGTGGTGAGCATGAGCGAGGCGACCGACGCCGCGTTCTGGAGCGCGTAGCGGGACACCTTGGTCGGGTCGATGACGCCCGACTTCACGAGGTCCTCGTACTCACCGCTCGCGGCGTTGAAGCCGTAAGCGGCCTCCTTGCCCTCCTTCACCTTGTTCACGACGATCGACGCCTCGTAGCCGCCGTTGCCGGCGATCTGACGGAGCGGCTCCTCGACCGCGCGACGGACGATGTCGAGGCCGAACTTCTCGCCCTCGTTCGTCTTCACGCCCTCGAGCGCCTTCAGGCAACGCAGGTAGGCCACGCCGCCGCCGGGGACGATGCCCTCCTCGACGGCCGCGCGGGTCGCGTGGAGCGCGTCCTCGACGCGGGCCTTCTTCTCCTTCATCTCGGTCTCGGTGGCCGCGCCGACGTTGATGACGGCGACGCCGCCCACCAGCTTGGCGAGGCGCTCCTGGAGCTTCTCGCGGTCGTAGTCCGAGGTGGTCTCCTCGATCTGCGCGCGGATCGTCTTCACCCGCGCCTCGATGTCGGCCTTCTTGCCGGCGCCGTCCACGATGGTGGTGTTGTCCTTGTCCACCGTGATGCGCTTGGCGCGGCCGAGGTCCTTCAGGGTGACCTTCTCGAGCTTGAGCCCGAGCTCCTCGGCGATCATCTTGCCGCCGGTGAGGATGGCGATGTCCTCGAGCATGGCCTTGCGGCGGTCGCCGAAGCCAGGGGCCTTCACGCCGCAGACGTGCAGCGTGCCGCGGAGCTTGTTGACGACGAGCGTCGCGAGCGCCTCACCCTCGACGTCCTCGGCGACGATGAGGAGCGGCTTGCCCGAGCGGGCGATCTGCTCGAGCAGCGGGAGCAGGTCCTTCATGTTCGAGATCTTCTTCTCGTTGATGAGGATGTAGGCGTCCTCGAGGACCGCCTCCATGCGCTCGGCGTCGGTCACGAAGTAGGGCGAGAGGTAGCCGCGGTCGAACTGCATGCCCTCGACCACCTCGAGCGTCGTCTCGATGCCCTTGGCCTCCTCGACGGTGATGACGCCCTCCTTGCCGACCTTCTCCATCGCCTCGGCGATGATGTTGCCGATGGTGGTGTCGCCGTTGGCGGAGATGATGCCGACCTGGGCGATCTCCTTGTGATCCTTGGTCGGCTTGGAGAGCTTCTTCAGCTCGCCCACGATGATCTCGACGGCCTTGTCGATGCCGCGCTTGATGTCCATCGGGTTGTGGCCGGCCGCGACGAGCTTCGAGCCCTCGCGGTAGATGGCCTGGGCGAGCACGGTCGCGGTGGTGGTGCCGTCGCCGGCCACGTCGGAGGTCTTGGAGGCGACCTCCTTCACCATCTGCGCGCCCATGTTCTCGAACTTGTTCTCGAGCTCGATCTCCTTCGCGACCGTCACGCCGTCCTTGGTGATGGTCGGGGAGCCGAAGCTCTTCTCGATGACGACGTTCCGGCCCTTCGGCCCGAGCGTCACCTTCACCGCGTCGGCGAGGGTGTTCACGCCCTTGAGGATCGCGTCGCGGGCCTTCTGATCGAACAGGATTTCCTTGGCAGCCATTCTTGTGTGCTCCGTTCTTTTGTGGAGGTGGGGGAGGCGGCGGGGCTAGCTCTCGATCACGCCGAGGATGTCCTCCTCGCGCATGATGAGGTGCTCGTCGCCGTCGATCTTGACCTCGGTCCCCGCGTACTTGGAGAAGAGGACGCGGTCGCCGGCCTTCACGTCGAGGGGGCGGACCTTGCCGTCCTCCAGGACCTTGCCGTTGCCGACGGCGAGCACCTTGCCCTCGATCGGCTTCTCCTTGGCGGAGTCGGGAATGATGATCCCGCCCTTCGTCTTCTCCTCCTCCTGAACCCGCTTCACGATGATGCGGTCCTGCAGGGGACGGATCTTGGTCATTGGATGGTTCTCCTTCTCGGTGGGCTTCGCCGGCCCGCGACCCTTGGGTCAGGCGGGACGGATTGGCAGGTCGGATGATCCGCTGGCAGTCGAACAGCCCGACTGCCAGAGGCCCGCGTATCCTAATCACCGGCGAAGGGCTGTCAAGCAGACCGAGCATATCTGTAATGCCCCGTGAAAACGGGCATTTTTCGGCGCTTCTGGCAGTCGACCCCTTCGAGTGCTCGCCCGCGGCTGGCAGTCCGCCGCGCGGACTGCTCGAAGGTGCGACATATCTGCAATTCGCCTTACGATCCGCCAAGTTGCGCCTGACCGGGGGCAGGGGCTACCGTTTCTAGAGGGCGCGCGCCCAGGAGGCGGAGGGGCAGGCGCGAGGGAGTCATCCGGGAGGGCGGGGATGAGGCGGGAGATCCTGATCGGGACGAGCGCGCAGGAGTGGTTCCGTGAGGCGATCACGGGCGTCCTGTCGCAGAGGCGGATCGCGATCCACGAGACGACCGAGTTTTACCTGGTGGACCTGCTCACCCGCTTCCTCGAGCGGGAGCAGCTCGCCGGCGACGAGGCGGGTAACGCCGCCGGAGACGAGCCGCTTGCGCTGGTCCTCCTGAAGGCGCTCCGCGAGGTCGATCGGCGCGCCCGGGCCCGCGCCCTACGGCGGCTCGGCGACACGGCCCTCTTCGTCTCGGGCTTCTTCGGCGACTCGCTCGCCCGCGCGACGGTGGACGTCGACTACTACATCGCGATGGGGGAGCGGGCCTACGGGACCCTGGCGGCGAGCGAGCGCGGACAGGCCGACCTGTACCGCGAGCTGACCGATCGCTTCGTCGACTTCGTCGACCTCTTCGCCGAGATTGCGGAGCGCTCCAGCCTCGGCACGAACCGGGGGCTGCTCCGGCTCTACGAGCGCTACCTGCTGACCCGCTCCGAGCGCGTGGCGGAGCGGCTCCGGGCCCGCGGGGTGGCGCTGTTCAGCGGGCCGGCGGCGCCGCCGCGCGGGACCATCCAGTAGCCGGAACGCGAAGGGGCGCGCCGTCGGGCGCGCCCCTCGCACTGGATAGCCGGTGAGGAGCGGCCGGGCACATTTCGCTCCGCGAAAAGTGCCTCGGCCGAGGATTGAATGCGGGCTAGCGCAGCGTGCGGGTCTGCCCGGCCGGGATGGTGACCTTCTCCTTGTCGAACCTCCCGGAGAGCGCGTCGCGGACCGAACGGTCGAACCGGACCTTACCGGTGGCGATTCTCGCGGAGGCCGAGGACGGGCGGCTTGTTCTTCGTGCCCGGGAGGAGGGGGCGGGCGCCCGCCATGAGCTGGCGCGTCCGCTTCGTCGCGAGCAGCACGAGCGCGAAGCGGTTGTCGACCATGGGGAGGCAGTCTTCGACGGTGACGCGAGCCATGCGGTCTTCCTTCTGCGGGGGTTCGGCGAAGGGCGGAAACATAAGCGGAGGAGGGGGGCGGGTCAACCTTCACCTGCGCGCCGGCGCCCCGCTTGCGGGGGGCGCGAGGTCGCGCCATCCTCCGCGCCGGTCGGAGGTGCCACATGCCGGTGGTGGTGCAGAAGTTCGGTGGCTCGTCGGTCTCGGACGTCGCGAAGGTCCGCCAGGTGGCCGCCCGGGTGGCGGCCACGCGTCGCGCCGGCAGCGACGTGTGCGTGGTGGTCTCGGCCATGGGCGACACCACCGACGAGCTGCTCGCGCTCGCCAAGCAGGTCTCGCCGGCGCCGCCGCGCCGCGAGCTCGACATGCTCCTCAGCGCGGGCGAGCGGATCTCGATGGCGCTCCTCTCCATGGCGCTGAACGACCTCGGCGTCCCGGCCATCAGCTTCACCGGCAGCCAGTCCGGGATCATCACCACCGACAGCCACTCGACCGCGCGCATCCTGGAGGTGCGTCCCTTCCGCGTGCAGGAGGAGCTGGCCCGCGGGAAGGTGGTCATCGTGGCGGGCTACCAGGGCGTCTCCACCCGCAAGGAGGTGACCACCCTCGGCCGCGGCGGCTCGGACACCACCGCGGTGGCGCTGGCCGCGGCGCTCGGCGCGGACTGCGAGATCTACTCCGACGTGGCGGGCGTCTACACCGCCGATCCGCGGGTGGTCCCGTCGGCCCGGCGGCTCGACGCGCTCTCCTACGAGGAGATGCAGGAGCTGGCCGCCGCCGGCGCCAAGGTGCTGAACGCGCAGGCGGTGGAGTTCGCCAAGGAGCGCGGGATCGCGGTCCACGCCCGCTCCACCTTCGGCGGCGCCGAGGAGACGGTGGTGCACGGCGGCGCGCACCCGGAGCGGATCGCGGGGGTGGCCACGCAGGCGGAGCTGGCGCTGCTCGGGTTCCCCGCCGCGCGGCTCGGCGAGGTGCTCGGCGTGCTCGAGCGGCACGGCGCGGCGGCGCTGGAGGTGGCGGTCCCGGGGGAGCGGGCGGCGCTGGCCCTCTCGCTCGAGAACGTGCACGGGTGGCCGCTCGTGAAGGCCGCCCTGCTCGCGGAGGTCCCCTCGCTCACCGTCGACGACGAGGGGCTCGGCGCGGTGTCGGTGGTGGGGACCGGCCTGTCTGCCGGCCACCGCGTGCTGCGCGAGGTGACGGGGGCGCTCGCCGCGGCGGGGGGGCCGCCGAGGGCGGTCTTCACCTCGGGGCTGCGGGTGACGGCGTACTGCGACACCGCGGTGCTGAAGGACGTCGCCCGCGCGCTGCACGCGGCGCTGATTGGCTAGCCCCAGAACCCGCCCGACCCGGCGCCGTGGCGGTCCTTGCGCAGGTCGTGACCGGGGTCGAGCTTCACGAAGCTGCACATCTCGTTGAGCCGCGAGTAGATGCGGTCGCCCACCCGCTGCGCCAGCGTGAGCGACTCGGCGTCGCGCTGGAACTCGCGCGAGCGGGTGTGCACGCGGCCGGGCTCCTCGGCGGGCGGGCGCGGCTCGAGGAAGTAGTTGGTGGCGAAGAGCGTGGCGAGGCCGGAGTTGAAGCGCCGGCTGATCAGCTCGTCCAGCATCGAGCGCTCCCACTCGGTGCCGCGCTCCTTGCCCAGCTCGTCGATGGCGAGCACCGGCACCGACAGCAGCGGCCGCAGGATCTCCATGTGGCTGCGGTTCGCGTCGAAGCCGGCCTTGATCTCCGAGAGGAGCAGCATGAACTCGACGTACCGCGCGGCCACGCCCTTCTCGAGCGCGAGCCAGCGGAGCGTCGCCACGAGCAGGTGCGTCTTGCCGGCCCCGGGGCGGCCGTAGAGCAGGTAGCCCTTGGTGGGCGCGTCGCGCCGGAACTTCCGGGCGAAGTCCTCGGCCACCGCCCGCGCGCGCGCGTGGTCCGGCGACCAGCTCTTGAACGACTCGAACGACGCGCGGGCCACCGCGGCCGGGATGCCGACCTGGTTGAAGACGGCGATCCGCTCGTCGAGGTGCCGGCAGCTGCACACCTGCGCGACCATCGAGCCGCCCTGCGGCACGAGCGTGTAGCCGGTCTCGCCGCAGCGCGGGCAGGCCGCCTGGCAGGTGCACCGGCGCGCCCGGGCGGTGGCGCCCAGGATCTGCTCCACCTGGCAGCCGGTGCCGCCGCACTCGGGGCAGGCGCTGTCCGCGGGGGGGGCCATGGGGAGGCGGAGTCTACACCGAACCCCGCAGGCAGGTGAGCCCCGCCCGCCGGGCCAGATCGAGGAGGTGCGCGCGCAGCGCGGCGCGGTGCGCGGGCCGGCTCGCGCCGCGGGCCCGCGGGCCCGCCAGGAGCCGCAGGCGCGGGCCGAGCGCGCTCCGCTCCGGCCGGGGGAGGCCGGAGAGCCAGGCCGAGAGGAGGCGGGCGTCGGCCGCGGCGAGCGCCGCCTCCACGCGCTCGAGCGGGGTGCCGGGGTGGTCCTCGGCGGCCGCGAGCGCCCGCCAGGCGGCACGGTAGCCATCGCGGAACGGCGCGGGGGCGGCGCGCCCGGCGTCGGCGAGCGCCTCGCGCGCCGCGGCGAGGCGCGCCTCGGCCGCGGCGGCCTCGGCCGGCGGCGGCGGCGCGTCGCCCACGCGCCCGAGCTGGTAGGCGCGCCACTCGTCCTCCACCGAGAACCGGAGCGCGCGGATCGAGCGCGGCGCCGGCGCGCCCGGCCCGCGCCGCTCGGCCGACTCCTCGAGCCCGGCCCGCAGCCCGCGGCAGACCACCGCCACCGGCACGCCCCGCCGCTCCCACTCGCGCACCAGCTCCTCGTCGAGCGGCGAGACGAGGAGCCCCGCGCCCCGCAGGCCGAGGAAGTACTCGGTGACCACCGCGTGGTAGTCGAGCGCGCCGGCGGGGAGATCGGACATCGGCGCGGAGCCTACCGCGCCGCCCCGTCAGGCGAGGTGCGGGGGCGAGGCGAGCGCCCGACGGACCTCGTCCGCCGTCTGCGGGCGGCGCCCGGGCTCCTTCTCGAGCAGCCGCTCCGCGAGCGCGCAGAGCGCCGGGTCGGCGCCGGGGTTCATCAAGGCGAGCGGGGGCGGGGGCGCGCGGAGGATCTCGCGCCACAGCGCCACCGGGTCGCGGGCGCAGAACGGCGGGGCGCCGGCCAGCAGCTCGTAGAGGATGACCCCCAGGCTGTAGAGGTCGCTCCGCGCGTCCACCGGCTGCCCCTGGGCCTGCTCCGGCGACATGTACCGGTAGGTGCCGACGATCCGCCCGGCCTGCGTGAGCGCGCCGTCGTCGAGCTCGCTCGCGAGCTTCACCAGGCCGAAGTCCATCAGCCGCACGCGGCGCGTGTCGTCCACCATCACGTTCGAGGGCTTGAGGTCGCGGTGCACCAGCCCGCGGCCGTGCACGTAGGCGAGCCCGTCGGCCACCTGCGCGAGCGCCGCGCGGAGCCGCGCCACCCGGGCCGGGCGGTTGAGCCCCTCCAGCACCTCCTGCGGGAGCGGGCCCGGGGAGGGGGAGGGGACCGCGTCGGTCCCGGGATCGGGCGGGCGGAGCGTCGGGCGGGCGTCCTCGGTCTCCGGCTCGTCCATCAGCGCCGCCAGGGCGCGGATCGCGTCGGCGCCGGCCTCGCCCGTCGAGCCCGAGATGTCGTCGAGGCAGGGCTCGTCGTCGTGGGGGTGCAGCCCGGCCTCGTCGAGCGAGGGCGAGAGGTAGGTCCGCAGGTCGAGCCCCTCGACCAGCTCCATCGCCAGGAACGAGTAGCCCTCGGTCACGCCGGCGTCGTAGACGCGCACGACGTTGGGGTGATCGAGGGTGCGGAGCACCTCGTACTCGCGGGCCAGGCGCCGGGCCGCGGTGGCGTCCACCGCCGGCGCCGGGCCGAGCACCTTGACCGCCACCAGCGCGCCGGTCTCGAGGTGCCGCCCGTGGTAGACGGTCCCGATGCCGCCGCGCCCGATCACGGACACGATCTCGTAGGGTCCGAGGCGGTGCGGGGGCACGGCGATCGAGCATACCGGGCCGCATTCGGAGGGGTCAAACCAGCGCGAAGGCGGTGGCCCCACCCGTCCGGGCACAGCACCGCGCCGGCGTGCTATAAGCCGCGCGAATGTCGGATCCGACCTCGCTGGCCGAGCTCGAGGCGCAGGTGCGCGCCCGCCCGCTCCCCCGTCACGTCGCCATCATCATGGACGGGAACGGGCGCTGGGCGGAGCAGCGCGGCCTGCCGCGCGTGGAGGGCCACCGGGAGGGCTCCGAGGCCGTCCGGGCGGTCGCGCGCACCGCGCGGCGGGTCGGCGTCGAGGCGCTCACGCTCTACGCCTTCAGCTCCGAGAACTGGGCGCGGCCGGACGACGAGGTCTGGGCCTTGATGGAGCTCCTGGCCGAGTTCCTCGAGTCCGAGCGCGCCGAGATGATGGAGAACGGCATCCGCCTGAACGCCATCGGCGAGCTCGACCGGCTGCCCGCTCGCGTGCAGGCCAAGCTCGCCTCGGTCCGCGCCGAGACGGCCGGCAACGGCGGCATGATCCTGACGCTCGCCCTCTCGTACGGCGGCCGCCAGGACATCGTCCAGGCGGCGCGCGCGGCGGCGGCCGCGCGGGGCACGGCGCTCGAGGCGGCGGACATCGAGGCCGGGCTCTGGACGCGCGGGCTCCCCGAGCTCGACCTGCTCGTGCGCACGAGCGGCGAGCAGCGCATCTCCAACTTCCTCCTCTGGCAGTGCGCCTACGCCGAGCTCCACTTCTCCGAGCTGCTCTGGCCCGACTTCCGCGACGAGGCGCTCCTGTCCGCCATCGCCGACTTCCAGCGGCGGGAGCGCCGCTTCGGCCTGACCGGCGCGCAGCGCGACGCCCTCCGCGGCGCGTGACGGCAGGCGATGGGCGCGCTCGATCCGAAGAACCGGCAGAACCTCGGCCTGCGCGTCGCCTCGGCGCTGGTGCTCTTCCCGCTGGCGGTCTGGATCACCATCCTCGGCGGCCTGCCCTTCGCGCTGATGGCCGCCGTCGCCGGCCTGGTGGCCGCGGCCGAGCTCATCCTGATGTTCAGCACCCTCGGGGCCGCCGAGGTGCTCGGGATCGCCGTGGCCGGCGCCATCCCGCTGATGGCCGCCTTCGGCCAGGGCGGCGCGCTGCTCCCGGAGTGGTCCGGCATCGCCTTCGCGGCGTGCACGCTCTTGCTCTTCGGGGCCGCGCTCCTGAGGCGCGGGCCGCTCGAGGCCCTGCCGCGCTCGGTGTCGGGGGTCGCCCTGGCCTGGCTCTACTGCGGCGTGCTGCTCGCCTCGGTGGTGGGGCTCCGGCTGCGCTTCGGGGTGGCCTGGGTGATCCTCTCGTTCGTGGTGACCTGGGCCAACGACACCTTCGCCTACTTCGCCGGCCACGCCCTGGGGCGGCACAGGATGGCCGAGCGGATCTCTCCCAAGAAGACCTGGGAGGGCTTCGCCGGCGGGGCGGTCGGCTCGATCGTGGGCGCGCTCGTGACCCGCCTGCTCTTCACGGAGCTCGCCGAGGTGCTCTCGGTCGGGATGGCGGTCCTGCTCGGCGCGGGCGGCGCCGTGCTCGGCCCGCTCGGCGACCTGGCCGAGTCGGCGCTCAAGCGGGCGGCGGGGGTGAAGGACTCGGGGAAGATCATCCCCGGTCACGGCGGGCTGCTGGATCGGATCGACGCCCTCCTCTTCGTGTCGCCGTGGATCTACGTGCTCGCCACCCTCCTGGTGGCCCGGTGAGGGGGGAGGCCGCGCGGCGCTCCTTTGGCGTGGTAAGAGAGTCGCCGTGAAGCGCGTCGCCATCCTGGGATCCACCGGCTCGATCGGCGTCCAGGCGCTCGACGTGGTGGCCCGGTTCCCCGATCGGTTCACCGTGTCGGGCCTGGCGGCGGGGCGGAACGGTCCCCGCCTGCTCGAGCAGATCCGCCGCTTCCGGCCGCGCGTGGTGGCGATGGCCGACGAGGCCGCCGCGGCGGCGGTGCGGGCCGAGGCGCCCCCCGGCACCGAGGTCCTCTCCGGCGAGGCGGGCGCGACGGCGGTGGCGACCGACCCCGACGCCGACTTCGTCCTGGCCGCCATCTCCGGCGGCGCCGGGCTCCGCTCCACCGCCGCCGCCATCGAGGCGGGGAAGCCGGTCGGGCTCGCCAACAAGGAGTCGATGGTCCTCGCCGGCGAGCTCCTCATGGCCCGCGCCGCGGCGAAGGGCGTGGTCATCCTGCCGGTCGACTCGCGAGCACAGCGCCATCCACCAGTCGCTGGTCGGCCACAACCGCGAGGACGTGCGCCGCCTGATCCTCACCGCCTCGGGCGGTCCGCTCCGCACGGTGCCGGCCGCGGAGCTCCCCGGCGTGACCCCGGAGCGCGCGCTCAAGCACCCGAACTGGTCGATGGGCGCGAAGATCACGATCGACTCGGCCACGCTCATGAACAAGGGGCTCGAGGTGATCGAGGCGCGCTGGCTCTTCGGCGTGGAGCCGGCGCGCATCGACATCGTCGTTCACCCGCGAGTCGGTGGTCCACTCGATGGTCGAGTACATCGACGGCTCCATCGTGGCGCAGCTCGGCACCCCGGACATGCGCGGCCCCATCAGCTACGCCATGGGCCACCCCGGGCGCATGCCGCTCGCGCTCGCGCCCCTCGACCTCGGTCGCCTCGGCCGGCTCACCTTCGAGCCGCCGGACCCCGCGCGCTTCCCCGCCTTCACGCTGGCGTACCGCGCGCTCGAGCTCGGCGGGACGTCGCCCGCGGTGCTCTCCGGCGCCGACGAGGCGGCGGTGGAGGCGTTCCTGGCCGGCCGCTGCCGCTTCACCGACATCGCCGAGATCTGCGCCGACGTGCTCGAGGCGCACGCGCCCGAGCCGGTCCGCTCGGTGGAGCAGGCGCTCGCGGCGAGCGACGCGGGGAGGCGCGCCGCGGAGCGGCGGGTGGCGCGGGCGGCGCGCTAGAAGTGCAGCCGGGCCGCGCCCGAAGCAGCCGGCAGGGAGCGGCCTGGCGTGAGCAGCCGGTAAGGTGCGGCCGGGCACACTTCGCTTCGCGAACTGTGCCTCGGCCGGGTATGGAACCGGCTGCGCGAGCGGCCCGCCGATGCTAAGGAAAATGGATGCCGGATGTCCTCCTGAAGGTCGGATCGATCGTTCTCCTCCTCGGAGGGCTGATCTTCGTCCACGAGCTGGGCCACTTCCTCGTCGCCAAGCTCATGGGCGTCAAGGTCGTGCGGTTCTCGATCGGGTTCGGTCCGCGCCTGTTCGGGTTCCAGCGCGGGGAGACCGAGTACCAGATCGCGCTCCTCCCGCTCGGCGGGTACGTGAAGATGGCGGGCGACGACCCGGGCGAGACCCCCGCGCCCGAGGACAGCGGGCGCGGCTTCCTGGAGCAGCCGCCCTGGAAGCGACTGCTCATCGCCGTCGCCGGGCCGACCGCCAACCTCGTCTTCCCCGCGGTCATCTACGTCGGGCTGGCCCTGGCCCAGAACGGACAGCCCACCGCCGGGCCGGTGATCGGCACCGTGGCGCCGGGGACGCCCGCCGATCGCGCTGGCCTCCGCCCGGGCGATCGGATCTCGTCCGTCACGCTCCCCGACGGCAGCACCGAGCCGGTGCGCTACTTCTCCGATCTGCGCGACCTGGTGTCGCCGCACCCAGGCCGCCCGCTCACCTTCCGCGTGGAGCGCGAGGCCGGTCCGGTCTCCCTCACCATCGAGCCCGCGCCCGAGGTGGACTCGAACCCCATCGAGACCACGCGCCGCGGCGTCATCGGCGTCACGCCGAGCTACGTGCCGGCCGTGGTGGCGCCGGTCCGTCCCGGCGCGGCCGGGCCGCTCCAGCCGTTCGACCTGGTCATCTCCGCGGGCGGGAAGCCGGTGCGCCACGCCGGCGAGCTCGAGCGCGCGCTGGCCGCCGCCGCCTGCGGCCCCGTCGACCTCGAGGTCGTGCGCGAGGCGACCCTCGAGCTCCCCGCGGTGAACCTGGCCCGGCACGGCGCGGTGCGCCTCGACGCCGTGCCCACCTGCCAGGACGGGCGGCGCACGCTCGAGCCGGCCGACCCGTCGGTCGCCACCTACGTGGCCTCGGTGACGCCGGGGAGCCCGGCCGACAAGGCGGGCCTGCGCCGCGGCGACGCCATCGCCGCGGTGAACGGCAAGCCGGTCCGCTCCTTCCGCGACGTGAACGCGCTCTCGCGCGAGTTCCTCCAGCCGGGCAAGGCCGTCCTGCTGGCGCTCTCCGACGGCCGGGCCGTGGACCTCGTCCCGGTGCGCGAGTCCTTCCGCGACGAGGTGACCGGCGAGGCCGCCGAGCGGCTCGTCCTCGGCTTCCAGCCCTATCGGCGCGACCCTGTGGACGCCCGCGCGCTCCTCGCGGCGGAGGTCCCCCTCGCCCGCGGCGCCGGGGAGATCACCTCCCTCGCCTGGAAGCAGCTCCACGAGGTGGTGCGGCTCACCGTGCTCGGCATCGTCCGCATCGTCACCGGCGACATCAGCTTCAAGACGGTGGGCGGCCCGATCATGCTCTTCTCGATCGCCTCGGAGGCGGCCGAGGAGGGGTGGGGCTCGTTCCTGTTCAAGATGGCCCTCATCAGCGTGAACCTCGGGCTCATGAACCTCCTGCCCATCCCGGTCCTCGACGGCGGGCACATCGCCCAGGCCGCGCTGGAGGGCGTCACGCGCCGGCCCCTCTCGATCCGCACCCGCGAGATCGCCAACATCGTCGGCATCGTGCTGCTCTTCACGCTCATGGTGTTCGTGTTCAAGAACGACATCGTGCGGCTGATGCGGCCGATGGAGTAGAAGGGCGCCGTGCTCGTCGCCGCCCTCGACACCGCTACCCTGGTGCTCTCCTGCGCCCTGGTGGACCTCGCGCCCGGGGCGCCGCCGCGCGTCCGCTGCGAGCGGACCGAGCACACCCTCACGCACCGCGATCGCGGCGCGACCGCGAGCGGCGGCCACGGCGCCCGCCTCCCCTCGGCGCTCACCGACCTGCTCGCCGCCGAGGGGCTGCGGATCCCCGACGTCGAGGGGTACGCCATCGGGCTCGGGCCCGGCTCCTTCACCGGACTGCGGATCGGCCTCGCCACCTGGAAGGGCCTCGCCTACGCCAGCCGCCGTCCCATCGCCGGCGCCTCGAGCCTGGCGGCGCTCGCCCTGGCGGCCGCGCCGGCCGCGCCGCCCCACGCGCTGCTGGTGCCGCTGCTCGACGCGAGGAAGGGCGAGGTGTACGCCGGGTTCTACCGGGCCGCGGAGGGCGGGGTGGTCGCGGTGGCGCCGGAGGCGGCGCTCGCCCCCGGGGCGCTCCTCGCCCGCCTCGCCGCGCTCGACGGAGGCGAGGGCGCGGTGGTCTTCGGGGAGGGGCTCTCCGCCCACGCCGCCGCGCTCGACGGGCGCGTCGGGCGCCTCGCGCTGCCGCTCGAGGCCCCGCCCGCCGTGGCGGTGGCGGCCCTGGCCGCCCCGTCGCTCCTCTCGCGATCCTTCGACGCCCAGGCCCTCTTCGCGCTCGAGCCGCACTACGTCCGCGCCAGCGAGGCGGAGCTCAAGTTCCCGCACGGACTCGGCCCGGGGGCGAGCCGCTGAGGCCCGCCCGCCACCGCCCGTCCCCCTCCCTCCGATGAGTTCCCCAGCCATGGACCCCGCCGTCTTCCGACCCGCAGCCCGCACCGTCGCGCCCGCCCTGCTCGCCGGGGTGCTGGGCGGTTTCCTGCTCGGCGTGGTGTCCGGCATCCCGCCGCTCATCGGGGGCCTCCTCGGCGGCGCCGCCGCGGCGGTCGCTCTCGGCGTGCGTCAGGTCACCGGCCTCCGGGTGGTCGCGACCGAGCTCGGGCTCGGGGTGCGCGGGCGGCCGACGCCGCTCGAGGCGCGCTGGGAGGAGCTGCGCCTCGGGTTCGGCCAGAGCGCGCGGCGGGGCGGCGGGCTGCAGCGCTACGCCATCGTGGCCGACCCGCGCGGCCGCTCCTTCGCGTTCGCCGACTTCACCGGCGCCCCTTCGTGCGAGCCGGTGCGTGGGCTCGACGGCGAGCCGGTCGAGGTGACCGATCTCCGCGACGCGCCGCTCCTGCTCGCCCTGGTGGTGCAGCGCGCGCCGGCCTGGCACGTCCTGCCCGACGCGCTCCGGGCCCCGCCCGCCCTGGCGGACGCCGCCCTGGCCGAGGGGATCCCGGCCATGTCCGAGGGCACCGGGGCCGGGGAGGGCGCTGGCCGGCCGGCGGCGCGGGCGCGGCCGCGGGTCGGCCTCTTCGCGCTGGTGGCCAAGCTCGGCGGCACCGTGCTGAAGGCCCTCAAGACCGCCAACCTCGGCTGGGCCGCCGCCTCGGCGGCCGCCTACGGCGTCATCTTCTCGTGGAAGTTCGCGCTGGCCCTGCTGCTCCAGCTCTTCGTGCACGAATACGGCCACGTCCACGCCATGCGCCGGACCGGGATGCGCGTGCGCGGCATGTACTTCGTGCCGTTCCTCGGCGCGGTGGCGGTGACCGAGGACGCCTTCAGCTCCCGCTGGCAGCAGGCCTACGTCGCGCTCAACGGGCCGATCTGGGGGTCGCTCTTCTCCCTCGTGCCGGCCGGGCTCTGGCTGTGGACGCGCGAGCCGGCCTTCGCGGCGGTGACGGCCTGGTGGGCGGTGATCAACCTCTTCAACCTCATCCCGGTCGCGCCGCTCGACGGCGGCCGCCTGATGCAGGCGCTCGCGTACTCGTTCTCCTCGACCCTCGGCCTCGCGCTCACGGTGCTCGGCCTGGGCGGCGCGGTGGTGGTGGGGAGCACGCTCGGCTACGAGCTGGTCTGGCTGGTGGCGCTCCTCGGCGCGCTCGAGCTGGTGGGAGAGTCCCAGGCGCGGGCGGGCGGCCGCGCGCTGCGGCTCCTGCCGGAGCGGGCCCGCTTCGGCCCGGAGCACTTCCGCTACCTGCGCGCGGTGGCGGGTCCGCCGCTCGGCTCGCCCTCGGAGGCGTTCTACCTGCGCGATCTCGAGCGCGTCGAGCGCGCCGCCCGCGCGGCGCCCATGACGCCCCGGCAGGTGGCCGCCTGGGGGCTCGCCTACGCCGGCCTGGCGGCCGCGCTGTTCGCCCTGGTGCACTTCATGGCGAGCGTGCCGGGCGCCAACCTGGCTGCGCAGCTCATCTCCTGATGGAAGTCTTCGTCACCGGCGCAACGGGCCTCATCGGCCGGGCGTTGACCGCGGCGCTGCTGGCGCGCGGCGACCGGGTGACCGCGCACGCGCGCTCTCCCGGCGCGGCCTCGCGCCTGCCGGCCGGCGCGCTCACGGTGGAGGGCGACCTGACCGCGCCCGGGCGCTGGGAGGATGCGCTCGCGCGCTGCCACGCCTGCGTCCACCTCGCCGGCGAGCCGCTGGTGGGGCGCTGGAGCCCGGAGAAGAAGCAGCGCATCCGCGAGAGCCGCGTCCGCTCCACCGAGCGGGTGGCGGCGGTGATCCGGGGCGGCGGGCCGGAGGTGCTCGTGTCCGGCAGCGCCGTCGGGTTCTACGGCGACCGCGGCGACGAGCTGCTCGACGAGTCCTCCGCGCCGGGGGAGGGGTTCCTGGCCGAGGTGTGCCAGGCGTGGGAGGGGGCCGCCGCGCCCGCCGCGGCGCGCGCCCGGGTGGTGCTCCTCCGCACCGGCATCGTCCTCTCGCGGGACGGCGGCGCGCTCCCGCGGATGGTCCTTCCGTTCCGGCTCCTCGCCGGCGGGCCGCTCGGGCGCGGCGACTTCTGGCAGCCGTGGATCCACCTCGCCGATGAGGTGGGGCTGGTGCTCCTCGCGCTCGACGACGCGCGCGTGCGGGGGCCCCTCGCCGCCGCCGCTCCCGAGCCGGCGCGGAACCGCGACCTGGCCCGTGCCATCGGCCGCGCGCTCCGGCGCCCCTCGCTGCTCCCGACCCCGGCGGCCGCGCTGCGGCTCGCGCTCGGCGAGATGGCCGAGGTGGTCCTCGCGAGCCAGCGGCTGGTGCCGCGCCGGGCGCTCGAGCTCGGTCACCCCTTCCGCTTCCCCAGCCTCGAGGTCGCGCTGGAGGACCTCCTGAGCTGACTCGAGACCCGAGGCGCGCTGGCAGCGCCGGCGACCTCGCGTGAGACGGCCTCCCGCGGAGGCCCACACCACAACATCCCGCCCGCGCGCGGACCGGAGCCAACGCCATGACCACCCGCCCCATCTCGCTCGCCGTCGTCGGCGCCACCGGACTCGTCGGACGCGCCGTGCTCGAGGCGCTCCCCGGCTCGGAGCTCGAGCTCCGAGCGGTGAAGCTCCTCGCCTCCCAGCGGTCCGTCGGGACCCGGCTCGAGGTGGACGACGACGAGGTCCCGGTGGAGGCGCTCCGCGACGGGGCCTTCCGGGGCTGCGACGTGGCGGTGTTCTGCGCGCCGGCGGAGGTGGCCCGCGCGTGGGCGGCGCGGGCCTGGGCCGAGGGCTGCGCGGTGATCGACGGGTCGGCGGCGTTCCGCGCCGAGGCGGACGTGCCGCTGGTGGTGCCGGAGGTGAACGCGGCCGCGCTCGACGGGTTCCGCGCGCGCGGCGTCGTCGCGAGCCCGAGCGGCGCGGTGACCGCGCTCGCGGTGGCGCTCGCGCCGCTCCACGCCGCGGCCGGGCTGGAGCGGATCGTGATCACGAGCTTCCAGGCGGTGTCCGGGGCGGGCTGCAAGGCGCTGCAGCAGCTCGAGCGCGAGGCGTCCGACCTCATGAACGGGCGCGAGCCGCTTCCCGCGAGCGCGCTCCCCTACCGGATCGCCTTCAACCTGGTGCCGCAGGTGGGCGCCTTCCTCGAGGGCGGCCGGACGCTCGGGGAGGAGGCGCTGGCCGCCGAGACGCGCAAGGTGCTCGGCGCGCCCGGGCTGGGCGTGGCGGCCACGGCCGTGCGCGTGCCGGTCTTCTACGGCGACGCCGCCGCGGTGAACGTGACCATGGCCCGGGCGCTGCCGGCCGACGAGGCGCGCGCGCTCCTTCGCCGGGCGCCGGGGCTCAAGGTGATCGACGCGCCGGCCGAGGGCGTCTACCCGATGCCCATGCTGGCGGTGAACGACGACGCGGTGCTGGTGGGCCGGATCCGGGCCGACCCATCCCAGGAGCGCGGCCTCGACCTGTTCATCGTCTCGGACGACCTGCGCAAGGGCGCGGTCGCCAACGCGCTGCAGATCGCGGCGCTGCTGGCCGCCCGGCTGTAGCGAGCGCCCATCTGCCAAAATGTCAGGGCGTGCCGGAGCGGGCGGGACCCTTTGACATTTTGGCCGGGTGGGGCGGCGGAGGGGTTCCCCGGACGCCGCAACCCCTCGTCGAAGCTTGCGAACGTCGGCTTGCCTGGGTGGCGCCGGCCTTGCACAATCCGCCCCATCATGCGCGCCCTCCTCCTCGCGGTCGTCCTGACCGCCCCGGCGCTCGCCGCCGCGCAGGTCGCCGACGGCGTGCTGCAGCCGGTCGCCGGTGACGAGTTCGTGAACGCCGCGCAGTGCGCGGGCACCGACACGACGCCGGTCGAGCTGGTCTGGAACACCCACGTGAACACGGTCTTCACGCAGGGTGGCACCTACCGGCTCTTCGCGTCGGACAAGCAGCCCGCCACCAGCGGCACCGACGCGAACTTCTGCCCCGAGACCGACGGCACCGACGTTCGCGCGGCGCAGGTCGGCGTAGACCTCGACGCCACCGCGCAGTCGGTCACCGCCTCGATGGAGTTCAGCCCGCGCGAGATGGTCCAGGCCGCCGGCTACGACGCCTGCAACGCCACCAGCGAGAAGACCATCTACCTCTGCATCCACTGGTACGACACGAGCGGCGCGCGGAACGGCTGGGCCAAGGGCACCGTGAAGCTCTCGTTCGAGGCGCCGGCCGCGCCGGTCGACGTCTCGGTCACGCCGGGCGACGGGGCGCTCAACGTGCGCTGGACCGCCGGCACCGGCGGCGCGGTGGACGCCACCGAGTACGGGGTGGTCGCCACCACCACCGACGCGCGCGATCCGGCCGGCACGCACGAGTTTGCGCGGACCAACGACACCAGCTTCCGCGGCCGTGGCCTCGTGAACGGCGTCACGTACTCGGTGGTGGTCTACGCCTACAGCAAGGCGGGGAACCGGAGCGAGGCCTCCGCCGCGGTCAGCGGGACGCCGCAGCCGGTCTCGGACTTCTGGGATCAGTACCGGCAGAGCGGCGGGGGCGAGAAGGGCGGCTGCGCGAGCGGCTCCGCCGGCGCCCTGGCGCTCCTCGGCACCGCGGCGCTCCTCGCGCTCGCACGGAGGAAGAAGTGAAGCCCGCCACGCTGCTCGCCCTCGCCCTGGCCGCCGCCCCGGCGGCCGCGCGCGCCCAGCCCTCCCCGCGCCACGGCTCCTTCGAGCTCGGCGCCGGGACGTACCGCCCCGACATCGACTCCGACTTCGCCTCGCCCGGTCCGTACCAGCAGGTGTTCGGCTCGGGCCGCGGCTGGTCGTTCCGGGCCGGCGTCTCCAAGGCGCTCTACCAGCGGTTCGGCACGCTCGAGCTCGGGTTCCGGACCGGCTGGTTCCGCGACGAGGGCCACGGGCTGGTGGACGTCGGCGGCACCCTGACGCCCTCCGGGGACGAGACCAAGATCAACATCATCCCCACCAGCCTCACGCTCACCTACCGCTTCGACTGGCTGGCCGAGCGGTACGGCATCCCGCTCGCGCCCTACGGCCGGTTCGCCTTCGAGCGCTACAACTGGTGGGTGACCGACGGGAAGGGCGACTGGGCCAAGGAGGGCGGGACCAACGGGTGGTCCGCCACCGGTGGGCTCGCGCTCCTGCTCGACTTCATCGAGCCGGGCGCCGCCCGCACGCTCGACCGCGAGACCGGCGTGAACCACACCTACGTGTTCTTCGACGTCACGAAGAGCAAGGTGGACGACTTCGGCTCCAAGAGCAGCTGGGACCTCTCGGACGAGGACCTGTCGCTCTCGTTCGGCCTGCTGTTCATTTTTTGACGAGGGCTTCGCGGGGCCCCCTCCCGTCTCAGAGCTTGCGGTGCTTGAGGGCCGGCAGCTCCAGCCGGGCGCGCTCGAGGCGGTCGCGCTTGAACGGCGCGACGCACACGCCCTCGCCGTCCGGGCAGCGCGCCAGGACCACGCCCCACGGGTCGACGATCATCGCGTTCCCGAAGGTCTGGCGGTTCTGCGAGTGACGGCCCACCTGCGCCGGGGCGAGGACGTAGGCCAGGTTCTCGATGGCGCGGGCCCGCACCAGCACCTCCCAGTGGTCCTTGCCGGTGAAGAGCGTGAAGGCCGACGGGATGGTGATCACCTCCGCGCCCAGCCCCGAGAGCATCCGGTAGAGCTCCGGGAAGCGGAGGTCGTAGCAGACGCTCAGGCCGACCCGGCCGAGCGCGGTGGGGGCGACCACCACCTTGTCGCCGGGCACCACCACCTCCGACTCCGCGTAGCGCGCGCCGTCGGGGATGGCGACGTCGAAGAGGTGGATCTTCCGGTAGGACGCCACCACCGAGCCGTCGTCCGCGATGAGCACGCTCGTGTTGGCGGTCTTGCGCGGGTGCTCCACCTTCTCGGTGATCGAGCCGGCCAGCACGTAGACCTTCCGCTGTCGCGCCAGCTCCCGCAGCGCGCTCACCGTCGGCCCCTCGAGCGTCTCCGCGCCGGCGAGCCGCTGCTCCTCCGGCCCCATGTACGCGAAGTTCTCCGGGAGCCCGATGAGCCGCGCCCCGAGGTCGGCGGCCTCGTTCACGAGCCGCAGGGCCGTGTCCATGTTCCGGGGGCGATCCGCGGTGGAGGTCATCTGCACCGCGCCGAGCAGGTAGGCGGGAGGGGCCATGGCCCGATCCTCTATCACCGGCTCGAAGCCAGCGTCAGGCCCGCGCGGCGGGGACAGCTCCCGGAAAGGGCGCCGCCGCGCCTGCCGGGTCGGTCCCGCGCCGGCTGTTCGTCACCCGCCCGCCGGGCGCTAGACTCCCGGGGCGATGCACCGCTACTACACGACCTTCGAGGCCGCCCGGCTGCTCGGCGTGTCGCTGCCGACGGTGGTCAACTGGATCACGGCCCGCCGTCTCAAGGCGCACCGCACGCCCGGGGGCCACCGCCGGATCGCGCCCGACGAGCTGGCCTCGTTCATGGTGCGCCACGGCATGCCGCTCCCGGTGGAGCTGAGCGACGCGTCGCCGGGGCGCCGGAAGGTGCTGGTGGTGGCCGAGGCGGGGCCGGCGCGCGAGGGCGCCGCGCGCCAGCTCGCGGCGGCGGGGTACGCGGTGGAGCAGGCTTCCCCGGCTTCGCCGCCGGCGCGGCCGCGGCGCGGTTCGAGCCGCACGCGGTGGTGCTGCACGCAGCCTCGCCGGACGGCGGGGAGACGCTGCGCTCGCTGCGGGCCGACCGGGAGCTCGCCGCGGTCCCGGTGGTCGCGCTCGCGCACGCCGACTGGGGCGAGGCGCTCCGCGAGGCCGGCTGCGCCGCCGCCATCGCCCGGCCTTCCGTGGACGGCGCGCTGGCCGGCGCGGTGGAGGCGGTCCTGCGCGGCCGCACGGAGCGCGCCTTGACACCCGCGCCACGCCGCCGCTAGCGTCCCGCGCGATGCCGGTCCCCACCTTCCCGTCCGACGCCGAGGCGAGGCACGAGGAAGGGTTCCTGAACTCGGCCGATCACCTGCGGCTCTTCTGGCAGCGGTTCACGCCGCCGTCGCCGCGCGCCACCGTGCTGGTGCTCCACGGGGCGGGGGATCACTCCGGCCGCTACCCGGCCGTCACCGCCGCGCTCGTCCGCGCCCGGTTCCAGGTGGCGCTGCTGGACCTCCGCGGGCACGGCCAGTCCGACGGGCGCCGCTGGCACGTCGACGCCTTCGCCGATTACCTCTCCGATCTCGACGCGTTCGTCGCGAAGCTCTCGCAGGATGGCCTCGTCGGCGAGCGGCTCTTCGTGCTCGCGCACAGCCAGGGCGCGCTGGTGGCCGCGCTGTGGGGCCTCGCCCACCCGGGCCTGGCGAGCGGGTTCGTGATGTCGTCGCCGTACTTCCGGCTGGCGCTCCGGCCGCCGGTCCTGAAGGTGGCGGCGGCGCGCGTCCTGGGGCGCGTGCTGCCGTGGCTGCCCCTCGACGCCGGGCTCGACATGGCCGACCTCACCTCCGACCCCGAGCTGCGCCGCTGGACCGAGCGCGATCCGCTCTACGGGCGGGCCACCACCCCGCGCTGGTTCGAGGAGTCCTCGCGCGCGCAGCGCGAGCTGGCGGGGCGGGCCGGCGAGTGGCAGGCGCCGCTGCTGGTGCTGGCCGCCGGCGCCGACCGGATCGCGGACCTCGCGGCCACGCGCTCCTTCGTGGAGGGTGCGCGCGCGCCGGACAAGCGGCTGGTCGAGTACGCCGGGCTCCGGCACGAGATCTTCAACGAGGTGGAGCGCGAGCGGCCCATCGCCGAGGCGATCGCCTGGCTCTCCTCGCGAGCGTCACGCTGAACGCGTGTGCGCCGAACACCCTGTTGACGCCTCCGTCAGGGGGCCTCTATCCTGCGCCGGTCTCGCAGTTCACGCGTCATCGGCGGGGGATCACACGGTGCTCCTCGGAGGGCTGTAGAACATGGCAGGCATCGAGAAGGTCGCATCGCCTCGCGCGGGCGCGCACACGGTCATCGGCAGCTCCATCGTCATCGACGGAGAGATCTCCGGCGACGAGGACCTCGTCATCCAGGGGACGGTCAAGGGTCGCATCAGCCTGCAGGCAGAGCCTCTACGTCGAGGCCTCCGGGGTCATCGAGGCCGACATCGAGACGGCCAACGTCGAGGTCTCCGGCCAGGTCACCGGCAACATCCTGGCCAGCGACAAGGTCGAGCTGAAGGCCGACTGCAAGGTTGTCGGTGACATCCGCGCGCCGCGGATCCTGATCGCCGACGGGGCCCAGTTCAAGGGCAACGTGGACATGGACGTCAAGGAAGCGAAGGGTAAGTGATCCATGGCCCCCATCGACGGAAGCACGATCATCGGCGAATCGATCCTCATCAGCGGCTCCCTCAACGGTGACGAGGACCTCACGGTCCGCGGCCGCGTCGAGGGCACGCTGACCCTCACGCGCACGCTGGTGGTGGAGCCCACCGGCGTCGTGAAGGCCGAGGTCCAGGTCAAGAACTGCATCATCGCCGGCGCGGTGGTCGGGAACGTCACCGCCACCGAGTCGGTCGAGATCACCCGCGAGGGCCGGATGGTGGGCGACATCCAGGCGCCGCGCGTGATCATCGTGGACGGCGCGAGCTTCCGCGGCCGGATCGACATGGGCGAGGTCGAGGTCGACGCTGGCCGGCCCGCCGCCCCCGCGCGCGTGGCGTCCGCCCCGTCGCGGCCCACCTTCCGGCCTCCCCCGCCGCGCCCGGCGCCGCTGCCGCGGCCCGACGTGCGCAAGGTGGAGGAGAAGTCCGCCGCCGCCGTCGCGGCGCCGAGGCCGGCTGCGCAGCCGGCGCCTCCGCCGCCGCCGGCCCCCGTCGCGATGGGTGCCGTGAAGCGCAAGGTCATCGTGAAGCGCAAGTAGTCGAGCGTCCGGGCGCGCCGGAGCGGCCCCGGTGCCTCCGGGGCCGACCCCTCCGCTCGCGCGGAGGGTCCGGCGCCCGGGACGACCGGAGGTACACGTGGAGCTCGAGCCGCGCATCGCCGCCCCCGCGCACGCGACGGGCGCCGTCGAGTTCGTCCCGCTCTCGGAGGTGGCCGACGACGCCACCTTCCAGCTGCGGGACGCAGGGGACTTCTCGGCGCTCGCCGCGTCGATCGGCCGGCTCGGCCAGCTCGCGCCGATCGAGCTGCGCCCACTGCCGGGCGCGGGCGACGACGGGCCGCGCTACCAGGTGGTGGCCGGGTTCAGGCGGCTCTCGGCGCTGCGGCTGCTGCTGCGCGGGCGCGTCCTCGCCCGGGTCCACACCGCGCTCGGGGACGAGGACGCCTGGGGCCTCGCGCTGGGCCAGGCGCTGCTCACCGAGCCGCTCGATCGCGCGGGGCTGGAGCGCCTGCGCGAGCGGATCGCCGGCATCGACGAGGCGGCCTGGGCCGACGAGCTGCTCGACGAGGCGATGGTGCGCGCCCCGGTGGAGCCGGAGCTGCGCGAGCGGTTCTTCGAGTTCCTGCACCGCGCGCCTGCGCCGGTGGCCGAGCCGTCCGAGGCCGGCGGGGAGGAGGGCGGCCCGGACGACGCGACCGGCGACGGCGCGTCGGCGGCCGAGCCGCGGCGCGAGGGGGTCGAGCGCTCCGGCGGTGCCGAGGCCGCCGCCGGCGCGGAGGCGCCCAGGTCGGAGTCGCAGGAGGTCACCCCCGAGGAGCTGGTTGCGGATCTTCGGCTCGCGGCTGTACGAGGTGAACGCGGACCTGGCGGTCGCCTTCGAGAGCTGGTTCGAGCTCCCGGAGCAGGGGCGCCGCGAGATCCTGCAGCAGGTGCGCTGGCTGGCCGACCTGCTGCCGCAGCTCGATCGGATGGGGGACGGGTGATGGGCATCGAGCAGGACCGGGCGCGGCTCCTGGAGCTCCTCCGCGAGCTCTCGTTCGAGCGGCGCAAGGTCGTGCTCGCCTCGGGCAA
Organism: uncultured delta proteobacterium; assembly: GCA_963733485.1. Lineage (GTDB taxonomy): Bacteria > Myxococcota > Myxococcia > Myxococcales > Anaeromyxobacteraceae > Anaeromyxobacter. The sequence continues at coordinate 257,729 of CAVTDL010000006.1, read as the reverse complement.
GGAGAGCGACTTCTACGTCGACTGCAAGCGGACCGCGCTCACCGCCGAGGGACACGTGCTGGTCGGGCGGCTGCTGTTCGCGCGCGTCCGCGCCATCCGGCCGCTGGTGCGGGCGGTGGGCGGGCTCACGCTCGGCGCGGATCCGGTCGCCAGCGCCGTCGCCATGACGAGCTTCCTGGCCGGCGAGCCGGTGGACGCCTTCATCGTCCGCAAGGAGCCGAAGGGGCACGGGACCGGGCAGTGGGTCGAGGGGCGGAAGACCATCCCGGACGGCAGCCGGGTGGTGGTGATCGAGGACGTGGTCACCACCGGCGGGAGCGCGCTCAAGGCCATCGAGCGCTGCCGGGCCGAGCAGCTCGTGCCGGTCGCCTGCCTGGCGCTGGTCGACCGGCTGGAGGGCGGGCGCGAGGCGATCGAGGCCCAGGGGGTCCCGCTCCAGTCGCTCTTCACCCGCGCGGACTTCATCCCGTGATCGCGCGTGCGCTCGCCGCCGCCGCGCTCGTCGCCGCGCTCGCAGGGTGCGGGCTGAACTCCGCGCTGAACTCCCACCTCACGCCGGCGCCGACGCCCGGGCTGCGCGAGGGCGAGTGGGCCACGGTGCGCGGCGCCGCCACGCGGCGCGGCTCCATCTACGACGCCCTCGAGCACCGCGCCAGCGTCACCGCGACCTACCTCGGGCCCGCCGAGCGCGAGGCGCGCGCCCGCCGGCTGGGAGAGTGGTTCGGCTGGACGCAGGAGGAGCTCGAGCGCCGGCTGAAGCAGGAGCGCGCCGAGGCGGCGCAGGGCGAGGAGTTCCTGATCGCCTTCTACACGGCGGACGGGAAGTCGAACGATCTCGATGCGCTGCAGAGCATCTGGCGGATCGCGGTGGAGGTCGACGAGGGTGAGATCGTCGCCTCGAAAGTCGAGGCGCTGGTCGCCGACGCGACCGTCACCGCGCTGTTCCCGTACGTGGGCGGGTTCGACACCGTCTACCGCGTGCGGTTCCCGCCGCCGCCGAGCGGGCCGCTCGCCGGGCGGATGTTCGCGTTCGAGATGTCGAGCGCGTACGGCCGGATCGATCTCGGCTTCGGAGGCGCGGGCGCGCTCCCGGGCCCGGACCGGCCGCTCGAGCACTCGTCGGATCGGTAGGGCGCGACCGCCTCAGGCTGGGCGCGGCGTCCGTCTACTCGAGATCGCCGCGCGTGAGCACCGTGTCGCGCAGCCACCGGTCGTCGGGCTTCGGATAATCCAGGATGTAGTGGAGGCCGCGCGACTCCTTGCGGAGGCGGGCGGACTCGACGATGAGCGTCGCCACGTCCGCGAGGTTCCTGAGCTCCACCAGGTCCGGGGTCACGCGGTACTGCCAGTAGTACTCGCGGATCTCGGCGCGCAGCATGTCGAGGCGCGTGTGGGCGCGCGCGAGCCGCTTCTCGGTCCGGACGATGCCCACGTAGTTCCACATCAGGCGCCGGACCTCGTCCCAGTTGTGCGCCACCACCACGCCCTCCTCGGGCGCGAGGGCGTCGCCCGGGTTCCAGCCCGGGATGGCCGGAGCGTCCGCCCGCGCCGCCTTCAGCTCCTCGACGGCGATCGGGGCGGCGCGCCACCCGAACACCAGCCCCTCGAGCAGTGAGTTGGAGGCGAGCCGGTTGGCGCCGTGCAAGCCGGTGCAGGCGACCTCGCCGATGGCGTAGAGCCGCGGGATGGTGGTGCGGCCGAGCAGGTCGGTGAGCACGCCGCCGCACATGTAGTGCGCCGCGGGGACGATCGGGATGGGCTGCACCGCCATGTCGATCCCGAACTCCTTGCAGGTGGCGTAGATGTTCGGGAAGTGCTCGATCAGGAAGCCCTTCGGCAGGTGCGTCATGTCGAGGAAGGCGCAGTCGTCGCCGCGGCGCTTCATCTCCGCGTCGATCGAGCGGGCCACGATGTCGCGCGGCGCCAGCTCCTTGCGCGCGTCGTAGCGCGACATGAACGCCTCGCCCGCGCTGTTCCGCAGGATGGCCCCCTCGCCGCGGCACGCCTCGCTGATGAGGAAGCTCTTCGCCTGCGGGTGGAACAGGCAGGTGGGGTGGAACTGGAAGAACTCCATGTTCGCGATCGCGGCGCCGGCCCGGTAGGCCATGGCGACGCCGTCGCCGGTCGCGACGTCGGGGTTGCAGGTGTAGAGGTAGACCTTCCCCGCCCCCCCGGTGGCGAGGACGGTCACGCCGGCCGACACCGTCGAGATGGCGCCGCTGGCCCGGTCGAGCACGTAGCACCCGAGGGCCCGGTTCGGCCCGCCCAGCCCGACCCTGCCGCTCGTGACGACGTCGATCGCGATCTGGTCCTCGACGATGCGGATGCCGGCGTCCGCGCAGGCGGCCAGCAGCGCGCGCTCCAGCTCGCGGCCGGTGGCGTCCTTGGCGTGGACGATCCGCCGGCGCGAGTGACCCCCCTCGCGCGTCAGGTGGAGGTGGTCGCCCTGGTGATCGAGCTCGAGCCCCAGCGAGATGAGCCAGCGGATCCGGTCGGGTCCTTCACGGACCGTGACCTCCACCGCCTCGCGCTTGCAGAGCCCCGCGCCCGCCACGAGCGTGTCCTGCACGTGCAGCTCGGGCGCGTCGTCGGCCCCGAGCACGCCGGCGATCCCGCCCTGCGCATACTGGGTCGACCCCTCCGAGCGCTGCCGCTTGGTGAGGACCAGCACCGAGCCGTGCGCCGCCGCCTGCAGCGCGAAGGTCAGCCCGGCGACGCCGCCGCCCAGGACGAGGAAGTCAACGCGCTCACGTTCCGCGAGGGGTGCCATGGGGTTTGATGTAGCACAGGCGCCGGGGATATAGAGTTGTCCGGCCAAGCTCGCTGCTGGTACCTTTTTAGACCGTGTCCGCCCTGCCCGCCCTCGCGCGCCTCGTCGCCCTCCTGGGCGTCCTGCTGGTGCCACCGGCCGCGCGGGCCGCCGACACGATCTACTCGTACCGCGACGCCGACGGGGTGGTGCACTTCACCAACGCGCCGAGCGATCGGCGCTTCAAGAAGATCGGACGGCTCGCGAGCACGACCGCCCTCTACGGCAAGGGCAAGGCGGAGGTCCTCGCTCGCCCGCTCCCCCGGGGAGGCAGCCGCGACCGGTACCGGGAGCACATCCGTACGGCGGCCGAGCGCTACAAGCTGCCCGAGGCGCTGCTCCTCGCGGTGATGGCGGTCGAGTCGAACTTCGACCACCGCGCCGTCTCCGAGAAGGGGGCGATCGGCCTCATGCAGCTCATGCCCGGCACCGCCAGGGAGATGTTCGTGCGCGACGCGCTCGAGCCGGCGGAGAACATCGACGGCGGCGCCCGCTACCTGCGCACCCTCGCGAACCAGTACGACGGCGACATGGTGAGGACGCTGGCCGCCTACAACGCCGGGCCGGAGGCGGTGCGCCGCGCCGGCGGGGAGGTGCCGAACATCCCCGAGACCCGCGAGTACGTCCGCAAGGTCGTGCAGCTCTACAACGTGTTCAAGGCGGGGGGGTGACGCGTGGTGCGCCTCGGTGGCGACCCGGGAGACCCGCCCGACGACGCGTTCCCCTCCTTCCTCGACCGAGGATCCGAGGCGCTCCGCGGCGGCGACCCCGCGGCGGCCCGCGAGGCGCTCGAGCGCGCGCTCGAGCTTCGCCCCAAGGACGCGAAGGCGCTCGCGCTGCTCGGGCAGGCCTGCTACCGGCAGGGCCGGTATGACGACGCCTCGGCCGCGTGGCAGCGGCTGGTGAACGACAACCCGGTCGAGCCCGCCGCGCGCGTCAACCTCGGGCTCGCCTTCCTCAAGGCGAAGCGGCACGCCGAGGCCCGCAAGCAGCTCGAGATCGCGCTCGACTTCGAGCCCGAGCACCGCAAGGCGATGAACTACCTCGGCCTCGCGCTGCTCGAGTCCGGGAGCCCGGTGGACGCCCGGGAGTGGTTCCGCAAGGCCGGCAGCGAGCAGATGGTGGCCCGCTGCGACGACGTCATCGCCGGCGGGTGGCAGACGCTGCCGCCCCCCGCGGCGGCGGAGGCGAGCGCGGCCTCCGTCCCGGCGGAGCCGGAGCCCCTGCGTACGCCCTTGCCCGCCGCGATCCCGTCGCCCGGGAGGGCGTCGGCCGACCCCGCCCCCCGCCTGGACGCCTGGACGGCCGCGCGGCGGGCGCAGCTCACGCCAGGCGGGCCATTCGTGGTCCAGGACGGCGTCCTCGTCGTGGCCGTGCGGGGCGAGCTCTGCGTCCGCGCGCTGGGACTCCTCGCGCTGCGCGGCCGCGTCGCGCTGGCCGGGGAGCTGAAGCGCTTCCGCGGGCACGCGACCGACAGGGCGTTCGGCGAGGGCGCGCGCGCGCATGCAGCGCGCGAGCGGGGAGGGCGAGATCCTCCTCCGCGCCGCCGGGCGCCGCTTCACCGCGCTCGAGCTCGGCGGCGAGGCGGCCTACCTCCGCGAGGAGGTGGTGTTCGGCTTCGAGGGTGGGCTGGCCTTCGAGAACGGGCGCGTGGCCTCCTCCAGCGATGCCGGGCTGAACCTGGTCCTCCTGCGCGGCCGCGGGCGCTTCCTCCTCGTGACCGGGCGGCGAGCCGGTCGCGCTCGAGGTCACGCCCGGCGCGCCCCTGCGGGTCGCGCTGACGGCGCTGGTCGGCTGGACCGGCGCGCTGACGCCGCGGGTGGTGCCGCTCTCGGAGCCGGCGCACGAGGCGGCGCTCGCCGTGGTGGAGCTCGCGGGCGAGGGGCGGGTGCTCGTCGATCCCGCGCCCCCCGAGGCGGCGGCGTGAAGCGCTCGCTCCGCGAGGAGGCGCTGAACCTCCCGAACGCGATCACGGTCACGCGCATCGCGCTCATCCCGGTCTTCCTCTGGTTCACCTACTACGAGTCGCGGGTGGACAGCTTCATCGCGGCGGCGCTCTACGCGGTGACCGGCGCGACCGACTTCGTGGACGGGTGGCTGGCGCGCCGCAAGAACCTGGTGACGGTGATCGGCAAGTTCCTCGACCCGCTCGCCGACAAGCTCATCGTGATGGCGGCGCTGGTGATGCTGGTGCACCTCGGGCGCGTGGCCGCCTGGGTGGCCATCGTGGTCATGGCGCGCGAGTTCATCGTGACCGGGCTGCGGACCATCGCGATGAGCGAGGGGATCGTGATCGCCGCCGGGCAGGAGGGGAAGCACAAGACCGCCTTCCAGGTGGTCGCCATCACCTTCCTGCTGCTCCACTACACCTACCCGATCGACGCGCTGTTCTTCAGCTTCTACCTGGACGCGAACCGGGTCGGGACCTGGCTCATCTACGTGTCGATCTTCTTCTCGGTCTGGTCGGCGGTGAGCTACTTCACCGGGTTCATCCGCGCCGTGTACGCGAAGCCCGGCGCCTCGGCCTAGCCGGCGCGGCCGCCGCTCTCAGGCGCGGGCCGCGAGCACGCGGTCGCAGGCCTCGAGCACCCGGGCCGCCTCGTCGTCGCCGCGGATCTCGGCGGCCGCGAACGTCGGCAGCGCGTGCCCCCAGCGCGCCGAGTCGCCGCGGAAGAAGACGCCCACCGTGGGCGCGCCGACCGCGACGGCGAGGTGCATCGGGCCGCTGTTGTTCGAGACCACCAGGCTGGCGCGCCGCATGAGCGCGGCGAGGAGCGCGAGGTCGGTGGGCGGCGCGAGCGCCGCGCCCGCGCCGGCCGCGATGTCGCCCGCGAGCTTCTCCTCGCCCGGGCCCCACACCACCAGCACCCGGAGCCCGCGCGCGGCCAGGCCGCGGGCCACCTTCGCGTAGGCCTCGGGTGGCCAGCGCCGGTCGGCGAGGCGGGCGCCCGGGTTGAGGAGCGCGAAGGGCAGGGCCCCGATCGCCGCGCGTGGAGCACCTCGCCCGCGGAGCGCTCCGAGGCGCCGTCGCGCCCGAGCCCGGTCTCGAGCGCGAGCCCCCGGGCCGGGATGCCGAGCGGCGCGAGCAGCTCGAGCTTGGCCGGGACCTCGGCGGTGCTGGCGGGATCGTGGGGGACCGGGTGGGAGAGGAACCGGGCCGCGTCGCCGCGGTCGTGCCCCACGATGACGCGCGGGCCGACCAGGCGGGCGAGCAGCGAGGCCGTGAGGGAGAACGCCGACCAGTGGCCCGCCTCGACCACGAGATCGTAGCGCTCGCGGCGCAGCGCGCGGAGGAGCGCCCGCATGCGCCAGGGCGCCCTGAAGGCGTCGCGCTTCTGCCAGAGGAGGGCGCGGTCCACGTGCGGCGAGGCGACGAGGTGCCCCTGCCGCGGCGCCAGGAGGTGGAGGGCCGCGCCGGGGAGGCCGAGCTTCAGCGCGCGCAGGAGCGGGGTGGTGAGGAGCTGGTTGCCGACCCGCTCGTCGACGCGGATGACGAGCACCTTGCGCAGCTCCGAGAGCGGCGGGAGGTCGACCCGCGGCCGCGGCCAGACCAGGTTCGCGAGGCCGAGCACCAGCCAGCGGCCGAGGGCCCGGAACAGATCGCCCACCGGCCCGCGCCCGGTCCCTCCGCCGAGGCGAGCCGCGCGTCGAGTCGCCTCTCGCCGCGCGGCGAGCCGCGCCCGGAGCCCGCGGGGCTCGCCGGGGCCGCCCTCTGGCGCGGGCGGGAGCGGGGCTGTGGGCGGGGCCGGAGCCGTCACGGGGGCGCGGATGATACACCTCGCCCGGGCGCCCGCGACCGCTCCGCCGCCTGTCCGGAACCCCTTGACACCCCCCGCGACCCCCCTCTATAAACCTCCACCTTCGCGAGCCTTCTTGCGGGAATAGCTCAGTGGTAGAGCATCGCCTTGCCAAGGCGAGGGTCGAGGGTTCAAATCCCTTTTCCCGCTCCATCTTTAATCCCTTTTCCCGCTCCATCTGCCCCGGTAACTCCTTGAGTTGCCGGGGTTTCTTCGTTTCGGGCCTCACCGGCTCGGCTCCGTTGCCGTCAGGTTGCCGTTGGCGCTCGCCGACGACGCGTCGAGCAGCTTCACGGCGTCCCGCTTCACGTCCGGCGACAGGTGGCTGTACCTGAGCGTCATCTCGATGCTCTCGTGGCCGAGTAGCTCCTTCACCGCCATGAGCGAGACGCCGCGCATGACGAGGTGGCTCGCGAAGGTGTACCGGAGCCCGTGCGTGGTGAGCCGCTTCGCGAGCTGCGCCTTGCGGCACGTCGAGGGCACCACGTCCTTCACCCGGCTGTGGGTCAGCCGCCGCCCGTCCGCCTCGCAGAAGACGTAGGCACCCTTGAGGTGCCGGTGCGCCTTCAGGACCGCGACCGCCTCGTTCGAGAGCGGCACCTTGCGGTTGCGGCCACCCTTCGGTGGTCCCTCCTGGCCGTGCCAGAGAGTGCGGCGCACGACGAGCTGTCCGACGACGAGGTCGACGTCCTCCCACTTGAGCGCGAGGAGCTCGCCCACCCGGAGGCCGGTCTTGAGAGCGGTGACGATGAAGGTCCGCCACTCGGGCGCCGCGGCGCGGACGATCCGCTCCGCCTCCCTCGAAGATGAGGTGGCTCCTCTGGGATGTCGGGTGCTTCACCTTGAAGTGCACGTTCGGCGCCGGGCGTGGTGAGGACGATGAAGACGAACAGGACCCTGAACGTCACCGTCGGACCACGAAGAAGTCGACGGACACGAGGTCCTTCACGTGGTTCTCGAGGAAGGCCCGCCAGGTCGGCGACGGCGGCTTCTTCGTCCGCACCATGTACTTCTCGACCGTCGCCTTGGCGACGTGCATGCCCAGCTTGGCGAGCTCCCCGACGATCCGCGGCGAGCCCCAGCCCGGATTCGCGCTCGAGATCGTGCGGATGAGGTCCTGGACCTCCTTGGCCACCTGCGGTCTGCCGGGCCTTGCGTGGGAGAGGCGAGCCCAGTGGTCGCGAAACCTGCGACGCTGCCAGGCGATGACGGTGCTCGGCTGGACGAAGACCAAGGCATCCCGCCAGCCAGCCCAGATCTCGGAGAGCCACGCCCAGAGAAGGCGATCGGCGACCTTCGTGCGGACTCGCTGGTGGCGCCGCTGGTAGACGGCGAGCTGGTGGCGGAGGGCGAGCACCTCGAGGTGGAGGGCAGCTCGTTCTTGGAAGCCAGCGCGGAGGGAGGCGAAGAGGGCGACGAGGACGGCCTTCATGGAAAGGCTCGAGGCTATCCGACCTTGCCGGCACCCTCCCTCCCGTCGCCGCCGCGAGGCGCTCCTCGTAACTGGGCGTTCGAGGGCGGGTTCAAGGGCAAGTTCGACGTGGTGATCGTTCGAGCGAACGTCGCGAGCCGCATCCCGCTCGCCCTCCACGTCTCCACCACCTCCCGGCGCCTCTCCAGTCGTCCACTGCCGCCGGGCCGACAGGGCCTGCCGCGCTCACTTCACGACGATCTTGCCTTTGTTGTCCGGATGCTCTTTCACGTGAAAGGCGTAAGTTCCGGCCTTCGAAAACGTGTGGGACCAGGACTGGTCCTTCGCCAGGGCGGGGCTCTTGAAGGAGTCGTCGTCGGCGACGATGGTGTGGCCGCCGGGCATCTCGACGGTGTTCTGGAACGTCACGGTTTCGCCGGCGGCGATGGACACCATGGACGGGTCGAGACTGTTGTGGCTGACCTTCACGGTGGTTTCCGCTGCGAGCGCTGCAAGCGAGAACGTCAACAGCGCGAGTCCCGCGTAGACTGGAAGACGCTTCATGAGACACCTCCTTGGACGGGAATATTGCCCCGGCACTTTGACCACGCCATCCGCGGCAAGTTTCGTGCTGCGGCGCATCACGCCATAAGCTTCTTTTTCTGCCTCCGCAAAACTTGTAGAGGGCAGACAGATTGACTCGCCGCCTGTCTCTCCCTGACGTCATCCCGTGCTTCCTCCAATCACCGCCAGGCGGCGTGCGAGCGGTCGTTCCACGTGCCCCCGCGCGGACGGCCGCCCCCGACGGCCCATCGTGTAGCATCTCGAGTTTGCACCGCGCCGTCCTCGATTTCGCTCCGCTCGGCCGAATCGAGCTCGCCGAGCCCGCTCGCATCGTCTCCACCGACGATCCGGCCCTCGTGCGGGCCGCGCTCTCGGACGTCGAGGCTGAGGCGCACCGGGGACGCTGGGCCGCGGGGTTCGTCGCGTACGAGGCGGCACCAGGCCTGGACCCGGCGCTCGCGGTCCGCCGCGACTGCACCGGGCCGCTTCTCTGGTTCGGGATCCACGACGCGCCCGCGCCAGGGGTGATGCCAGACGCGCTCGCGGCCGCCCGCGTCGCGGGCCTCACGCCGGAGGTCACGCGCGCGGAGCACGCCCTCGCGGTGGAGCGGATACGTGCCGCACTCGGCCGCGGTGACGCCTACCAGGTGAACCTCACCTTCCGGATGCGCGGCCGCTTCGACGGCGATCCTCTCGCGCTGTACGAGCGGCTCCGCCGGGCGCAGGCCGGCGGGTTCACGGGATGTCTTATCCTCGACGGGCGTGCCATCGTGTCGGTCTCGCCGGAGCTCTTCTTCCAGCGGCAGGGGGACCGGGTGGTGGTCCGGCCGATGAAGGGTACCGCGGCCCGCGGTCGCTACGTCGCAGAGGACGAGCGGGTCGCGGCAGCTCTCGCCGCGTCGCCGAAGGATCGCGCCGAGAACGTCATGATCGTCGACCTGCTCCGGAACGATCTCGGCCGCATCGCGCAGACCGGCTCGGTCAGGGTCTCGGAACTATTCCAGCTCGAGCGCTACCGGACCGTGCTGCAGATGACCTCGACCGTCGACGCGCGCGTCGGGCCGGGGGTAGGCCTCGCCGAGATATTCGCGGCGCTGTTCCCGTGCGGCTCGGTCACCGGCGCGCCGAAGATTGCGGCGACACGCATCATCGCCGACGTGGAGCGAAGCGCGCGCGGGCCGTACTGCGGCGCGATGGGCGTCGTCGCGCCCGGAGGGGACGCGGTGTTCAACGTGGGGATCCGCACGCTCGATCTGGATCTCGACCGCGGTATCGCCGCCTACGGTGTCGGCGGAGGGATCACCTGGGGATCGACCGCCGACCGCGAGTGGGAGGAGGCGCTCGCGAAGGCGGCGGTGCTCGCCGAGCCCGCGGACGAGTTCGAGCTCCTCGAGACGCTCCGCCTGTCCGGGGGCACCTACGCACGGCTCGAGCGGCACCTCGCCCGGCTCGCATCCTCCGCGCGGTACCTCGGCGTTCCGCTGGACCTCGCGGCCGCCCGCGCGGCGCTCGACTCGCAGTCTAGGCGCGCCCGGCCGGACGGCGCGCGGGTCCGCCTGCTCGTCGGGTCCGACGGACGTTCACGCACGGAGGCCGGACCGCTCCCGGTCCCCTCGCCCGACCCGCTGCCCGTCGCGTTCGCGCGCGAGCCGGTGGATCGCGCGGATCGATACCTCTTCCACAAGACCACCCGCCGGGAAGGTTACGAACGCCGCCGCGCAGAGCGGCCGGACGCGTTCGACGTGCTCCTCTCGAACCGGGAGGGTGAGTTGACCGAGCTCACCATCGGGAACCTCGTCGTCGACCTGCAAGGGGAGCTGCTCACGCCGGCGCAGGACTCGGGGCTGCTCGCCGGGACCTTGCGCGCGGAGCTCCTCGAGCGCGGCGAGGTGCGCGAGGCGGCACTGCGCCGCGACGATCTCGGCCGCGCCCGGCGGCTGTGGCTCGTGAACTCGCTCCGCGGCTGGGTGCCAATCCGGATCGTGTAACGCGGCTCCTCTCGTGGGCGCCGAGACCGGCTCACTCTCCTCCAACTTGAACGGCAACTTCAGCGTTCGCGCGGTAGGTCACGACCGAGCCCACCATGCAGGACCACCAGGTTCCGTGCCGCGCCACGGAGCTTCTGGGCGAAGAACTCGAGATGGTCGCGGCGCTCGGTGAGGAGCAGGGGCGAACGGCCCCCCTCGAGCGCGGAGATCACGTCGTCGAGGATGAGCGCGTTCCTCGCCTCGTCAGACGCCATTGCCGCGTAGAGATCCTGGATCGCGTCGCCAGGGTTCCAGCGAGCCGAGAAGGAGGTCTCCCGGATGACGAGCCCATGGGCGAGTCCTCGCGCTGTGGCCGACGCCTTCGCGTTCACAGCGAAGCGAACGGGGCCGAACTGCATCTCGACGATCGGGTCGTGCCCGTCGCGCCGGCGCGGCGTCGCGGTCAGGCCGAGGAGGAAGCGCGCCTTCACTTCGGAGAGGACGCGCGCGAACGAACTCGGACTGCCTGATGAAGGACCTCCTCGACGAGCGACGGTATGGTGAAGGAACGCGACGCACGCTCGGCTACGATCAGGGCCGCCTCGAGGAACAGACCGGGTGTCACGATCGGCAGGCCGCCGGCGCTACGGCCGGTGTCATGCGCGATGGTCCCGTCGCGACGTGCCCCGACGCGTCCGGAGGCCTCGTGGAGCCTTCTGGAGCATTTTCGAGGGTCGCGTAAGTCCCCGAAACGGCACGCGCTATTCCCGGTTCAAATCCCTTTTCCCGCTCCATCTAACCCCCGGTTTCGGCCGGGGGTTCTTCTTTGAGTGCTCGTTCGCTCCCCGCGCGAGTCTCCGTACAATCCAGCGAAATCACAGGGGTTCGTCTCGCGAACCCCAAAGACGACTCTTCCTGCGGAGCATAAGCGCTGGATCCGACAGCGGAAGTCTGGATTCGCGGAATCTCGTCTCCCGTAGTCTCCGAGAATCGCATCATCGCGTGACGGTCAGTGAAGGCGACTCGGCCGCCCCCATGCAGCGTGCTGCCGCGGCGGCACTCCCCGCGGATGGCGCGGAGCGCGGCGGAAGGGTCGAGGCGCCGCGGTAGCACACGAGCCGGGGCGCAGCGGGGAGGTCCCTCGGTCCGACGTTCCGCTATTCGTCGATGCAGAGGACGAGGTTCGCGATCCGCGCCTCGCGGGGGCGCTCGAGCTTCGCCGGCGGTGCTGGGCGGTCCAGAAGCCGCCGATCTCCACGAGCCAGCGACCGCTGGGTTCGGGTCTCGGATGAACGGCGAAGCTAGGGAACACGAGGTGACCGCCAGTCTGGATCGGCTCGGGCTCGCGCACGGGGTCCAGCCCGGTGCGGCCGAAGTCACGCGAGAACCGTTCCTCGACTTGGCTGTCGAAGCGACGCGTCTCCTCGGACGGGAAGATCGGATCGCCGGAGGCGAGCGCCACCGTCACGTCTCGGCCCCGAAGCTCGCAGTCGGCCTCCAGGCGAAAGCGCCTGGTCCAGGCGAGCACGGGCAGGAGCGACCCGAGCGCCCGACCGTAGAGGAGCGTGCGCCGGAAGAGGGCGAACGGGCCGGAGACCTCGAGGCCTGGGCGAGCAGGAGGTTCGCTCGGAGCGCGGGTTCGCCGGGTCGTCATGGGCTTTGGCTCCTTCGATGTTCCTACGTCAGCGTCGGTGCCAGCGCCTCCACGATGGCGTCGCGAAGCAGCCTCACGGCGGCAGGCTCGAACCCCCGGCTCGGCCAGACGATATGCAGCGGCGAGCCGCGCAATGCGTAACGCGGCAGCACGCGCTCGAGCTCGCTGCTCTCCACGAGCGACGCGACCATCCCGACGGGGATGAACGCGATCCCGACGCCCTCGCGCGCGGAAGCTCGCACGAACGCGAACTCGTCGGTCTCGACGGGCCCCTGCACCGAGACCTCCTCCTCGCTCCGTGGGCCGGAGAGGCGCCAGACCGCGGTCGCGCCGGTGGCCCGGTAGAGGATGCAATCGTGGCGAGCGAGATCAGAGAGGCGCCGCGGACGGCCGGCGCGGGCGAGGTAGGCGGGCGAGGCGAACAGCCCGAGCTCGTCCTCGCCCAGCTTCCGGGCGAGCAGCGACGAGTCCCGGAGCGATCCCGCCCGCACGGCGAGATCGAAGCCCTCCTTCACGAGATCGACGAATCGCGCGGTGAGGGACACCTCGATCCGCACTGCGGGGTGGGAGCGGACGAACGCGCTCGTCACCGTCGCGAGGTCGCCGGCGAGGTTCACCGGCGCGGTAAGGCGCACGACCCCGCGCGCCTCCACCCCCAGCGACGCAGCGGACCTTTGCGCCTCCTCGATGCCCGCGAGCGCATCCCGCGCGCGAGCGTAGTACGCGGCACCCGCGTCGGTGAGCGACAGCCTGCGGGTGGTGCGCTGCAGGAGCCGGATCCCGAGGGCCTCCTCGAGCGCCGCCACGCTCCGGCTAACCGACGACTTCCGAACCCCCAGCGCTGCAGCAGCGGCGGTGAAGCTCCCCGCCTCCACCACACGCGTGAACACGGCGATGCGGTTCAGATCCAACGTTGCCTCCCACGCATCAGTCAGTTGCGTTCTCCATGCCTAGTGCGAGCAGGAGCAACAGTCTACACATAGACTTGCCGTCGCGGAGCAGCCCGCACGGCAGGGAGAGTCGACAAATGGACAAGAACTCGGGTGTGACGCTTCTCGTGGGACGGCTCGGCGTCGGGGCGATCTTTCTCATCAGCGGCGTCGGAAAGCTGGCGGCATGGAGTGCGACCGCCGCCTTCGCAGGGAGCAAGGGCGTGCCCACCGTCCTCCTGGCTGCCGCGACGGTCCTCGAGCTCCTCGGCGCGATCTCGGTCATCACCGGGTGGAAGGCGCGCTGGGGCACAGCAGCCCTCGTCGCGTTTCTCGTCCCGGTGACGCTGGTGTTCCACAACTTCTGGGCGTACCAGGGCGCGGAAGCGCAGCTCCAGACGATTCAGTTCCTGAAGAACGTCAGCATCGGGGGTGGCCTGCTCGCGATCTTCGCCGCCGGCCCGGGTGCGCTGAGCGTGGACGCGCGCCGTTCCCGTGTCGACACGGTGCACGGCACGCCGGCGCGCGTTCCGGCGTAGGCGCGCTCCTACCGCGGTGGAGAAAGGTCATGCTCAAGATCGGGATCATCGTGGGAAGCACGCGGCCGGGGCGAAAGGCGGACTGGGTCGCGCGCTGGGTGCATGAGATCGCGACGCGCCGGAACGACGCGCTGTACGAGATCGTCGACATCCAGGACTTCCACCTGCCGCTGCTCGACGAGCCGATGCCGCCGTCGTTGGGCCGCTCCACGCAACCCCACACGAAAGCGTGGGCTCAGCGCATCGCGGGATTCGACGGCTACGTCTTCGTGACCCCCGAGTACAACCACGGCACCTCGGGCGCGCTCAAGAACGCCATCGATTACCTCTATGCCGAGTGGAACAACAAGGCGGCGGGGTTCGTCGGATACGGCGGCGCGGGCGGGACGCGCGCTGTCGAGAGCCTGCGACTCGTCATGGGGGAGCTGCAGGTCGCCGACGTTCGCGGACAAGTCGCCCTCTCGCTCCTCAGCGACTTCGAGAACTTCACTGTGTTCCGGCCGGGGCCGCAGCATGAGAAATCGGTGAACGCCATGCTGGATCAGGTCGTTGCGTGGAGCGGGGCGCTGGCAGCGCTGAGATCGAAGCGGTCGTCGTAGGCGCGCTGCGAGCGTCGTTCGGCACTGGACCTTGCGTTTCGGTGCCAGCCGCCTCATCCGCACTAGAGCCGTTCCGGATCGAGTTACCGCAGCCGGACTCGATGCCGAGAGGAGACAAGCCATGTCGTACAGCATGTCGACCTTGCTGACCCGGAATCTTCACGACGTCTTCGGTGAAAACCATCCCGGGCGTCGGCGCGCGGCCATCGACGAGATCTTCACCGAAGATTGCGTGTTCTACGAGCCCAGGGGCGTCCACCGAGGCCGCGACGAGATCGAGCGCGTCGCGGGCGCGATCAAGGCTACTCACCCTGACTTTCGATATCAGCCGATGACCGGTCCCGAGGAAATGGGCAATGGCGGGCGGATCCAATGGGTATCGGGCCGCCCTGGTGAGGCGCCAGCTTACGCCGGGACTGATTTCATCATTGCCCAGGACGGCCGGATTGCCGCCGTCTATCTCTTTTTCGACAAGCTACCCTGAGCAGGGCGCCCCTCCACGGCGGACCGTCGCCTCCCCGATCTTGAAGAGTGCCGCCGCCTCCGTCCTGAGCCTTGGCTGCAGCAAAGGCTCTCGATTCCCTGGAGCCTTCGATCAGTCCCGCGGCCGCTGCGTTGACGGTCCCGTCGCCGCCGCCGGCCACCACGATCTCGTAACCGGCCTGCGCCGCCTCGAGCGCGAAGCGCGAAGCGTCATCGCCTTCCCAGGTCACGCGCACATCGACGGGAGCTCCGTCCTCGCGAGCTGCCCTGCAGAAGCGCGTCGCGACGCGGCCGATGCGCGGTTGCAGGGGCTCCGGTCGCGCGCCAAGACTGCCTACGACGCGCTCGGCGGCGTCTGCGAAGAACACGCGGACCGCGCTCGCCACATTGCCGGACCGTGCGCGGAGCGATGGTGGTGGCGTCCCGCTTCGAGCGGTGCTCACGTAGCCCGATGACAGCGCGTCGGGCCCTCGGGGGTGATGCCGCGCGCGGTCGCGTGCCGCACGCATGACCCGCCTCACTCCGGCAACCGGAACATCCGCACCGGCCCAGTGCCGTTCCCGACGGTCACATGGACCAGCGTCGAGCCACCGAACGGGATCGCCTTCGCGTCGAGGATGCGGGTGTTCGCCACCGGGTCCCCGAAGCCGTTCCCGCCGATACCGGAGCAGGCGGGATTCTGCGGCGCTGCACCCGCCCGAGCCCGTGAAGTCGGCCGCGGTGAGCGGCGCGCCCGCGCTGGTCCGGTAGAGCCGCACGCCGCCCTGGGCGTCGTCGAAGCCGATGTAGAGGTGCGAGGGCGTGGCGACGAGCAGCGTCGCCGCCGTCGCGTTCGTGTTTCCGAAGCGGGTCAGGCCGGACGCGTCCGCCGCGATCAGCGTCCAGTCACCCGGGTCGCAGCCGGTGGGATCGACGCCACCCGCCGGGTCGCACGCCCAGAGCTGCGGCGCTCGCCCCGCGGTCGGGTCCACGAGGTTCCGGATGGAGTAGAGCCGTCCGCCCCAGACGGCCACCTGGGGCCAGGCCTTCTCCCACGGTTCGAGATCGTGCTGCCGAGTGGGCGCGAGCGATTGCGCCCGGACGTAGGCGGGCGAGGAGGGCGAGCAGTTCGCGAAGTCGGACCAGACCGCCGGATGGGCGATCTTCGCCGCGACGCAGCCGATGTCGTTCAGGAAGTACGGACGGCCGCCCAGGTCCCCGATCGCGTCGATGATGGCGATGCTCGAGAACTTCGCGCTCGGGACGAGGCGGGCGAACGCCTCGTCGAGCTGGAGGTCGATGGCGTCCGTCCCGAAGGCCGCGTCGACCCCCGCTCCGCCCAGGCCGGCGTCCGCGGGGAGCTGGAGGATCGCCAGGCCGTAAGGACGCCTTCCGCCGTTGTCTGGAAAGCCGAGATACACGCGATCGCCGACGGCCTGCGCCGCCGAGACGCCGCGGGTGTTCGCGCCGAGCAGCAGCGAGAGGTCGACGTAGGAGAACGCAAGCGTGGGACCGCTCTCGCGCGTGACGTAGACGTAGTCGAGGTCGCCGCCCGACCTCGCCCCGGCCAGGAGCAGCCACTCCGCTCCGGCGAAGGTGAACGACGCCAGGAGCCCGCGCCCGTCCTCGTTGTCGGGCCCGCAGCCGTCCACGACGTCGAGCGCGCACCCCTCGAAGCCGATCGATCGGTACGGGGGGATCGCCTTGTTCGTGCTGACGTTCCCGGTGCCGTCCCGCGGGAACGAGAGGGAGAGCGGGCTGGCAGCGCTTCCGCCCGCGGCCATGCGGACGAGCCCCGTGCCCTGGCGGCTCGGCCCCAGCACGAGGTCACCGCCGTAGCCCGTCACGAACGCGAATGGCGTCCCGTCGCCGAGCGGATCGGTCGCCAGGAGCGCCGCCTCGCGCACGTCGGTCACCGCCGAGACCGCCACCTGGAGCGGGCGGCCGTCGTTCGCGTCCACCCCCGAGACGACGGTCGAGACGGCCAGCATCCCCATGGCGTCCACCCGGACCGGCCACACCATCGACGTCGTGGCCCCGCCCGCGAGCTCGGGCAACGAGGCGGGCGCCGCGCCGACCCCCACCGGAACCCCGGTCGCCGCGAGCGCACCGGGCGCGACGGCCAGCGCGGTCGCGCCGCCGGCGTTCGTGACGACGAGCGTGAGCCGCAGCTCGCCGGTGGTGACCTGGGGCGAGAGGTCGAACCACGCCGTGAGCGCGGCCGGTGCCTGCGCGAGCACCGAGGCGGCCGCCGCCGCGGACAGCGAACCTCCGAGGAGGGCGTCGGTTCCGACCGCGGTCGCACCAAGGGTGACATCACCGGCGAGCGACGCGGTGAAGGTGCGCGTGACCCGGCGCGTCTCGCCGCCCGGGACGTCGATCGGCGCCGGCGGCGCGCCCGCCTCCGCCCCTGCCGCCCAGAGGTCGACCGTCACGCCGAGCGCGGTCGCCTCGCCCGGGTTCGCGAGCTCCACGGTGACGACGAACGACTGCCCGACATTGACGGACGCCGGCAGCGCCACGAAGGCGGCGTCGAGCCCCGCCGGCGCCAGCGTCGCCTCGTAGGCGCCCTCGCGGATGGCGCGCCGTCCGAAGGGATCCTCGAGCGTCAGCCCGTGGACGCCGGGCGGGATCCCGGCCGGCACCACCGCCTCGAGCGTGCGCTCGTCGACCCACCGGACCTGCTGCAGCGCCGTCTCCCCGAGCCAGGCACGAAACGTGGACTCGACGCGTGCGCCCGCGGACACGTCCTGCACCGCCCGGACGTTGAAGCCCTCGCCCCGGATCGTCACGGGGGCCGCGCGATGGGCGTGCCCGGACGACGGCTCGACGGAGGTCACGATCGGCGCCGTGTGCGGGGTGCTGCGAGCGCACGCCCCCAGCCCGGCGAGGGCGATCGCCAGCACCGCGATGCGTGGGCGGAGCTCAGTACGCCTCATAGCGGTAGCCGATCGACAGGGCGAAGGAGGTGAGGGCGCCGCGCAGCGCCTCGAGCCGGGGGTCGGAGTGCCAGGCCAGGCGCGCCTCCACGAAGGGCATCCCGGGGCCGAGCGGGATGTCCGCACCGGTGGACAGATGGGCGGCGGCCACCCAGCCCGCCTCGCTCGTCGTGGGCTGGCCCGGGGCGCCGACTTCGGAGGAGACGAACGCCGGCCCCGCGCCGGCCGCCGCCCACCAGCGCGCGCGCCCCGCGCGCAGCGAACGCCACGCCCCGGAGAGAAGGACGGGCACGTACCGCGCGTTCGCGTTGACGTCGAGCGTCCCCGCCCCCGCCGCGACCGTCTCCGTCCGATCGAACACGAACGTGCCCACCTCGAGGAGCACGCCCGCCCTGCCCCCGAGCCGCTCTGGCCAGAACGCCCCCTCGGCCGCGGCGACCGGCGAGCGCAACCCACCCGCGGAGAGCGCATACCCGAGCTTCGGAGCCACCTCCATCCGCCGGAACGGCGCGGCGATCGGAAGGTGCGCCTCGGTCTCCAGGCCTCCCCCCCGGAACGCCAGCACGTGGACCTGGTCCTCGCGGGCACGGCGCGGGCGGTAGTGGATCACCCTCCCACCCGTCGCATCCGGAGCGGACCGGACCGCACCGTTTCCGGACGCGAGCGCGACGGTGGGCTCCGCGGCGACCTCGTTGCCGAAGCGATCGAGGAGCGCCACGTGGAAGACCGCCTCCCGCGTCCCGTCGGCGACCATCCCTTCGCCGGCGCCGTCCACCACGAGGCGCGCCGCCGGCCCGGCGGCGAGCTCGATGGACGCGGCCCCGGTGGCGTCCCCCACGCGCGCGGTGACGCTCGCCGCGACCGTCCGGCCGCGCTGTTGCGGGACGACGAGCGCGGCCTCGTACAGCCCCGGGCCGCGTGCCTCGACGGGCGACACAGAGCCGAAGGACGACGCGAGGATGGGGGCCGCGTCGAGCGGGTTCCCCGCTGCGTCGCTCACCCGGATCCGCAGCGCGATGGGACGCTCCCTGCCCGCCACCGACACGGCCGGGTCCGGCTCGACCTGCACGTGAGCCACCGGTCCCGCCGCGCGCCGGATCGCGACGGTGCGAGAGGGCCCCTCGTCCGAGAGTCGCGCCGTGATGCGCACCTCTCCCGCGGGCCCGGGCGCGAGCCGGCAGCGCGACACGTACTCGCCTGGCGCGAGCTCCTCCGGGCGATCCACCTCGCCGGCGGTGACGGAGAGCTCGAGCGGGGCTCGTCCCCGCGGCGAGCCATCCGGCGAGACCGTCAGGATCCGCAGCGGGACGACCTCCTCGCGATCGGCGCGGATCGACGTGCGCTCCGGCACCACGTCGACGTGCAGCGCGGGAGGGACGCGCAGGTCGAGCGGCTTCTCCCCGTGGTAGGCGAAGCGGACGCCGGGCGGGACGATCACCGGCACGTGCGCGTCGCCGTGCTGGTCGGCGCGGGCCGGTCCGAACTCGTCCCCCGCGATGGTGACCCGGATCGACGCCCATGGCTTCGTGTGCGCGACGGCGATCCCGCGGCCGTGGAGCTGCAGCGACGTCCAGGCGAAGCGATCCCCGGCTCTCGCGGTCACGATCGCGACCTGCGGCCACCCCTCGCGTGGCGGGAGGAACTGGGCCTCGAACCGGCCTGCGGCGACGGCTCGGACGCCCTGGACCTCTCCGACGCTGCTGGTGAAGGACGGCGGCTCGGTCGCCCCCTCGACGACGAGGAGCGCGGCCCGATCCGTGCCGAGGAGGAGCCGCCCCGGCTCGGCCCGGATCACGAGCGGCGACGGAGCGGCGCGCGCGGGCGCCGCGCCGGCGCAAACGATCGCGACGACCGCGGCCGCCACCCAGGCGCTAGCGCGCAGCTCTGGCCCTGGCCCCATCGTGCCACCTCACGGCGAAGTCGGTCACCTCGGCCCCGGGCGGCGCCATGCACGGGACCGTCCGCTGCACGGTGCGCCCGGTCACGTCTCGGGTGACGACGCGCGCGTGCTGCTTGCCGCTCGCGCGTGGCACCCGCGCCTCGAAGCGGCCGTCGGGTCCCACCTCCACGGGCCTGCCATCGACGAGCACCTCGGAGCCTGCCTCGACCCTCCCCTGGACCACGGCGCAGAGCCGAGGATCCCGCGGGGCGGCCGCGGCGCCGACCCGGAGCAGGACCTCCACCGGGATCGGCGCGACGCGCGACGGAGGCGCGCCACGCACCGCGATCGACTGCTGCCCGGCCGCGACGTCCACCTTCGCGCCGCCGGACTCGAGCCGGACGACGCCCGACTCCGTGGCGACCGAGAGCGCGGCGCCGGTGGAGAGGATGCTGAAGCGTGCGCCGTTCGTCCGGGCGACCGCGTCGCCGCGCTCGCTCTCGACCACCAGCACGCGCGCCCCGTCCGCCTGGTGATCGAGCGTGATCCGGCCGCGCGCCAGCCGCAGGCGCTGCACGGCCGAGGTGATCTCGCGGACGGAGAGTTCGGTGCGCTCCGTCACGTCGATGCGGGACGCGTCGCCGATCGCGAGCACCGCGTGCCCGCCGGCGGGCGTCCGGATGGCGTCCTCGGCCTGCAGCCGGTCGCCCGGGGCGACGGCTGCCCACCCGCTCTCCCCGACCCTGCGCTCGAGGACGCCCTCGACCTCCACCACCCACGCAGTGATGGGCTGGCTGGTCGAGACGGTCGCGTTCATGGCCGGTGCCTGGGCCCGGACCCAGCCGTGGAACGACGCCCATCCCACCACCACTCCCGATGCGATCAGCGCCAACCCCCCGAGCGCCGCCACGGCCCGCAGACCGCGGCGCCCCGCGCGCGCGTGCCCCGGCTCGGCAGCGCGCGGCTCCGCGACCGCGCGTCCCAGATCCCCTCGGTGGCTCGCGTTTCCCATGGTGCAGCCTCACTCGAGGTGCACCCGCGCGGCCGCGGCCGGCAGGAGCACGGTGAAGGTGCTGCCCATCCCCTCGCTGCTCTCCACGAGGAGCTTCCCGCTGTGCGCGTCCACGATCGTGTTCGACAGGGTGAGGCCGAGCCCGAGCGAGCCACGCGTCTTGCTCGTGAAGAAGGGGTCGAAGATGCGCTCTCGGACGGCGGCAGGGATGCCCGTGCCCGTGTCCGTCACCGAGAGGCGCACCGCCTGTCCGTCCACCGCCGAGACGTGGACGCGGACCGAGCCGCCCTCGGGGGTCGCCTCGAGTGCGTTGGCGACGAGGTGATCCACCAGCTGCTGCATCTGGACCGGATCCCCCTGGATGTCCGGCACGCCGGGCTCGAACTTCGACTCGACGGAGATGTGGCGCCGCCCGAACTCCGGCGCGTGCGCCTCCAGCGCCGACCGTACCGGCACGGCCAGGGCGAATCGCACGCCCGCGCACTCCCGCTGCCGCTCCGAAGATCTCGCGCAGGTGCTCCACCACCCGGGCGACGCGGGTCGCCTGCTCGAGCGCGGATCCGAGCAGGTCTCCGTCGCGGGTCCCCGCGCCGACGTTCTTGCGCACGAGGGAGACGAGCCCGATGACCGCCGTGAGCGGGTTGTTGATCTCGTGGGAGATGCCGGCCGCGAGCGAGCCGACCGCGGCCAGCCGCCGTGCACGGAGGACCTGGTCCTGGGCGGCCTTCAGGGCGGCCGTCCGCTCCTCCACGCGCCGCTCCAGCTCGGCGTTCCAGGAGCGGATCTCCTCGTCGCGCCGCGTGACCTCGCGCGCCATGTGGTCGAACGCCAGCGCGAACTCGCCGAGCTCGTCGCGCCGCGGCGCCGGCATCGGCGTGTGTTGACGGCCGGCCCTCAGCGCGTGCGCCGCGTCGGAGAGCATCCGGATCGGCACGGTCAGGTCGCGCGCGAGCAGGTATGCCAGGCCGACGGCGAGGGCGAGCGCCACGCCGGCCCAGAACAGGGTGTAGGCGCGCGCCCGCTCGACCGCATGGAGGGCGACGCGCTCCGGCCGCGCCAGGATGACGCCCCACCCCACCGTCCCGACGGGCGCGAACGCGGCGAGCCACCGCGCTCCGTCCCCTCGTACGACGCTGCGCACCGAGGGCTGCAGGCTGGCGAGACCGCGCTCCGCGAGCGCCCGCTCGTCGCCCGTGAGGGCCGCGCCGGGCGCGCCGGGCGCCACGATCGTGCCGCGCGCGTCGACGAGGAACGCAGCGTCTCCCCCCGAGGCGATCTCCTCGAGGCGCGCGGTGAGGTCCCTGAGCGAGAGCTCCGCCGCGAGGACGCGCCGCCGCGGGCCCTCGACGCGGACGGCCACGGCGATCCGGGGAACGCCGGACCGAGGCCCCCGGTACGGCTGGCCGATGGCCACGTCGGAGGCGAGCGCGGTCGCGAGCGGGATGCTGCCGGAGAAGGCATCCAGGTCCTCGGCGGCGACGGCCTCCCGCTGCGACGGCGGCGCGCCGCCCTCGGTGGGGACCGGCTCGAACAGCGGGGAGCCGACCGCCGTCCCGCGCTCGGAGAGGAGCACCAGGGCGTTCACCCAGCGCAGCTGCCGGAAGGGGATCCCCAGCACGTCGCGGACCTGGTCCGGCTCGAGCTGCGCGAGCGGCAGGTAGCCCGCCGACGCGCTCAGGTGGTCGACCGCGCCCAGCACGAACTGCTCGCACTCGCGGGCCAGATCCTGGGCCGACTGCGCCTGTGCGCGCCCGACCGCGCCGAGCACCTCGTCGCGGTTCGCGCGGTACGCGAGCGCGCTCGCCAGGACGAGGGGCGCGACGCCGACCAGGATCAGCGCGAGCAGGATGCGCGTGCGGAACTTGAGGTGGAGATGGACCTTCACGTCGCGATGGTACGAGACTCGCGCGTCGTCCGCGCCATGGGGGGGGCGTCCCACGCCGGCGGCGCCCGTGCGGGAACCTCGCCGCAGCGCGCACGTGAACGCACATGCGGGGTGCGGTCTTCACGTCCAGTCGGCTCGAGCCCTCCGAGCGCGATCTGCGCCGCAGGCGCGGTAGGATGCCGGCTCGGACGACCGGTGAACAGGGTTCCGTCCGGAAGCCAACAGGAGGGAGCATGCGCCGAACCATCGTCCTCTTCGCCTGCGTCGCGCTGGCCGCGTGCGGCGATCCCGAGGTGCCCACCCCGGCAGATCCCGGCGGCGGCGGCGGGGGCGGGGGCGGGGGCGGGGATCCGACGCCGCCGAACGGGTCCTTCGCCACCGCAGCGACGATCGCGCTCGACACCCAAGTGACGGAGACGCGGACCTCGGCGTTCGGGGACGACTACTTCTCCTTCGTCGTCCCGGCCGGCGGGCGCACCGTGCGGATCCAGACGTTCGACTCGTCCGGGACCGCGTGCGAGAGCCCGGGCACCGAGATCACCCTCTACAGCGCTTCCCAAACCTCGCTCGGCGTCTCCGGGTGGCCCCACACCTGCCCGGATGACACCTGGAACCTCGAGGCCGGCACCTACTACGTGAAGGTGATCGCGTATTACCCGGGCACCGGCACGTACCTGCTCCGAACGACGAGCATCGTCACGACGGCGGAGACCGAGCAGAACAACTTCATCAACTCGGCAGACGGGCCCTTCACGGCCGACACCTGGATCCGCGCCCCGCTCGACACCACCGTGGACCGGGACTACTTCGCGCTCCGGAACGCGACGGCCGCACCGGTGACCGTGCACCTCGAGACCTTCGTGGGCGGGATTGGCCTGTGCCGGGGCGGCGGCACGGACCTGTACGTCGAGGCTGCGGACGGGACGGTCCTCGCGTTCAACGACAACGCGAGCAACGACAGCTGGTGCTCCGCGCTCGACTACACCATCCCGGCGGACACGACGGTCTACGCCCGCGTGGCGAACGACTACGTGGAGGCGATCACGGAGTACCTGTTCCAGATCGACTTCCCGTAGGGCCGCTCCAGGTGCCTCGCGGTGGACGGGCTCCGATCACGGGCTCGCGCCATCTCGTGCCTCCTGTCCCCGCTTCGTCGCTCCTTGCCTACCTCGGCCGTGAGCGATCGCTCGTCACGCATGCACCGGCACGTGGTGTGCCTTGATCCGTGGCTCGGTGCCGTAGATGCCGCCCAGGACCGCGCCGTAGACGAGGTGGCCCATGAGGCTGCCGAACGCCGCGCCGAACGAGCCGCCGAAGAATCCAGCGCCCATCATCGGCATGACGACGAGCTCGGCCATCAACCAGGGGAGGAGCGCGTACAGAGCTCCTCGGACGAAGCCAGCACCTGGGAGCCGCGTCGCGAGGAATGCCGCGTAGACGACGGCGAGGATGGTCCCGATCATGAAGTGCGCCATCCAGCCCAGGACGAGACTTCCTCCCATGACCGAGCCGAGCATCGCGCCGATGTTCATCGGCGGGAGGCCCATCCTCGGAGCTGCCAGCATGAGCACGGTCATCACCGCGGTGGCGACGAGCCCGCCGACGATCGCGTGCGTCCAGTTCAGTCGAGACATGTGAACCTCCCGAGAGGCGAGCCTGCGGGTGAATCCCGCGTCAGGCGCCTCTGACGATCCGTCTTCGAAGGAGGCGTGAGATTACGTTCGAGGCTTCCGAACCAGCCCGGTTGGTTTCCTGTCCCCGCTCCGTAATTTCCGCGGGGCTCGTCGGACTGAGCGGAATGGCGTGCGGCGGCTGGACCACGACGGGGACCAGGTGATCGCCGTGCTGAGCCATTTCTCGTGGTGCTCCTTCGCGAAAGCGGACAACATCGGGCGCCTCGGATGAGGAGCGCGACGATGACCGGCGGCGCCGCCGAAGGGCACGCAGCGGGGCTCGATGACTCCGAGCTCGTCCGGCGCCTCCGCGCCGGCGACCGCTCAGCGTTCGCCGGACTTGTTCGGCAGCACGGCGGGGCGCTGCTCCGCTTCGCGCGTGTGTTCGTCCATGAGGACTCCGTGGCGGAGGAGGTCGTTCAGGACACCTGGATGGCGGTCCTCGAAGGTCTCGACGGCTTCGAGGGCCGCGCCTCGTTCAAGACCTGGCTTTACCGGATCCTCGCGAACCAGGCGCGGACCCGGGCCACCAGGGAGGGACGAAGCGTCCCGTTCTCGGCACTGACCGAGACGGAGGGCGACGAGCAGGCCCTCGATCCCGAGCGGTTCGACGCCGCCGGGATGTGGCGCGACCCTCCGGTGGGTTGGACGGACGAGACCCCGGAACGGCTGGCGCTCGCGGCCGAGACTCGCGCGGTGATGAACGCAGCGGTCCAGGGGCTCCCGTCGTCGCAGCGCGCCGTCCTCGTCCTCCGCGACGAGGAGGGCCTCGGGACGGAGGAGATCTGTAATCTTCTGGATCTGACCGTGACCAACCAGAGGGTGCTCCTTCATCGCGCGCGGACGCGCGTCCGGCAGGCACTCGAGGCACACATGCGAGGCGGACGCTGATGCTGACGTGCAAGGAGATCACGGGCCTGGTCACCGACTATGCGGAGGGCAACCTCTCCTTCATGGATCGGATCCGGTTCCGGATGCACATCGGCATGTGCCGGAACTGCCGGCGGTACGTCCGCCAGGTGAAGGTGACCGCGGCCGCGCTCGGCATGCTCCCTCCGCCGGAGATGCCTCCGGACCTCGAGCAGGAGCTGCTGCGGCGGTTCGAGAGCTGGAAGCAGACGCGGGGCTCCTGATGGCCATCTCCGTCCACGTCCAGATGAGCCCCGGCTGTGGTCACGGGCAGCAGACCGTCGCGCTCGTCCGGGACGTCCTCGGTCGGCTCGCGCCAGACGCACGGGTCGAGATCGTCGATGTGCGGACCGTGGGGGATGCGGAGCGCCTCGGCTTTCGAGGCTCGCCGACGGTGCTCGTGGATGGCGTGGACATCGAGCCGCGTCCACCCGCTGGTGTCGGGCTCGGTTGACGGCTCTATGGTTTCGCGGGCGTGCCCCCGCGTCCTCTCGTCGAAGCCGCCGTCCAGGCAGCTGCTGCGGCGCGGTGATCATGGCCGGGGCCCAGACGACGCGGCTCGTGTCATCCCCGGAGCATCATGTAGCAACGTTTTGAAACGGTTCGTCGCGCGGGCCGAACCCCGTGGCCTGGAAGTGCACGAATTTACGCAGGATCCGGAACGGCACGCGGTCCGCATTACCCCGCCGTGATGCAACGACCCGTCCGCTGCGATCAGTCCGACGCGCCCTCGACCGGGAGGCACGCGGGACGCGGCCGACGGCGAGCCCCCATCGACTCCTGCGACGCGACGGGCTCGCAGCGGAGCGCGACATGGCCCTCAGCCGACGGCGGTTCATCCAGATCGGGGGCGCGACGATCGGCGGCGCGCTCGTCGCGTCCGGCCTGACCAGCCGCTGGTGGGGGCTCGACGCGAATCGCGTCGAGGACCCCGGGACCGACGGCGAGCGCACCGTCGCCACCTACTGCGAGCTGTGCTTCTGGGGTTGCGGGGTCCTCGCGCACGTCAAGGACGGGCGCGTGACGAAGGTGGTCGGCAACCCCGATCATCCGCTCTCGCGCGGCATGCTCTGTCCCCGCGGCGCAGGGGCCACCGGGCTGCTCTACGATCCCGACCGGCTCCGGCGCCCGCTGCTGCGGCGCGAGAAGCGCGGCGAGGACGTCTTCGAGGAGGTCAGCTGGGACGCGGCGTTCAACCGCGTCGGGGAGGGCCTCCTGGAGGTGAAGCGGAGGCACGGGCCGGAGGCCGTGGCGCTGTTCACGCACGGCTCCGGGGGCTCGTGGTTCAAGCACTTCATGAAGGCCTGGGGGTCGCCGAACGTGGGCGCGCCGTCGTACGCGCAGTGCCGCGGTCCGCGCGAGGCCGGGTACCTGCTCACGTTTGGCACGCCGCTGGGCTCCCCCGAGCCGATCGACCTCGCGAACGCGCGCGTCATCACGCTCATCGGCAGCCACCTGGGCGAGAACATGCACAACACCCAGGTGCAGGAGCTTGCCGAGGCCGTGGGCCGCGGCGCCCAGCTGGTGGTCGTCGACCCCCGGTTCTCCGTCGCCGCCAGCAAGGCGCGCTACTGGCTGCCCATCAAGCCCGGCACCGACGTCGCGCTCCTGCTGGCGTGGATCAACGTCCTCCTGGAGGAGCGGCAGTTTGACGAGGAGTACGTCCGCGCCCACGCGACCGGCCTCGACGAGCTCCGGGCGCACGTCGCGGAGAGGACGCCGGAGTGGGCGCACCCGATCACCGGCATCCGCCCGGACCTCATCCGCGCCTCGGCGCGCCTCATCGCCTCGGCCCGCCCCGCCTCGCTGATCCACCCTGGACGCCACACGACCTGGTACGGCGACGACACGCAGCGCGCCCGCGCCATGGCCATCCTGGCCGCGCTGCTCGGGAGCTGGGGCCGTCGCGGCGGGTACCTCACGCCCTCCAAGATGAGCGTGCCCGCTTACAAGGTGGCCAAGCCCTTCCCCGGCGCCGAGCGGGCCCCCGTCGACAAGCCCAGGACCGGTGGGTATCCGATCGCGGGCGAGCTGATCGCCTCCGGGCTGTGCGACGCCACCGTTCCTGGCCAGGCGCTGTACGACCTCAAGGCGTGGCTCGTCTACGGCTGCAACCTCATGCAGGCGCTCCCCAGCCGGCCGCAGACGATCCAGGCGATCCAGAACCTCGACCTGCTCGTCTCGATCGACGTGCTGCCGGCCGAGATCTGCGGGTGGAGCGACGTCGTCCTGCCGGAGGCGACCTACCTCGAGCGCGACGACGACCTCGCCGCGCCCTCCTACAAGGTGCCGTTCCTGACGATCCGCCAGGAGGTGGTGCCGCCCCTCCACGACTCGAAGCCGGGCTGGTGGATCGCGAAGGAGCTGGGGCGGCGGGTGGGCCTGGACGATTACTTCCCGTGGACGGACGCGCGCGAGTACGTCGACGCGCGGCTCGCGGCCGGCGGTCACGACGTCGAGCGGGCCAGGGCGCGCGGCGTCATCCTGGGCCAGCCCGTCCCGACCTGCGAGGAGGAGGGGCTCTCGATCGCGTTCGCGACCCAGTCCGGGAAGATCGAGCTGCGGAGCGAGGCGCTGGCGAAGCTCGGGTTCGACCCGCTCCCACAGTTCCAGCCGCCGGAGGAGCCGCCACCGGGCCAGTTCCGGCTCCTGATGGGCCGGGCGCCCACGCACACCTTCGGACGGACCGTGAACAACCGGCTGCTGGCCGAGCCGTACCCGGAGAACGAGGTGTGGGTGAACGCGACCGCGGCGCGGGCGTTGCCCGGCTTCGACGGTCCGCTCCGCGACGGCGAGCGCGTCTTCCTCGTGAACCAGGACGGCGCCCGGTCCGGGCCGGTCCGCGCGAAGGTGACCGAGCGCATCCGCGGCGACTGCGTCTACCTGGTGCACGGCTGGGGCCAGGGCGCGAAACGGCTGCGATATGCCTTCGGCCGCGGCGCGTCCGACAGCGAGCTCATCACCCGCTACAAGGTCGACCCGATCATGGGCGGGACGGGCATGAACGTGAACTTCATCCAGATCGAGCGCGCAGGGAGGGTGGCATGAAGGCGCGCTACGCCATGGCCGTGGACACCGCGCGGTGCGTCGGGTGCAACGCCTGCGTGATCGCATGCAAGACCGAGAACGCGCTTCCGGAGGGTGGGTTCCGCGACTGGATCGTGCAGGAGGTGCACGGCGCCTTTCCCCACCTCTCCATGCAGATCCGCTCCGAGCGGTGCAACCACTGCGGCGACCCGCCGTGCGTCGACGCCTGCCCGACCGGCGCGAGCCACCTGGCGGCCGGCGGCGTGGTGGCCGTCGCGAGGAAGCGGTGCGCGGGCTGCAAGGCCTGCATCGCCGCGTGCCCGTACGGCGCCCGCTACGTCCACCCGGCGGGCCACGTGGACAAGTGCACGTTCTGCCTGCACCGGGTCCAGGCCGGGAAGCAGCCGGCCTGCGTCGAGACGTGCCCGACGCGCTCCCTCACCTTCGGTGACCTCGGTGACCCGGCCAGCGCCGTGTCGGAGCTGCGGCGCAGCCGCAGGCACGCCGTCCTCCGGCCGGAGGCGGGTACCGAGCCGTACGTCTTCTTCCTGACCTGACGGCGCGCCGTGCACCGGAGGATTCGATGACCGAGATCGACGTCGCGCGTCACAGCCACCTCATCGATCCGCAGCTCCACATCTGGGGCTGGGAGATCCCGCTCTACCTGTTCCTGGGAGGGATGGCCGCCGGCCTGATGATCCTCACCTCCGTCCTGGCCCTCAGGCACCCGGAGCGATCGACGACGCTGCGCCGGCTCGCCTTCGCCGCGCCGGTACTGGTGTCGGTCGGGATGGGCGCGCTCTTCCTGGACCTCACCGCCAAGCTCCACGTCTGGCGCTTCTACCTGGCGTTCCGGTGGACCTCTCCGATGTCCTGGGGCGCCTGGATCCTGCTGCTCGTCTATCCGGTCACGCTGGCGCTCGCGATCGCGGGGCTCGACGACGCCGACGCGGAGCGGGCGATGGCATACCTCGAGCGCGCCAGGCTGGGCGGGCTGGCGCGATCGGTCCGGGCCTTCGGGCAGCGCCACCTAGCGCGCCTGTGCTGGACGCACCTCTTCGTCGGCGTCGGCCTCGGGCTCTACACGGGGATCCTGCTCTCCACGCTGGGGGCGCGGGCACTTTGGGGCTCCGCGCTGCTGGGCCCGCTGTTCCTCGTCTCGGGCTTCTCGACGGGGGCGGCGTTCCTGATGACGTTCCGGGTGGCCGAGCGGGAGCGTCACCTCCTGGCGCGCTGGGACGAGGTCGCCATCGGCGTCGAGCTGGCGGTGCTGGCGCTGCTGCTGATCGGCCTCGCCACCGGCGGCGCCGAGGGGAAGCAGGCGGTGCACCTCCTCGTCGGCGGCAGGTACGCGGCGGAGTTCCTCGGCCTGGTGGTGGTCGCCGGGCTGCTGGCGCCCCTCCTGGTCAACGCCCTCGAGGCACGCCTGCGCCTGCGGTGCGGGGCCGCAGCGCCGGCGCTCGTGATGGTGGGAGGATTCGCGCTGCGTTGGATCTTCGTCGCCGCGGGACAGCTGTGAGGTAGCCGATGCGGGCGGCGATCCCCGGCGTCGCCGCCCCGGAACGTTCGCCGGTCACGAGGGAGAAACCCATGCCGCTGCCGAGACGCATCATCCTCGCCGCGCTCGTCGCGCTGCTGGCCGCGCCTGCCATCGCGGTTGAGCCCGCGACCGAGGCGAAGCCGCCCGCGTCCGAGAAGAAGGCCGAGACGAAGAAGGCCGACAAGGAGAAAGCCGACAAGGAGAAGGCCGCCGGAAAGGGCGACCCTTCGAAGAAGGACGCGGACAAGAAGCCGGTGAAGGGCGAGCTCAAGCGGACGCCCATCAAGTACGAGGGCTGCTGAACCAGGCGAGCCGGGTGAACCATGCGTGATTTGACGAGGTTGCTGGCCGTGGCGGCGGTGGCGCACGCGCCGCTCGCGCTCGCAGGAGAGGTGCCGGTCATCGCGAAGGTGTGCACGAGCTGCCACCTGGCCGAGAGCGGGAGCGTCCGGGGCACCTTCGACGCGGTCGCGTTCAAGTCGACGTCGATCCAGATCCGGGTCGACGACGCGGTCGAGGTGATCCGGTTCGACCCGCAGTCGCTGGAGCTCGTGCAGGGGACGACGAGCGAGAAGCCCGAGCTCCTGAGGAAGGTGACGAAGGCACACGAGGTGCGCGTCGCCTTCGTCGAGCGGGGCGGCGTCAAGCACGCCACGCGGATCAGCCTGATGCCGCCGATGATGGTCCCGGCGGAGATGATCATCCAGACCCCGGAGCTCGAGAGGCTGGTGGCCGCCGGTCCGGAGAAGGGCGGCTACGCGCTGATCGACTCCCGTCCGGCGTCGCGGTTCCAGGAGGGGTTCATCCCGACCGCGAAGAGCCTGCCCTTCCCGTCGTTCGACCAGCTCGGCGACCGGCTACCGCGAGACAAGGGCAGGCTGCTCGTCTTCTACGGCACCGGCCCCACCTGCTCGATGAGCGCGAGGTCGGCCGAGCGGGCGAAGGCGCTCGGCTACACGAACGTCAAGGTCTACTACGAGGGCATGCCGGGCTGGAGCGGCGCCCACCCGGGCACGCTGACGGCGCAGTTCCTGGAGGAGGCCTGGCTCGCCCAGGAGCAGCCCATCGTCCTCCTCGACGCGCGCGTCGCGAAGGATGCCGCCAGGGGCCACATCCGGGGAGCGGTGCTCGCGCCGGCGGCGATCTCGAAGCCCGCCCTGGTCGCGCTGGAGATGCCCGCCGCCCGCCAGAGGCCGGCGATCGCGGTCTACGACGACGGGAAGGGAGCGGCGGCCGGGCGCGTGGCGCAGCAGCTCATCGCCGCCGGGTACGGCGACGTGAAGGTGCTCGAGGGCGGGTTCCGAGCCTGGAAGCAGGCGCGCTACGCCGTCGCGAAGGGGCCCATGGCGAAGGCGGTGGCGTGGGCGCCGAAGCCGAAGCCGGGGGAGATCCCGTGGGAGGAGTTCACCTCCATCGCGCGATCGATCCCCGCCGACACGATGGTCCTCGACGTCCGGGGCGAGGACGAGGTGAAGGAGGGGATGATCCCCGGCGCCAGGAACATCCCGGAGCAGGACATCGAGAAGCGGCTCGGCGAGCTCCCCAAGGACAGGCGCATCGTGACGCACTGCGCGACCGGCGTCCGCGCGGAGATGGCGTATCACGTGCTCAAGGACCGGGGATACGAGCACGTCGCCTTCGTGAACGCGAACGTCGACGTGGACGGGAAGGGGAACGTCGACCTGTCGCGCTGACCCTCTCCGCGCCGCGGCCCCGAGCGGCCCCGGGCGAGCCCGGGGGCCGCTCGGTCGT
The DNA here is from genome assembly GCA_963733485.1 of uncultured delta proteobacterium. Lineage (GTDB taxonomy): Bacteria > Myxococcota > Myxococcia > Myxococcales > Anaeromyxobacteraceae > Anaeromyxobacter. Next base: position 226,382 of record CAVTDL010000006.1, on the reverse strand, counting down.
CAGGGGAGAGTCGGGTAGGGCGGCACCTCGCAGCGCGCGGTCGCGCGGCCGAGGCTCTCGCGGAAGCGCAGGTAGAGGTCCCGCCAGCGCGGCTCGGCGGGATCGTGGCACCGGAGGCAGGCCCCGACCGCGAGGGTGCGCAGCTGCGCCGACCGGTCGAGCGGGGCGAGCGCCGCGCGCGTGGCGCTGGCCGGCCCGTCGGAGAGGAACGGGATCCAGGCGTCCAGCGGGAGCCCGTCGACCGGCGACGCCTCCTGCTCGGGCTCGAAGCGCCACGTCCACCCTCCGTCGACGCGCGCGAGCGTGAGCCGGCCGCGACCGTACCCGAGCGCGAACGGGTCGCCGTGGCAGGACGCGCAGGAGCGGCCCGCCCGCGTGGTGGTGTGCGGCACCGCGAGCGCGTAGGCCCGCACGAACCGCGTCTCGGGCCGCGCCAGCAATCCGGCGGTGTCCGGCAAAGGGGACGGGACGGCCACCGTCGGGCCGTTGACCGTCATGATCATCCCCGGCACGACCGGCTCGATGCGCGTGACACCCTCCCTCGAGAACTCGCCCAGGGCCGGCGTGCCGGCGCGCGGCGGCGCGTCGTACTCGACCCAGGCGCCTGGCTCCCGCCGCCGCGTCAGGGGATCGATCCGCTCCGCACGGCTGTCCCACTGGGTGTGGCACGACGAGCAGGTCGTCACCCACGCGGAGTGGCACGACTGGCAGGAGAGCCGCCGGTGGCCGGCGATCTCCGTGCACGCCGCGGCGGGGGGCGTGGCGAGGTGCCGGCGGCCGGTGAGCTTTCCGCGGAGCGCGACCCGCCCGTCCGGCAGCTCCCACGCGTTCGTGAGCGGCTCGCCGGTGCGGTCCTCCACGAGGTAGCGCGCCGCGTGCGACTCGCCGAAGCGCGAGCGGATCGTCGCCTGGACCGCCGGATCGAGCTGCGCGTGATCGACGCCCCGGCCCCGCGCCACGCGATGGCACGTCGTGCAGCGGACGCGCGTCGCCTGCTCCTCGTGCAGGTGGAGCTGGCCGTCCCCATCGTCTCGCGCGCCGTGTGGCAGTCGACGCAGGCCATCCCCTGCTCGTGATGGACGTCGGCGGTCCTGCGCCAGGCGGTGCGACCGTCCCGGAGCCGCGATCCCACCGCGGCCGTCGCCCCGGCGTCCTCGCCGGGGCTCGCCTCCGACCAGCCGGCGTAGGCGAGCGAGATCCGGGCCGAGCGGGCGTGGCACCCGAAGCAGCTGGTGTCGGCGACCTGCACCGAGAGCCGAGGGTGCGCGAAGCGCCGGAAGCTCGACCGCCCGTCGTCGCGGCGCTCCGGCTCGCCGAGGTGGCAGGCGAGGCACCCCCCGCCGCGAGACGACTCGCCGACGGGCGCCGGCTGCTCCTTGGTCCGGCCGAGGTGACAGCCGACGCACATCTGGCGGAGGTGCGTGTCGGCGGGGCTCGAGCCGAGGTCCGCCACCCCGGCGACGCCGTCGGGGCTCTGCTGCTCGCCGAGCGCCCAGCGATCGACCGCGATCATGCCCCGGACGTTCGCCATCAGCGATCCGCGGACCCGATTGACCGCGCCGTCGTGACAGCCCGGCTGACCGCAGGTGAGCGGGGCGGTGTCGAGGTTGCCGGGCACGCGCACCATGCCGCGATGCGCCGCGGTGGCCCCGGGGGCCTGCGGATCGCCGAGGTGGCACCCGGAGCAGCCCGCCACCTGCGCCGCGTGGGCCGGCTCGATGCCGGTGACCTCGTCGTGGCAGGCGAGGCAGCCCTCGACGCGGCCGCGGAGGAAGGCGACCTTGGACTCGTCGTGCCGCTCCCAGGTCAGCGGATGGAGGAGCGCGCCGGCCGCGCGGCTCGCCGGGCGTTCCGCCCAGGGCGGCCGGTACAGCCAGCCCGGCCCGCGGAACAGCTGCGCGAAGGCGCCGACGAACGCGTAAGCGACCAGGCCGGCGGCCAGGAGCCGCACCAGGGCGTCGCGCCGCCGGGGACCGACGTGCGGGAGCAGGGCGAGCGCCGCCAGCGGCAGCGCCGCACCGACCCACAGCCAGCCCGGGCGCGAGGTCCAGTGCAGCAGCTCCTGGGCGGCGACGAGGAACCACGGCCCCTTCACGACCGGGTCGACGCCGTCGTGGAGCGCGGGCGCGTGCAGGAGACCGCCGATCACGACGGCCACCAGGACGCCGATCAGCGCGGCGTTCGACGGCCAGACGCGGCGGCCATGCTCGACCGCCATCCACGCCGCCGCGACCGTGAGCGTCGCCGCGTGGTGCACGTACACCAGCTGGAGCTCGACGCCGGTGCCCGTCAGCGCCGCCGTCGCCGCCGACCCCCACGGGAGCCGGTCGAGCAGGCCCGCCACGACGTGGCGCGCCATCTCCGCCTCCGCGTCGCCTTTCAGGATGAAGCCCGACAGCAGCAACCCGACCAGCACGGGGCCGAGGAGCACGATGCGGACCCAGCGCCAGGGTGGCACGCGCCTCTCGGAGCGGAGGGCCAGGTGCTCCACCGTGTGCGCCAGCGTGAGGAGCAGCAGGGCGTGCCCGCTCCACGCGTGCACCGAGCGCAGCAGGCGACCCCACCGGCTCGTCAGCTCGACGAGCCCCAGCGAGCGCTGCGCCGCCCCGACGTCGTACCCGGCCGAAAGCGCGACGCCCGTGAGGACCCCGATGACGAGCGCCGCGAGCGCGAGCTGACCGCCCGACGGGAGCCGCCGGTTCCAGGCGTCGAACAGGCGCACCACCCGGTGGTCGGGGCTACCCGGGGAGCTCAACGTCCACCTGCTCGCCCTGCTTCGCGCGGCGGAGAGGGAGTCGCTGCAGACCCGCCGTGGCGGGCCCGGTGCGCCGGGCCCCCGAGACGTCGAAGCGGGAGCCGTGGCACGGACACACGAGCTCGCCGGCGTCGTGACGGTTGATCGTGCAGCCGAGGTGCGGGCAGCGGGCGTCGAGCGCGATCAGCCCGGTCCCGTCGTGCACCAGGATCACCTCGCCGTGAAAGGTCACCCCCTCCGCGGGCGGGATCGGGAGCGTGAGCCGCGTGGGCCGCTGGCGTCGGCGCCGGTGGAGCGCCAGGGAGCCCCAGGCGGCGAGGAGCATCGCGGCCGCGCCCGTCACCAGGAGCCGGAGCGCCGCGCGCCGGCGCACGACGCCGGTCGCTGGTCGATCCTCCGTGTCCAGCTTGCCTGTCGCCATGCCGATCCGGGCCGTGCGCTCGGACGGCCATTGTAGACGATCGCCGCACCGCGGGGACGACGGACAGGGCAGCTCACTGCGACGCCATCGAGGCCTTGGAATGTGCTTCCGCCATCGGGAGCAGGCACGCACTGGCGCGGTATCGGAGAGCTAGCCCTCCGGCTCGAGGGTGGCCCCCGCGTCGATGGTGATCCTCGTCCGCTGTCGCCGAATCCGGCTGACCGGCGTCGTCACAAGACCCGAAGCTGCCACTCCGCTTGGGTGATCGTGAACCCTTGCGATACCTGCCGGGATCGAAAGAGTCCGGATGGACGTTATCCCCAGGCAACGTTCTGGCGGACAGCCCTCCCGTCCCGAAAGGCTCCCTTGAAGACCCGGATCGCGGCCCTCGCTGCACTCGCACTCTCGTCCGTCCTCATGTTCGCCTGCGGGGGCGGGGGAGGTGGGACCACGACGACTCCGGCCGATGGCACCGTCAGCGGGAAGGTCGTGGAGGGGCCGGTGAGCGGCGCCAATGTCGCCGCCTACGCCATCACGAACGGGACGATGGGCGCGCAGGTTGGCGGCGGAACCACCGACTCGACGGGGAACTTCACCATCTCCATCGGTAACTACACGGGCCCGATGATGTTGCAGGCGACCGGGGGCACGTACACCGACGAGGCGACGGGCACCACGATGACCATGCAGGCCGGGGACGTGATGGCGTGCGCCATCCCGACGGTGGCGGCGGGCGCAAACACCTCCGGAATCCAGATCACTCCGCTCACCTCGATGGCGCATGCCCGGGTCCACCACATGACCGGTGGCATCACCGATGCGAACATCGCGGCCGCGAACACCGCCCTTGGCGCCTACTTCTCGGTGAGTGACATCCTCCACGTCGTTCCGATGAACCCGACCGTCGCTGCGTCGGCGGTGGGCGCGACGCAGGATGCAAAGAACTACGGCATGGCGCTGGCGGCCATGTCCGAGTACGCGCACGGCATCGGGATGCCGAGCTCGTCGGGCATCATCACGGCGATGGCAAGCGACGCCTCGGACGGCGTCATGGACGGCAGGATGGGGACGGCCTCCATCTCGATGGGGGGCGGGATGATGGGCGGGGCGATGATGCAGTCCTCCGCCGGAACGACCGGGCTCGCCACCGCGATGGGCGCGTTCATCGGGTCCTCCATGAACGAGTCCGGCGCGTCGGCGGCGGACATGCAGGCGCTCATGAACCAGCTCGCTGGGTCCGCTGGACAGCTTCCCGGCGCGGGCGGTGGCACGACGAGCGGCATGATGATGGGTACGGCCGTGAAGGGCCCCGTCAGCGGTGGGACGGTGGCAGCCTACGCTGTCGCGAACGGCATGATGGGGGCGCAGCTCGGGAGCGCGCCCGCTGACGCCTCCGGGAACTTCAGCGTTCCGGTCGGCACGTACGCGGGCCCGGTCATGCTCCAGATGTCGGGTGGGTCCTACCTGGACGAGGCGACCGGCTCGACCATGCCCATGATGACAGGCGACGTGATGCTCGCGTGCGTGGCTTCCATCGCGACGGGCGCGACGGTGAGCGAGGTCCGGGTGACGCCGCTCACCTCCATGGCGTGCTCGCGGGCGAGGAACATGACCGGCGGGATGACGGCCGCCAACATGACGACGGCCAACACGGCGCTGGGCACATACTTCTCGGTGGGTGACATCCTCCACACCATGCCCATGGACCCGACCGTCGCGGGCTCGGGCACCGGCGCCACCCAGGACCAGAAGAGCTACGGGATGGCCATGGCGGCCATGTCCCAGTACGCGAAGATCATCGGCATGACGACCTCGTCCTCGGGGATGGTCACCGCCATGATGAACGACGCTTCGGACGGCGTGATGAACGGGATGATGGGGTCCACCACCATCTCGATGGCAGGCATGGGCGGGATGATGGGCGGCATGATGCAGCCGACGGCCGGCACCTCGGCGCTCGCTGCCGCGATGGGCGCGTTCATCGGCTCGCCGATGAACGCGTCTGGCGTGTCGGCAGCGGACATGCAGGCGCTGATGAATCAGCTCTCGAGCTCGACCGGACAACTCCCCGGGGCCACGTCCAGTGGAGTGATTCAGTAGCTGAGGCGGTGGGAGCGGGGCCGACTGCCACCGTGACTCGGGGGGACGTCGCGACCAGACCCAGCCAGGCGCGACCGCACATGGCTCACGGCGCGAGCCCATGCCGGGCCAGGGCGGCCTCCCAGCGCGGATCGCGCCGCAGCGGCTCGTACCACCGAGAGGCCCGGAGGTCCGCCACGTCGCGGTAGCCGCCGGCCAGTGCCGCCTCTAGCGCCTCGAAGGCCTGGTCCTTGCGCCCGAGCTGGGCGAGCGCCGTGGTCCGCCACGCCTGGTCGACGTTGGTGTCGCGCCCCTCCAGCACCCGCAGGGCCTCGGCTGGGCGACCGCGTCCCATGGCGAGCCAGTAGCGAGCGGGCGTCCCCAAGGTGCCCGCGGAGAGGCGCTCCAGCTCGACCAGGTCGACCTCCGCGGCCTCGAGGCGGCCGGACAGGACGTGGAGCCGCAGCTGGTGATACCAGGTGGGCCCGTACCTGGGCTCGAGCGCGATGGCGCGCCGGCAGGCCGTCTCTGCCTCGTCGAGCGCTGGGGGCACGATGTAGCCGAGCGCCCAGCAGAGCTGGTCCCAGACGACGTGGTCGCGCGGCGTGAGCGCGGTGATCCGGCGGAACTGATCGGCGGCGCCCACGTAGTCGAAGCGATACCCGCGGACGTCGGCCGCCGCCTTGAGCGCCGGGACCAGCTGCGGATCGAGCGCCAGCGCCTTTCCCGCCAGCGCCTCCGCGCGCTGGAGGCGTGCCGGCCGGCTCTCCCAGTTCCGGTAGATCATCGCCTCGCAGGAGGCCAGCCCGGCCAGGGCCGGCGCGAACTCCGCATCGATCGCGATCGCCCGCTCGAAGTGGGCCGTCGCCGCGTCCACGTTGGCGCGGACGTCGGGATCTTCGGTGAACTTCGCCATCCCTCTCAGGTACTCGTCGTAGGCGGCTGCGTTGCGCGTGCCCCAGCTCCGCAGGGCCCGCTCCTCCCTCGGTGAGAGCGTCACTCCGAGCGCCTCGACGATCCGGCTCGCGATCCGCTCCTGCACCGAGAAGACGTCGTCGAACCGCGCGTCGAGGTCCTCGGACCAGAGCCGGACGGCGTCGGCGGTCCGCACCAGTGACGCCGTGACGCGGATCCGGTCTCCCGCCCTTCGCACGCTCCCCTCGACCAGGTACGTCACCGCGAGCTCTGCCCCGATCTCGCGCGCGGAGCGCGGTGATCCCTTGTAATGGGTGGCGCTGGTCCTGGACGTCACCGCGAGCCCGGCGAGCCGCGACAACCGGCTCGTGATCTCCTCCGTCATCCCGTCGCTGAAGTACTCCTGCGCCTCGTCGCCGGAGAGGTTCACCAGCGGCAGGACGGCGACCCGCGTCGGGGGGCTCTCCTGCTTCGCGACGGCTCCCGGGGGGGAGCCGAGGGCCGGCATCTCCTGCGCTTCCCTTCGCAGGAGGTGCCAGGCGAACGCCCCCGCGGTGACGATTGCCACCGCCACGAGGAGCGTCCACAGCCGCGGCGGTGTGGCGGTGCGAGGCGGCCGGTCTCCAGGGGCACGTCCCGACGAGCGTCGCCGCGCCTGGACCTGCTCGACGGAAGCCGAGCGTTCCAGCTCGGGCGTCAACGCCGCGAGGGCGGCGAGCACCATCCCTCCGTCGCGCGGGCGCGCCACCGGGTCCTTCTCCAGCATCCGGCCGACGAGCTCACCGAGCGCCCCCGCCTCGCGCACCTCCAGCCCGGGCGCTGGGCTCGGGCTCGAGAGCGCCCGGGCGTCGGCGAAGGGCAGCTCGCCGGAGAGCATCTCGTGGAGGAGCACGCCCAGCGCGAAGACATCGGTCCGCTCGTCCTCCGGCGCTCCACGCGCCTGTTCGGGCGCCATGTACGCGCGCGTCCCGCCGTCCAGCTTGCGCCGGCCGAACGCGTGCGCCATCCCGAAGTCGAGCACCTTCACCTGGCCGTCGTCGCAGAGGAAGACGTTGCGCGGGCTGAGGTCGCGGTGCGTGACCCCGTGCGCGTGCGCGTGCGCCAGCCCCTTCGCGATCTCGACCCCGACGCGAAGCGCCTCCCGCGGCGGGAGGAGACCGCGCGCCAGCCGCTCGGCGAGCGTGACGCCGCGCAGGAGCTCCAGGACGAGGTACGACCCCTCCTCGGCGCGTCCCACGTCGTGGAGGGTCACGATGTTCGGATGCGACAGGCGCGCCGCGGCCTCCGCCTCCCGGAGGAGGCGCTCCTCCTTGAGGTCCGGAAGGCTGCCGTTTCGCAGGAGCTTGAAGGCGACGCTGCGCCCCAGCTCGCGGTCGCGCGCCTCGTAGACGCGGCCGAAGCCTCCGTGCCCGAGCTCGCGCACCACCTCGAAGCGGCCGACGATCTGTCCGGGGCGCAGGGCGGGTAGCGAGTCGTCGCCTTCCGCCGGCGCCCGCGCGAGCTGCTCCAGCAGGGCCGTCACCGCCCCGGGCCGCACGACCGATCGTGTACGGTCCTCGTCGCGCTCGTCGGCGCCCACGGGTACCCCCAACGAAGGCCCTCGCGTCTCGATCATAAGAGCCACCCAGCACCCCGCCAGCGTTCCGAGGGAACCTCGCCCCGCCGCCTGCAGCGCGGCCTGGCGCTGCAGCTGGTCGGCATGGACCAGCTCCTCGGCGTGACGGTCGTCGACCGGTGCGAGACGCGAGCGAGCGCGAGCACGACTGGTGCTCAGGGGGTGAACGATCTGATCGGACCGGGAACGGACCTCGTCGAGCGCACCTCGACCGAGGGCTGCAGCCACTTCACGAAGAGGCCGCCGGCGGCGGATCGCGCATCCTCGGGCTGTCCGGCGCGCTCCTTGCTTTGGCTGTTCGCCATGACCACCACGAATGTCGTCTCTTCCACCACCCAGTCGACCTCTGCCTCGGGCCGCCTCGTGGGCAAGGCCGCGCTGATCACCGGAGGCAACAGCGGCATCGGGCTCGCCACCGCGATCGAATTCCTGGAGGCCGGAGCGAGCGTCGTCATCACGGGGCGTGACCCCAGGACGCTGCAGCTGGCCGCCGCGCGGCTCGGCGAGCTGGCCGGGCCCGACCGGGTGTTCGCGGTGCAGGCGGACGTGACGGTCCCCGAGCACCTCGATCGCGTGATGGACGAGGTGCGCCAGCGGCTCGGGCGCCTCGACGTCCTGTTCGCGAACGCCGGCGGCGGCGAGTTCCTTCCCATCACCGAGGCGACGGAGGAGCACTACGACCGGATCTTCGACACCAACGTCAAGGGCACCTACTTCGCGATCCAGAAGGCCCTGCCCCTGCTCACCCGTGGGGCGTCCGTCATCCTCAACGGCTCGATCGCGGGGATGATCGGGATGCCGAACAGCAGCGTGTACTCGGCAAGCAAGGCTGCCCTTCGATCCCTGGCCCGCACGCTCTCCGCGGATCTCGTGGACCGCGGCATCCGGGTCAACGTGATCAGCCCGGGGCCCATCAGCACTCCGATCATCGGCCGGGTAGGTCTCACGCCGCAGGCGCAGCAGGACTTCGCGGCCCGCATCCAGCAGGACGTCCCCATCAAGCGCTTCGGAGATCCGCGGGAGATCGCCCACGCCGCGGTGTTTCTGGCCTCGGACGAGTCGACCTTCTTCGTCGGCGCCGAGCTCGTCGCGGACGGAGGACTGAGCCAGCTGTAGCCGCGGCAGTGATGGGCACGCGCGGCGGCAGGCCTGCCCCATTCGGTCGCCCGGCCGGTCCTGGGGTATCCTCGCGCCACATGACACCGAGCTTGCCGCCGGTATGGCGGGATTACCGGACGCGGCGCCGACTGTTCGCCGGCGCGATCGTGGCCTCCGTGCCGGCCCTGGCCTGGTCGTCGAAGGCGTTGCCGGAGCTCACCGGCAGCGCCGCGACAGGGCACGCCCTCCTCGCGGCCTGGGTCACGGCGCTCATCGGCGCTGCGATCTGGTTCGCCTCGTTTCGTTGCCCGTTCTGCGGTGACCACTTCCACTGGACGCTCTGGGTGGCGAACCCGTTCTCGGACGAGTGCCTCCATTGCGGGTTCCGCCGGTGGCGCGACCCGCACGCGGCGCGGGCGTTCGCGCGGCGCTGACCCCACCGGCGCGTGGTCATTGCACCGTGACGACGGACTGTCCCCGCTTGCCGGTGCGCTTGGCGGTGATGGTGGCGGTGCCCACGTTCACCCCGGTCACCACCCCGGCGCGGGACACCACCGCGATGGCCTTCGACGAAGAGCTGAAGACGCACTGGCGGGTGATGTCCAGCGTCGAGCCATCGCTGTAGGTGCCGGTGGCCTGGAGCTGCTGTGTCCCTCTGGCCGCGACGCTGAAGGTCGAAGGGGCGAGGGCGATCGAGACCAGTCGGGCGCTGGTGACGGTGAGGGGCGCCGAGCCGGAGATCCCGTCCAGCGAGACGGAGATGATGGCCGTGCCGGCCGCGACGCCGGTGGCGGTGCCGGCGGAGGCGCCGGTGGCAGTCACGGTGGCGACGGCGGTGTCCGAGCTGGACCACACAGCGCTCGCAGTGAGGTCATAGGTGAAGCCGTCGCTGTACATGCCCGTCGCCTTGAACGGGAGCTGGTAGCCCGCCGGTACGCGGGCGCCGGAAGACGGGGCCACCGCGATGGACTGAAGCACCGCTGGTACCACCGTCACGCTCGAGGACGCGGTCACGCCGAAGAGGCTCGCCGTCACCGTCGCGGCCCCGGCGGAGATCGCGGTCACCACGCCCTCCGTGCCGGCAGCGTTCGACGCCGCCACGACGGCGGAGTCGGACGTCAGCCAGGCGACCTGCGCGGTGAGGTCCTGGGTCGTGCCATCCGAGAAGGTCCCGGTGGCCGTGAGCACCTCGTCCAGGCCCACCGGCACCGACAAGGTGGCGGGTGCCACGGCGATGGAGACGAGCGACGCCGCGGTGACCGTCACCGACGCGGTGCCGGAGACCGCGCCGAGGCTGGCCGTGACGACGGCCGCCCCTTCGGCCGCGGCGGTGGCCACGACGCCGTCGACCGACGGGCTGGTGGCCAGGAGCACCGCGCCGGAGCTCGAGGTCCACTGGGCCGAGGCGGTGAGGTCGAGCGTGCTCGTGTCGGAGAACGTGCCGATCGCGGTGAACGCCGCGGTGGTCCCCTTCGCGAGGGCGACGGCCCCGGGGAACACGTCGATGGAGGTGAGCGTCGCCGCGGTCACGGTGACGGTCGCCGTGGCCGACTGCCCGGAGACGGCGGCGGTGAGGACGGCGGTTCCGATCTCCATCGGGGTCACGAGGCCGCCGGTCGAGACGGTCGCCACGCCCGGAGCGCTGGACGACCAGGTCACCTGGGCGGTCAGGTCCTGTGCGTGCCCGTCGGAGAAGAGGCCGGTCGCCGTCAGCGGCAGGTCCACTCCGAGCGGCAGGCTGGTGTCGGCCGGGGTCACCGCGATCGACTGGAGCGTAGCGGCGGTCACGGTCACGGCGGACGACGCCGTGAGGCCACCGAAGGCCACCGAGACGGTGGTCTGGCCGACGCTGCCGCCGGTCAAGAGGCCGCCGCCCACCGTCGCGACGGTGGGGTCGCTGCCGGTCCACGTCGCCGTGGCCGTCACGTCGCTCTTCGCCCCGTCGGTGTAGGCGGCCGTCGCGGTGAGCCGCTGGTCGAAGCCCGCCGCGAGTGACGCGAGCGGGGGCGTGACGGAGAGCGACTGCAGCGCCGCCTCCGAGACCGTCACCGTGGCCAGCCCCTTCACCCCGTCCAGCGTGGCGGACACCTGGACCGTGCCGACCCCGCTGGCAGTCCCGGTGACGGCCGCGGCGCTGGCGGAGAGCGACACCACGCCGCAGGCGGAGGTCCCCCAGGCAGCGAGGTGGGTGACGTCCTTCTGCGAGCCGTCGGAGTAGCGAGCGGCGGCGGTGAAGACCTGCGAGGCATCCCGAGCGCGAGGGCGGCGGTGGCGGGGGCGACCGTGACCGAGCTCACCGTGACGGCAGGAGCGGGGTCCGAGGACGATGAGCCGCAGGCGGCGAGCACGCCCCCGACGACGAGCGCGAGCACGCGAGGCGCACGGACGAAGCGTCGAATCATGATTTCCCCCTGCTCCGGGACCCTGGAGCACCGAGGGGATCATCGCAGGCCCATCGCCAGGCGGTCACTTCCACGACCTGGGGACAGGGCTGAACACCGACGGCGCTCGTGATGGTGGGTGAGTGTCGCGCTAGCATCACCGCATGACCCGGGGCGCGCCCGAGCGGTTCGACGCAGATCCGTCCGCGTACGCGGAGTATCTCCGCACGCCCCTGGGCCGCCTGCGCTCGGAGCTCTCGTGGCGGAATCTCGAGCCGCACCTGCCGCGCCCTGGCACGCCGCCGCTGCGCGCGCTCGACCTCGGGGCAGGAACGGGAGAGATGGCGCTCCGGCTCGCGGCGTCGGGGTGGTCCGTCACGCTCGTCGACGGGTCGTCGCGGATGCTCGAGCGGGCCGCCCAGGTCGCGGAGGCGCGCAACCTCGGCGGGAGGGTCGCATGCCGCGCCCTTGACCTCGACGCGGGAGGCATCGCGGACGCGCTCGGGCGCGGCGCGTACGACCTCGTCGTCCTGCACGACGTGCTCGAGTACGTCGCCGCGCCGGAGGCCCTGCTCGGGGAGGCGCGCGCAGCGCTCGCCGCCGAGGGGCGGATGTCGCTCGTCGCCCGCAATCTGGCCGGAGAGGTGATGAAACAGCTGCGCCGGGGAGCGGCCCCCGAGGCCGCGCTCGAGCTGCTCTCCGCCCGTCGGGTCCGGGAGGAGATGTACGGGCTCGAGGTCCGCCTGTTCGATCTCGCCGAGATCAGGGGCCTGCTCGGCGGCGCCGGGCTCGAGGTGGTCGCCGAGCACGGGGTGAGGGTGGCCTCGGATCACGTGGCGGGCTGGACGGGGGGCGACGAGGACGGATTCGACCGGATGCTCGAGGTCGAGCGCCGGCTCGGAGAAAGCCCCGAGCTCCGCGCCCTCGCTCGGTACGTGCAAGTGATCGCTGGGAACGCTATCGCGGAGCACGGCGTTCATCCGCCCCATGCGGCGCTGTAACTCCGTGGAGGCGGACGACACTCGGTAGAGTAGCGAAGAGACGTTCACGTCCTGACGCCCTGAACAGGGGTCGCGTATGTCGCCCGCTGGAAGTCTCGACGAGCGCAGGTTCGCCCTCGGCCTCGGCCTCACCAACGCATGCAACCTGTCTTGCTCGTTCTGCTACCGCGATCCGAGCCGGGAGGACCGGCTGGCCCTGGAGCAGGTCCAGGCCGTCCTCGCCGTCCTGCCGGTGCGCTCCATCAACCTGGGCACCGGCGAGAGCGGCATGCACCCCGAGTTTCCGCGCGTGCTCGAGTGGCTCTCGGAGCAGCCCGTGAAGCTGACCATCACCTCGAACGGCCACAGCATCGCCACGCTCGCCGACGGACAGGTGCAGCGCTTTCACGACGTCGAGTTCTCCCTCGATCACCCCACCGAGGAGGAGCAGGACGCGCAGCGCGGCCCCGGGAACTGGAGGCTCCTCCACGAGCAGGCCGCGCGCTGCCTGCGGCTGGGCGTGCCGGTCACCTTCATCTCGGTGATGATGAGGTCCAACTACCGCCGGCTCGCGGAGATCGCGCAGGTGGCGAAGCGGTTCGGCGCGCCGCTCCGCCTGAACGTCTACCAGGCGGTGCGCACCGACCTGTTCGCGCTCGGCTACGACGAGTACTGGGAGGGGTTCGAGCGGCTCTTCGCAGCGTGCGACGCGATCGCGATCGGCGAGCCGCTGGTCCGGGCGATGGCGGGGTTGCCGCCGGGGACGGGCGGCTGCGGGCGCCTCACGGTGCGGGTCACGCCGCGTGGCACGGTGCAGCCGTGCGTGTACTGGCCGGGGCCGGGCGCGCCCCTCGCGACGCTCCTCGAGCGCGGACCGGCCGTGGTCGACAGCGACGCGTTCCGGGACGCGCGCAGCCTCCCGCCAGCCTGCGAGCGCTGCACCTTCCGTGAAACCTGTCGGGGTGGCTGCGCGGGTCGGCGGCAGCTCCTGGGCAAGCCCGCCGAACCCGATCCCTACTGCCCGATCGTCCGTGGGGAGACGCGCCGACTCGAGGTGCGCATGGCGAAGGGGCGTGATCTTCCGAAGGGCGAGAGCGCGTGCACGACCATCGTCATCGCCCGCTGAAGGCGGCACGGGCGCGCCGCGTCCGGGACCATGCCCAGGCGCCGGCGACGGCGAGCGCGCCGTACTCGAGCAGGAGCGCCCAGGCGGGGACGGCCCAGGGCGCGCCCGGCGGGTGGTACCACGCCACGTACACCGCCTGGATCGACACCGTCCAGACCAGCAGCGGCCGCGTGGAGCGCGCCACCAGGAACGGCGCGAGCCAGACGAGATACCAGGGGTAGACGAGCGGCGCGCAGACGAGCGCCGCGGCGAGCGGCCAGGCCCAAGCGGCGGGCGAGGCCGCGGGCAGCCTCGCGCGCGCCCACGTGGCGACCGCGAGCCCCGCGCCGATCGCGAGGGCGGCGGCGAGCGCAGGCGTCGACGCCCCGGCGACCGCCTCGAACAGGGGGCCGTTGAACCGGAACCGCCGCACCACCTCGGGGACGGAGCCGAGCGCGGCACCGCCGCGAAGCCAGAACGGCACGAAGAGCGCGGCGAGCACGGCGATCCCTGCGGCCGCGTCCCGGCGCGAGGTCCTCCGCCAGAGGAGCGGCGCGAGGACGACGGGCAGGGGCTTCACCGCCACCGCGAGCGCGAGGGCGACGCTGCCGCCGAGCGCGCGACGCCGCGCGAGCGCGAGGGCCGCCAGGACGAGGAGGAGCGCGCCGAGCGCGTCGAGGTGCCCCTGACGCGCGACCTCGACCGCGACGAGCGGGTTCCACAGGTAGGCGAGGATCCAGCCCGGGGCCGCGGCGATCGCGAGGAGCCAGCGCCACAGCGCGAGCGCGAGGAGCACCTCGCAGAGGACCAGGGCCGCCTTCACCGCGAGCGCCGACTCCGCCGGCACCGTCGCGAGGAGGAAGAAGAGCTGGGCGCCCGGGGGGTACGGGCTCGGCACGTCGGGGTTGTTCACCGGCCAGCTCTCCGGCGTGCGGAGGTGGGCGGTGGCCGGATCGGCGGGGATCACCGCGTACGGGGAGAGGCCCGCGCGGACGGCGCGTGCGTCCCACACGTACCGGGTCACGTCCGCGCGCGGGTGGGTGGGCGCGAGCACGAGCGGGACGCGCCACGCGAAGGCGAGCAGCGCGAGCGCCGCGAGGGCGCGCGGGGACGGACTCCGTCCCGACGCGAGCTGGAGGATCGCGACGAGGTAGCCCGCGCTCGCGAGGCCGAGGAGGAGGAAGAACGCCGGCGTTCCGAGCCCTGGATCCCATGCGGCGAAGGCGAGGAGCGCCCCGAGGATCACCACGCCCGCAGCCCAGAGCGGCCACTCTCGTCCCCCTCCGCCGTGCGCCGTTTCCGCGCTGCCTTCGGCCCGAGTGGAGGAGGCCTCGATCACGTCCCGTGCGCCGATGCCGCGGTGGGCCACGTCCGACCGTTCAGGGCCGCGCGCCGCCGCGCGCTGCGTCCCACGAGGCGAGGAGCGCGGCCGTGCGCGGAGCGCGCGCCGGATCGTCGCGCAGATCCGCCGCGAGCCGGAGGAGATCGGCCGCCACGTCCACGTCGTACCAGACGCGGGAGGCGGCCACCGAGAGGCCACGCTCCCGCGCGCTCGCGCAGAGGGCATCGCACGCGCTCGAGGTGCCGAGCGGGGCCGCGTCGAAGAGGCCGGGGTGCGCCGCGGACGCACCCACGAGGTAGTACCCGCCGTCCTCCGTCGGCCCCACCACGAGATCCGCTTCATCGAGGCTCGCGAAGGCCGCGCGGAGCACCGAGCCGGGGAGGTGCGGGCTGTCGGCGTCGATCGCGATCACCCGGGAGAAGCCGGCCTCGACGAAGCGGCGAAACACGGACGTGAGGGCCGCCGCGAGGCCCGCGCCCTCCTGCGCGACGACGTCCACCGCGGGCAGCATGGCTGCGAGCGCCGCCGCATCCTCGGAGGGGCACATGACCGCGACGTGCACGCCGTCGATCGACCACGCGAAGATCGAGCGTGTCCCGGAGCATGCATTCCGACAGGCGGACGACCTCGCCGGACGGCACGGCCCCGTCGAGGCGCGTCTTCGTGTGCCCCTCGCGCGGAGCCTTGGCCATGACCACGGCCGCGCGGCGAGCGGCGCGGCCCTGCTCGTCGGTTCGTGGCGCTCCCGTCGTGCTCACGCGGTCCGCCGCCCATCGCCCGCGCGTGGCTCGGCGCGGAGCCGGTTCAGGACGATCCCGGTGAGGATGCACCACCCCGCGCCCACCGTCCCCTTCACCGTCCCGCTGATCTTCGAGGTCCCGATGCGCGGGTGGTAGCTCACCGGCACCTCCGCCACCCGGTAGCCGTGCCTCGCGCCGCGCGTCGGGAGCTCCACGGCCCACCCGTACGTCGGCTCGCTCAGCGCGAGCGCGCGGAGGACGTCGTGGCGCGCGGCGCGGAACGGGCCGAGGTCGGTGAGCCTCACGCGGTACAGCGCGCGGATGAGGGCCGCCGCGACCCGGTTCCCGAGCGCCTGGTGCCAGGGCATCGCGCCCGCCGTCAGGCCGCCCTGGAGCCGCGAGCCGAGGACGATGTCCGCCTTCCCGTCCCTGATCGGCTGCAGGAGTCGCGTCATCTCGGCGGGCCGGTCGCTGTAGTCACCGTCGAGGAAGACGACGACGTCGGGGTCGGTCGCGCGCGCGAGGCCGGTCAGGCAGGCGCGCCCGTAGCCTCGACGGGGCTCGAGGACGACGCGGGCGCCCCGGCCCGCCGCGAGCTCGCGGGTGCCGTCGGTCGAGCCCGCGTCGACCACCAGCACCTCGGCCCCGAGCGAGGTGGGGATGTCATCGAGGACGCGGGTGATCGAGCGGGCCTCGTTGAGCGTCGGGATGACGACCGAGACCCGCACGGCGTGGACACTACCAGATCGGAACGCTCGGCCACCGCCTCGAGAGGAGCGCGTCCACGCCCCAGGTGCGGCCCGGGGACGTCACGGCGAGGGCGGCCGCCGCGATCGTCGGGATGAGCAGCTCCCAGACCCACGCCGCCCCCAGCTCCGAGAGCCAGAGCGTGAAGAGGAACCCGGCCGCCGCGGCGGCGAAGAGCCTGCTCGCGGTCCCCGTCACGAGGGCGACGCCGAACGCGAGCTCCGAGATGGCCTGGAGCGGCCCTGCCACGGCGGCGTGACCCGCCACGAACGACATCACGCTCTTCCACGCGGCCGGCGCGGCGCCCTTGCTCACGTAGTGCTCGATGACGCCCCTGTAGCCGGCCGGCGTGTAGGCGCCCTTGCGCAGGTTCTCGAAGAACACCCAGACGAACATCGCGCCGATGGCGATCCGGATGACCGCGAGGGCCCGCCGCTCGTTGGTCGTGCCGTTCGTGATCACGTCGGGTTCCCGGTAATCGCGGACGACGGCGGGAGCGAGGGTTTCCTGTGCGCTCGGGGTCATGATGGGTCGTTCCTCCTGGGGCGGTCATCGCAGCTCTGACGAGCCCGACGCCGCTAGCCGCCGCCGCCCGCGCTGGCGTCCCTGTAGAAGAAGTAGTCGGCCGTGTACGGCACGAACGCCTTCTTGCCGACGTCCGGTGCGGAGGCACAGCCCGTCGACGGTGCGATCCCCCAGAGGTGTTCAGCCGCTGGACGAAGGTGGTCGCCGACAGCGTGTCGCCACCGGTCGGTCCGTCCTGGACTCCGCCACCTTCCTGCCCCCCGCTGGCCGTCTGGAGCAGGACCCAGGGAATCGCACCCGGCTCGACGAAGTCGGGGTCGGTGGAAGGGACGTGGATCACCTGGGCCCAGACGATGCTCGTGTCCTTCGAGTGCTGCCACGTGGCGCGAATCGTGCCGCCCTCGGACGGGTTGGGGCTGAAGAAATGAGTGATGAGCTGCCTCTTCTGGTCGTCGAACAGGGTGGCCTCTGGCGTGAAGAGGGCCCAGGCGAAGCCACGGCTCGAGGGCAGGCAGATGTAGTTCTGGGTGCCGACGGCGTGGCCCACGAGGAACGCCACGTTCCCCGCTGGCACCTGGATGTCGGAGGGCACGGGCGGCGGCGTGACATCGTCGGGATAGGCCGGCTGGGCCAGGGTGACCGTGAGGGCGCTGATCACGAACAGCGTCACCACGGCTGAATCGAACACGAGGACGCTCTTTCTCATCTCGGCTTCTTCCTTTCGGCACCGCGCGCGGGTTGCAGCGCGGAGACTCCCGTTGATACGGGCCAGGCAGCGTCCGGATACAGGCGGCTGCCGGGAGGCGAGATCGAGGCGGCGATCTGCTCGAGCTGCCAGGGTGATCGACGGTCCTGACGGCACCGGCCGCCAGGAGAGCGTCAGCGGCATGGCGCCCCGAGGCGTCGCGGGTTAGCAGTCGACTGGCGGGTGAGTCGGTGGACGCTGGCGACCAGAGCTGCAGGTTCGTGGCGCGGCTGGCCCTCCTCTCGAAGGTGGGGGCCCTCGCCGGAACCCTGGACTACGAGGCGGTGCTCTCGGCGGTCGCCCGGCTGTCGATCCCGGAGCTGGCGGACTGGTGCGTCGTCGACGTCCTCGAGGAGGGTGAGAGCCGCAGGGTGGAGGTGGCGCACCGGGACCCCGCCAAGGCCGAGGTCGCGGCGGCGTTTCGCGACTTCCCGCTCGATCACGTGGCGCGCCGCCGACTGCCCGTCGCGCAGGCCGTGCACTCGAGACGGCCGGTGCTCATCCCCGAGTACACCGAGGAGATGCTGCGCGAGCAGACGGAGGGTGAGTACCTCGCGCTCGCCCGCCAGCTCCGCGTGTGCTCGGTGCTCGTCATCCCGGTCACCCTCCCGAGCTCGCTCGCGACCATGGCGTTCATGATGACGTCCGAGTCGGGGCGGCGGTACGGACAGGAGGACGTCGCGGTCGCGGATGAGCTGGTGAGGCGGGCGGCGCAGATCGTCGAGAACGCGCGGGTGCACCAGAAGCTCCGGCAGACGGAGGAGCGATTCCGCGTCGCCCTGGCCCACTCCAGCGTGGCGCTGTTCGAGCAGGTCGCCGGACGCTACCGCTGGATCTACCCGCCGTTCGCCTACCAGGCGGCGCTCGGGAAGAGCAACGACGACCTCGTCAGGGACGGCCTCGTCACTCCCGACGAGGCCGCTCGGCTGAGAGCGCTGGACCGCGTGGTCCTCGAGACCGGCGAGCGGGTGCACGAGGAGATCCAGATCTCGCTGCCGGGAGGCGAGACCCGTCACCTGCTGCTGTCGCAGGAGCCGCTGCGCGACGCGGCGGGGGCGATCGTCGGCCTCACGGGGGCCGCGACGGAGATCACGGACCAGAAGCGAGCACAGGAGCAGCTCGCGCAGGCGCTGGCGTTCCGCGATCGGATGATCGGGATCCTCGGCCACGACCTGCGGAACCCCCTGGGCGCCGTGCGCGCGCTGTCCGCGCTCCTGCTGCGGCGGGAGGACGTGCCGGAGGGCGCACGCGAGAGCCTCACCGAGATCGGACGTGCCAGCCAGCGGATGCTCGAGATGATCGGGACGCTGCTCGACTTCACCGAGAGCCGCTTCAGGGACGGCCTGCCGATCGCGCCCGTCCCGGCGGACCTCCACGAGTTGTGCCGCCGCGTCGTGGGTGAGCTGCGGGCGGCGGAGCCGGGCCGGGCCATCGAGCTCCGCCTGGAGGGCGACGGCCGCGGCACCTGGGATCCGGCGCGGATGGCGCAGGTCGTGTCGAACCTCGTCGCGAACGCGCTCGAGCACGGCGCGAGGCACGGCGCGGTGCGGGTCTCGGTCGGGGGGGACGCGGAGGACGCCGTCCTCGAGGTGCAGAACCAGGGGCCGGCGATCCCCCCCGAGCTGATGACCGTGATGTTCGAGCCCTTCTGCCAGGGGTCCGGCCTCCAGGAAGCCGCCCGCCCGCGGGGCCTCGGCCTCGGCCTCTATATCGTGAGGCAGGTGGTGCAAGCCCACCGCGGCACGATCGCCGTGGACTCGACGGTCGAGCGGGGGACGACGTTCAAGGTGCGCTTGCCGCGGGCGAGCGAAGCGCGCCCGGACGCCAGCTGAGCGTCGGAGGCGCCGCTGCGCCCACAGGGCACGCCGTTTCCCCAAGTAGACGAGGTTGCCGCGGGAGCGCCCGAACGTCGGCCGGCGGCCGCGTTCCGGATTGCTCCGGCGGGTCGCCTCAGCGGCGCGACGAGCGCTTCTTCCGCTGCGCCAGCTTGGCCTCCGCGCGGCCGCGGGCGAGCTCGGCGCGGAACGTGGCGATGCGGGCGATCAACCGCACCGGGACCGGGCTCGTGAACGAGAACCGGATGGTGCCCTTCGAGACCTGGTGCTGGGCGAGCTCCTTCGCGAACGTCTGCGCGACGCCGTCCGTGGCCGGGTAGACCGAGTAGTGCTGCTTGAAGCCGGCGAAGTAGATGACCACCTCCCCGTCCAGCTTGTAGGCAGGGATCCCGTAGCTGATCCCCTCGTCCGCGGCGGGGACCGCCTTCCGGATGGTGTCGCGCACGCGCTCGAGCGCTGGCTGCGCTGGCGCGGGCTGGGAGGCGAGGTAATCGTCGACGGACTCGAAGGGCACGCGAGACCTCCGTCGTTGCCTGGTGGATCCGCCAGCGGGCTGGCTCACGTCAGCACCGGCTTCACGTCGAGGACCGGTGTCCCGTCGATGGCCTCGATGGGCCCGATGAGGAGGCGGAGCCCCTCGATGGCGCGGAGCACGACCGGATGGAGTCCCAGCGGGTTCGGTCGGTCCGGCGATCGCGTCCCGAACACGCCTGCGAGCGGATTGCGCGGGTCGCCCCGCGGGTGGACCTGCAGGACGTCGCGACGCGCCTGGTGAAGCCAGGTGATCACGAGGAGCTCGTCGCCGACGGCGAGGCCCCGAAGCGCGTCGGCCGCCCAGGGTTGGACCTCGAGCCAGGCGTCCGGCGCTCCCTCGGATCCCTGCCTGGGGGCGTCTCCGCGCTCCCGGAGCACGGACCGGATGATGCCGATCGGTCGCAGCCGGGCTTCGATCTCCCCGACCTGCGCGTCAGGGGCGCTCACGTCGTCTCCTTTCACGTCGCCGCCTCTCCATGTCCGGCTGCGAGGACCCTCGCAACCGCTCCCGCGGGACGGCTGACCATCTCGGCGGGCGCGCGAAGCGCACCCCCTGATGATGGGTGGGATACGCACCTAACCCGCGCTCGTACGTCACCGGCGCGCGGCATCGTGCAACGCGGTCAGGGTCGCTAGCTTGACACCATGAACGCCACCGCGAGTCCGTCGAGCCGGCTCACGCTCCTGGAGCCGGAGGCCGTCTCCCAGCACCGCAACCTCTACTGTCCGGAGTACGACGACTGCCTCGAGCTCGCCGCGAAGGCGGGATGGCGGAGCTTCAGCTGCGAGCACTGCCCGCTGGCGCGCCAGGTGACGATGCCGCGCGCGGACTTCTTCGCGGTCTCCGTCGAGTAGGCTCGCCGCGGAGTGACGGCCGTCCCTGCCGGCGCTCTTCACCTCCGCGGGCAGCCGACTTCGTCTGATCGCAGCCCTTGATGGAGGGCCGCGAGGTTCGCGCCGGTTGGGACACGCCCCGACCGAGCGTTGAGTCCCGGCCGGGCGCGCCCGTAGGTAGTCGGGTCAAAGCGCGACGAACGCTCCGCATGGCCGGCGCGGGCGACGCCGACCACCGACCGGAGAAGTGCGATGCGCCGATGGCTTCCAGCCCTGCTCACCGTTGCCGCGATCCCCGCACTCGCCACCGCAGGGGAGGGCGGCGGCTGCGCTGAGCTCGAAGCGCGCTTCGCGGGCATCCTCGCCGACATCGAGTGCTTCGAGAGCGACGAACCTCACCACCGCCAATCCGAGCACGACGCCGCCGAACAACTCCCTTGCCCGGCCTGCCGGGCGTTCGCCTTCACCCCGCTGACCGACCGCGGCGTCATCGCGCCCGAGCGCGGCCGACCGGACGCCGATCACGCAGGCCGTGCCGGGCCTCCAGCTCGAGGCCCGCGTCGCGGACGACCCGGCGGCGAGGCGCGGTTCCTGCTGCGGCTCCCGGACGACTGGAACGGGCGGCTCGTGGTGGCCGGCGCCTCGGGCACGCGCAGCGAGTTCAACGGCGACTTCGCCTGGAGCGACTACGTCGTCCAGAAGGGCTACGCCTACGCCTCGCAGAACAAGGGGGTCCTGAACCTCCGCCTCACGACCGCCGCGCACGATCCCCTCGCGTGCCGGCTCAACCCGCGACACGCCGTCTGCGTCCACTTCTACGATAACGACCCGGTGAAGCTCGTTCGCCGAGTGGCAGGGCCGCATGGTCGAGGCGGCGGAGCTCGCGCGGGACGGCGTGAAGGCGGGCTACGGCCACCCGCCGCGCTGCACTCTACGCGGTGGGGACGTCGAACGGCGGCTACCAGGTGCGCCGCGCGGTGGAGAAGGCCCCGGAGCTCTTCGACGGCGGCGTCGACTGGGAGGGCACCTTCGTCGATCCCGGCGAGCACAACCTCCTCGTCCGAGCTCCCCGCGGCGATCCTGCACTTCCCGGACTACGCGGCGCTCGGGCTTCGACCCGGACTCCGCGGCGGCGCAGACGATCCGCGCGGCCGGCTATCCGCCGGACATCGTGCCGCGACGCCGCCGGCAAGGTCACCGCGTCCTGCTGGCTCAACTACTGGAACGCGTTCTGGGAGGTCACCCAGTGCCAGTGGCAGAAGCGGCTCGACCCGACCTACGACACCTACGTCGCCGGCACCGGCACTCTACGACTACTTCGCGCGGGCCTCGGCGACGGACGTCGACGACGAGATCTCGCGCCTTCGCGACCACCGGGAAGATCAAGCGGCCGCTCATCACCGTCGCCGGGACGATGGACGCGCTCCTGCCGATCGACCACCACGCCCGCGCGTACGCCGCGAAGGTGGACGCGTCGCGCCGCAGGGCAACGACGAGCACCGCGCAGGCGCCAGTACCGGCTGCTACGAGGTGCAGAACGGCAACCACATCGAGACCTACCGGCCGACCTTCCCGCAGCTCGAGCTCATCCAGCCGCACGCGCAGCGCGCGTTCGACCTGCTGGTCGCGCACGTGGAGTCGGGCGCGCCGCTGCCGCCCGACCAGTGCATCCCGCGCGGCGGCTCCATCGACGAGGCTCCGCCGCAGCCCGGGACCTGCGCGGAGCTGCTCGCTCCCTAGCGGCGGCGGCGCCGTCTGCCACGCACTCTCGAGCGCCACGGCCTCACCCGGCCGCGGCGCTCAGCTTCGCGCGGAGCCCCTCGACCGCTCGATCCACGAAGGCACGCACGAGCGGCGTCACGAACCTGCCAGCGGGGGTCACGACCTGGACCGGCATGGCGGGGGGCTCGAAGTAGCCGAGGAGCCGCTCCAGCCGTCCGGCCCGAACGTGCGCGTCCACCTGGTACGAGAGGACGCAGGTCGGACCCAGCCCGGCGAGTGCGGCCTCGATCGCCGCCTCGGCCGTGTTCACCAGCAGGCGTGAGGGCACGGGCACCGCGACGCTCCGTCCGTCGCGCTGGAACGTCCAGCGGTCCGGCACCGGGGTCACCGCGGTGCAGGCGACGCACGCGTGGCGCCCGAGCGCCTGCGGCGTCCGCGGTGTCCCTTTCGCCCGCAGGTACCCGGGGCTGGCGTAAACGCCCCGCCGCACCTCGCCGACCCGGACGGCTCTCAGCGAGGAGTCGGGCAACCGACCGAGCCGGATGGCCACGTCGAGCCCCTCGTCGACGAGCGACACCAGGCGGTCGAGCAGCAGGAGCTGGACGGTGGCGTCCGGGTGCTCGCGCAGGAACGCCTGCACCACCGGGAGCACGTGGAGCCGTCCGAACACGATCGGCGCCGTCACCCCCAGGCGCCCGCGCGGCTCCTGCTGCTCGATCGCCGCGACGCCCTCCAGCTCCTCGAACCCAGCGAGCGCGCGGCGGGCGACCTCGAGCGCACGCCCGCCCGCGCCGGTGAGGGCGACGGAGCGGGTGGTGCGGTTGAGCAGGCGAGCCCCGACGCGCTCCTCGAGCGCGGCGACCGCGCGGGTGACCGCGGCGGGCGACCGGCCGAGGCGCCGCGCCGCCGCGGCGAAGCTCCGGGCCTCCGCCACCGCCGCGAAGATCGTCCAGGCATCGATCCGGTCCAGGGCGTCATTCCTCCTGGCGCAATGCAGAGCTGCAGCTCCGTCCATTGTTTCACGGGCGCCGCGGCCGCAACTCATTCCGCATCAACCCGCCGCCCGCCCCCGGGCGGCCTGACCCCAGGAGACGCCATGCCCCGCATTCCCGCAGTCGACCCAACCATCACCGTAGGCAAGGTCCACGAGCTGCTCTCAGGCGTGCAGAAGAGCCTGGGCGCGATCCCGAACCTCTACCGCGTCGTCGCGCAGTCGCCGGCTGCGCTCGAGGGCGTGCTCGGCCTCACCGGCGCGCTCGCGCGTGGACGGCTCGGTGCGCGGCTGCGGGAGCAGCTCGCGCTCACCGTGGCCGAGGCGAACGCCTGCGACTACTGCCTCTCCGCCCACACCGCGCTGGGGAAGGGGCTCCACCTCACCGACGCGGAGCTCGACCTCGCGCGGCAGGGCCACGCCACGAACCCGCGCGACGCCGCGGCGCTGCGCTTCGCCGCGCGCGTCATCGAGCGGCGTGGTCGCGTCGACGACGCCGATCTCGAGGAGGTGCGCCGTGCCGGCTTCGACGACGGGCAGGTGGTCGAGCTCGTCGCGAACGCGGTGCTGAACGTGTTCACGAACTATCTGAACCAGGTCGCGAACACCGACATCGACTTCCCGGTCGTGCGCGCGGGCGCGGCCAGGGCGGCGTGACGGAGGACGAGGGGGCCGGCCGGCGAGGCTCGACCGGCCCCCTCGCTGAACCGGGAGATCGTGATGCAGAAGCCATCGAGCGACGTCGCGTTCACGCAGTCGGTGAAGGAGGTCCAGGAGCGCAGGGGCTCGCGCCGTGCCTACGCACGCCTGGAGGAACGGGGCGGCTTCCAGACGGCGATCACCGACGAGCTCGCCGACTTCATCGCCGAGCGCGACAGCGCCTACCTCGCCACCGCGAGCGCGGCAGGTCGGCCGTACGTGCAGCACCGCGGTGGGCCCAGGGGCTTCATCCGCGTCCTCGACGCGCACACGCTGGGCTGGGCCGACTTTCGCGGGAACCGGCAGTACGTCACGACCGGCAACCTGGCGGAGAACGACCAGGCGTTCCTGTTCCTGATGGACTACGCGCGACGAGCGCGCGTGAAGCTCTGGGGCCGCGCGCGGGTGGTCGAGGACGATCCCGCGCTCGTCCAGCGCCTCCTGCCCGACGGCTACCCCGCGACGCCCGAGCAGGCGGTGCTGTTCACGGTGGAGGCCTGGGATGTGAACTGCCCGCAGCACATCCCGCAGAAGCTGGACGCGGCCGACGTCGAGCGGACCCTCGCCCGGCTGCAGGAGCGCATCGCGGCGCTCGAGGAGGAGAACGCGCGGCTCCGGAACCGCGGTCCCTGACCGGCGCGGCAGGCTCCGCCCCGTACGAGGAGGTCGAGCTGTCCCGCTCCCTCCCGAGATCGGCAGGCCGCGCTGAGAGTGCGCGCCGGGGCCCGGATCCCGGCGATTTCACGTCGAAGGCCCCGCCCCGACGCGGGACCGCACGCGCGGCCGGTGAACTCTCCGCCCGGCTCAGGGGGCCGGGTCGCCCGGATGGCCGGACGGCTCGAGGTGCGGCCGCTCCCGCGAGGTGATCCAGAGCGCCGCCGGCAGCACCGTGAAGTCCGCGAGCAGGGCGAGCAGGAACGCGCCGGCGCTCATGAGCCCGAACTGGCGGAGCGGCGGGAAGCTGGAGACGGCCAGCCCGAGGAAGCCGGCCGCGTTGATGAACGTGGCGAACACGATGGCGCGCCCCGACACGCGCAGCGTGTGCCGCAGGCGCTCCTCCAGCGGGGTCTTCGCGCGCTCGTGCATGTGGTGGAAGAAGTGGATCTGGTCGTTCTCGGTCGTGCCGACGACGGTCGTGGCGATGATGATGGTGGCCACGTTGAGCGCGCCGCCGAGGAGGCGCATGCCGAGGAAGGTGGCGAGGAGCGCGAACAGCGAGGGGATCATCGCGAGCAGGCGCTCGAGGCCGCTGCGGAACAGGAACAGGAACACCGTGAAGATGAGCCCGACCGTGAGGAGGAAGCTCTCGGCGAGCGTGGGCACCAGGCTCGCGCCCACCTTCGCCTGCAGGAGCGACTCCCCCACCACGCGCAGCTCGGCGCCGCGGAGCGATCGGGCTCGCGCCCCGGACCGCGTCCCACGCCGCGCCGACCCCCCGCGACAGCGCGGCGTAGCCGGCCGCGTCGCCGTGCCGGAACTGGACCAGGAGCTGGTAGTCGGAGAGGCCCTTCAC
This sequence comes from uncultured delta proteobacterium, assembly GCA_963733485.1. GTDB lineage: Bacteria > Myxococcota > Myxococcia > Myxococcales > Anaeromyxobacteraceae > Anaeromyxobacter. The sequence continues at coordinate 200,806 of CAVTDL010000006.1, read as the reverse complement.
GTCGATGAAGCCGCGCAGGTCCTTCTGCGTGAGGAGCAGCTGCTCGACGTCGCCGGCGGCGGTCGCGAAGCCGTCCGCGTCGGCGGGGAGCGCCTCGCCCCGCCCCGCGATGTAGCTCCGCAGCCGCAGCGGGGTGGTGGGCCCGCTCACGGCCGTCACGTCGGGCACGGACTCGAGCGCGTCCTGGAAGCGGTCGACGGCCCGCAGCACCTCCGGATCGGTCCCGAGCGGACCGGGGAGGTGGATCCAGACGCGCGCGACGTTCAGGTCCATCACGTTCCGCCGGAACCAGCTGAGGTCCTGGTGGATGGCGGTCGAGGGATCCAGGTAGCCGAGCGTGTCCACGCTCACCGACATTCCCCGGACCACCCCGGGCGCCCCGAAGAGCGCCACCGCCCCGGCCACGCAGAAGACCAGGCCACCCGAGACGAGCCCCCAGCGGTGACGGTACGTGAAGGTCGGCAGCGTGGAGGCCAGCCGATCGTAGAGCGCCGTGCGCACCTGGACGCTGCGCCCGGTCGGCGTCCGCAGCACCAGCTGGAGGGCCGGGAAGAGCGTGAACGCCACCACCCACGAGATGAGCAGGCCGAGCGCGGTCCACAGCCCCATCTCGCGGATCGGCCGGATGCTCGAGACGGCCAGCGCCGCGAACCCCACCGCCGCGGCGAGCGTCGAGGCGGTCACCGGGAGGAACTTGTTCCGCAGCGCGAACAGGTGGTGCTCGCGCAGCGGCACGCCCTCGGGCTGATCGACGAAGCGCGAGTGCAGGTAGACGAGCGTCGCGAGCGTGGTGACCAGGATCGTGATGGGCACCAGCACCGACACGATCGTGAAGGTGAACCCGAGCAGGCCGCCCGCAGCCACCCCGAGGGCCACCGCCGCCCCCAGCGTCAGCACGATGGCGAGGAGCGCGCGCCAGGATCGGTAGAGGAACAGCACCACCCCCACCAGCAGCACGGCGAAGATCGGGAAGGCCCGGGCCGACGCCGACGAGGACTGCCGCTCCAGCCAGGAGGTGACGTAAGGGGCGCCGACCTTCCGCACCGGCCCGACCCCGGCCCCGGCGAGCCGCTCGTCGACCGCCAGGAGCGCCGCGTTGCGCTCGGCGGGCCCCCGCACGTCGAGGCCGACCACCATCGTCAGGAACCCGTCCCCCAGGAGCCCCTGCCGCCGGAAGAAGTCGGTCCCGCGCGCGAGCCGCTCGAGCTCGGCGGGATCGGCCTTTGGCCGGGCGCGCCGGAGCGCGTCGAGGATCGTGAACGCGCTCACGCGCGGGACGTCGCGGAGGGCGGCCTTGGCAGCCTCGATCCGCGCGAGGGAGGCAGGCGACCATGGGTCGTCCGACTCGAAGACCAGGAGCACGCTGTGGCTCTCGGGGAAGATCCGCTGGAACGCCCGGGTCGCCGCGTAGTCGGGATCGCTCGGGACGATGAGCCGGTCGATGCCGCCCTCGCTGGGGATGTGCGCCGACTTCCACGCGGCCGCCGTCACCAGCAGCGCGTAGGCGACGAGCAGCGGCACCCGCAACGACACGGCGAACGCGAGGGCGCGTGAGATCCGGTCGTTCGACCTCATGCGCGATCCGGCCGCGCGGCGAGCCTGCGCTCCCAGGCCGCCACCAGGGGGACCGTCGCGCCCGCATAGAGCACCCCCAGCAGGACATCGATGACGTAGTGGTGCTGCAGGTACACGGCGCTCAGGCAGATGAGCAGGAAGAAGAGGATCGCCGGCAGCCGCGCGAAGCGCAGCGCGGGGATCCGGAAGGCGAGGATCGCCGCGATGAACGGGTAGGCGACGTGCAGCGAGGGGAGGGCGCCGAAGGTGGCAAAGCCGCGCCCGTAGAGCTGGTCGAACAGGTGCGTCCCGAGCAGGAGGTCGAACCGGTGAGCGGCCGCCGCCGCCGGGGGGATGTCCATCTGCGCCGGGCCGAGGCCGTACTGCGCGACGTACCAGGGGGGCGCGGCGGGGTAGGCGAAGTACGTGACCCAGCCCATCAGGTTCACGACCAGGAAGCAGAGGGCGAAGGTCCGGGCGTGGCGGCTCAGCCCCCGCGCGAACAGGAACATGGCGAGCAGCAGGTACTCCGCGACGTAGGTGAGGTAGCCGAGGCCGCAAAGGAGGTCGAGGACGGCCCAGTGCCGCTCCAGGAAGAGCTCGTTCAGGGTGCGCCCGCCGACGCCGAACCACGCCCGCTCGAGCAGGTACGGCTCGGCCGTGTGGACCCTCCCGTCGACCAGCGGGAGATAGAAGTAGCGCATCGAATCGAAGAGGACGCCGGTCAGGATGAAGGGGAAGAACGATTTCAGGAACAGGCGGGACTTTTCGTTGTAGAGGTCGAGGAAGCCGAGGAGGCCGATGAGCACGTGGTCGCCGCGAAGGCCTCCGAGCGCTGCCACCGAGCCGATGTACAGGAGCCCGAGCAGGGGCGGCCAGGACCGCCGCGGCATCGTCCTGGACGGAAAAAACCATTCACGCGCGCCGGCGCGCGAGCGCGCGAACGACGTCGTGGTCTCTCCGGACAGGCTCGAGGCGGGTTCCAGCATGGCGGGCACGTTACGTCGGGCCGCGTGCGAGTCAAGCGCTGGCTTCGCCCTCGGGTGCCGCTCCCGCGAGTCCCTGGTGAGGGCGGCGGGGACGCTCCTCGTCGCGGCGCTCCTGGGGTGGGCCGCGCCCGCGATCGGAGCCTGTGCCAGGCCCATCGCGACGCGCCTCATCCCGCTGCCGGTCTGGGCGACGCTGCCGAACGAGGGGGACACCTGGGGCGCGATGCCCGTGTTCCTCCGCGTCTGCCCGGAGAACGAGCGCACGGAGTCGATCCTCGCCCCGAGCGCGACGTGGAACTCCGTCATCCACCACACGGGCACGTTTCGCCTGTACCACTACCCCACCGACGACACGACCTTCACGCTGATCGCGTCGGCCAGCACGCGCATCAACTACAACGCGCTCGTCATGTGGCAGAAGCTGCCCACCCGGCCCGGGGCCTGGACGGACGAGCTCACGCTCCGGGCGCAGCGCAGCGCCTTCTACCGCTACTTCGGCCTCGGGCCCGACACGCCGGAGTCGGCCGAGAGCAGCTACACCACCCGGCGCGGCTACGTGACCGCCCGGCGCGGGCTCAACATCGCGCCCAGCTTGAACCTCGGTGCGCTGATCGGCATCGAGCGGGATCTGGTCGAGGCCATCGGCGTGCCTGGCCTGCCGCTGACGCGGGACGTGTTCGCCGACGCCCCGGGGATCGGCGGCGCGAGCCTGCTGTGGCAGGGGGCGAGCCTCCGATACGACGATCGGGTGGGCGGGGACTACGCCGAGCGCGGGGTCCGGATGGAGCTCTCCGCCGCGATCGTGGAGGGGCTCGACGGCTCGCCCGACTTCTTCCGCGGGAGCTTCCAGGCGAGCGGGATCGTGCGCGAGCTCGACTGGCTCTCCGGCGCGGCGCGCCTCGCCTGGAGCGGCGTCAGCTCCGGCGCGGCGCCGTTCTACCAGCAGAGCAGGCTGGGCGGCTCGCTGATGCTCCGCGGCTTCACGCTGGATCGCTTCACCGATCGGCAAGCCTGGACCGCCGAGCTGGAGCAGCGCATCCGCGTCCTGCAGACGCACATCTACGGGGTCGTCGCCGACTGGCGAATCGATCCCTTCATCGCGGTGGGGCAGGTGTTCGGACCGTTCGACGAGGCGCTCTCGCGCCCGAAGCTCGCGCTGGGCTTGGGGCTCCGCGCCTTCGTGCGGTCGAACGTCCTCGGCCGCATCGACCTCGCCGCCGGCGGCGAGGGGCTGAAGGTGTACGTCGAGCTGGGCTATCCTTACTGACGCCGCGACGCCCTCCGATCGGTACGCCCGGACGCGCGGCCCAGCCCCGCTGGACGCGATGCGCCAGGGGGCACTCATGCGGAGCCATTTCTCGTTCCCCGCCGGAGGGAAGTGGCGATATGACTCCGGTCGACGCGTGATCAGGGCGCGCCAGGGGGCGAGTGGCGTGAGGAAGGTGCTGGTCACCGGCGCGACCGGTTTCGTCGGGGCGAACGTCGCCCGGGTCCTCCTCGAGCACGGCGAGGACGTGCGGGCGCTGGTCCGCGAGACCTCGGACACCCGCAACCTCGAGGGCTTGCCCCTCGAGCGGGTGCGCGGGGACCTGCGCGACGCCGACGCCGTCCGGAGGGCGGTGGCCGGCTGCGCGCGCGTCTACCACGTCGCCGCCGACTACCGCCTCTGGGCGCGGGACCCGCGCGAGCTCTACGAGAGCAACGTGCGCGGGACGGTCCACGTGATGGAGGCCTGCCTGTCCGAGGGGGTGGAGCGGGTCGTGTACACCTCGACGGTGGGCACCATCGGCCTCGCCGCCTTGCCCGCCCCGTGCCACGAGGAGACGCCCCTCGCCCCGGGCCAGTTCACCAGCCACTACAAGCGCTCCAAGCTCGAGGCCGAGCGCGCGGCGCTCGGGTACCTGGAGCGCGGGCTCCCGCTGGTGGTGGTGAACCCGAGCGCGCCGGTGGGCCCGTGGGACGCGAAGCCCACGCCGACCGGACGCATCCTGGTCGACTTCATGCGAGGGCGCATGCCCGCCTTCGTGGACACGGGCCTGAACGTGGTGCACGTTCGCGACGTCGCGGAGGGGCACTGGCTGGCGGCGGAGCGTGGCCGGGTGGGCGAGCGCTACATCCTCGGCAACGAGAACCTGACGCTGGCGGAGATCCTGGGCGCGCTGGCGGAGCTGTCCGGGCGGCCGCGGCCGAGGGTGCGGCTCCCGTACGCGGTGGCGTGGGCGGCCGGGGCCGTGAGCACCGCGGTCGCCGACTGGATCACGCATCGGCCGCCCGGGGTCTCGCTGGAGGCGGTCCGGATGTCGCACCGGCGGATGTTCTTCGATCCCGGGAAGGCGGTGAGGGAGCTGGGCGTGCCTCGAACGCCGGTGCGTGTCGCGTTTGCGGATGCGCTGGACTGGTTCTCGGCGCGCGGCTATTTCCGCAGCAGCGCCGGTTCGGCAGCGGCGATGGGAAGGTGAAATGGGAATTCCACTGAAGCAGGCGGTGACGGTCGGCCGGTACATCGTGAGCCAGCGGCTCCGTGGCCAGAAGCGATACCCCCTCGTGCTGATGCTCGAGCCCCTCTACAGGTGCAACCTGGCCTGCACCGGCTGTGGGAAGATCCAGCACCCGGAAGAGACGCTGCGGCGCACGCTCACGCCGGAGCAGTGCCTCGCGGCGGCCGAGGAGTGCGGCGCGCCGGTGGTGAGCATCGCCGGCGGCGAGCCGCTCATCCACCCGCAGATCTCCGAGATCGCGCGCGGGCTGCTGGCGCAGGGCAGGATCGTCTACCTGTGCACCAACGCCATCCTGCTGGAGAAGAAGCTCGATCGGTTCGAGCCGGACGCCGGGTTCAACTTCAACGTCCACCTGGACGGTGACGAGGCCCACCACGACCACTCCGTCCAGCGCGCCGGCACCTACCGGACGGCCGTGGCCGCCATCAAGGCCGCGAAGGCGCGCGGCTTCCGCGTCACCGTGAACTGCACCGTCTTCGCGGGGCACGACCCGGCCGATCTCCACCGGTTCTTCGACGACGTCACCGCCCTGGGCGTGGACGGCATCATGACCGCCCCCGGGTACGCCTACGAGCGCGCCCCCGACCAGGACCACTTCCTGGCGCGGCAGCAGACCCACGCCATGTTCCGCGAGATCCTGGGGCCGGCCGGGAAGCGGGGGTGGAAGTTCAACCACTCGCCGTTCTACCTCGACTTCCTCCAGGGCAAAGTTGACTATTCGTGCACGCCGTGGGGCAGCCCGAACTACGGGATCTTCGGGTGGCAGCGCCCCTGCTACCTCTTCAGCGATGGGTACGCGAAGACCTTCCGGGAGCTGATGGAGACCACCGACTGGGACCGGTACGGGACCGGCAACCATCCGAAGTGCGCCGACTGCATGATGCACTGCGGGTACGAGCCGACGGCGGTGGCGGACGGGATGGCCACCGCCGGGAACGTGCTCCGCTCCATCCGCTCGGCCCTCTGACGGAGCGACGATGGGACCCCTCGACCGCAAGGACAGCCACATCCTCATCGCCCTGGAGCGGGAGGTGGAGTTCCCGTCCTCCGACGCGAGCGGATTCGGCGCCCTGCGCTTCGACCACGACGCGCTGCCGGAGCTCGACCTCGAGGAGGTCCGGACCGAGGTGGAGCTCCTCGGGAAGCGGCTCGCCGCGCCGCTGGTGGTGGGGGCCATGACCGGTGGGACGCCGCGCGCCGCCGAGATCAACCGCCGGCTGGCCATCGCGGCGGCGGAGTGCGGCGTGGGGTTCGCGCTCGGGTCGCAGCGGAAGATGCTGCGCGATCCGGCCACGCGGGCCTCCTACGCGGTCCGCGAGGCGGCGCCGGGCCTGCCGCTCCTGTTCGGCAACCTGGGCGCGGTGCAGCTCAACCACGGCGTGGGCGTGCCGGAGATCCGCCGGCTCATCGAGGAGGTGGGCTGCGACGCGTTCAACTTCCACCTGAACCCGCTCCAGGAGGCCGTCCAGCCGGAGGGGCAGACCCGCTTCTCGGCCCTCCTCCCCAAGCTCCGCGAGGTGATCCCGGCCCTGGGCGTGCCGGTGCTCCTCAAGGAGGTGGGGTCGGGCATCTCCGCGACGACGGCGCTCAAGATCGCCGGGCTGCCGGTCGCCGGCGTCGAGACCGCGGGCATCGGCGGGACGTCCTGGGCGCGCATCGAGAGCCTCCGGACCGAGGATCCGGTCCAGCGCGGGATGGGAGAGCTGTTCTCTCGGTGGGGCGTCCCGACCGCCGAGAGCGTCGAGATCTGCCGGCGGCTGCTCCCGGCCGAGGCGGTGGTCATCGCCTCGGGGGGGATCCGCAACGGCATCGAGATTGCGAAGGCGGTGGCGCTCGGCGCCGACGCCGCCGCGGTGGCCCTGCCGGTGCTGAAGGCCGCCGCGCGCTCGATCGAGGACGCGGTGCGCGCGCTCCGGCTGCTCGTCACGGAGCTCCGGACCGCCATGTTCCTGACCGGCTGCCGGTCGGTCACGGACCTGCGGTCCCGGCGGCTCACGCGGGCGCGCGACCTCACCGCCGAGCCCGGGAGCCGCGGATGAGCGCGGAGGCGATCGCGCCGGCGGGCGAGCGCCACGACGCCATCGTGATCGGCGCCGGGATCGCGGGGCTGGTGGCCGCGAGCGAGCTGGCGGAGCGGGGCCACCGGGTGCTGGTGCTGGAGCTGAACCACCAGGCCGGCGGGCTCATGGCCGGGATCACCCGCCGCGGGTTCCACTTCGACGTGGGGTGCCAGTCGTTCGAGGACATGGGGATCGTCTTCCCCCTCCTGGAGAGCTACGGGCTCTCCGACCTGGCCCGCTTCCGGCGCGCCCGCTACCGCCTGGTGATGCCCGGCCTCGACGCGGTGGTGGAGTCCCTCCCGCAGATCCGGGGAGCGTTCCAGGCGGCCTACCCCGGGAGCGCCCAGGCGCTGGGCCGGGTCTTCGACTTCCACGAGCGCACCTCGAAGCTCGTCCAGCGCCTCTTCGCCCCGGGCGTGGTGCCGTTCGTGCGCGAGGGTGGCCCGACCAGCCTGACGCGGTGGGCGCTCCGAGCGCTCGCGCCGGGCGCCACCTCCCTGGGCGACCTCCGCACCCTGCTGCTCGAGGATGCCGAGCGCTGGTACGAGCGCGAGCTCCCGCCCTCCGGCGCGCGCGATCTGCTCGCCCGCTGCGGCTACACGCGCATGAACGTGTTCGTGGCCTCCGCCTTCTGGCACCTCTGGGCGCACGACTACTGGTACCCGGAGGGCGGCCTCCAGGGCTTCTGGCGCAGGTGGGTGGAGCGGCTCTCGGAGCGCGGCGTCCGCTTCCTGTTCAAGCGCGGCGTGTCGGCGATGGACGTGGTGGACGGCCGGGTGCGGGCGGTCAGGACCGAGCGGGGCGAGCGGTTCGAGGCGGACCAGTTCGTCTACACCGGCGACCACCGGCAGCTCGTCCACCGCCTCCTCGGCCCGGCGCGGTTCGGCGCCGAGGTGACCCGGCTCGAGGACACGCAGCACTCCGACCCGCTCGTCTCGGTCTACCTCGCGCTCGACATCCCGCCCGAGGAGCTCCGCGAGCGGCTCGGGGCCGCGCACGTCTTTTATTTCCCGAGCTTCGCCTGCCGCACGGCGCTCAATCCGGCCGACCCCGGGGCGCACCGCAAGGCCTTCCTCGAGGTGACCGCGCACGGGATCGACGACCCGTCGCTCGCGCCGCCGGGCCGCTCGGCCGTGGTGCTCCAGGCGTTCACGCGCCACGACTGGCAGGAGGGGTGGGGCACCGGGCTCTCCGGCGATCCGCGGCGCTCCGCGCCGTACACCCCGCGCACGGCCCGCTACCGCGAGCTCAAGGGTCGCGTGGCCGCCGAGCTCGTCGAGATCTTCGAGGGGCTCGTCCCGGGCGCCGGCGCGCGGGCCTCGTTCCGCGACGTCGGCACGCCGCCCGCGACCGTGCGGTTCACGCGCAACGCGTTCGGCGGGAGCTGCGGCTTCGAGCTCAACTGGCGCAACTTCCCCTTCGCGAACCCGCTCTCTCGCGCGCGCTCGCCGCTCGAGAACCTCCACCTGGCCGGACACTTCACGGTGTGGCCGGGGACGGTCCCCACCGCCGCGCTCTCCGGGCGGATCGCCGCCTGCCGCGCGCACGAGCGGCTCCGGCGGCAGGTCCGGGCCCGGCCGCCGGTCCCGGCCAGCGCGGCCGGACCGGCGGAGGCCGCGCACTCCAGGAGGATCGCATGACACAGATGACGCTCACCCCGGCGCTCCCCGCCGACACCGCCCAGCGCGGCTGGGCGGAGTGCTGGAGGATCCTGCGGGAGCACGGGAAGACCTTTCACCTGATGGCCAGGCTGCTCGGGCCGGAGCGCGGGAGCGGCATCGCCGCGCTGTACGGGTTCGCGCGCGTCGCGGACGACCTGGTGGACGAGCGCGCGCCCGGGACCAGCCGCGACGCGGTCCGCGCGGAGCTGTACGCCATGCGGGACGAGCTGCGCCGCGCGGTGGCGGGGCGCAGCGCCGAGCCGCGCTTCGTGGTGCTGGGCGAGACCATCCGCCGGTACGACATCCCGCTCCAGCCCTTCGACGATCTGGGGGCCGGGCTGGAGATGGACCTGGATCGGAGGCGGTACCGGACGTTCGAGGAGCTCGAGCTGTACTGCTACCGGGTCGCCGGTACCGTGGGGCTCATGATCACGCCCGTGGCCGGGTACCGCGAGGGGACCCCGGCGCTCGAGCACGCGAAGACGCTCGGCACCGCCATGCAGCTCACCAACATCCTGCGCGACGTCGGCGAGGACTGGGCGCGCGGGATGCTGTACCTGCCGCAGGACGAGCTGGAGCGCTTCGGCGTCCCGACGGACGACCTCCCGGCCCAGCGTGGGACCCGCGCCTTCCGGGACTTCATGGAGTTCCAGAATCCAGCGGGCCCGGCGGCTCTACGACGAGGGGCTCGCGCTCATCCCGCTCCTCACCACCGCGCAGGGAGGATCGCCTTCCAGTTCGCGGCCGACGCGTATGCCCACATCCTCGAGAAGATCCGCGAGAACGGCTACGACGTGTTCTCGCAGCGGGCCTACGTCTCCCTCCCCGGCAAGCTCGGCCTGGTCCCGGGCTCGATGTGGCGCGCGCTGCGCGCGGGGGGCCGGGCCGAATGACGGCGAAGGATTCCCTCGCTCGCGCGCCCGCCTCGGGGGACGCGCTGCGGGGCGAGGCGGCGGGGGCCGCCGAGGCCGCCCGGGAGTTCCTGCTGCGCACGCGACGCGGCGAGCACTGGTGCGCCGAGCTCGAGTCGAACTGCACCCTCACCGCGGAGTACGTGATGCTCCGCCAGGTGCTCGGGCTCGACCTCTCGACGCGACGCGAGGAGACCATCTCGTACCTCTCGTCGCGCCAGAAGGCAGACGGAAGCTGGGGCATCGCCTGGAACCTGCCCGGCGACGTCTCCACCACCGCGGAGGTGTACCTCGCGCTGCGCCTGCTCGGACTGCCGGTGGAGGACGGCCGGCTCCGGCGCGCCGAGGCGTTCATCCGCGGCGCCGGCGGGCTGGCCCGGGTGCGCGTCTTCACGCGCATCAACCTGGCCATGTTCGGCCTCTTCCCCTGGGAGGCGGTCCCGGCGGTGCCGCCCGAGGTGATCTTCCTCCCGGGCTTTGCCCCGGTGAACATCTACCGGCTCGCGAGCTGGGCCCGCGGGACCATGGTCCCGCTGTTCGTGGTCTTCCACCACCGGCCGGTGTTCCCGCTCCCGAACGGGCGGTCGGCCGAGAACGGCTGGCTCGATCACCTCTGGCTCGACCCCGCGCGCAAGCGGGTCCCGTACCGCGAGAGCGTCCTCGGGACCCTCGCCCGCCACGGGCCGGGGTGGAAGGCCTTCTTCAACGCCTCGGACACCCTGATGCGCGCCTACGAGGCCGGGAGCGGTCGCGGGCCGCTGCGGTCGGTCCGGGCGCGCGCGCTGCGGGCCTGCGAGGAGTGGATCCTCGAGCACCAGGAGGAGACCGGCGACTGGGGCGGGATCTTCCCGCCCATGATGAACGGGGTGCTCGCGCTCCGGCTCCAGGGCCACGGCCTGGACAGCGATCCCGTCCGCCGCGGCCTCGCCGCCATCGAGGCCTTCGGCCGCCTCGACGGGGCCGGCTTCCGGATCGACGCGTGCCAGTCGCCGGTCTGGGACACCATCCTCTCGCTCATCGGCCTCCTGGACGCGGGCGCCGATCCGGCCGACCCGCGCCTCGTGGAGGCGCGGCGATGGGTGGAGGCGCGGCAGCTCTCCAACGACTGGGGGGACTGGAAGGTCTACAACCCCGGCGGCCCGACCGGCGGCTGGTCCTTCGAGTACTGCAACACCTGGTACCCGGACGTCGACGACACCGCCGCGGTGATCCTCGGGCTCGTGAAGCAGGCCCCCGAGTCTGCCCGGAGCGAGGCGGTGCGCCGCGCCGTCGCCTGGATGCGCAGCATGCAGAACCGCGACGGAGGCTGGGGGGCCTTCGACGTGGACAACGACCGGACCTTCCTGAACGAGATCCCGTTCTCGGACATGGACTCGCTGTGCGACCCCTCCACGCCCGACGTCGCCGGCCGGGTGCTCGAGGCGCTGGGGCTGCTGGACGCCCCCGAGGACGCGGAGGCGTGCCGCCGGGGCGTCGAGTACCTGCGCCGGAGCCAGGAGTCCGAGGGGAGCTGGTTCGGGCGCTGGGGCGTGAACTACGTGTACGGGACCTCCAACGCGCTGAACGGGCTGGCGCGCCAGCGCGTGCCCGCGACCGATCCCATGGTCGAGCGGGGTCTCGACTGGCTCCTGGCCGTCCAGAACCGCGACGGTGGGTGGGGGGAAGGGCTCGAGTCCTACGCCGATCGCGCGTGCATGGGGGTGGGCCCCTCGACCGCCTCGCAGACGGCCTGGGGCCTCATGGGCCTGCTCGCCTACCTCCCCGCCGATCACGCCGCGGTCCGCGCCGGGATCCGCTGGCTGGTGGACCGGCAGCTCACGGAGGGTGAAGAGGCGGGCTCCTGGCACGAGGAGGAGTTCACCGGGACCGGGTTCCCGCGCCACTTCTACATCCGGTACCACCTGTACCGGCACTACTTCCCGCTCATGGCGCTCGGCCGGTACTGCGCCGCCGCGGGAGCGCAGGGATAGGGATGGAGCCCGGGTTCGGAGCGCTGCTCTGGGGAACGGTGCGCCACCGCCCGTACGTCTACGTGTTCCTCGCCTGCTTCCTGGTCTTCGCGATCTACCAGGCGGGCTGGAGGCGCACGCTCACGTTCGCGCTCCCGACCTGGGCCCTCGCCTTCCTGGCGGAGTTCAGCTCCACGCGCAACGGGTTCCCCTTCGGCCCGTACACCTACTTCGACGCGACCCGCGGGCGAGAGCTGTGGATCTCGAACGTGCCGTTCTGGGACTCGCTGTCGTTCGTCTTCCTCTCCTGGTTCAGCCTGGTGGTGGCGGCGGCCGTCCGGACGCCGGCGCCGGAGCGGCGCCTCGGGCTCTGGCCCGCGCTGCGCGCGCCGTCCACGCCGCTCCTCGGCGGCCTCCTGATGATGCTGCTCGACGTGGTCATCGACCCGCTGACGCTCCAGGGCGAGAAGTGGTTCCTGGGCCGAATCTACGAGTACCCGTCGGACGGGTTCTACTTCGGCGTGACGGCCGCGAACTTCGCGGGCTGGTTCCTGGTCGGCGCCGTGACCCAGTGGACGTTCCAGGGGCTCCTGGCCGTGGCGCCGTGGTGCCGCGGGCCGTGGCGCGCGCCCTCGGCCCTCCTCGCCTGGGGCGCCTTCGGCGTGTTCGCCGGGGTGCTCGCGTTCATGCTCGCCGTGACCCTCTACATCGGCGATCTCCGCCTGGCGCTGGCCAGCGCGCTCGTCACCGCGGTGACGCTCGGCGCGCTGGTCTTCGGGCTCCGGCGCCCGGCGCGCGCCGTCCGCTCGGCGCCCGCGGAGCTGGCGTGATCCTGGCCTGCGCCGCGAGCCGGACGGAGGCCGGCGCCTGCGCGGTCGAGGGCGTCGAGGTGCTCCGGACCGGCGTCGGGCCGGCGCGCGCGGCGGCCGCGCTCACCCGGCGGCTCGCGCGCGGGCCGCGGCCGTCGCTGGTCGTCTCCTCCGGGTTCGCGGGGGCCCTCTCCGCCGATCTCCCGCTCCACGCCTGCATCACCGCCGGCGCGGTGCACCGCCTCGAGGAGGGCCGAGCCGTCCCGCTGGCGCTCGGGCCGGGCGCGCTGCGGATCGCCCAGGGCCTCCCACGCTGCGCGCTGCTCTCGGCGAGCGTGGTCACCCGGGCGACGGCGCCTGCCCTCCCGGCGCCCTCCGTCGTCGACATGGAGTCCGCCGCGCTGGCCGAGGTCGCGGCCGCCGCCGGCGTCCCCTTCGCCGTGCTCCGGGTCGTGACCGACACGCCCGCGGCGCCGTTCCCCGCCTTCGTGACGGATCTCCGCCGCCGCGCTGGCGGCGGGGCCCGGGAGGGCGGGGCTCGCCGCCGCCGCGCGCGCGGCCGCCGCCGCGGTTCGCTCGCCGGGCGTGGCGCTCGCGTTCGTCGGCTCCAGCCTCGCGGCCCGCCGCGCGCTCGCGGACGCCTGGAGGATGGGCGCGGCGGGGCTCCTCGGCTAGTGCGCCGCTAGTTGGCGAACATCGCCTTCGCCTGCCGCACGAACCTCAGCGAGCTCGCCGCCTTCTCGAACTGGGGACTCAGGCGCAGCGAGGTCTCGAACCAATCGATGGCCTCGTCGAAGCGGCGCTCGGTCGCATACACCAGCCCGAGGTCATAGTGCAGCCTGTGATCCGACGGGTGGATCGCGAGCGCCTGCTCGAAGCATCGCACGGCCTCGGGGTACCGCCGCTGGCGAGCGTAGGCGATCCCCAGGTTGGTGAGGAGGCCGGGGTTGGCCGGACCGCTCGCGAGGGCCTTCTCGTACCAGGCCGTGGCGTCCGCCCACCGCTGGGCTCGGGAGTGAGAGTCCCCGATGGCGGACATGGGACGCTGCGCGCCCGGCGCCTTGGTCGCCGCGTCCGACCAGAGCGCGAGATCGGTCTGCCAGGCGTCGTGGCGGCGGACGGTCCCCACGCCATACAGGGCGAGCACGACGGCGAGGGCGACGGCCGTGACGCCCCGGAAAGCGGACCGCCGCTGGCCCCACAGCCAGGAGAAGCCCAGGGCGGCCAGCAGGACGAACCCGACCGAGGGCACGTAGAGGTAGCGATCGGCGAACGCGCTCTCGCCGACCCCGGACACGTAGAGCACCGGCAGGAGCGGGGCCGCGATCAGCGAGAGGGCGACGTTCGAGGTCGCGTGGCGGCTCCTCCACGTCCACCACCAGGCGCCGGCGAAGACGACCGTCACCAGCACCGCCGCCAGGAAGCCGGGGGCCAGCGCCGACGTGACCGGGTGGAACGGGTAGAAGATCGTCATCCCCGCTGGAACGAGGAGCTTCGCCAGGTACTGCATGAACAAGGGGAAGACGTTGAGGAGGTGGCCGACCAGCCCGAGCCCCCCGTGCCGCTGGTACGGAACGAGTCCGCCGAGCGCGTTGAGCCGGAGGGCGAAGTACACGACCGTCACGACGGCGTAGGGCGCGAGCCGGGCGAGGTGCCGCGCCGACCAGAACGGCTCCCTGCGAACGGCGAGGTCGAGGAGCACGAGGAGGATCGGCAGCGTGAGGCCGGTCTCCTTGAGCAGCGCCGACGCCAGGTAGCAGGCGCTCGAGAGGGCGAGGGCGAGCGCCCCCGCGCCTGGCCGTGCGTACAGCCAGAAGGAGAGCAGCAGGAAGAGCGCGAAGAGCAGCTCGGTGTTGGCCCCCACGAAGTCGACCGCCTCCGTGTGGATGGGGTGCGCCGCGAACAGGATCCCTGCCAGGAACGGCACCCAGGAGGCGAAGCGTCGCTCGTCGCTGGTGGCCTGCAGGACCCTCCGCACGACCAGGTAGACGACGACCGCGACGAGCGCGTGGAAGAGCACGTTCAGCAGGTGATAGCCGAGCGGCTCGGTCCCGAACGCCCGGTAGGCAATCGCGTAGACCACGTAGATGAGCGGCCGGTAGTAGTTCGGGATGAGGGACGCGTCGGTGAACCCCGACACCGACGAGGTGAAGATCTCGCCGAGCTGGTCGAAGGACCGGATCCAGCGGTTCTCGAGGACGATGACGAAGTCGTCGTAAACGAACTCCGCACCGAGGATCGGCAGGTAGAGCGCCACGGAGACGATCGCGATCGCGGCCACCTGCCAGGCAGTCCCGACCGACGCCCAGAGCCCAGCTCTTGATGGAACACGTGCGTACACGTCCGCTGTCCTCCGCCGGCTGGCTGGGGTGCCAGGCAGGCAGGTGCGCCCGGAGCCGATGGCTCCGGGGCGACACGTCCAAGCTCTCGTGGAGGACCCCCCCTCTACGTGACGACGGCATATTAGAGGAGGATGTGAGGACCGGTTCGTCCCTCGTTTCCCGGACAGCGGAGATCAGACACCTGGGCCCGCGGTGGCGCAGCACGCGGCGAGCTGGCCGCGCGAGCGCGCGTGGTCGGCCTGTGCCATCCTGATGCGCCGTTCGGCGCCCACGCCCACCGCGTGGCGCCGTCGTCCTCTTTCCCTTCGTGCTCGCACCGAGCGGAGGCGCACATGGCCAGCCTGACCCTGCTCGTGAACGGCCGCAGCCGGGAGGTGGACGTGTCCCCGGACACGCCGCTCCTGTGGGTGCTGCGAGACGCGCTCGCGCTGACCGGCACCAAGTTCGGCTGTGGCCAGTCCCTGTGCGGCGCGTGCACCGTGCTGCTGGACGGCGAGGCGGTGCGGAGCTGCCAGCTCCCGGTGAAGGAGGCGGTGGGGCACGGCATCACCACCATCGAGGGCCTCTCAGCCGCTGGTGAGCACCGGGTGCAGGCCGCCTGGGTGGCGGAGGAGGTCCCGCAGTGCGGGTACTGCCAGTCCGGGCAGATCATGTCCGCGGTGGCGCTCCTCGCGAAGACGCCCGATCCCACCGACGCGCAGATCGACGCGGCCATGGACGGCGTGCTGTGCCGCTGCGGGACCTACCAGCGCATCCGCCGCGCGATCCACCGCGCCGCGAAGGCGCGGGGAGGTGCGCGATGACCGCCTCGACGACGCTCGGCCGCAGGGACTTCCTGAAGCTCTCCGCAGGCGCCGGGCTGTGGCTGGCCGCCTCCGGCCCGGGCCGGGTGATGGCCGCCGCCGCCTCGCCGGCGGCCGGGTTCGCGCCGTCCGTCTGGCTGAACCTCTCGCCGGACGGGACGGTGAGCGTGTTCCTCGCCAGGTCGGAGATGGGACAGGGGAGCTACACCGCCATGGCGGTGCTGGTGGCCGAGGAGCTCGAGGCCGACTGGGAGAGGGTGCGGGTGGTGCAGGCCGACGGGGACCCGCGCTTCGGCGACATGGTGACCGGGGGCTCGCGCAGCGTCCGCGGCTACGTTCATCCCGCTGCGGAAGGCGGGCGCGGCGGCGCGGCTGGTGCTGGTCGCCGCGGCCGCGAGGCGGCTCGGCGTCGAGCCGCGGACCTGCCGCGCCGAGCGCGGCGCGGTGCTCCACGCGGCGAGCGGCCACCGGCTCGAGTACGGCGACCTCGCCGCCGACGCGGCGGCGCTGCCCGTGCCGGAGGATCCGCCGCTCAAGGACCCGAAGCGCTTCCGGCTCATCGGCGAGCGCGTGCCGCGCCTCGACACGCCGCCGAAGGTGACCGGCGGCGCGGTCTTCGGCCTCGACGTGCGCGTCCCGGGCATGCTCCACGCCGCGGTGGCGCGGCCGCCGGTCCGCGGCGGCAAGGTGAAGCGCTACGACGCCGCCGCGGCCGGCAAGGTCGCCGGGGTGCGCCAGGTGGTGGAGCTGCCGAGCGGCGTGGCGGTGATCGCCGACTCGACCTGGGCTGCCTTCCAGGGCCGCGACGCGCTCGCGGCGACCTTCGACGCCGGACCGAACGGCGCGCTCGACGGCGCGGCGATCGCGCGGCTGCTCGCCGAGGCGCCGCTGGATCCGCGGCCCTCGCGCAGCGAGGGCGACGTGGAGCGGGCCCTCGCCGTCGCCGCCAGGCGGATCGAGGCCGTGTACCAGCTGCCGCTCCTGGCGCACGCCACCATGGAGCCCATGAACTGCGTGGCGGACGCGAGGGGAGGGAGGGTGGAGATCTGGGCGGCCACCCAGGCGCCGCTCTGGGCGCGCGCCGAGGTGGCCAAGGCGCTCCGTGTACCCGAGGACGCGGTGACCGTGCACGTCACCTTCCTCGGGGGCGGCTTCGGCCGGCGCGCGTTCCCGGACTTCGTGGTCGAGGCGGCCCTCGCGTCGCGAGCGGCGGGCGGCCCGGTGCAGGTCGCCTGGACGCGCGAGGACGACATGCGGCACGACCTCTACCGCCCCCCCGGGCGGAACGAGCTGCGCGCCGGGCTCGACGCGAGGGGACGGCTCCTGGCGTGGCACCACCGCGTCCGCACGCCGTCCATCGGCCGGCAGCTCGGGCAGGCCCCGCGCACCCCGCCGGACGTGGTGGAGGGCGCGATCGCCGTCCCGTACACGGCCGCGGCGATCCGGGTGGACCAGGCGATGCCCGAGCTCGGCGTGCCCCTCGGCTGGTGGCGCTCGGTCTACTCGTCGCAGAACGCGTTCGCCGAGGAGGTGTTCATGGACGAGGTCGCGCACGCGGCGGGGAAGGACCCGCTGGCGTTCCGGCTGGCGAACCTGCCGCGCGCGAGCGGCCTCCGCGGCGTGCTGCGGCTCGCGGCAGAGAAGGCGGGCTGGGGCGGGAGGCTGGCTCCGGACCACGCCCTCGGCCTCGCCTGCCACACGTCCTTCGGGACCCACGTGGCCGAGGTCGCCGAGGTCTCGATCCGCGCCGGCCGCGTCGTCGTGCACCGGGTGGTCTGCGCGGTGGACTGCGGGACGGTCGTCAACCCCGACAGCGTCGAGGCGCAGGTGGAGGGCTCGGTGGCCTACGGGCTCTCGGCCGCGCTCCGGGGCGAGATCACCGTGAAGGACGGGGCGGTCGTGCAGGGCAACTTCGACGACTACGAGCCGCTGCGGATGAGCGAGATGCCGCGCGTGGAGGTGCACGTCGTCCCGAGCGACGATCCGCCCGGCGGCATGGGCGAGCCGGCGCTGCCGCCCGTGGCGCCCGCCGTGGCGAACGCGGTGTTCGCCGCCACCGGCAGGCGCCTGCGAGCGCTGCCGCTCAGGCTGGATGCGCCGGGCGGTTGAGCCACGGGCAGCGGCCGCCCGCGCTCAGAGCGACTTCAGGAACTCGACAATCGCCGCCTTCTCCTCCGCGGTGAGCCCGAGCGGCGTGCCGCCGTTCCCGACGCCGTTCTGGTCGTAGTGGTCGACGACGTCCTCGAGCGTCGCGAAGCGGCCGTCGTGATAGAAGCCGCGCTTCATGTGCGTCCAGAGCCCCTTGAGCGGCGCCGTCCGGTAGCGCTCGTCCGGCGAGCGCTTCGCCTGGAAGTCGTCGATGGCGAGCTCCGAGGCCTCGTGCATCGCCCAGCCGGGCTCGGTGAAGAGCGGCGGCACGTGGCAGGACGCGCACTTCGCCTTCTTCCCGGCGAAGACGGCCTTCCCGCTCGCCGCCTTCGCGGCGTCGAAGCTGCCGGCGGGGGGCGCGGGCGACCTCAGGGCGAGCTGGTAGAAGTGGAGCGCGCCGAGCTTCGGCGTGATGAGGTCCTCCTGGCCCGGGCCCGGGCGCACGTCGAAGGTGCCGTTGGCCGCCGCGACCGGGAACTTGGCCGGATCGTTCAGCCTGGGATCGAAGAACGTCCCGATCCCGCGGAGCTGCGTGGCCGCGACGTAGGCGTTCCAGTAGGGCACGGACCCCCAGCCGGTCCAGGTGTGCAGGTTCACGCCGGCCAGGCCGAACGCCGGCGGGATGATCGTCGCCGAGGCCTTGCCGTCGGGACGAAGGCCCTTGCCGTCGAGGTTCAGCTCCGCGTCGTACTTCCCCGGCCCCCAGCTCGCGAGCACCTGCTTCACCGTGGCGACGTCCACCGGGGTGCCACCCTTGCTCAGGAGATCTGCGATCGCCTGGAGGTTGGGGGAGAGGCCCACGATGGCGCCCACGTTCAGATCCTGGTTGGGCCAGCCGTCGAGCCGCCGGCCGATGCCCGGCGCGAAGGAGTCGTCCACCGTCGAGTGGCACGAGGCGCAGGTGATCCCGATCGACCTGAGCTTCCCGCCCTCGACCACGCCCTTGACCCCGACCACCGCGCCGGCCTCCAGGAGGGCGAGCGTCACGGCCGGATCATCGAGGTCCACCCGGCCGGCCCGCAGATCGGAGACCACGGAGCCAGGCAGCGCATCGACGTCCACCTTGAGACCCACCGCGAGCGCCGTCCTCGGGCTCACCCCGGCGAGCGGCTCGTTCAGCCGGAGGACGTCGGTCCAGAACGCCTCGTCGCCGAAGGTGTCGAACCGGAAGATCCGGCGGCCGTCCTGGACCATCGCGGCCGCGTCCTGCACGACGGGGTCGGGCTTGCCGCGATCGGGGCCGGCGCCCGCCTGGTGCTCCGCCCCGGCGACCGCCGGGTCCGCCGGCGCCTCCCGGCAGCCGGTCGCGCCGAGCGCGAGGGCGAGCGAGCCCGTGATCGACACCGCGAGGACGATGGACCGCATGTGGCACCTCCAGTCTTCGACGCGAAGACGAGGATTGGATGCCGCGGCGGCCGGTGCGGTTACCGCCAGCGGACTGGCCTCACGTCACGGGTGCACCGATGAAGGGGGCCCGACCGGCGTCCGAGGAGGTTCCGCTGGCGCGCCGGCGCGGGCCGGATGATCATTCATGGGAGCAGGGACAGCCGGCGCTGCGCGCCCCGGAGGTCGTCATGAGGGAGTACACCGCACCGCTTCGCGACATGCTGTTCGTCCTCCGCGAGATCGCCCCGCTCGAGGAGGTTGCCCGGCTGCCGGGCTGCGAGGACGCGTCGCTCGAGCTGGCCGAGACGATCCTGAAGGAGGCGGGGAAGTTCGCCTCGAGCGTGCTCTCTCCGCTGAACGTGGTCGGTGACCGGGAGGGGGCGCGCTGGAGGGACGGCGAGGTGGTCACCGCCAGCGGCTGGCGCGAGGCGTACCGGCAGTTCACCGCGGACGGGTGGAACTCGTTGACGAGCGACCCGGCGCACGGCGGCCAGGGGCTGCCCCGGCTGCTCTCGGCGCTGGTCGACGAGATGTGGAACGGCGCCAACCTCTCCTTCGCGCTCTGCCCCATGCTCACCCGCGGCGCGGTGGAGGCGATCGAGCTCCGCGGCTCGGAGGCGCTGAAGCGGACCTACCTGGCGAAGCTCGTCAGCGGCGAGTGGACCGGCACCATGGTGCTGACCGAGCCGCAGGCCGGCTCGGACCTGGCCAGCGTGCGCACCCGGGCCGTCCCGCAGGGCGACGGCACCTACCGCCTGGAGGGGCAGAAGATCTTCATCACCTACGGTGAGCACGACCTGACCCCGAACATCGTGCACCTGGTGCTCGCCCGGACCCCGGACGCGCCGGAGGGTGTGAAGGGGATCTCGCTGTTCGTGGTCCCGAAGTTCCTGCCCGCGGCGGACGGCAGCCCCGGCGCGCGGAACGACGTCCGCTGCGTCTCGCTCGAGCACAAGCTCGGGATCCACGCCAGCCCGACCGCGGTGATGGCCTTCGGCGACCAGGGCGGCGCCACCGGCTGGCTGGTGGGCGAGGAGAACCGCGGGCTCGAGTACATGTTCATCATGATGAACGCCGCCCGCTACCTGGTGGGCATCGAGGGCGTGGGCGTCTCGGAGCGCGCCTACCAGCGGGCGCTCGACTACGCGCGCGAGCGGCTCCAGGGGACCGAGCTCGGCTCCCGCAGCCGCGAGAAGGTGGCGATCATCCGGCACCCCGACGTCCGCCGGATGCTCATGCTGATGAAGTCGCGCACGGAGGCCATGCGCGCGGTCGCCAGCGTGGCGGCGGCCGCGATGGACACGGCGCGCCTCCACCCCGACGAAGGGCAGCGCCAGCGGAGCCAGGCCTTCGTCGACCTGATGATCCCGATCGTGAAGGGCTGGAGCACCGAGACCGCGGTCGACATCGCCTCCCTCGGCGTGCAGGTCCACGGCGGGATGGGCTTCGTCGAGGAGACCGGCGCCGCCCAGCACCTGCGCGACGCGCGCATCACGCCGATCTACGAGGGGACGACCGGCATCCAGGCGGCCGACCTCGTCGGCCGCAAGGTCGCGCGCGACGGCGGGCAGGCCATCCGCGAGGTGATCGCCAGGATGCGCGAGGTCGAGGGGGAGCTCGGGCGGAGGGACAGCGCCCCGCTCGCGGCGATCGGCGCGCGGCTGCGCGACGGCGTCGGAGCGCTGGAGCGGGCGGTCCAGTTCGTCCTGTCGACCTACGCCACCGACGTCCGGAGGGCGTCGGTCGGAGCGGTCCCGTTCCTGGAGCTCTTCGGCACGGTCGCCGGCGGCTGGCAGATGGGCCGCGCCGCGCTCGTCGCGCATCAGCGCCTCGGGGAAGGGCAGGGCGACGCCGGCTTCCACCGCGCCAAGCTGTGCACGGCCCGCTTCTACGCCGATCACGTGCTGGCGCGCGCGCCGGGGCTGGCGCTCACCGTGGTGGAGGGCGCCGAGGGGGCCCTGGCCATCGAGGACGACCAGCTCTGAGGCCGCCGGGCGCGACCCGCACGCGCCTGGCAGGTCGGCGGTGCGCTCCGGCGCGCCTTCCGCTATCCTCTCGGAGCCGTACACCGAGCGTCACGGACCTCGCGGCGCGCGCCAGCCGCGAGGCGCCCACGCGGGAGGGACACCCATGGCTCCGTCGCCGAACCTCCTCCTCGCCGGAGTGGTCCTCGCGCTCGCGTCCCACGCGGTCGCGGCGGCCGGTCCCGGCGAGGACGAGGTCGACCTCCAGGGGCAGGTCCGCAAGCTGGTGAAGGAGAACGCCGACCTGAAGCACCGGCTCGACCAGCTCGACAAGGCGATCGACGATCTGTCCTGGCAGCTGCGGCTCGGCGACGTGGCGGTGGTGGACAAGTGGCGCATCGCCGGGCCGCCGGCCGCGAGGCCCAGGAACCCCACCGCCCCCGGCGCGAGGAACCCCGTCAAGTTCTTCACGTACAGCTTCGTCCCGAAGGATCGGCGGCCGGGCGAGAAGCTCCCGCTGATCGTCCTCCCGCACTCCGGCGTGCACGCCAGCCTCGAATCGCTCCACATGGTGCACGTCGTCCGCGAGCTCGTGACGCAGGGCTACGTGGTGGTGGCGCCGGAGTACCGCGGCTCCACCGGCTACGGGCGCACCTTCTACGAGCAGATCGACTACGGCGGGCTCGAGGTGGACGACGCCCGCGCGGCGAAGGACTGGGCGGTGGAGAACCTGGAGGGCGTGGACGCCGGGCGCGTCGGCCTGGTGGGGTGGAGCCACGGCGGGCTCATCGTGCTCATGGAGGCCTTCGCCCACCCGAAGGACTACCGGTGCGTCTTCGCGGGAGTGCCGGTCTCGGATCTGGTCGCGCGCCTGGGCTACTCCGACGACGAGTATCGCGCCCTCTTCAGCGCGCCCGGCCACGTCGGCAAGACCGTCCGCGAGGACATCGAGGAGTACAAGCGGCGCTCGCCCGTCTGGCACGCCGGCAAGCTCGAGACCCCGCTGCTGCTCCACACCAACACGAACGACGAGGACGTGAACTACCTCGAGGTCGAGCACCTGGCGCAGGCCCTGAAGGCGGCCGGAAAGAAGTTCGAGTACCGCGTCTTCCAGGACGCGCCGGGCGGGCACAGCATGGATCGGCTGGACACGCGGCTGGGACGGGAGGCGCGGCGAGACATCTACCGGTTCCTCGCGCGCCACCTCGGGCCGCCCCGGCCCGTGAAGTAGATCGACCGCGCCCCGGCCGTCGTCGGCCACCGGCGCCGCGCGCGGCCGGATGATCAGGCGCGGGCGTCAGTCGGGGACGACCGCGGTCGCCTCGATCTCCACCCTCGCGCCCTCCTCGACGAAGCCGGACACCTCGACCGCCGTCATGGCGGGGAAGTGCCTGCCGACGACCTCGCGGTAGGCCACGCCCAGCGCGGCGAGGCTCGCGTTGTACTCGTGGCGGTCGGCGACGTACCAGGTCAGGCGGCAGAGGTGCTCGGGGCCCGCGCCCGCTTCGGCGAGGACGGCCAGGACGTTCCTGAGCGCCTGCCGGGCCTGGCCGACGAAGTCCTCGGCCTCGAATCGCTCCTCCGCGTTCCAGCCGACCTGGCCGGCCACGAACACCAGCTGCCCCCGGGCGACCACTCCGTTCGCGTAACCTCGGGGCCTCTTCCAGCCGGCGGGCTGCAGCGTGCGCATGAGCGACCTCCGCGCGAGCACGCTAGCACGCGGAGCGCGCGCTCGGCGGCCCCCCGTCCGTCCGGCCTCGCCGCCCTGGGACGAGGCCGGACCGCCCTCCCTCGTCGTCAGCGACCGGGCTGCGTCTGCGGTGTCCCGGTGACGATCTGCACGCTCCGGGCGGTGGGCATGGAGCCGGTCGCGTCGTAGGCCACGCGAACATCGCCGCCCTGGACGATCTCGGAGGCGGACGCCTGCCGGCCGTCGATCTCGACGCGCGTCTGGGGCGTGATCGTGAAGGTCATGGGCGCGCCGTCGCGCGGCACCACGACGATCTGGCTCGCGCTCGAGCGCGTCACCTGGCCCGCCATCAGCTGCTCGCCTCGCGCGACGATCTGCTGCTGGGTGGAGAGCTGCCGCGACGCCTGCTGCTGCGCCTCCTGTGCCTGAATCGTGGCCTGCTGCGTCGCCTGGTTCGCCTCTTGCTGCGCCTGCCGCGCCTTGGAGGCCTCGGTCTCCGCGGTCCGCTGTGCCTTGTCGAGCTGCTGCTGCGCCTCCCTGACCCTGTTCTGGGCCTCCGTCGCGCGCCGCTGCTGGTCGGAGGCGCGCTTCTGGGCATCGGACGCCCCCTCGAGCGCCTTGTGCGAGCGCTCCTGCGAGGCCTCCACGCCGCTCGCGGTCGGGTTGGACGCCTGGCTGCCACGCGTGCTCGCACACCCGCTCGCCGTCAAGGCGATGATGCTCGCGCATGGAAGCGCGTACCTGGTCAACGATCTCATGGTCTCCCCCTTGGTTCTCCCCCCAGGAAACCTGGCTTCGCCCCCGACGGTCCGCAATGGGCGGCGAGCGAGACCTCGCCGATTCCGCTTGCGGCGGCCGACCCTGCCCGACGCTGAATGAGCTCGCGGGCGCCCGGCCTCGGCCCAGCGGCGGCGCGGCGCGCGGATCCGAGGGATCTCGACCACGCTCCCGGCCTGGCTCGCGTGACGCAGCGTGCTGGAGGGGCTCCGGGCAGGCGTGCGAGCGCCTCCTGAAGACGCGCCTGTTTGCAATGGCTTGCGGGATTCGTACTTTTTCGCCGCACTTCCAAGGGGTTCCCCAAAGGATGTCGTCTGATCAGGGGTCTGTACTGCCGGTGTGGGTCTCCCTAGGCTTGAGGACGCTGTCGTCGGTCTGGAGCGCACTCCGTGTCACGTGTCGTCCGATCCCTCGCGTTTCTCTCGGTCACGCTGCTCGCCTGCAGCAGGGGCGCGGACTTCTACGTGCACGAGACCGCGGTCGTGAACGACACCGCGGCGCCGTTCGCGCAGCGGACCGACTTCCCCGGCCGGATCGAGAGCACCATCGACGCGGCGCTCGGGTACTGGGGCGGCACGTGGAGCAACCTCGCCGGCGTCACCATCACCCTCCAGGACGGGCCGTACCTCTCCTGCGGCGGCGCGGAGAGCTCCCTCGGCTGTTACGACGGGAACATCCGGATGGTGACGCAGGATCCAGGGGTCGGCGTCTTCTCGTGCGTCGAGACGACCGTGCTGGTGCACGAGGTCGGGCACGCGGTGATCGGCGACCGGCTGCACCAGGATCCGCGCTGGATGGACTTCGAGGCGCTGGCGCAGGCCCTGGCCGGCCGGGTCGGCTACACCGCTCAAGGCGAGGTCGACTGCGAGCTGTTCGTCAGCGTGTGGCGGCACCTCCCCGCGCGGCCGTGACCCTCTCCGCCCCGGCGCTTCGGCCAGGGTGGACCCAGCCCAGGATCCCCGGCGCGGAGGACGCATGGACTACGACGGCGATCGAGCGCCGGATCCAGGCGAGTGGCTGGACGCCGACGAGACCGAGCGGATCGCCGCGGTGGAGGCGCATCACCGCGCCGTGCGCGAGCACGCGCGCATGCCGCGGCCGAGGCTCCACGCCGCCGTCCACGCGGTGGTCGAGACGCAGCTCGCGAGCGGGGCGCCGGCGGAGACGCGCCGCGCGCTGGAGCGGCTCCTGGCCGGCGGCCTGCCGCGCCACGAGGCGGTGCACGCGATCGGCCTCATCGTCGCCAACGCGACCGCCGCCGCGCTCGACGGCCGCGCCTTCGACGCGGGCGACTACGCGCGCGAGCTCGAGGCGCTGACGGCCGAGCGCTGGCGGAGCGCGCCGCGGGAGGTGTGAGCGGGTTCACCCCGGCGTGCCCGCGGCCGTTCGCGGGAGCGCTCGGCTTGCTAGCCGTCGGCCGCGGTGAGCAGCAGCCCGCGCAGGATGTCGGCGCGGTCCAGCACGCCGGCGAGCCGCCCCTCCGCGTCCACCACGGCGAGCAGCTTGTGCGCCCCCGGCAGCACCAGGCCGATCGCGTCCCGCAACGCCAGGTCGGCCCGGGCCTGCGGCACCGGGTGCATGAGCTCCGCGGCGGTGCGGGCGCCGGCGCGCCGCTCGGCCGACTGGCGCTCGGCGCGCGCGAAGGGGAGGTGCCTCGCCAGCGCCTGGAGCAGGCCGCCGCGCAGGGGCGGCGCGAGCCGCTCCAGGAGCTCGGCGTCGGAGACCACCCCCAGCACGCGCCGCTCGGTGTCGACCACCAGGGCCCGGTTCAGGCGTGTGGCCGTCACGGCCTTGAACACCTCGGAGAAGTGGGCCTCCGGCGCGACGACGGGGACGTCGCGGCGCATCACCGCCGAGAGGGGGGCGGCCGTGGAGAGGCCGACGGCCGGCTCGGCGTCCGCGGCGGCCACGGCCGCGTGTCCGGCCGCGGCGCGGAGCACGTCGACGCGCGAGAGGACCCCAGCCAGCCGTCCCTCGGCGTCGACCACCGGCAGCCGCTTGAGCCTGCGGCGGGCCATCAGCCCCGCCGCGTCGGGCAGCGAGACCGTCTCGCGGAGGGTGACCGGCCCGCGCGTCATGACGTCGGCGGCGGTGTGGCGGAGCGCCTCCAGGCTCGTGAGCAGCGCGGCCCGCTCCGGCTCGCCCAGCGTGCCGAGCAGGTCCACCCGGAGGGCCACCCCGGCCCGCGACACGAGATCACCCTGGGTGACGATGCCCACCGGCGTCCGTCCCTCGAGCACGAGGAGCGCGCGGCGCCCGGTCCTCGCCATGCGCCGCACGACCTCCGCCACCGGCGTGTCCGCCTCGACCGCCTCCACCGCGCGCGTCATCGCGTCGGCGACCGTGAGCGCGGGCGGGACCGGCAGGACCGGCGCGGCGGGCTCGAGCACGATCTCGGTGTCGTCCACCGTCATCAGCGCTCCGCGGACCAGCGCGCGGACCGCGGGGAGGATCCGCTCCACCCGATCCGACGCGTCGACCCACTCGATCACGAGCGGCAGGCGCGCGTCCACGTCCACCAGGTGCGCGACGTGGAGATCGCGCCCGGCGCCGAACCCCTCGAGCCCGCGGAAGCAGACCGCCCCGGCGGCGCCCTCCTCCCGGAGCAGCTCCATCACCGCGAGGTGCGCGGGCCGGTGCCCGGCCCGGTCGCCCTCACCCAGGTAGAGCCGCACGCGCCTGGCCTTGCGCGACCATGGCGCGATCTTGCTCGCTCCGGGGCGGCAGGGTAAAGGGACTCGTGGGTCGGTTCCTCCTCGTCTGCCTCGGAGGGGCGCTCGGGAGCGGCGCTCGCTACCTGGTCTCGACCTGGGCGGCGCGAGCCCTCGGCCCGGACTTCCCTCGCGGTACGCTCATCGTGAACGTGACCGGCTCCTTCCTGCTGGCCGCGATCATGACCGCCTCGCTCTCCACCGACGCGGTGCCGCCCGAGCTGCGGCTCTTCCTCGGGGCCGGGATCCTGGGGGGCTTCACCACCTACTCCTCGTTCAACTACGAGACGATCGCGCTCGTGCAGCAAGGCAGCCCCGGCCTGGCCGCGCTGAACCTCGGGCTGACGGTGCTCGGCTGCCTCGGGGCCGGGCTGGCCGGGGTGGTGGCCGTGCGCTGGCTCGCGGGGTAGCCGGCTCGACCCCGCACGATGGAACCGGCTTCCGCGTCCGGTCGTCACCGGCGGCCCCACGCAGCTCGAGCCCGAGCCGGGCCGCGTCCGCCGGCGTGTTGACGTTCTCGAGCGCGCGGCCGTCCGGGTCGACCGTCCGCCACTCCGCCTCCTCGATGACCCTGGCCGACACGGCGCGGGCCAGCTCCTGCAGCGACGGCTCGCCGGCGCGCAGCGCGGCGTCGATCACCGGCAGGCAGTCCCGCGACCAGAAGGCGTGGAGCGGCTCGAGCCGGCCACCCCAGCGGACCAGCACTGCGCGGGCGCCGCCGCGACGGGCGGCGAGGTAGGCCACCGGGCCCTCCGAGACGAAGGGCATGTCGCAGGCGGCCGTGAAGATCCACGGCGTCCCCGCTGTCGCGAGCGCCGCGTGGACGCCGGCCGGCGCGCCCTTGCCCGCGAGGACGATCGCCGACCACCTGCGCCCCAGACCGGCGTAGGGCGCCGGGTCGTTGGCCACCACGAGCGTCGCCCCGAAGATCCCGCGGAAGATCCGCAGCGTCCGCGCCGCGATGGGCTCGCCGCCGACCCGCAGGAGCCCCTTGGGGAGGCCCGCCATCCGAGTGGCTCGGCCGCCGGCCACCAGCGCGCCGGTGCAGTCGGGGAAGCGCGGCGGTGCCATGGAGCGGAGTCTAACCTGCCCCGCGCCGCCGGGAACGCTGGAGTGGATGGGCCGATCCGGGGTACAACGACCGGCCTCATGACTCCGGACCAGCGGCTCGAGGCCTTCAGGAAGTTCGTCGAGCGGAGTCCGGACGACGCCTTCGCGCGGTACTCGCTCGCGATGGCGTTGCGCGCGGCCGGCCGCGGCGACGAGGCGGTGACGGAGTTCCGCGAGCTGGCGCGGCGCGCGCCCGAGTACGTCCCCGCCTACCTGATGCTGGGGCAGACGCTCGAGGCGCTGGAGCGCGACGCGGAGGCAGCGCAGGCCTACCAGGACGGGGTCGCGCAGGCGACCCGCAAGAACGACGGGCACGCGGCGAGCGAGCTTACGCAGGCGCTCGAGGCGGTCCGTGCCAGAGGAGCAGCTCGATGAGCGAGCAGAACGGCACGCCGGTTCCAACCCTCTCCCTCGGCGGCCTCATGAAGGGCAAGCGGGCGCTGATCACCGGCGTCGCCAACGACCGGTCCATCGCGTGGGCCATCGCGGAGGCGTTCAAGGCCGAGGGCGCCGAGCTCGCCTTCACCTACCCCGGCGAGGTCATGGGCAAGCGCGTGCGCCCGCTGGCCGAGGCGATCGGCGCGAGCGCGATCATCGACCTGGACGTCTCGAAGGACGAGGACCTGGCGCGCGCGGCCGAGGAGCTCGGCCGGGTCTGGCCGCAGGTGGACGTGGTGCTGCACTCGATCGGCTACGCGCCCCGCGGCGCGCTCGACGGCCGGTTCACCGACGTCACCACCCGCGAGGCGTGGCAGATCACCATGGACGTGTCGGCGTACTCGCTCATCGCGCTCGCCCGCACCTTCAAGCCGATGATGAGGCCGGGCGGCTCGATCCTGACGCTCTCCTACTACGGGGCGGAGAAGGTGGTCCGGAACTACAACGTGATGGGCGTCGCCAAGGCCGCGCTCGAGGCCTCCACCCGCTACCTGGCCGAGGACCTCGGCCAGGACGGCATCCGCGTCAACGCCATCAGCGCCGGTCCGCTCAAGACCCTGGCCGCGGCCGGGATCAAGGGCATGCGCACCATGCTGGGCGAGAACGCCGACAAGACGCCGCTGCGCCGGAACATCGACCAGGAGGACTGCGGCCGCGCGGCCCTCTACCTCTGCTCGGACCTCGCGCGGAACGTGACGGGAGAGGTGCTGCACGTCGACGCCGGCCAGAACATCGTGGGCGTCGTGGCGATGAGCTAGCCGGCCGATCCAACATCCG
Organism: uncultured delta proteobacterium; assembly: GCA_963733485.1. Classification (GTDB taxonomy): domain Bacteria; phylum Myxococcota; class Myxococcia; order Myxococcales; family Anaeromyxobacteraceae; genus Anaeromyxobacter. Next base: position 172,229 of record CAVTDL010000006.1, on the reverse strand, counting down.
GCCGAGGCACTTTTCGCGAAGCGAAATGTGCCCGGCCGCTCCTTGCCGGCTACCCACGACGATACGGCCTACCCGGCCGTTCCAGCGAATGCCGGCTGGGAGCAGCGGACGAGCTCACGGGAAGCGCCCGCGCGGCGCGTCCTCGCCCACGAAGGGGTTGGCGCGCCGCTCGTCGCCGAGCGTGCCCGAGGGGCCGTGGCCGGGGTGGAAGCGGATCCCGTCGCCGAGCGGGAAGAGCCGGTCCTTGATCGACCGGAAGAGGGCCTCGAAGTCGCCGCCGGGGAGGTCGGTGCGCCCCACCGATCCGGCGAAGAGCGTGTCGCCGGTGAAGAGCACGTTCTCCCGCGGGAAGAGCAGGCAGCAGGACCCGGCGGAGTGGCCGGGGGTGTGGATCACCCGCGCCTCGACCTCGCCCACGAGGAAGGTCTCGCCGTCCACGTGGTGGTGGTCCACCCGCGGCGGCTCGACGGCGTCGAACCCGAACATCTCCGCCTGGCGGCGGCAGGGCCTCGAGCCACCCCTCGTCGAGGGCGTGGAGCTGGAGCGGGGCGCCGGTGAGCGCCTGCGCCTGGGCGCCAGCCGCCACGTGGTCGATGTGGCCGTGCGTGCAGAAGATCCGCGTGACGCGGCCGCGCTCGCCGACCAGCGCCAGCGCGCGCTCGACGTCGCCTCCCGGATCGATCAGCACGGCCTCGGCCGTCCGGCCGCACGACGCGACCCAGCAGTTCGCCGCGAAGGGACCCACCACCGCATGACGCACGACGAGCATGTGAGTCCCCGGGACATGCGAAGGGCCGGAGGGTGTCCCCCCGGCCCCGCAGCTTCGACGGTCCGGCCCGCGGGGCCGGAGGCTAGTACGAGAAGGACGACCCGCAGCCGCAGGTGCTCTTGGCGTTCGGGTTCACGAACTTGAACCCGGCGCCCTGCAGTCCCTGGACGTAGTCGACGCTCACGCCCTGGAGGTACATCGAGCTCATGGGGTCCACGTAGAGCGTGATCCCGTCCTGCTGGAAGGAGAGGTCGCCGTCCTTCGGCTCCTTCTCGAAGTCCATCGAGTACTGGAACCCGGCGCAGCCGCCGCCCATCACGCCGACGCGGATCCCGTAGCCGTGCAGCCCCTCGCGCTGGATGGCGTCCTTCACCATCTCGATCGCCTTGGCGGTGAGCGAGACCGGGTTCTGCATGTCGAGGTCGACCGGGGAGGGGTGAGTGGGAGCGACGGTGGTGGTGGCTTCCATGGCTTTCTGCGTCTCCAGACGAGGGCCTCGCCCTCTTTGATATGGCGCAAGGAGTCTAACAGCGGGATACCCGGCCTTCAAACCGAACGTGCGCCGAGAATGCTCACCCATCGGGAGGTCCTTAGCCGGAGCGCCCCGAAAGGTGGCGCCCGCCGTCCACCGGCAGCACCGCGCCGGTCACGAATGGCGAATCCGCCAGGAAGAGCACGGCCTTGGCCACGTCGGACGGGTCGCCCGGACGGCCGAGCGGGATCCGCGCGGTGAGCGCCCGGCGCTGCGCGGCGGTGTAACCGTCGGGCCAGAGCACCGTCCCCGGGGCCACGGCGTTCACGCGGACCCGTGGGGCCAGCTCGAGGGCCAGGCACTCGGTGATCCGCACCAGCGCTGCCTTGGAGGCGGCGTAGGCGGCGTAGCCCCGCCACGGCACGAGGCCCCCACCCACGTCGGCCACGTTCACGATGGAGCCCCGCGAGCGGGCGAGCAGGGGGGCGAGCGCGCGGGCGAGCAGGAGCGGCGCGCGCGCGTTCAGGTCCATCTGCGAGTCGAAGGCCGCCGCGTCGGTCTCGGCGAGGCTGAGCGCGTCGAAGACGGCCGCGCTGTTGACGAGGAGGTCGAGTCGGTCGAAGCGCTCGCGGAAGGCGGCGGCGAGCTGGGCCGGGCCGTCCGCGGCGGCGAGGTCGGCCTGCAGCGCGGCGGCCAGGCCGCGCGGGCGGTGCGTGCGGTAGTGCGCGGCGACGGTGAAGCCGGCGCGCGAGAGGTGACGCGCGACGGCGTCGCCCACGCGGACGCCGGCCCCGGTGACGAGCGCGATGCGGAGGGTCAAGGGGTCACCTCGGTCGGTGCGGGTCCCACTCGGTCTCGACGCGCTGCGCGCGGTGGTTCGCGACGCGCGCGGCGACGAAGAGGAGGTCGGAGAGCCGGTTCAGGTACGCGAGCGCGATCGGCGACACCTCCACCTCGCCGGCGAGGCTCACCACCCGCCGCTCCGCGCGGCGGCACACGCAGCGCGCGAGGTGGAGCGCGGCGGCGGTGCGGGTCCCGCCCGGCAGCACGAAGCGGGTGAGCGGCGGCAGCTCGGACTGCCAGGCGTCGATGGCCGCCTCGAGCCGCTCCACCCAGCGCGCCTCCACCGGCGGGATGGCCGAGCGCGCCTTGGCCTCGTGCGGCGTGGCGAGCTCCGCGCCGATGCAGAAGAGCTCGTCCTGCGCGCGGGCCAGGAGCCCGTCGATCTCCGGGTCCTCCACGCTGGCGCGCGCCAGCCCGAGCGCGGCGTTGAGCTCGTCGACCTCACCATAGGCCTCGACGCGCGCGTCGCTCTTGCGCACGCGCGGTCCCCCGAACAGGCCCGTCTCTCCGGCGTCCCCGGTCTTCGTGTAGATCTTCACCCAGCCGTGCGTATCAGAGCGCACGCAGGGGCCGCAACGCCCGCGGAAGGACGCCATGATCGACATCTTCGACCGGGAGGCGCTCGCCGCGGTGGGGCGCGACGCCGCGGAGCACGCCTGGGCCGAGGGACTCACCGTGCTGAAGCCGGACGGGACGGTGGTGCCCATCCCGCTGCTGGCCGAGCCCGAGGTGATGACGCGCGGGGCGCTCGAGGGGCTGGCCCGCGAGGCGGAGCGGATCCTGTCCGGCGCCGTGAAGCTGGCCCGCGCCCTCCTCGCCTCCGGCGATGCCCGCGACCGCGCCGCCCTGGAGGAGCCGTTCTCGGGCCTCGAGGCGGAGGCGATGGCGGAAGCTCTTCATCGAGGCGCCGCTCCCGGTGATGGTCGCGCGGGTCGACTTCCTCCAGCCGGCCGACGGCGGCCCGCCGCGGGCGCTCGAGCTGAACGCCACCATCCCGGCCATGCCCGCCTACGCGGACCTGGCCGCCTTCTCCTGGATCCGCGCCGCGGCCCGGGCCCGGGGGAGGTCGCCCCGCGAGGCGGGCGCGCTGGTGGCGGCCTGCGGCAGCCACATGGAGCGGCTCAGGGAGGCGCTGGTGGCGGTCCACCGCGCGCGCGGCGGGACGGGCGCGCGCCCGTCCATCGCGCTGGTGGCGCGACCGGGTGACGCGCAGATCGGGGAGCTCCGGCGGCTGGCCGCGCACTTCCGGCAGATGGGCCACCGCGCCGAGAACCTGGTGCCCGCCGCCTGCGTGCCGGAGGAGTGGGACGTGCTCTACCGCCACGTGTGGGCCTCGCGGGTGGACCGGGCCGATCCCTTCGCCCGCGCGCTGCTCGAGCCGGGGCGCTTCGTCCTCGCGAACCCGGTGAACGGGCTGCTCGAGGCGAAGGCGCTCTTCGCCCGGCTGTCCGAGTGCGCCGAGGATCCGGGGCTCGCGGCGCGCGCCGGGCTCGATCAGGAGGAGCGCGCGGCGGCGGCGCGCCTGCCCTGGACGCGCCGCCTGGCCCCCGCCCTCGCGCCCCGCCTCCTGGCCGAGCGCGAGCGCTTCGTCCTGAAGCGGAGCTGGGACTACGGCGGCAAGAGCGTGCACCTCGGGGCCGAGACCGAGCCGGCCGCCTGGGCGCGCGTGGTGGAGGAGGCGCTGGCCGACCAGCGCGGGGGCGGCTTCGTCGCGCAGGAGCGGATCTTCGCCGCGCGCCGCCCCGCCACCCGCGTCGCGCCCGAGGGCGTCACCCGGGCCGAGCTCTACCGCGACGTCTCCACCTACTGCGGCCTCGGCCCCTCCCGGCCGTCCGGCTCGGTGGTGCGCGCCGCCAGCTCGCCCGTGGTGAACATCCTGGGCGGCGGCGGGCTCGCGCCGGTGGTGCCGGACGACGTGCTCGACGCGCTCCGCTAGCCGGCCTACCACATCCGGCCGAGGCACAGTTCGCGAAGCGAAGTGTGCCCGGCCGCTCCTTGCCGGCTACCGATGCCCGGCGCTCCGCGCCGGGCATGCGCTACACGCCCCTCGTCCCTCCGCCTCCTGCGCCGCCGGCCGGCCGTCCTCGCCGTCCTCGCCTGGTCGCGACGACGGCCGGGTGCGGAAGTCGAGCACCGACGGGACGCGGGGCAGGACCTCCACCGGTCGGCCCGAGTGGTCGGTGTCGAGGTGGACGCAGCGCGCGTCCGGCCACGCCCGCGCGTAGGCGTTCACGTGCGAGGGCTCGTTGTCGAAGGCGGCCACCACCGGGCCGAGCCGGGCCACCTCGTCGCGGGCCAGCGCCTTCCAGGCGTCGTCGTCCAGCTCGCCGTGCGGGTTCATGAGGAGGTGCACCCGCTCGCCGTCCGGGAGCGGGAACACGGCCGAGCGGAAGACCTCGAGCGTGCCGGCCTCCATGCGGCGGGGGCGCCCGGTCACGTAGGCGAGCACCGCGCCGGTGCTCGCCACCGCCCGGGCGTACTCCGGCGCGCCGGGAGCGGCCCGGTCGAGGGCGCAGTAGCGGCTCGTGAAGAAGCGCTCCGCCCAGAAGCGGCGCGCCGGCGCCAGGTGGCGCGCGACCTGCGCCGGCTCGAGGCCGGCGTTCGCGAGCGCGATCGCGAGGTCCCAGCCCTCCCAGTGCTCGGGGCGCGCGTCGAGCAGCTCGGGGACCCCCGCCGCGCGGCCGTACTCCTGGAGGATCCGCGCTTGCCGGGGCTTGTTGTCGAGGAGGGTCGAGTCGAGGTCGAAGACCACCACGCCCCGCGGCGCCGCGGCCGCGGCCCGCGCCAGCACCTCGGCGAGGATTCGCCCCTGGTCATCCTCGCGTGCCCGCCCCGGCATGGGGTCAAGGTAGCCGTGTCGGTGGGGACGTCGAAACGCTCCGGATGTGGAGCGTGCGGTCCTCCTCGCCACGGTGCGACATCCGGGAGGTCATTTCATCCACGACCGGCGTCGGATCGCCGCGGTCCCCGGGACGCCGCCGGCCGGAGCCTTCGTTTGCGCTCATAGGAAGTGCGGTGGCCGCGGCGGGTGTGATACGACCCGGGGGCGTGCACGACTGGAGACCGCGAGGGGAGCAGGGCGACGTGACGGCCACGGAGAGGGCGCTCCGCGCGCCGGAGAACGATCCCACCGCGCCGGAGCCGACCGGGCCGGAGCAGCTGACCCAGGCGCAGGAGGACCGCGCCTTCGAGGGGCTCCCCTACGCGCGGGCCAGGGAGCAGGCGCTCCGCCGGTTCGAGCAGACCTACGTCGAGGCTCAGCTCCGCGCCAGCGGCGGCAACATCTCCGCCGCCGCCCGCCGGGCCGGCATGGACCGCTCCAACTTCAAGCGCCTGCTCCGCAAGTACCGGCGCGACGCCGTGGCCGACCCCGGCCCCGACGACGACCTGGCCATCGGCTAGCCGGCCTTCGACATCCGGCCGCCGGCGCCGGCGCCCCCGGTCACTCCAGGAGCTCCTTCATGAGCGCGCGGAGCGGGCCGGCCAGCTCGGGGCGCTTCATCGCGAACATGATGTTCGCCTCGAGGTAGCCGAAGCGATCGCCGGCGTCGTAGCGGTCGCCCTCGAAGCGGTAGCCGAGCAGCCCCTCCTCGCGGGCCAGGACGGCGAGCGCGTCGGTGAGCTGGATCTCGCCGCCCACCCCGGGCGTCACCTCCTCGAGGATCTGGAAGATGCTGGGCGGAAGCACGTACCGGCCGATCACGGCCAGGTTCGAGGGCGGGTCCTGCTTCGGCTTCTCCACCAGCCGGTCGACGCGGATGGTGCGATCGTCCAGGGCGCGCCCCGCCGCGACGCCGTACATGGCCGTCTCCTCGCGCGGAACCTCCATCAGGGCGATCGTGCCGAGGCCGTGGCGGCCGTAGCAGTCGGCGAGCTGCTTCGCCCCGGGCACCGCCGCGTCGATGATGTCGTCGCCGAGCATCACCACGAACGGCTCGTCCCCCACCACGTCGCGGGCGCAGAGCACGGCGTGGCCGAGCCCGAGCGGCTCCTGCTGCCGCACGGTGATCACGTTCGCCATCCGGGCGATGTCCCGCATCTGCTGGCGCAGCTCGCGCTTGCCGGCCTTCTCGAGCCGGTCCTCCAGCTCGGCCGCGATGTCGAAGTGGTCGACGATCGAGTCCTTGCCGCGCGCGCAGACCAGGATCACGTCGCGCACGCCGGCGGCGACCGCCTCCGCCACGATGTACTGGATGGTCGGGATGTCGACGATGGGCAGGAGCTCCTTCGGGACCGCCTTGGTGGCCGGCAGGAACCGCGTCCCGAGCCCAGCGGCGGGGATGACGGCCTTGCGGATCGTCCTCGTGGTCATGGACCAGAAATCTAGCCCGCGAGCGGCGAATGGGGAACGTTCGGGGTGAACGGGATCCCGGATCGGGCTCGGAAGGGCCGGTTACCGCTCGACCCGCTCCGCCTCGACCTTGCAGTCGATGCAGAGATCCGTGACGGGGCGCGCTCGCAGTCGTGCCGGGGAGATGGCGCGGCCGCAGGCGGTGCAGGTGCCGAAGGTGCCGGCGTCGAGGCGCGCGAGCGCCTGCTCGACCTTGGCGATGAGCTTGCGATCGCGATCGCGCAGCCGGAGGGACCAGTTCCGGTTCTCCTCCACGCTGGCCCGATCGTTCGGATCGGGCGCCTCGGCCTCCGCGTCGTCGCCCATCTCGTGGACCGCGCGCTCGCCCTGGCCGAGCAGCGCGGCGAGCTGGGATCGGAGCTGGCTCCGGTAGCGTTCCGCCTCGCGCTTGCGCATCGTGGACCTCCGCTCGCCTCCGCGCTCCGTTCCCCTCCGTCTCTTCGACCCTAGGCCATCGCCGGTGGGGTCACAAGCGTCCTTGCCGGGGGAGCGGGGCCTCCGTATCCTCGCCCGGTGCGCCTCCAGAGCCTGAGTCACCTCGCCGCGCTCCTCGTCGCAGGCACGGCGGCCGCGGCCGACCCGCCGCCGCTCGGGATCCCGGACCTGGTCGGCCCGCGCTCGCTCGCCCTCGGCGGCTCCATCGGCGTGGCCACGGGCAACGAGGGGCTCCTGGTGAACCCCGCCGCGATGGGCTCCCAGCGGCGCTATTCCGTCGAGTCGCTCGGCGTCCTCGATCGGCGCGGCTCCGACACCTCGGGCGGGTGGTTCGGCGGCTCGGTGATCGACTCCATCTCCTCGCCGCTGACCGCAGGCTTCGGTTACCTCCGCGCACAGGAGGGCGCGTTCACGGGCAACCTCTGGACGCTCGCGGTCTCCGGACCGATCGCCGAGCGGCTCCACCTCGGCGTGTCCGGGAAGGCGCTCTCGCTGAAGGGCCAGGAGAGCGTCACCGCCGTCACGGTCGACGCGGGGCTCTTCTGGCAAGTGGCCGACCTGCTCTCCCTCGGCGGCGTCGGCTACAACCTCGTGCCGATCGGGACCGACGCGGCGGCGCCGCGAGGCTTCGGGGCCGGGCTCGCGATCGGCTCGGCCCAGGTCGCCCAGGTGACCGCCGACTGGCGCGTCGACCAGGACCGGCTCGGGAAGTCCACCCACCGCTACGCGGCCGGCGGCGAGGTGCTGCTCGGCAAGCTGGTGGCCGTCCGCGCCGGCTACACCAGGGACGACGTGCTCGACACCGACTGGTGGTCGGCGGGGCTCGGCCTCGCCTCGGGCAGCGGCGTCGCGCTCGACGTCGGCTACCGGCAGAGCCTCGACGCCGCCTCGGCGCGGACCTTCTCGGCGTCGCTCAAGGTCATCCTGTTCAACTGAGCGGCGCGCTCAGCGCCGGTCGCGCGGGAGGGCCGGCAGCACCACCGGCGCCCCGGTGGCGCCGTTCTCGCCGCGCCAGACCGGCACCTGCCAGACCTCGCGCACGCGCTCCGCGGTGAGCACCTCGGCCGGCGCGCCCTCGGCGACCACCCGGCCGCGCGACAGGACCACCAGCCGGTCGCAGGCGTCGGCGGCGAGGTTCAGGTCGTGCAGGACGGCCACCACGCACAGCCCGCCGCGGGCGGCCACCTGCGCCATCCGCATGGCCGCCACCTGGTGCCCGAGGTCGAGGAAGGCGGTGGGCTCGTCGAGCAGCAGCACCCGCGGCTCCTGCGCCAGCGCGCGGGCGAAGAAGACGCGGCGGCGCTCGCCGCCCGAGAGCGCGTCGAGGCGACGGTCGGCCAGGTGGAGCAGGTCGCAGGCCTCGAGCGCGCCGCGGACCGCGCCGTGGTCGAAGCGCGAGGCCACCGCGAGGAGGCCCTGCCTCGGCGCGCGGCCCATCATCACGGCCTCGCGGACGGTGAACGGCCAGGCGATGCGGGGCTCCTGCGGGACCAGCGCGCAGACCTGGGCGACCGCCCGGCGCGGCGCCGCGGCAGGGTCGAGCCCCGCCAGCCGCACCAAGCCGAGGCGAGGCGCGAGGAGCCCGGCCACCAGCCGGATCAGGGTGGACTTCCCGGCGCCGTTCGGCCCGAGCAGCCCCACGAACTCGCCCGCGCGCGCGGTGAAGGACACGTCCTCCAGCGCGGCGTCGCGGCCGTAGCGGAAGCCGACGCCGCGCACGTCCACCATCGGCTCGGCGCCGGCGGGCGGCGCGCCGGCGGGCCCGGGCGCCCTCACGGCGCTCCCTCCGCCTCGAGCCGCGCGCCGCGGCGGAGCAGCCAGAGGAAGAACGGCCCGCCCAGGAAGGCGGTCACCGCCCCGACCGGCGGCTCGGTGCCGAGGGGCAGGAAGGCGAGCCGCGCGAGCGCGTCGGCGAGCACCAGGAAGGCCGCGCCGAAGAGGGCCGAGGCGGGCACCAGCAGGCGGTGGTCCGGCCCGACCAGGCGCCGGACCAGGTGCGGGACGATCAGCCCCACGAACCCGACCATCCCCGCCATGGCCACCGCCGCCCCGGTCGCCGCGCTCGCGGCGAAGAAGACCACCGCGCGCGCCCGCCGGACGTCGAGGCCGAGGGAGGCGGCCTCCTCGTCGCCGAGCGTGAGGAGGTTCAGCCAGGCGGAGAGCGCGGTCAGCGTCCCCGCGGCGGCGAGCACCAGCGCCGCGCCGATGGCGAGCGTGCCGGGAGACTCGTAGCCGACGGCGCCGAGCAGCCAGTACATGAGCCGGCTCGCCTGCTCGGGCGGCACGACCATCTTGAGGAGCGTGATGACGCCGGCGGCGAAGGCGTTGAAGACGATGCCGACCAGGAGCGCCGCCTCGGGCACCAGCCGCCCGCCGATCCGGCCGAGCCCGAAGACGATCACGGTCGAGGCCACCGCGCCGGCCACCGCGCCGGCCGCCACCGGCGGCGCGCCGCCGAGCGCCTCGCCCGCGGCGCCGGCCAGCTGCCCCACGCCGGCGGCCGCCACCAGCACGAGCGAGCCGCCCAGGGCGGCGCCGCCCGAGACGCCCAGCACGAAGGGCTCGGCGAGCGGGTTGCGGAGCAGCGCCTGGAGCGCGGTGCCGGCGGTGGCGAGGGCGCAGCCGACCAGCGCCGCCAGCACGGCGCGCGGCAACCGCAGGCCGAACAGGATGGCGGCGTCCGGGTCGGCGCCAGCCCAGGCCGCGCGGAAGGAGATCGGCTGCGGGCCGAGCGCGCAGGAGAGGGCCACCGCGGCCACCACCGCCACGGCGCCGGCCGCGAGGGTGAGGGCGAGCTTCGCGCGCGGGAGGCTCACCGCCGCGCCTCCGGGTGGAGCCCGCCGAAGAGCACCTCGAGGCCGCGGACCATGCGCGGGCCGGGGCGGAGGAGGTCGTCGTCGTCGAGCCGGAGCACCGCGCCGCGGCGGACCGCGGGGATGGCCGCCAGGCGCGCGATCCCCTCGCGCGGCTCGCGCGGTGCCCCGTCGATCACCACCTCGGGGTCGAGCGCCACCGCCCGCTCCAGCGGGAAGACCGGCCACGGGCGCTCCCCGCCCACCACGTTCACGGCGCCGCAGATCCGGAGCAGCTCGTCGGCGAAGCTCCCCGGCCCCGCCACCACCAGCGGCTCGCGGCCGACCAGGAAGAGGGCCCGGCGTGGCCGGAGCGAGGCCGCGCGGCGGCGGACGTCGTCCACCTGCGCCGCCAGCCGTGCCGCGAGCCGGGCCCCGGCCTCCGGCGCGCCGAGCGCGTCCCCGACGACGCGCGGGGTGGCGAGCACGTCGGCCACGTCCACGATGGGGATGGCGAGCACCGGGAAGGGCCGGCGGGAGGCCTGGGCCAGCTGGGCGAGCCGCCGCACCGCCACCAGCGCCCCGCCGTCCGAGACCCACAGCACGAGGTCGGGGCGGAGCCCGAGGATCGCCTCGGGGTTCGGGTCGAGGAAGCCACCCACCCGCGGGAGGTGCTTCACCTCCGGTGCATCGTCGTACTGGGTGACGCCCACCAGCCGGTCGCCCAGCCCGAGCGCGAGCACCACGTCGGTGAGGCTCGGCGCGAGCACCACCACGCGGCGGGGCGGGGCCGAGGGCCGCGGCCCCGACCAGACCGCGCCGCCCCGCGCGACGCCGCGGCCGCTCGGCCGGAGCAGCTCCTCGCCCGCGCCGGCGTGAACGGCGGGGGGGGCGAGGAGGCAGAGCGCGAGAGCCGCGGCGGTCAGGAGCCTGTGGTGCATGGCCGGCAGTCGAATTCCGGGAGGCGGCGGCAGGTAGCCGGCAAGGACCGGCCGGGCACATTTCGCTTCGCGAAATGTGCCTCGGCCGGGTGTTGGATTCCGGCTATGGCGCGCACGCGACGTCGGCGGCCCAGGCCCAGCCCGACGGCGGCGGGCCGTTGAGCGGGCAGATCTCGCCCGCGGCCGGCGCGGCCAGGCCGGTGGGGTCGAAGCGGAGGAGGGAGCCGGACCACTGGTCGGTGAGGTAACCGATCCCGCCGCAGAACGCGATGTTCCCGGGCGCGAAGATCGGCGAGGTCGGGACGGCCTCTCCCACCACCGGCGCCGCGCCGGAGACGTCCACCGGCACGAGGGCCCCGCTCGCGCCGCAGGCGACCCAGAGTGTGCCCTCGTGCTCGGCCAGGCCCCCGGGGTTCTGGCAGCCGGCGCCGAGGTCCACCACCGAGAGCGCGTCACTCGCGGCGGTGTCGATCACGGCCAGCTTCCCGTTGCCGGCAGGGTCCGTGTAGAAGCCGAAGCCCCCGAGCTTAAGGTTCGCGAGGGTGACGTAGACGCGCGACCCGACCGCCACCGGGCGGAACGGGAAGGGCAGGCCGGGCGCGTCGGCGAGCGGGCGCAGGTCGATCCGGCGCGCCACCGCGCCGGCGGCGTCGAGGACCACCACCTCCTGGCCGCCCGAGCCGGCGTCGGTGCCGTACAGCGCCACGTAGGCGCGGTCGCCCACGAACGCGACGCCGCGCGGGTTCAGCCCCGACGCCGGTCCGAGGACGAGCTCTTCCACCACCTTCCGCTGGGCCGCGTCGTAGACCACCAGCGTGCCGGTGCCCGCGTTCGAGGCGTACAGCCGCGTCCCCTTGGCGGTGAGCGCCTCGAGGTCGTTGCCGCCGAGCACCGTCTCGGTGCCCGCGGCGCCGAGGTCGAGGGGGAAGGAGACGAGCGAGTGGGAGAGCGAGCTGGCGGCCCACAGCCGGTCGCCGGCGAGCGCCAGCGCGATGGGGCCGTCCCCGGCGGCGCGCGGGAGGCCGGCGCGGAGCGCGGCGTTGGCCGGCCGGACGTCGTCGGTGGCGAAGCAGGCCACGTAGAGGTCGGGGCGGCAGGCGCCCTCGCGGCAGCTCTCGCCGCGATCGCAGCGGTGGCCGCAGGCGCCACAGTTCCAGCGGTCCGAGGCGGGGTCGACGCAGGCGCGCCCGCAGGCCACCTGCCCGGCGGGGCAGGCGGCGGCGCAGGCGGCCGTGCCCCCCTGCGCGGCGCACACCTGGTTCGAGCCGCAGGCGACCTCGCAGGCGCCGCAGTGGTCCGGATTGGCCGCGAGGTCCGCGCAGGCGGCGCCGCACTGGGCGGTGCCGGGGCCGCACTCGCACTTGCCGGCGTTGCACTCCTGGAAGGCGCCGCAGGCGGCGCCGCAGGCCCCGCAGCTGGCGGAGTCGATCTGGATGGAGGTGCAGCGCCCGCCGCAGAGGGTCTCGTCCGCGGCGCAGGTCTTCTCGTGACCGGAGCCGCAGGCGGAGAGGAGGGCGAGCCCGGCGAGGGCGGCGAGGAGGAGCTGGTGTCGTCTCATGGCGTTCCCTGGGTGTGCGTGGAGCCGGCGCGGAGGGTGACCATCACCATCCGTCCGGGGAGCGGGTTTCCGATGGGGTCCTCGAGCGTCCGCCGGTCGAGGAGGTTCCTCACCTCGAGCCCGAGGCGGAGCCCGGCGGTGCGCGCGAGGCGGAGCGAGGCGCCGGCGTTCCAGACCAGCGTCGCCTCGATGGGGATGACGTTCCGCGCGTCCTGCCACTGCCGGCTCACGCGGTGCGCCTCGAGGTGGAGCTCGGCGGGGCCGGGCGCGATCCCGGCCCGCGCGTAGAGCCGGTGGCGCGGGCGGAGCGGCAGGTCCTTGCCGACCACCTCCTCGTCGCCGCGGAGGTTCTCGGTGAAGAGGAAGGTGTACGCGGCCGAGATTGAGAGGCCGAGGAGGCGCGGGGCGGGGGCGCTCGCCACCTCGGCCTCGACCCCCCTCACCCAGGCCTTCCCGGCGTTGAAGGGCTTCAGGCGGCCGAAGCCGGTGCCCTGGTACAGGATCAGGTCCTCGTAGCGGGTGGCATGGCCGCCCACGCTGGCCATGCCGAGGGCCCCGTCGGCCACCAGGGCCGCGTCGCCGCCGATGCCGACCTCCGGCTCGAGGTCGGGATTGGGCAGCACGGCGCCCTGCTGCAGGTGGAGCTCGGCGAAGCTCGGCGCGCGGAAGGTGCGCCCGGCGCTGGCCCGCACGGAGAGGGGGCCGCCGATGCGCCAGCCGAACCCGAGCTTCCCGGAGACGTCGGCGAACGAGCCGACGCGATCGGCGCGCAGCGCGGGCGCGAGGCGCGCGCGCCCGAGCCGCACGTCGGCCGAGAGGGTGCCGGCGAGCCGGGCCCGGTCGCGGAGGCCGCCGAGGCCGTCGGCGTGGAGCAGCTCCTCCTCGCCCTCCACCGCCGCCCGGAGGAGCGCCGCGCCGCGGGCGAGGAGCGCCTCGGCCTCGAGGCCGGCCGCGCCCCCGCGCTGGCGCACCGGGTCGCCGCCGTCGAGCGAGGAGATCCGCGTGTCGAGGAGGTCGCCGCGCCCGGTGAGGCGGCCCGCCAGCGTGAGGCCGCGGGCGGGCCCGGGCGCGGAGAGCCGGGCCGAGAGCAGCGCGCGCCCGTCGTCCTGCCAGTCGAGCGGCGTGTCGTAGCCTGGCCACCCTGCCAGCTCGCGGTGGCCGCCGGACAGCTGCACCAGGGCGTCGAGGCGGGCCTGGCCGAGCCGCGCGCCGAGCTTCGCGATGGCGCCGCCGCGCAGGCTCCCGTTGTTCCCTCGCGTGTAGGTCTGGTACGGGCTCCCGGGCAGCGAAGCCTGTGCCCTGCGACGGTAGGTGAAGTCACCCTCGGTACGATCCACGCCGGCGGCGCCGAACAGCGTCCAGCGCTCGCCGCCCGCCGCGCCGTCGCCGGCGGCGGTCAGCGTCCCGAAGGAGCCTCCGGCGAGCTCGCCGGACCAGGCGCCCGCCTCGCCCCGCCGGGTGACCACGTTCACGACGCCCCCGAGCGCCCCGGCGCCGTAGTGCGCGCCCTCCGCGCCTCGGACCACCTCGATCCGCTCGATCCAGTGGCGCGGGATGGTGGAGAGGTCCACCCCGCCGCCGAAGGCGGTGTCGAGCCGCAGGCCGTCGATCAGGACCAGCACCCCGCTCGAGGTGGAGCCGCGGATGCTCACCGTGGCGAGCTGGCCGAGGCCGCCGTAGTCGCTCACCGCCACGCCGGGCGCGGTGGCCACCAGCTCGGCGACGCCCTTCGCCTCGCCCGCGAAGCGGGCCGCCTCGACCACGGTCACCGACGCGGTGGGATCGCGGCCCGCCTCGGCGCGGGGGAGCCGGACCACCAGCTCGTCGAGCTCCATCTCCGGGGCCGCGGGGTCTGGCGCCTCGCGCGCGGCCGCGCCGGCCGGCACGGCCGGATCGTCCGCCCGGGCGGCGGCGACGGCGAGGAGCATGAGCGCGCAGGCGCCCAGCGCAAGGTGAGACCTCGGGCCCAAGTCACCGGGTCTCCTTCGGACCCGCGGACGGACTGCATGCCGCGAAACATTCGCGGCGGACCCGGAGGGAGGTCTCCTGGCTTCCGGGGTCGCGGAGCGCGGTCGCGCTTCGCTCGGCACCCTCCACCTTCCCGCCGCGGCATGCGCGGCAGTGGTGACGACGTCGAGGGGACCTTCACCCCGGCTACAGTGGCGGGACCGCGCCGGACTTCGACCGGCTTCCCTGTTCCTCCGAGCCTACGGCGAGGACCGGAGTAGCGAAGCGGGAGGCGCGCGTCAAGCGGGCAGCGCCAGATCGCTGCTCGGCGGGGCCGCGGCCGGCGAGGCGGCGAGGCGGAAATGGCGAGCGGGCGGCGAGGATCGGGCGTCCCACCTCGACGCGACGGTTCGCGGTCGCGCCGGCGTCCTCCGGCCACGGTCGTGAGCGATCCGCCCCGCGGCCCGCGCCGATCGGGCGCCGTCTCGCGGCGGAGCGCTTCCGGCCGAGCCCCGTATCCGAGCGCGATACGGCCCGATCGAACAGGCCGGCTCGGACCCAAAGAAGGGACGGCGTATCGGCCACCCGCGCTTATCGAGTCGAAGGTCGGGGGAGCATCGTGGTGCGCGAGACGCGTCGGGATCACGTTCGAACCGTCACGAAGCTCTCCGGGCGCGGCGCCCGCGTGCTCGTGATCGCGGCGTCGCTGGCAGGCGCCGTCACGGTCCGTGGAGCGGCGCCGCCCGAGGCGGAGCGCGCGCGACCGGAGGACGCGCGACCGGAGGACACGCCGGCGGCCCGGGAGGCCGAGGCGGACGGCGTGCCCCTCTCCGACCGGCTGCGGCCGAGCCCGCCCGCGGGCGAGGAGCGATTGCTCGACTTCGACCTCCTCGGCGAGGCGAAGCCTCCCCCGGAGACCGCGGACGCCGGGAAGCTGCGGCTGCGGCGGAAGATGCTGAAGGTGCACCAGGGACTCGGGCTCGGGCTCCTCGGCCTGCAGCTCGCCACCACGGTCGTCGGGCAGCTCAACTACTCGGACCGGTACGCGGGCGGTCCCGAGACGAACCGGTACCGGTTCTCGCACAAGGCGCTCGCCTATGCGACGCTCGCCATGTTCGCGACGAACGGGCTGGTGGCGCTCCTGGCCCCATCCCCGGGCACCCCGAAGAAGCTCGACCGCGTGATGGTCCACCGCATCGCCCTGTTCACCGCGGCGGCCGGGATGGCGACCCAGGCGGTGCTCGGCACGTACGCGCGCGGGCGCGTGGGCCACCTCGACCAGGATCGGTTCGCCAGCGCGCACCTCGCCGTCGGCTACACCACCCTCGCCGCCGTGCTGGTGGGCGTGGGCGTCCTGGTGTTCTGAACCCCCGGAGCGTCTCATGACCGCCGCGTTCGTGTCGCTGGTCGCCTCCGTCACCCTCCTCGCCACCGCGGGCAGGACCTACAGCGTGGACCCGGCGAGGAGCACGGTGCGGTACCACATCGTGCACAAGCTCCACCGGGTGAGCGGTGCGTCGTCCATCATCGAGGGCAAGGCCGTGGTGCGGCCGGACGGGACGGTCCTCTCGATGGTGCGCGTGCCGATGGCGTCGTTCGACTCCGGGGAGCGGAACCGCGACGCGGACATGCGCGCGGCCGTGGACGCGCGCGGCCATCCCTTCGTCGTGTTCAAGGGGACGACGCGGCTCGACCCGAGCGCGCTCGCCGCGACGCAGCCGATCACCGCGCAGGCGGTGATGGACGGCGAGGTGGAGCTCCACGGCGTGAAGAGGGCGGTGGCCCTGCCGCTCACCATCGAGCTCTCGCCTGGAGGGATCGCCCGCGCGCGCGGGAGCTTCGAGGTGAGCCTCGACGCGTTCGGCGTCGAGCGTCCGGCCCTCCTCTTCGTGAAGATCAGCGACACGTGCAAGAATCGACGTCGACCTGGCGCTCCGGGAGGAGCGCCCTTGAGGCGCGCGGCGGCGCTCGCCGCGGCGCTCGCCGCGGCGTGCATCCCGGACGAGGGGCCGCTGATGCGTCCGGGAGAGAACTGCCTCGAGTGTCACGGCGGCGCGATGCTCCCCGACGAGCCGCCGACGGTCGCGGATCGCGAGGGCGCGAAGCGCTGGACGATCGCCGGGACCGTGTTCCCCTCCGTCAGCGCCGCGCCGGGCGACGGCGTCCGTGGCGCGAAGGTGCACGTGCGCGACGCGAGCGGGAGGACGTTCACGCTCGAGACGAACCAGGCCGGGAACTTCTACACGGCCGAGTCCGTCGCCTTCCCCCTGCGCGTGGCGGTGGAGCACCGCGGGGTGACGCACGAGATGCCGCTCGACGTGCCGTACGGCGGCTGCAACGGCTGCCATCGCATCCCGCCGCGCCGGGACGCGCCGGGCCGGATCTCGGTCACCGGAGGAGAGGGGCTGGAAACGGGGCCGCTCATGCAGCCGGGCGAGAACTGCCTCGAGTGCCACGGCGGCGCGATGCTGGCGGGCGAGCCGCCGACCATCCCGGTGCCCAGGGAAGCTCCGACCTGGACGGTCGCGGGCACGGTGTTCGCGACCAAGGACGGCGGAGCGGGCGTCGCCGGGGCGAGGATCCACCTCACCGACGCCCTCGGCGCGACCCTCACGCTCGAGGCGAACGCGGCGGGGAACTTCTACACGGACGCGCCGCTCCGGTTCCCGCTCCGCGCGCGTGTCGAGTACGGCGGACTGGTCCACGAGATGGAGCCCGACGTGCCGTACGGCGGCTGCAACGGCTGCCATCGCATCCCGCCGCGGCAGAAGGCGCCGGGCCGCGTGACGATCCCCGGCGCGGCCGGCGACTGACCCGTGCGTGCCGGCGGCCCCGCGCGCGCGGCGCGCGCCGCCGACCCTGGACGTCGCAGAGGGAGAGCACCTGGAGATCGGGTCGCCCCGTCGCCGGTCTCGCGGCGGCTCGCGGGGGAGGGATCGGCGACCCGCCGGGCGGCGAGGCGCCGATCCGCTCTCACGGCCTCAGCTCAGCGCTTCGCGGTCGCGGCCGCCGGCGCCGCGGCCCCGCCCACCACCACGTTCGCCTTCACCTTGGCGAGCCAGGCCGGGCCGAGCCCCTTCACGGCCAGGACGTCGTCCACCTTGCGGAAGGGCTGCTTCGCGCGGTGCGCCACGATCGCCTGCGCCCGCTTCTGGCCCACGCCGGGGAGGCGCATCAGCTCGACCACGCTGGCCCGGTTGAGGTCGATCCGCTCGCCCGCGGGGAGGCTCTTGCCGCCGGCCAGCGCGGGGGAGGCGGTCAGCAGCGCCGCGCAGAGGATCAGGACCCTCGCGAGCGCGCTCACGGCCCCACCTCGACGGTCTCGAAGCCGCTCCGCCGCCCCGCCGGCGCGCCGTTTCCCGCGCCGCGGTCGGCGGCCGCCCCGCGTTCCGCCGCCGGCTTCTCCTCCCGGACCTGAAGCCGGTTGGTGCCGCAGGGCAGCGCCTCGAGGATGAGGTTGATGCTGCCGTCCCGGTTTGCGAAGGCGATGCCGATCTTCGGCCAGTACCGCTTCTCGCCGTCCTTGCTCTCGGGGATCGCGTACACCGCGAGCCGCCGATTTCCGCTCGTATCGCTCATGGTCCTCTCCGTTCGTTCGGGCCTGGCGCGCCCGTGCGCGCCGCCCGTCGGACCGGAGAGCAGCGGTCGTGCCGCGAGGAAGCCCGCGAGATCGCGGAGAGGTTCCCTGAAAGGCCGTTCAGGGCGCGGTCAGGGGGCCGCGCGGCGGACCCTCAGTTGACCACGCCGCCCTGCGGGAAGTGAGGCGCGTCGCCGAGCTCGATGGGGCCGAAGCGCGCCTCGTAGCGGGCGAGGTTCTCCTGGATCGCGAGCAGGAGGCGCTTCATGTGCTTGGGCGTGGTGATGGCCCGCGCTCGCACGGTGGCCTTTGGCGCCTGGGGCTGGACGTAGACGAGGTCGAGCGTGAACTCGGTCTCGGTGTGGTTCACCATGGCCATGTTCACGAAGACGCCGTTGCGCGGTCTGCGGGATCGAGCTCGATCTGCAGCTGCACCGTGTGCGGCGGCGTGGCGGGCTTGTCGGACATGGTCCCATAGCACTTAGCCAGGGAAACCGGCGCTGGCCCGGGCGCCCCGCACGGTGAAAGTGAGACCGGGCGGGGTAACCGTTTCGTGCGGGCGCTTGAAAGGCGGCCCGGCCAGCGTAACCGTTTCGAGTGGCCCGAACATCGAGTGGCTGGACCACGGCGGCGAGCTCGATCTGCCCGGCGGACCCGACGCGGCGCTCCTGCTGCACGGGCTGACCGGCTCGACGTTCGAGGTCAGCCCGGTGGCCGAGCGGCTGCAGCCGCGGGCCTCGCGGTGCCTCGCGCCGGTCATGGCCGGGCACGGCGGCGCGCCGGCCGCGCTGCCGGGGCGTCCCGTGGACCGAGTGGGTGGCCAGGGCGGCGCGAGACCTGGCCCGGCTCGCGCGGGGCGCGGCGGACCTTCGTCGTGGGCGCCTCGATGGGCGGCGCTGGTGGCCTGCGCGCTCGCCCACGACCACGCCGGCGCGGGTGGACGGGCTCGTGCTGCTCGCGCCCGCGCTCGAGCTCTCAGCTCCCGGGCAGGCTCGGCGGCGCTCCTCGGACGCGCTGGGCGCTGCTCGGACGCTGCGTGATCGCCGAAGGCCGCCGGCTTCGACGTGCTCGACGACGAGATGCGCCGGCTGAACCCGAGCTGCCCGGCGTGCCGGTCGGGGCGGTGGCCGAGCTCGAGCGCTCTCGCGCCACGTGGATCGGCTGCTCCCGGGCGTCGCCGCGCCGGCCCTGGTGATCGCGGGCGGCCACGATCACACCGTGACCGCTGCGCGGGCGCGCGGCGCCTGGCGCGGCGGCTGGGCAGCGGCCCGGCCGGCCGGTCCGGTGCTCCCGCGGAGCTCTCACCTGCTGGCGCATCGACGTCGAGCGGGAGCGATGCGCCGACGAGGTGCTCCGCTTCCTCGAGGCGCTGCCCCGAAGCTGCCGCCAGGGAGGAACTGACATGGCCTCGTACGTGCTCGCCATCGACCAGGGCACCACCGGCACGACCGTGCTCGTCCTCGACCAGCGGCTGGCGGCTGCGGGCCAAGGTGAACCAGGAGTTCCGGCAGCTCTTCCCGAAGCCGGGCTGGGTGGAGCACGACCTCGAGGACATCTGGGACACTCGACCCTCGCCACCGTGCGGCGGGCGCTCCGCGAGGCCGGGCTGCAGGGCGCCGACGTCGCCGCCATCGGCATCACCAACCAGCGCGAGACCACGGCGCTCTGGGACCGCGCGCTCCTCGCGGCCGCTCCACCGCGCCATCGTCTGGCAGGACCGGCGCACCACCGAGCGACTGCGCCCGGCTCCAGCGCCGAGGGGCACGAGGCGCGCCTGCGCGAGAGGACCGGGCTCGTGCTCGATCCCTACTTCTCGGCCACCAAGCTCGCCTGGCTCCTCGACAACGTGCGCGGCGCCCGCGCGCGCGCCGAGGCCGGAGCGGTCGCCTTCGGCACCATCGACATCTCCTGGTCTGGCGGCTCACCGGCGGCGCGGCGCACGTCACCGACGTCTCGAACGCGAGCCGCACGCTCCTCATGGACCTGCGCACGCGCGGGCCTGGGACCCGGAGCTGCTCGAGCTCTTCGGCGTGCCCGGCCGGCGTCC
Source organism: uncultured delta proteobacterium (assembly GCA_963733485.1). Classification (GTDB taxonomy): domain Bacteria; phylum Myxococcota; class Myxococcia; order Myxococcales; family Anaeromyxobacteraceae; genus Anaeromyxobacter. The sequence goes on along the minus strand of CAVTDL010000006.1, from coordinate 152,497 downwards.
TCCCCGAGATCCGCGCCTCCTCGGAGGTCTACGGCGACGACCCGCGGGGTGACGGGTGCTCCCCGACGGGATCCCGGTGGCGGGCATCGCCGGCGACCAGCAGGCGGCGCTCTTCGGCCAGGCCTGCTTCCAGCCCGGCGAGGCCAAGTGCACCTACGGCACCGGCGCGTTCCTGCTCCAGAACGTCGGCCCCGAGCCGGTCGCTCTCCTCGCGCGGCCTCCTCACCACGGTGGCCTGGACGATCGGCGGCGAGACCACCTACGCGCTCGAGGGCTCCTCGTTCATCGCCGGCGCGGCGGTGCAGTGGCTCCGCGACGGGCTCGGGCTCATCGCGCAGCGCCGGCGACGTGGAGGCGCTCGCGCGGCAGGTGACGTCGTCGGGCGAGGTGGTGTTCGTCCCGGCGCTGGTCGGGCCTGGGCGCGCCGCACTGGCGGCCCGAGGCGCGCGGGCTCATCTGCGGGATCGACCGCGGCACCACCGCGGCCCACCTGGCCCGCGCCACGCTGGAGGGGATCGCCTTCCTCATCCACGATCTGGCCGAGGCCATGCGGGCCGAGGCCGGCAAGCCCTTCCCGGTCTTCAAGGTCGACGGCGGCGCCTCGCAGAACGACCTGCTCATGCAGTTCCAGGCCGACCTGCTGGACGTGCCGGTGGAGCGGCCGCGGCATGATCGAGACCACCGCGCTTCGGCGCCGCGTTCCTGGCCGGCCTGGCGGTCGGCGTGCTGGAAGAGCCGCGAGGAGATCCGGCGGACCTGGAAGGTGGGGAAGCGGTTCGAGCCGCGGATGAAGCCGATCGAGCGCGAGGCGCACCTCGCGAAGTGGCGGCGCGCGGTGCAGCTGGCGTAGCCGGCCTCCAACGTCCGGCAGCCGGTTTCCAACATCCGGCCGAGGCACAGTTCGCGAAGCGAAGTGTGCCCGGCCGCTCCTCGCCGGCTGTCAGAAGCGAAATGTGCCCGGCCGCTCCTTGCCGGCTACCCACCACGATGGAACCGGTCAGCTACGCACCGCGAGCGCTATCCGAACCGCGACCCGCGCGCGAACGCCACCACCTGCGCGCGCGGGTGGCGCAGCTCGAGCAGGGTCCGGATGGCGAAGCAGAGCTCGCCCGCGGCGAGCCCGATCAGCACGACGGCGACCAGCTGGGCGGGGATGGCGGTGCTGACGAAGAGCCCCCAGGCGAGGAGGAGGACCGTGAACCCCGCCGTGTACCACTCCGGCCGCTCCACCCGGTGGTCTCGCGGCAGGAGCACGACCAGACCATCGGGGCGCCTGCGCCGCGTGACGTGCAGTTTCATGACCCCTCGATCTTGGCGCGCCGGCGCCCGGATCGCAACCCGCCGACGACGGTCACGCCCGGGCGCGAGCCAGCGGAGGCGACAGGTGTGGGTGCGTGTCCCTCCAGCGTGGGGCGAGGTGGGGCGGAAGAGGGAGCGGGAGAGAGGGTCACGCGATCCGGTCGAGCGCCTCGGCCACCGTCGCGACGCCCACGAGCTCCATCCCGGGGGGCAGCTCGGCGTGCCGGGCGTTCGCGGCGGGGAGGATGGCCCGCTCGAAGCCGAGGCGCGCGGCCTCCGCGAGCCGGATCTCCGGCTGCGTCACGGCCCGCACCTCCCCGGCCAGCCCCACCTCGCCGAGCACCAGGGTGCGGGGCGGCAGCGGGCGGTCGCGGAAGCTCGAGGCGAGCGCCGCCACCGTGGCGAGGTCGGCGGCGGGATCGTCCACCGAGAGGCCGCCGGCCACGTTCACGAAGAGGTCGCAGGCGAGGATCTCCATCCCGACCTTCTTCTCCAGCACCGCCGCCAGGAGCGCCACCCGGTTCGAGTCCACGCCGAGGGCGGTGCGGCGCGGCGTGCCGTAGCCGGTCGGCGCCACCAGCGCCTGCACCTCCACCAGCACGGTGCGCGTCCCGTTGAGCACCGCGGTCACCGCGCTGCCCGGCGCGTCCTCGGGCCGCTCCGCCAGGAAGAGCGCCGACGGATTCGATACCTCGACCAGCCCGCCCGACTTCATCTCGAACACGCCGATCTCGCTGGCCGAGCCGAACCGGTTCTTGTGGGCGCGCAGGACGCGATAGGGGTGGGCGCCGCCGCCCTCGAAGTAGAGGACGGTGTCGACCATGTGCTCGAGCACGCGCGGCCCGGCGATGGCGCCGTCCTTGGTGACGTGGCCCACCAGGAACACGGTGGTCTCGGTGGTCTTGGCGAGTGCCAGGAACCGGCCGGCGACCTCTCGGATCTGCGTGACGGTGCCCGGGGCGCTCTGGAGCTCGGGCAGGTACTGGGTCTGGATCGAGTCGACCGCCACCACGGCCGGCCTGAGCGCCTCGACGGCCTGGAGCACCTTCACCGCGTCGGTCTCGGCGAGCACCCGGAGGTTCGCGGCTCGCACGCCGAGGCGATCGGCCCGGAGCTTCACCTGGCGTGGAGACTCCTCGCCGGAGACGTAGAGGACCGGGCGATCGCCCGCCTGGAGCGCGATCCGATCGAGGGCGGCGAGGAGCAGGGTGGACTTCCCGATGCCAGGATCGCCGCCCAGGAGCACCAGCGAGCCAGGCACCACGCCGCCGCCCAGCACGCGGTCGAGCTCGCCGATCCCGGTGCGCTGGCGGGACTCCTCGCGGGCCTCCACCTCGTGGAGCGCGAGCGGCTTCGACGCACGGATCGCCGCGCCCCAGCCTCGCGCGGCGGGCCCGCGGGGCTCGGGCGCCGCGAGCTCCTCCTGCATGGTGTTCCACCGGCGGCAGGCGGGGCACTGGCCGAGCCACTTCGCGCTCTGCTGCCCGCACTCGGCGCACGAGAAGACGATCCTGGGCTTGCCCGCGGTGCGCGCCATGAGCCAGTGAACCACGTGGCCCCGACAGCGCGAGCCCGAGCGGCTCGCGATCCCGCGAGCCGCCCGAGCCGGTGAATTGCGAAGGCGCGCCCGGCCGACCGCGCCGGGCGCGCCCTGCGTCAGATCGCGGCGCGGCCGCGACCTATCACCGCGAAGATGAGCGAGATCACCGCCAGGATCAGCAGCAGGTGAACCCACCAGCCGAGCGTCGCGCCCGACACCATTCCGACCGCCCACAGCACGAGCAGGATGACCGTTATCGTCCAGAGCATGCCGTCCCCTCCCTGTGCGTAAAGGTAGCCATCCGCGGATCACGGGGAGTGGGCCCACGCGTCCCAGGCAGGTTCGCGGGCGGTGCTGACCGTCATTTTCTCCAGAGATCGCGGCGCATTCCCCTTTCGAGGCCTTGTCAACGACAGACGGGGCAACGGTTGACGACACGACCCGGGCTGGTATCGTGCCACCCCCATGACCGAGACCCGACCCCTGCCCCCCGGCGTCGAGCCCATCACCGGCGAGGAGGCGCGCCGGCTCATCGTCCACACCTCCGGCGCCGCCCTCGAGGCGCTGCTCGCGCGCGCGGACGCGGTCCGCCGCGCGGTGCACGGCGACGAGGTGGCGCTGTGCGGGATCACCAACGCGAAGAGCGGCCGCTGCCCCGAGGACTGCGGCTTCTGCTCGCAGTCGGCCCGCTTCGAGGAGGCCGACGCGCCGGTCTACCCCCTCATCGGCGCGGACGAGATCGTCGAGCAGGCCCGGAGGGCGGAGCGGGCGGGCGCCCGCGAGTTCTCCATCGTGACGAGCGGGACCCGCCTCTCGAAGGAGGCCGAGCTCGCCACCGTGGAGGAGGCGATCCGGCGGCTGCGCGCGGAGACGGCCGTGGAGCCCTGCGCCTCGCTCGGCCTGGTGCGCGAGCCGGAGCTGCGGCGCCTGAAGGAGGCCGGGCTCATGCACTACCACCACAACCTCGAGACGGCGCGCAGCCACTTCGAGCACGTCTGCACCACCCACACCTTCGACGAGCAGCTCGAGACCATCCGCGCGGCCAGGGCGCTCGGGCTGAAGCTCTGCTCGGGCGGGATCCTCGGCATGGGGGAGACCCCCGAGCAGCGCGTGGAGCTCGCCGAGGAGATCCGCGATCTCGGCGTGGACTGCGTGCCGGTGAACTTCCTGAACCCGCGCCCCGGGACGCCCATGGCGCACCTCGCCGCCATCACGCCCGGCGAGTGCCTGGCCGCCCTGGCCGTCTTCCGCCTGATGATGCCGGCGGCGCACATCTTCGTGATGGGCGGGCGCGAGGTGAACCTCGGCGACCGGCAGGAGCTCATCTTCCGCGCGGGCGCCGACGGCACCATGGTCGGCAACTACCTCACCAGCGCCGGCCGCGCCCCCGACCTCACCGTGAACATGGTCGAGGCGCAGGGGCTCCGGCTCCGCCAGCCCGACACCGGGCGCGCCTGGTCCTTCGACGGCCACGCGCCGCGCGACGCCGACTGGAACGAGCGCGCCGTCTCCGGGGGGCCGCCCTCGCTGAAGGTGGTCCGCTGAGCATGGGGCGGGCCGCCCTCGACTGGATCCCGGGCGAGCTGGACGCGCTCGCGGCGAAGGGGCTACGCCGGGCGCTCGAGCCGATCGACTCGGCGCAGGGGCCGGTGGTGACGGTGGCCGGCCGCGCGCTCGTGAACCTCTGCTCGAACGACTACCTTGGCCTGGCGGCCCACCCGGCGGTGCGCGCCGCGGCCGCCGCGGCGGCGGAGCGCGAGGGGGCGGGGAGCGGCGCGGCCCGGCTCGTCGCGGGCGACCTGCCCGTGCACCGCGCGCTCGAGGCGCGGCTCGCCGCGTGGAAGGGGCGGGAGGCGGCGCTCCTCTTCGGCTCCGGGTACCACGCCAACGCCGGCGTCCCCGCCGCGCTGGTGGGCCGGGACGACGCCGTCTTCTCCGACGTGCTGAACCACGCCTCGATCGTGGATGGGGCCCTCCTCTCGCGCGCCGAGGTGATCCGCTACCGCCACTGCGACGCGGGCGAGCTCTCCGAGCTCCTCGCGCGGACGCGGGCCCGCCGCAAGCTCGTCATCACCGACGCGATCTTCTCGATGGACGGCGACGCGGCGCCGCTCCGGGAGATCGCCGAGGCCTGCGACCGGCACGGCGCCATGCTCTACGTCGACGAGGCCCACTCGGCCGGCGTCCTCGGCCCCGGACGGCGCCGGGCTCGCCGCGGCGCTGGGCGTCTCGGACCGGGTGGACGTCCACATGGGCACGCTCGGCAAGGCGCTCGGGGCGTTCGGGGCCTACGTCGCGGGCGAGCGGCGGCTGGCGGACCTGCTCGTGTCGCGGGCCCGCACCTTCGTCTTCACCACCGCGCTCCCGCCCGCCGCCTGCGGCGCCGCGCTGGCCGCGCTCGACGTGGTGGCGGCGGAGCCGGAGCGCCGGGCCCGGCTCGCCGCGCTCGGCGCGCGGCTCGGGGGCGGCCTCGCCGCGCTCGGCTTCGACGTGTCGAGGGTGGCCTCGCCCATCTTCCCGGTGGTGCTCGGGACCGAGGCGCGCGCGCTGGCGGCGGCCGGGGCGCTCCGGGAGCGTGGGTACTTCGTGCGCGCCATCCGCCCGCCCACCGTGCCGCGGGGCACGAGCCGGCTGCGGGTGGCGCTCTCGGCGGCGCACACCGACGCGCAGGTGGACGGCTTCCTGGCGGCGCTGGCGGAGATCCTCCCGGCGCTCGCAGCCGGCTAGCCTCCCGCCGCCGACGCTATACTCCCGGCGTGCCCGGAGGCCTCGGCTCGATCGGACGGACCCTCCTCGCCCTCGGCGTGGTCCTCGCCGCGGTGGGCGGGCTGCTCCTGCTGGCGGAGCGGTTCCCCGGGCTCCGGATCGGCCGGCTCCCGGGCGACCTCTCGGTGGGACGGGGCGGCTTCCGGCTCTACCTGCCGCTCGGCACCTCGATCCTGATCTCGATCCTGCTCACGCTGGTGCTCTGGCTGCTGCGCCGGCGCGGCTGACCCGGGGCGCGCGGCTCAGGGTCCCCTGCGGAAGCGCTCCTGGATGCTGTGGGCGGCCTCGCGCGCCCTCTCCTCGACGCTCGCCTCCGTCCAGAACCGCACCAGCCAGCCGACCACGAAGCCGATGGCGGCCGCGATCACCACCGCCCTCAGCTGGCGCCGTCGCCGAGCCCGCACGTCACAACCCCAGCTGCTGGACCTGGTAGCCGCGCTCCCGGAGCGCCTGGAGGATCTCCTGCACGTGCTCCGGTCCGCGGGCCTCGAGCGTCAGCTGCAGCGTGGTGTCGCCGAAGCGCGTCGCGAAGGCCCGCGTGTGGTGGACCTCGATGACGTTGGCCCGGTGGTGGGCGACGATGGTCGAGACCTTGGCGAGCTGCCCGGGCTTGTCCATGAGCGCGACGCTCACCCGCACGAGCCGGCCATCCTTCACGAGGCCGCGCTCGATGATGCGGGCGACCAGGTTCACGTCGATGTTGCCGCCCGACACGATGGCCACCACCTGCTTGCCCGCGAGCTCGCGGATCCGGTGGTTCATGAGGGCCGCCACCGCGACGGCCCCGGCGCCCTCGGCGACCGTCTTCTCGCGCTCGAGGAGGTAGAGGATCGCGCTCGCGATCTCCTCCTCCGAGACGGTGACGATCTCGTCCACCCACCGCCGCACGTGCTCGAAGGTGAGGTCCCCGGCGCGCTTCACGGCGATGCCGTCGGCGACGGTGGTGGCCGGCTCGAGCGTGACCGGACCGCCGGCCTCGAGGGCCGCCAGCATGGAGGGCAGCACCTCGGTCTCGACCCCCACCACGCGGATCCCGGGGCGGAGCGCCTTGGCGGCCACCGCCACCCCCGAGACGAGCCCGCCGCCGCCGACGGGGACCACGATGGCGTCCGCGTCCGGCACCTGCTCCAGGATCTCCAGCCCGACCGTCCCTTGCCCGGCGATGACGGCCGGATCGTCGAAGGGATGGACGAAGGTGAGCCCCTCGGCCTGCTCCAGCCGGCGGGCCTCCGCGTGGGCCTCGTCGTAGCTCGAGCCGTGCAGCACGATGCGCGCGCCGTGCGCCCGGGTGTTCGCCACCTTCATGATGGGCGTGGTCTCGGGCATCACGATGGTCGCCTTCACGCCCAGGCGGCCGGCGTGGTAGGCGACCCCCTGCGCGTGGTTCCCGGCGCTCGCGGCGATGAGCCCCCGCGCGCGCTCCGCCTCCCCGAGCGTGAGGAGCTTCTCGAGCGCCCCGCGCTCCTTGTAGGAGCCGGTCATCTGCAGGTTCTCGAGCTTGAGGTGCGCGCTCGTGCCGCTCAGCCGGGAGAGCGTCTCGCTGCGCGCGCAGGGGGAGACGTAGATGCGATCGCGGATCCGGCCGAGCGCGGCCTGGACGTCGGGGAGCGTCACCATGGGCATGCGAGTGGAGCGACGGTATCCGCCGGCGGGACCGCCCGCAAGGGCGCGGCGAGGCCGGGCACCGGCGCGCGCCGGTGCCCGCGATCGGAGGTCAGTGCTGGACGAGGCGCCGGGCCAGCTCGACCCGATTCCGTACGCCCAGCTTGTCGAAGATGGTCTTCAGGTGGCTCTTCACGGTCTGGGAGGCGATCCCCAGCCGCTCGGCGACCTCGCGGGACCGCAGCCCGTCGGCGACGAGGAGGGCCACCTCGCGTTCACGCTGTGTCAACCCGTCGGCGGGCGCGGGGGCGGTCTCGGGACCGAGCTGCATGGTCTCGGGGAGCGGCTCGCGCCAGAGGTGCAGCTGGGTCTTCCCCTTGCCGACGGCGGTGACCTCGATGCGCAGCCGCTCGCCGTGCCCCTCCATCACGAGCGTCCTACGAATTCCGGGCGGCCCGCTCTGGGCCCCCTCGGTCAGGCCTCTCAGCTCCGAGGGCACCACGGTGCCGTCCGTGGCCTCGGGGAAAAATACCTTCAGCATCTCCTCGGCCTGCCGATCACAGCGAAGCAGCCCGCCGACATCGCAGTGAGCCGCGGCCCCGCGTGGAGCTGGAACCCGAACGTTCGCTCGCATCATGGAGGCACCCCCTACCGTCCCATGTGGAGACAGCACCCACATACTACAGCCCTGCGCACGAGTGGTCACTCGCCGGAGAGCGTCGGGCGATCTCATTTGGGTTTCGGTGAGTTACACGGCCTAGGGGTTTTCCACCCCGGCGGACGGTGCTCCCACGTCCGGACCCACCCGGCCTGGTTCGACCCCCCGAACAACCCAGGCCGTGAAATCGGAGGGATGGACCAGCCGGCCGGCGGCGCGGACGAACCGGTAGGCGGGGCAGCCGGGGTGAGCCCCACGGCAATAGGTCGCGATCACCTCGCGGCCAACAGGGTAGGGTCCCCCCTCCACGGCGCGACAGCAGGCGGGGTGATCGCGATGCAGGAGGGGGCACGCCATGCGGGGACCGTCGCCGGTTCCTCAGAAGCTAGGCATGGTCGCCGTGGCCGGGCGCGGGGCGAACGCCCGCCCGGACGGTCGCAAGCATCATCCCTCGGCTCGCGCTGCGCCCTTCAGCTGGCCGCGTGGACGGCGGCGCCGAGCAGCGCGAGGAGCACCACCAGCGCCGACAGGCCGAAGCGACGCTCGCCGGCGGCGAAGAAGCCGGCCGACGCCACCGCCAGCCGGAGGGGCGGCGTGACGAAGAGCGCGAGGACCCCGAGGCGCGCCAGGTGGACGGACACCTCGAGGCCGAGCGCGTTCGCGAGGGTGGCGCCGGCGCAGAGGCCGATGCCGGTGAGCGTGCCGGCCCACAGGGCGAGCGAGACGGTCCGGTTCAACGCAGCCCCCGCAGCACGTCCCAGACCATGCGCCCCGCGATGAGGAGCTGGAGCGCGGCGAAGCCGGCCTGCAGGCGGTGGGAGGCGATCCGCGTCATCAGCGCCGAGCCGAGCCGCGCGCCGAGGAACACGCCCACCAGCACCGGCGCTGCCACCATCACGTCGAGGTCGCCGCGCGCGTGGTAGACGTACGCGCTCGCGGCGGCGGTCACCCCGATCATGAAGTTCGAGGTGGCAGCGGCGACCTTGAACGGGATGCCCATGGCGAGCGTCATCACCGGCACCTTGAGGAACCCGCCCCCGAGGCCGATCAGACCGGAGACGGCGCCGGCGATGCCGCTCGCGGCGAGGCCGGTGCCCCACCGCCGCACCGTGTAGCGGGTCACGTCGGGCTCGGGCGCCGCGCGGCCGCGGCGCCACATCATCGCCGCCGAGTAGGCCGCCACGCAGGCGAACAGGATCTTGAGCGCGGCGGTGGGCGCGACGCCGGCCACCGCGCTGCCGAGGAGCGCGCCGGTCACGGTGGCGAGCTCGAGCACCACGCCCACCCGCATGTCGGACAGCCGCCTGTCGACGTAGGTCGCGGCCGAGGCCGACGAGCTCGCGATGATGACCACCAGCGACACCGCGACGGCCTCGCGGAAGGGCAGGCCGAATCCGGCCGAGAGCACCGGCACCACGATGATGCCGCCGCCGACGCCCATGAGCGCGCCGAGCACGCCGGCGGAGAGGCCGAGGGCCGCGAGGAGGAGCGCGATCACGGAGGGCGCAATGTACCGGAGGAGGTGAGCCGCGCGCCAGGCGCGAAGGTCGGGGGGCTGCGCGCCGCGGCGGCGGCGGCGGGGTGGGGCGCGGTGGGACGATCTCGAGCGCCGGCGCGGGCGGGAATGGACGCGGGACGTGGCGGAGGCGAGACTCGCGCCATGGACGGCACCCGCAGCCCTGCGGCGCTGGCGCGCCGGATCGAGCGCGCGGAGGCGGAGCAGCTCGCGCGGACGGGCCCGCCCGGTCCGGCCGCGGCGCGCGAGGTGGCCGGCGGTCTGGCCGTCCTCAAGACCCGCGGCTCCCCGTTCAGCATGGCGCTCGCGATGGGGCTCGACGGTCCGGTGAGCGCCGAGGACGTCGACGAGGTGGAGGACCACCTCGGGCAGGCCGGCGCCGGCGTGCAGGTGCTGGTGGCCGCCCCGGCCAATCCCAGCCTCGCGGCCGAGCTGGCCCGGCGCGGGTACCGGCTCGAGCGCTTCCACCAGGTCTGGTGGCGCCCGCCGCTGCCGCTGCCCGGCCCGTCCGCCGAGCTCGAGGTCAGGCCCATCCTCGCGCGCGAGGAGAGCGCCTGGGCGCATGCGTTCGCGCTCGCCTTCCTGGGCCGGCCGCCGGCCTCGCCCGCGGCGGCGGCGGCGCTTCGCGGCATGATCCGCGCCGAGGGGAACGTCTGCTTCGCGGCGCTCGAGCGCGAGGAGGTGGTGGCGGTCGCGATCGCCTCGGTGCACGGCGGCGTCGCGACCCTCTCCGGCGCGGGGGTGGTGCCCCACCACCGCGGCCGCGGCCTGCAGGGGGCGCTGGTCCGGGCGCGGCTGGGCTGGGCCGCGGAACGCGGCTGCGACCTGGCCGCGTCGGTGACCGACCCCGGCACGGCCTCGCAGCGCACGCTCGAGCGGGCCGGCTTCCGCTGCGGCTATCCGCGCGCGGTGATGGTGCGATCGCCAACCGTGGCGTAGCCGGCTACTCACCACGGCCGGCTATCTCAGCTCCACCTCGAAGCCGAGGCGCCGGGCCGCGTCGAGGAGCTCGTCGGCGGGCTGGATCTTGAGCGGGACCGCGATGGTGGTCTCGGTCTGCTCGGGGATCACCGCCCGCACCGTCACGGCGCAGGCGCCGGCGTGGCGCCCGAGCAGCGTCTTGAGCTCCGCGGCACGCTCGCGGGTCAGGCGGTCGGCGTCGATGCGCAGCGCGACCTCGCTCGTCTTCTGGCTACGGACCGCGGCGAGCGGCTCGATGTCGAGGGCGGTGATCTCGGCGCGGGGGTTCTCCTCCTCGCGGTTGTTGATCCGCACCTCGCCGTGCACCAGCACGGGCTCGTCGCCCTTCACGAAGTGCTCCCAGTCGGCCCAGCCCTTCTGCGCGGGCCGTCCGTTCTGGGCGGGTCGCGAGGCCCAGCAGATCACCTCGCAGGTGCCGGTGAGGTCCTCCAGGGTGAGGAAGCCGAAGCGGGTGCCCTTCTCCTTGTTCATCCGTTCGCGGAGGGCGGCGACCACGCCCACCACCGCCACCTTGTCGCCGTGGCGCTTCCCGGCCACCGCGGCGCAGGTGGCGGACGCGTACCGCTTCACCTCGCGCTCGTAGCCCTGGAGCGGGTGGCCGGTCAGGTAGAACCCGAGCGCCTCCTTCTCGAAGGAGAGGCGGACCCGCTCGGGCCACTCCTCCACCGTCACCTCGCCGACCTGATCGCCCGCCGCGGGGTAGCGCGGCCGCGCCTCCACCGCCGGCCCGGCCAGCGCCCCGAAGAGCGAGCCCTGGCCGCTGGCGCGGTCCGCCTGGGCAGCCGCGCCCGCGGCGAACGCGGCGTCGATGCCGCCGAAGAGCTGCCAGCGCGGCACGCGCTCGAAGTCGATGGCCCCGGACTTCACCAGCGCCTCGACCACCTTCTTGTTGATCTTCTTCGAGTCGACCCGCGAGGCGAGGTCGAAGAGGCTCTTGAACGGCCCGCCGTCGGCGCGCGCCTCGAGGATGGCCTCCACCGCGGCCTCGCCCACGCCCGCGGACCGCGCCGAGCCCGAACCGGATGCGCCCCTTCGAGCCCGCGGGCGAGCCCGGGCCGGGCGGGAAGGCGCCGAAGGCGGCGTCGGACTCGTTCACGTCCGGGGGCAGCACCTCGATGCCGCTCGCGCGCGCCTCGGCGATGTGGAGCACCACCTTGTCGGTGTTGTCCGCCTCGCTGGAGATGAGCGCGGCCATGAACTCCACCGGGTAGTGCGCCTTGAGCCAGGCGGTCTGGACGGTGAGCAGCCCGTAGGCGGCGGAGTGCGACTTGTTGAAGCCGTAGGCGGCGAACTTCTCCATCAGGTCGAAGATGCCGCCGGCGACCTGCTCGTCGACGCCGTTCGCGACCGAGCCCTCCAGGAAGCCGACCCGCTCCTTGGCCATGACCTCGGCCTTCTTCTTCCCCATCGCGCGGCGGAGCAGGTCGGCCTGCCCGAGCGAGTAGCCGGCCAGGACCTGCGAGATCTGCATCACCTGCTCCTGGTAGACGATGACGCCGTAGGTCGCCTTGAGGACCGTCTCCAGGGAGGGGTGCGGGTACTCGACCTTCTCGCGCCCGTGCTTGCGGTCGATGTAGACGTCGACCATGGTGCGGCCGTCCTCGAGCTTCTGGTCGAGGGGGCCGGGGCGGTAGAGCGCGCCGGCGGCGATGACGTCCTCGAAGCGCGAGGGCTTCATCTTCACCACCATCTCGGTGAAGCCCGACGACTCCATCTGGAAGACGCCGGCGGTGTCGCCGCGGCTGATCAGCTCGTAGACGGCCGGGTCGTCGATGGGGATGTCGGCGGCGGTGAAGTCCTTCATCTCCGGGTGGTTCTGCTTCACCAGCCGGAGGGCGTCGTCGATGACGGTGAGGGTCTTGAGGCCGAGGAAGTCGAACTTCACCAGGCCGGCCGCCTCGACCTCGTCCTTGGCGAACTGCGTGACCAGCATGTCGGACTTGTCGTCCTTGTAGGCCGGCACGTACTCCCAGAGCGGCTTGTCGGCGATCACCACGCCGGCGGCGTGCAGGCCGGCCTGGCGGTTCAGCCCCTCGAGCGACATGGCCACGTCGAGCAGGTCCTTGGTGGTGACCTGCTGCTGGACGCCCTGGCGCGTCCACCCACTGCGAGATCACGGCCGGCTTCCGGTAGAGCTCCTTGAGGCGCGGCTCGGCCGGCGCCTTCTCGGTGCCGAAGACCAGCTCCTTGAGCGGCGGCGTCTTGCCCTGCACCGGGTCCGGGACCAGCTTCGCGATCCGGTCGCCCTCGGCGAAGGGCAGCCCCATCACGCGGACCACGTCGCGGATCACCGAGCGCGCCTTGAGCGAGCCGAAGGTGATGATCTGCCCGACGTTGTCCTGGCCGTACTTGCCGCGGACGTACTGGATCACCTCGTCGCGCCGGTTCTGGCAGAAGTCGACGTCGAAGTCGGGCATCGAGACGCGCTCGGGGTTCAGGAAGCGCTCGAAGAGCAGGTTCTAGCGGAGCGGGTCGAGGTCGGTGATGCGCAGCGACCAGGCCACGATGGAGCCGGCGCCCGAGCCGCGGCCCGGGCCGACCGGGACGCCGTGCTCCTTCGCCCAGTTGATGAAGTCCTGGACGATGAGGAAGTAGCCGCGTGAAGCCCATCTTCTCGATGACGCCGAGCTCCAGCTCGAGCCGGTGCGCGGTAGGCGTCGCGGTCGTGCGGGTACTTGCCGTCGATCTCGCGGAAGCGCCGGTCGAGGCCCGTCCCGCGAGAGCTTCAGGATGAAGGCCGTCCTCGCTCATGCCCTCGGGGAGCTCGAAGGTGGGCAGGAAGCTCTTGCCGAGCTTGCAGCTCGACGTTGCACATCTCGGCGATGCGCACGGTGTTGTCGATGGCCTCCCGGAAGTCGCGGGAGGGCGGCGGCCATCTCGTCCGGCCCGGTGATGAAGAGCCCGTCGGTGTCGTGCTTGAGCCGCTTCGCGTCCGCGAGCGTCTTGCCCGAGGCGATGCACATCAGCACCTCGTGGGCCTTGGCGTCCTCGCGGCTCACGTAGTGCGCGTCGGCGGTGGCGACGAGCGGGATGCCCTCGTCGCGCGAGAGCTCGGCGAGCTTCGCGTTGACGTCGACCTGCTCGCGCCATCCCGTTCGACTGGACCTCGAGGAAGAAGGAGCCCGGCTCGAAGATGTCGCGGTACTCGCGGGCGGCGCGGCGGGCGCCGTCCATGTCGCCCCGGCGGGCGAGCCGCGGGACCTCGCCGCCCAGGCAGGCGGTCAGGCCGACGAGCCCCTTGGAGTGGTCGCGCAGGAGCTGCTTGTCGATGCGCGGGTCGTAGTAGAAGCCCTCGGTGAAGGCCTTGGAGGAGAGGTAGCGGAGGTTCGCCTAGCCCTCGGCGTTCTTCGCGAGGAGGATGAGGTGGCGGCCGACGCGCTCGGTGCGGTCGATGCGGCCCTTCTCGCCGGCGACGTAGGCCTCCATCCCGAGGATGGGCTTGACCCCGGCGTCCTTGGCCTTCTTGTAGAAGTCGACCGCGCCGAAGAGGTTGCCGTGGTCGGTCACCGCGACCGACTTCATTCCCTTCGCCTGGACCGTCTTGAGGAGGTCCTTGATGCGGATCGCGCCGTCGAGGAGCGAGTAGAGCGTGTGCAGGTGCAGGTGGACGAAGTCGGGCATCGGAGGCCCGTTCTAGCAGGGGGGGCTGACGGTCGCATCCGCCGGAGGTGCGGGGTCGAGCGGTGGATTTCCCTTGCATCGCAGGGGGAAGGAGCCGGAGCGGGAAGGGCGGCGGACCGTGGGTCCGGGGCCGGGCCTGGTCAGAGCTGCTTGCGGAGGTAGTAGGCGCGCTCGGTCGGCTCCGCCGAGCCCTGCGTGAACAGCGGGAGCTCCGCGTACACCTCGTACCCGCGGCGCCGGTAGAGCCCGAGGGCGCCCTGGAAGCTCACCGTGTCGAGCCTCGCGTGGCGGGCGCCCCGCTCGCGGGCGAGCTCCTCCATCCTGCGGACCAGCGCCGACCCGAGCCCCTTGCCGCGGTGTCCCTCGTCCACCCAGAGCCACTCGAGGTGCAGCCAGCCGAAGACGAGGAAGCCATAGCTCCCGCCGAGGAGCGTCCCCTCCTCGTCGCGCGCGTGGATGGCGAAGGTCTCCGGCGCGTGGGCGCCGATGCGTGCCTCGTTCGACGCGCGGAGGCCGCGCCGGATGGGCGCGAGGAACTGCTCGTCGGGGGAGAAGCGGGTGTCGAGGTGGTGAGGCATGGTGGCATCGTGGCACGCGTCCATCGGACGCGGGGGGACGCCGACCAGGACCGATTCTTGCCGGCTCGGGGCTCCACGCCCTACCCGAGGTCGCGCGCGAACGTAGCTCGGGCAGTGGAGGCCTGCGCCCCCTCGGGGTCCTCCCGGGGTCGCGCAGCACGCGAGTGCCGTCGCTACACCCTTCACGTGGTGAGGCGCCCTGACCGAGCGCGCCAACCAGTCCTCGCGCCCAGGAGGGCGCCGTGACGTCCGGGGATCGCGAGAGCCAGCAGGTCGAGGCGCCGCCCGCTCCTGGCCAGGGGTTCTCGGCGCTGCTCGCGCAGCTCGCCGCCGCCGAGCCGGAGCCGCTGGGAGGCTGGGCCCGGGGTCCGCGCGCGGGCGAGGTCGTCGGTCGCTTCGAGCTGCTCAGGGAGCTGGGTCGGGGCGGGTTCGGCGTCGTCTACGAGGCGCGCGATCGTGAGCTCGGGCGGCTGGTCGCCTTCAAGGCGATCCGTCCTGGGAACCGAGCGCGGTCGGCGCAGCGGGTGGAGTGGCTCCGCCGGGAGGCGGAGGCGACCGCGCAGCTCAACCACGAGAACATCGTCGCGCTGCACGACGCCGGCCGCGCCGAGAGCGGGCCGTTCCTGGTCTTCGAGCTGCTCGAGGGCGAGACGCTGGGCGAGCGGCTGGGGCGGGGACCGCTCCCGCCGCGCGAGGCGATCCGGGTCGGCGCGGCGGTGGCGCGGGCACTGTCGTACGCGCACTCGGCGGGGGTGCTCCACCGGGACCTCAAGCCGAGCAACGTCTTCCTGACCGAGCGCGGCCAGGTGAAGGTCCTCGACTTCGGCCTCGCCCACGTCTTCGGCTGGTCCGGGCCGAGCAGCGGCGGCACCGCGCCGTTCATGGCCCCCGAGCAGTGGCGCGGCGATCCGGAGGACGGCCGCACCGACGTGTTCGCCCTGGGGGTGATGCTGTACGAGATGCTCACCGGCCGGCTCCCTTACGAGGCGCACGACGGGCGGAGCAGCGTCCTCGATCCGCAGGCGCCCGCCCCGGCGCTGGACGGGATACCGCCGTCACTGCGCCCGCTGCTCTCGAGCGCGCTCGCGCCGAGGCCCGACGACCGGCCGCGCAGCGCGGAGGTGCTGCTGGAGCGGCTGCTCGCGGCCGACCGGTCGCTCGCGGAGCCGACCCGGTCACGGTGGCCACCGCGCCGGGCGGCCGTCGTCGGCGCGGGTGCCGTGGTGGCGGCGATCGCCGCCGCGCTCGGCGTCTGGCGTCTCTCGACGGCCCCGCCGAGGCGAGGGGACGTCGCGACCGGCGAGACCGCGGCCACCGCGCAGGGCGGGACCGGCGTGCCGGACAGCGTCGACGCCTACCGCCACTACTTCAAGGCGACGCAGGCGATGGACGCGAACCGCGACGAGGAGGCGCGGGCCGAGCTCGACCGGGCGCTTGGAGATCAATCCCGAGTTCGCGCTGGCGCACTACCTGCGCGCCTACATGGCGGAGTACGCCGGAGAGCCGCCGGCGGTCCAGCGCGCCAACGCCGAGGCGGCCGCGCGCTACGCGAGCCGCCTCCCGGAGAAGGAGCAGCTCCTGGTGCGCGCGTGGGTGGCGCACGCGCGCGGCGACGACGCGGAGGCGCGGCGAATCTACCGCGACGCGGTCGACCGCTACCCGGACGACGCGGAGGTCCTCTACTTCGCGGGCAATCTCCTCTTCCACGCCGACGAGACGGCCGCGGCGATCCCGCTCTTCGAGCGCGCGGTGGAGGCGCGGCCGGGCTGGGAGCAGCCGCTCTGGCATCTCCTCGCGGCGCTCGAGGCGCTCGGTCGGCGCGCGGACCTGCTCGCGGTCGCGCGGCGTGCCGTCGCCGTCTCGCCGAACGCGGAGACGTACATGGCGCTCGGGAGGGCGCTCCTGCCCGACGACCACGACCAGGCGATCCGCGCGATGCGCAGCGCGGTGGTGGCCGGGGGTGGGCCGGCGGCGATCCAGCAGCTGAGCGACGGCCTGATGATCGCGGGTCGACTCGAGGACGCCGAGGCCGAGGGGCGCGCCCTGCTCGCGCCGGAGGTGCCGCCCCAGTGGCAGCTCGAGGGACATCACCAGCTCCTCAAGGTGCGCGCGCTCCAGGGTCGATACCGTGAGGTGCTGCGCCTCCTCGACGAGATCCCCGCGCCGGTCCGCGCGTCCAACATCGCCCACGATCACGAGACCGCGACCTGGCTCCTGGCATTCTCCGGGGGCGATCCCGGGCGCCGCTGGCTCGAGGCGCGGAGCTGGGGGAGCTCGACCGCGGCGGTCCCGCTCGCCTACGCGGGCGACCTCGCGCACGCGGCGGAGGTCGCGCGCCGCCTTTCGACAGCCCCATCGCAGCGCCTGCGGCGCGACATCTACGAGGGCCTGGTGCTGTGGCGGCGTGGAGATCGCGCCGGGGCGGCGCGCCGGCTCGAGGCGGCCGCGAGATCCGAGCCTCACTGGAAGCTTCCCTGGTTCTTCCTGGGCACGGTCCACGCCGAGCAGGGACGCGACCGCGAGGCCTTGCAGGCGATGCACCGGTTCCTAGAGGTCACCATCATGGAGATCCCTCAGGCGTTCAGCATCCCGCGCGCGCGGCTCCTCTCCGCGCGCTCGCTGGAGCGTCTCGGCGAGCGCGACGAGGCGCTCCGCGAGGTGGACCGCCTCCTCGCGCTCTGGAAGAACGCGGACGCGGACCTGCCCGAGCTGGCCGAGGCGCGCGCGCTGCGGGCGAGGCTCCTGGCGAGCGGCGCACGCGCCGGGCGGTGACGCGGAGGGGAGCGAACGCCCGGGAGCACCGGGCCCCCGGCTCGAGCGCGGTGCCCCTCGGGGGTCCTCCCCGGTCGGGCGCGCGGGATGACGGGGCCGCCGCTACACGTTCCTGACGGGAGGCGGTCGACCCCCACCACGCGCGAACGGCCGTCGGTGCACCCCGTGCGCAGGAGAGCGCCGTGAACCCGGGCGAGGATCGCGAGAGCCAGCAGGCGGAGGCGCCCGTCGAGGAGCGCCGCGGCTTCTCCGCGCTGCTCGCGCAGCTCGCCGCGGCCGAGCCCGAGCCGGCGGCCGGGTGGACGCGGGGTCCGCGCGCCGGCGAGGTGGTGGGCCGCTTCGAGCTGCTCCGCGAGCTCGGCCGCGGCGGCTTCGGGGTGGTCTACGAGGCGCGCGACCGGGAGCTCGGGCGGCTGGTCGCCTTCAAGGCGATCCGCCCGGGGAACCGGGCGCGATCGGCGCAGCGGGTGGAGTGGCTCCGCCGCGAGGCGGAGGCGACCGCGCAGCTCAACCACGAGAACATCGTCGCGTTGCACGACGCCGGCCGGGCCGACAGCGGGCCGTTCCTGGTCTTCGAGCTGCTCGAGGGCGAGACGCTCGGCGAGCGGCTGGAGCGCGGCCCGCTCCCGCCGCGCGAGGCGATCCGCGTCGCCGTCGCCGTGGCGCGGGCGCTGTCGTACGCGCACTCGGCGGGGGTGCTCCACCGGGACCTCAAGCCGAGCAACGTGTTCCTGACCTCTCGCGGTCAGGTGAAGGTCCTCGACTTCGGGCTGGCCCACGTCTTCGGCTGGTCCGGCTCGAGGAGCGGCGGCACCGCGCCCTACATGGCGCCGGAGCAGTGGCGTGGCGATCCCGAGGACGGCCGCACCGACGTCTTCGCCGCGGGCGTGCTGCTGTACGAGATGCTCACGCGCCGGCTCCCCTACGAGCTGCGCGACGGACGGAGCACCGTCCTCAATCCGCAGGTGCCGGCGCCGCCGCTCGACGAGGTCCCGCCGGCGCTCCGCCCCCTGGTGGCGAGCGCGCTCGCGCCCGGGCCGGACGAACGGCCGCGCAGCGCGGAGGTGCTGCTGGACCGCCTGCTCGCGGCGGACCGAGCGCTCCAGGCGCCGGGGGGACGGTCGGCGCCCCGGGCGGTCATCGTCGGGGCCGCCATCGCAATCGTGGCCGCGCTCGCGAGCGGCGCGTGGTGGCTCGCGTCGGCGCGGCGGGGGGAGCCCGCGCGGGAGGGCGCGAGCGGGCCAGACAGCGTCGACGCCTATCGCCACTACTTCGCCGCGATGAAGGCGCTCGACGCGAACAGCTTCCAGAAGGCGGAGGCCGAGCTCATGCGCGCGCTCGAGATCGATCCCGAGTTCGCGCTCGCGCACTATCTCCGTGCCTACGTGGGGGAGTTCACCGGCGAGCCGGTGGCGGTGCAGCGAGCCAACGCCGAGACCGCCGCGCGCTACGCCAGCCGCCTCCCGGAGAAGGAGCAGCTGCTGGTGCGCGCCTGGGCGGCGCACGCGCGGGGCGATGGCGCGGAGGCGCGGCGGATCTACCGGGAGGCGGTCGACCGCTACCCGGCCGACGGCGAGGTGCTGTACTTCGCCGGCGATCTCCGCTTCCATGCCGACGAGCTGGCCGACGCCGTACCGCTCTTCGAGCGCGCGGTGGAGGCGCGGCCGGGGTGGGAGCCGCCGCTGTGGCACCTGCTCGAGGCCCTCGACGGGCTCGGCCGGCGCGCGGACCTGCTCGCCGCCGCCCGGCGTGCGGTCGCGGCCGCGCCGAACGGCGAGACCTACGCGGCGCTCGGGCGGGCGCTGGTTCAGAGCGAGCCCGGGGAGGCGGTCCGCGCCTTCCGCAGCGCGGTGGCCGCCGGGGGCGGGCCCCGGGCGGTCCAGCAGCTGTCCGACGGGCTGCTCTTCGCGGGGCGGTTCGAGGAGGCGGAGGCCGAAGGGCGCACGCTGCTCGCGCCGGAGATGGCACCCGAGTGGCAGCTCGAGGGTTACCACCAGCTCATGAAGGTGCGCGCCATCCAGGGACGGCACCGGGAGCTGCTGCGCCTCCTCGACGAGATCCCCGCCAGCGTGCGCGCCTCGCACCTCGCCCGCTACCACGAGACGGCGGCCGTGGTCCTCGCCAACACCGGGGGTGACGCCGGGCGCCTCTGGCTCGAGGCCCGGAGCTGGGGCAACACCAAGGTATCGGCCCTGCTCCTCGCACAGGCCGGCGACCTCGCGCACGCGGCCGAGCTGTCGCGCGAGCTCCCGCCGGGTGCGCAGCGCGCGTTCTACGAGGGGCTCGTGGCGTGGCGGCGCGGGGATCGCGCCGCGGCCGCGTCCCGGCTCCAGGCGGCGACGGTCGGGGCGCCGTGGAAGATGTCGCGGAGGGTCTGGCTCAGCCTGGCCGCCGTGCTCGGCGAGCTGGGGCGCGATCGCGAGGCGCTCGAGGCGCTCGACCGCTACCGCGGTGAGTCCACCCTGGAGCTCCCTTACGCGTTCGGGATGCCGCGCGCGCTCCTCCTCTCCGCGCGTTCCCTGGAGCGGGTCGGCCGCCGCGACGAGGCGCTCCGCGACGTCGAGCGGCTCCTCGCGCTGTGGAAGCAGGCCGACGCGGACCTCCCCGAGCTGGCCGAGGCCCGCGCGCTGCGGGCACGGCTCGTCGCCCGCGGCCCGCGCGCGGGCGGCTGAGGGCGGCCCCGTTCACCGAGCGCTGGCGAACGGCGTATCGTGACGCCACCCACCCTCGCGGAGCTCGATGCCCTACTTCTCCCGCCGCCTCCCCGCCGTCCTCCCGCGCAGGGATCTCGCCGCGCTGCTCGCTCCCACCTACCAGGCGGCGCGCGGCGTCGATCTCGAGGAGGCGACCGAGCGGCTCGAGCGGGCGCTCTCGGTGCCGTCCGCGCTCGACGACGTGTACCTCGGCCTCTCGGCGGCGCTGCGCGACGCGCAGGGGCCGCGCACCGACGAGGACGCGCTCATGGACCGGCTCTCGGCGGGCGTGCAGGCACGCCGCTTCCGCGCCAAGGCCGCCGCCGGGACGCCGGCCATCTCCGCGGCGCTGGTCCGGCTCGACCTCGAGATCGGGATCGCCCCGGAGTCGATGCGGGAGACGCTCGCGGCGGGGCGGGGACGCGCGCTCCTCGACGAGGGCATGCGCGCGCTGGGGGCGCACCTCGTGAAGGAGCTCTTGCGCGGGAAGGTGAAGGGCGGGGGCGAGGGATGACCGCCCCTATCCAAGCGCCGTGTCAATCGCGCGGAGCCCCTCGAGCGCGCCGGCGGCGAGCGACAGGTGCGGCCGACGGATGTCGGCCTCGCGCGGGTTGATCCGGACCACGGCGGCGCCCTCGACATCACCGAGCCGCTCCGAGAGCAGCCGGATGGTCGGGATGGCGGTGCCGGCGCCGAGCTCGACCACGGCCAGCGGCTCCCCCTGGTGCTCCTCGAGGAACGCGTCGAACCGGCCGCGCTGCGCGTGGGTCCGCTCGGGGAGCCAGCCGTAGTCGCCGAACATGAGGATGTTCGGCCGGGCCACCCCGGGGCACCGCTTGCAGCGCGGGATCCGGCGGGCGCGCATGCGCTCCTCGTCGATGGGCACCTCCTCGCGGTTCTCCCAGATGGCGCCGGAGCAGGGCGAGAGGCACTGCAGGTGGTGGATGGAGCCGTGCACCTCGAGGACCCGGTCGCGCGGGAAGCCGGCCCGCTGGAACTGGCCGTCCACGTTGGAGGTCACCACCCACGCCTCGAGCCCGAGCGCGTCGATCCAGCGGCGCAGGATGCCGAAGCCCGCGTGCGGCTCGGTGGCGCGGTAGAGGTTGAGGCGGTGGCCGTAGAAGCCCCAGCCGAAGGCCGGGTCGCGCTCGAAGTGCTCCGGGTTGGCGGCGTCCACGAAGGAGAGCCCGAGCCGCTCGTACATCGGGTAGGCCTTCCAGAACCCCTGATCGCCGCGGAAGTCGGGCAGGCCCGAGTCCACGCCCATCCCGGCGCCGGCGGAGACGATCAGCACCCGCGCCCGCCGGAGCGCCTCCGCCGCGCGCGCGGCCACCTCGGCATCCAGCGACGTCATGCGCTCCCCTCCGTCCCGGCGCGCCACCAGGGGCACGCCGGCGCCGACGAGGAGGGATCATCCGCTGGTCGGCTCCCGGCCGCAACCGGGCCGGCGGTCCGACGCGTCGTGCCATCGGACCCGTGTCGGGGTGCGTCTTGGTCGGGGTGGTGGCGCTCCGCTAGAGTCGCCCGATGCCCACCTTCCAGCCCGCCGATCCGGACTTCGAGCGGCGCGTCCACGCGAGCTTCGCCCGCCAGCGCGCCATGGCCACTCTCGGGGCCAGCCTGTCCCACGTGGCGCCGGGCGAGGTCGACATCGTCCTGCCCTTCCGCGAGGACCTCAGCCAGCAGCACGGCTTCCTCCACGCGGGCATCACCACCACCATCGTGGACACCGCCTGCGGCTACGCGGCGCTGACGCTCATGCCGGCCGGCGCGGCGGTGCTGACGATCGAGTTCAAGGTGAACCTGCTCGCGCCCGGCCAGGGGGAGCGGTTCGTCGCGCGCGGGCGGGTCCTCAAGCCGGGCCGGACCATCACCGTGTCGAACGGCGAGGTCTTCGCCGTGAGGGGCGGCGCCGAGCGGCTCGTCGCGACCATGACCGCGACGAACATGACCATCCGCGAGCGGGAGCTCCAGGACTAGCTCCCAGTGCAATGGCCGGCGGCCGGGCACACTTCGCTTCGCGATCTGTGCCTCGGCCGGACCTGGAGGCCGGCTAGCGCGCCGCCGCGCCCCGCGCCGCGGGACGGGGCGCGTGGGGGCGGTCGCGGAACAGCAGGAGCCCGGTGGCGAGGAGCCCGGCGAACGGCAGCGGCAGATCCTCCAGCATCCCGAGGGAGGTGGCCGCCGTGAGCCCGACGATCGACCAGAGCAGCGGGATGGGCAGGAGCCAGCGCGGCACCGGCCGGTCCGTGAGCAGCAATAGCCCGAAGGTGAAGATCGCGTTCGGGCAGGGCGCGACGCCGAAGGCGGGCCCGCGCGGGAAGGGGTGGCCGGCGAGCGCGCCGAGCAGCGGGTAGATCGCCATCGCGTACAGGACGAGCGCGAGCCCCGTGGTGGTGAGGGTGCCGCCGGCCCGGAACGAGAGCCGGTCCCGCATGGCGGCCGACGCGAGCAGCACCGCCTGGATGACGAAGCCGGCCGCGAACACCGGGCCGCTCGCGGCCAGCCGGCCGAGGGCCGCAGCGTGGTACGCGGCCGCGGCCGCCCACAGGAAGGCGAGCACCAGCCCGACCCCGCGGCTGGCGCCACGCCCGCCCCGGATCGCGAGCGCCACCGCCAGGACCGCGAGCGCGTAGGCGAACAGCTGGAGGGGCCAGACCTCCTGGTTGAACCGCGCGAACGCGTCCAGGAACTGGTCGGCGGTGAACGGGAGGCGCATGGCGGACCTCCTTCCGAGGTCGAGGAGCGCACTCCGCCGGGGGAATCGCAAGCGCCCAGGGCGTGGCGACCCCTTCGGCCGGGACCTCTATGCCCGCGCGGCGCTCGACGCGGCCGGCGCCGCGCGAACCGCGGGCGATCGCGGCTCGCGAGCCGTCGCTCAGTGGCCCTGCGGGCGCGCCGCGAAGCGCAGCAGGTCCCGCTCGCCGCGGCCGAAGGCCGAGAGCAGCGCGGCGGGGCCGGCCGCCCGCGCCTCCGCGAGCTCGGCGGCGGTGAGGAAGGCCGCCATCGAGACCTGGATCAGGTCGGCGTCGAACCGGACCGCGTCCGGGAGGCCGGGGAGCCAGCGGCCGGCGCTCGGCGGCAGCAGCGCGATCCCGGCTCGACCGCTCTCCACCAGGAACGGATCGGCGCTGGCGAGGATCCGGACGGCGTCGCCGGCGGGCGCCTCCCGCTCGGCGCGCGCCAGGAGCTCGGCCACCCGGATCGGGTCGGCGTCGGTGAGCGTGACGACGACCCTGCGGCCACCGCGACCGAGGGTGAATACCACCGCAGCGCCCGGGACCTGCTCGAGCGGCGCCAGCGCGACGGCCGCCTTCGCGCCGGCGGGATCGAGCGCGATCTCCCAGCAGCGCCCGTTCCCGGACACGGGGAGGTGCTCCATCACGAAGAGGAGCACGCGCGCCTCGAGGCGGCTCAGGGCGACGTCCATGCCGGAATCTTCCCACGTTCCGGGTCGCGCGGGGAGCGACTCCGGCCGGCGGCGAGCCCGAGGCCGCGCGGCGGGCGGTCGCACGCGCCGTGGCGGCGCGCGCCCGCCCGGGGCGAACGGGTGTTCACGAACCGCGGGCGGCCGTCTACACTGCGCGCCCTCATGGACGCACCCCGTCGCCGCGCCCCGTGGCCGCCCTGGAGAGACAACCGCCGGATCGCGCTGACCGTGATCGGCGTGGCGGCGGCGGTCGGGGCCGCGGTGCTGTTCCGTCGGGGCGGCGAGCGGCCCGACCTCGCCGCGGCGGCGCGCGCGGCGGCGCTGCTCGCCTGGTTCGCGCTCCTCATGGCGGCCGTCCGGCTCCCGCCGCGCCCCCGCGCGCCGCGCGTGGGCGGGACCGCCGTGCTGCGCGCCTCCCTGGTGCGGCGCCTCGCGACGACGCTGGTGATCGGTCCGGCGCTGGCCCTGGTGGCCTGGCGCGTCCACGCCGACGGGGCCGGGCCGGCCGCGCGGCTCCTCGCCGCGCTCACCGTCGCGGTGATCGCCCTCCTGCTCGTGTCCGCGCTCCGCGGCCATCCCGGGTTCCGGCTCCGGCCCGAAGGCCTCGAGGTCCGCGGCCGGCGCGGCGGCGGGCTCCTGGTGTGGGATCGGATCCGGGCGGTGCGGGTGGAGACCTACCGCCGCCACGCCGGTCTGGTGCTCCTCGGCGCCGAGGGCAGCCCCTCGGCCGGCGTGAGCGCGTGGCTGGACGGCGTGCCCGAGCTGGCCGCGGAGCTCCTGGCCCGCGCCCCGGCCGCCGCGCTCTCCGAGCCGGGCGTGCGGACCGCGCTCGAGGCGCTGGCGCGCGAGCTCGAGCGCTGACGGGGCGTCACCGTCGCGGCGACGCGGCGCTGGCCGCCCGGGCGCCGCCGGGGACCGCGGTGGCGCCCACCAGGGGGGGCGCGCGGTCGGCCCACGGGCACGCCGCCTCGAGCTCCGCCGCGAGCCGGAAGAGCGTCGCCTCGTCCCCGAACCGCGCCGCCACCTGCACCCCGATCGGCAGGCCCGCGGCGTTCCAGTGGAGCGGCAGGCTCATGGCGGGCTGGCCGGTCTGGTTGAAGATCATGGTGTTGCCGGTCGCGTCGAAGGAGCGCGCCGCGATCGCCTCGAAGAGCCGCTCCACGATCCGCCGCGACCCGAGCCGCGCCACCGCCCGGAGCGCCAGCCGCTCGTGCGGGCGGGCCGACAGCTCGCCCACGCGGACGGGCGGGCGCGCCATGGTGGGGGTCACCAGCACGTCGTGCGCCTCGAAGAAGACCGCCACCGCGCGGGTGGCGCGCTCGAGCTCGACGCGCGCCTCGACCAGGTCGGCGGCGGAGAGGATGCGCCCGCCGGCCGCCAGCGCCTCGGTCTCCGGCTCGAGGTCCCCTGCCCGCGGGCGCCGCCCCACCTCGCGGGCGGCCATGGCCACGTCCGCCGCCACCTGCGCGGCGAGCATCACCAGGTAGGCTCGCATCAGCGCCTCGCGCGGGAAGGCGGGGCGCGCCTCGACCGACCTCGTGCCCGAGGTCGGAGAGGAGCCGCGCCGCCGCGTCCACCGCGGCCGAGCAGTCCGGGTGCGTGGCGCGGGCGAAGATCGCCTCGCGCGTGACGGCGACGCGGAGCCGCCGCGGCGGGGCGCTCACCTCGGCGAGGTAGGGCCGGGCCTTGGGCGGCGCCGCGTACGGATCGCCGAGCGCCGGCCCGTCGATCGCGTCGAGCAGCGCGGCGGAGTCCCGGACCGAGCGGGTGAGCACGCCCTCGGTGACGAACCCGCTCATCACCTCGCCGAAGGCGGGGCCGAGGGTGACCCGGCCGCGGCGTGGGCTTCAGCGCGAAGATCCCGCAGGCGGAGGCGGGGATGCGGAGCGAGCCCCCGCCGTCGTTCCCGTGGGCGGCCGGGACGATGCGGGCCGCCACCACCGCCGCGGAGCCGCCCGAGGAGCCGCCCGGCGAGTGCTCGGTGCTCCAGGGGTTCCGGCTCGGCCCGCGCAGGCGCGGCTCGGTGACGCCCATGATCCCGAGCTCGGGCGTGTTGGCCTGGGCGAACAGCACCAGCCCCGCCGCCTGGAAGCGGCGCACGATCTCGGCGTCGAGCCGCGCCACGTACCCCTCGAGCAGGCGCGTCGAGCAGGTGTACGGGTGGTCCTTCCAGGCGGCCAGGAGGTCCTTCAGCACGAACGGCACGCCGGAGAGCGGCCCCCCCGGGAGCGGGCCGGCGGCGCGGCGGCGGGCCTCGTCGTCGTAGCGCGCCACCAGCGCGTTCAGCGCCGGGTCGCGGAGGTCGGCGCGCTCGAGGGCGGCCTCGAGCAGCTCGCCCGCGGTCACCTCGCGGCGCGCGACCAGGTCGGCCATGCCGAGCGCGTCGAGCCGGTCGTACTCGGGGAGGCGCATCGGGGAGCGCTACTGCTTCAGCTGGGTGCGGTGGCCGCCGTCCTCGTCGAAGCCGTGCGCGAGGGCGAAGTGGTAGATGGGGTAGGGCTCGTCGCCGCCGCCGACCAGCTCGAAGACGAACTGACCCGCCTCGCCGTCCGGATCCGGCAGCACCTGCACGAAGAGCACCTCGCGGAGCTCGATCACGAGCTCGCCCAGGATCTGCTTCCCGCGGATGAGCTGGATGGTGGGGACGCGGTCCTCGTCCTCCTCGAGGTGCCAGTGGAGATCCTCGTGGTCGTACAGGTAGCTGTCGGGGGTCCCCGCGCGGAGGATGCAGTTCGGGTGGCGCTTCAGCCAGCGCCAGAAGCGCTCGAAGGTGAGGGTCGATCCGGTCTCGACGGTGACGGGCATGCCCCGAATATACCGTCCGGCGGTCCGGACGCCGGCCCCGTCGCCTTCCCCCGTGCCGCGCGGGGCGGGAGAGGCGGGCATACGCACGTCCGGGCGCGCCTCCCCACCCGGGCCGGGCCCGGCGGCCGGCCGCAGCCCATGGGGAACGGTGGGCGAGCGGTGCCCCCCGGGCGCCAGGAGGATGGTCGTGCTCTGTCAGGACCTTATGAAGACCGAGATCGAGACGTTCCGCGAGGGCGACACGGTGCAGGAGGTGGCGCGCCGGATGCGGGAGGTGAACATCGGGTTCGCGCCCATCTGCGGGGCGGACGGGCGCCCGGTCGGGACGCTCACCGACCGTGACATCGCCCTGCGCGTCTGCGCGGAGGACCGCCGGGCCAGCGCGACGCGCGCGGGCGAGGTGATGACGCACGAGACGGTCACCTGCCGCGAGGACGATCCCATCGAGGAGGCGGAGCAGCAGATGGCTCGCCACCGGAAGTCGCGGATGATGGTGGTCGACGGCGAGGGGCGCCTGGTCGGGGTGATCAGCCTGTCGGACGTGGTGGACGAGGAGGACGACGAGCGGGCCGCCGAGACCATGCGGATCATCTCGGACCGCGAGGTGCGGGCGTAGCGCGCGGCCCGGGGCCCGCGGCGCACCGGTCGCGCAGGGGGCCCCCTCGTCGCGCGGGGCCCGAACCTTCGTTCAGAGCGGCGCCGGCACCCGCTCGGTGAGCGTGGTCGCCGCGACCGCGCGGCCGTCGCGCAGGTACAGCCGGGGGACGCGCGCGGTCAGGCCGGCCAGGATCTCCCAGGAGATGGTGTCCGCCAGCGAGGCGAGCTCCTCGGCGTCCACCTGCTCCTCGCCGTCGCGGCCGATGAGCGTGACCACGTCGCCGGCGGCCACGCCGGGCACGGCCGTGACGTCCACCATGCACATGTCCATGGCGACGCGGCCCACCACCGGCGCGCGCCGGCCGCGCACCAGCACGTGCGCGCGGTTCCCGAAGCTGCGCCGGTAGCCGTCGGCATAGCCGCACATGACGAGGGCGATGCGAGAGGTCCGGCCCGCCGCCCAGGTCCGGCCGTAGCCCACCGTGCCGCCCCGCTCCACCTCGGAGACACGCGCCACGCGGCTGCGCAGCGCCAGCACCTGCCGGAGGTCGGCGTCGGTGCCGCACCAGGGGGCCGGCCGGTAGCCGTAGAGCGAGAGGCCGCCGCGCACCGCCTCGAGCGCCATCTCGTGGTCGAGCAGCACGCTCGCCGAGGCCGAGCAGTGGCGCTCGGGGATCCAGGGGACCCGCCGCGAGGTCTCGCGCAGGATCTCGAACTGGCGGCGGGTGAAGCGCTGATCGCCCTCCTCCGCGGCCGCGAAGTGCGTGAAGAGCCCCTCGACGCGGATCCCCGGCAGCGCCCGCGCGCGCTCGGCCAGCGCGACCAGCGCGTCCGGCGCGAGCCCGTGGCGGTTCAGGCCGGTCTCGAGCTCGAGGTGGATCGAGGCCACCGCGCCGCGGGCGCTGGCCGCCGCCGAGAGCGCCTCCACCAGCTCCGGCGCGCCCACCGCCGGGCGGAGGTCGAGCGCCACCACGCGCGCCGCGTCGCTCGGAGGCGTGTGGCCGATGACCAGCACCGGCGCCGCGGTGATGCCGGCGCGGCGGAGCTCCTCGCCCTCGTCGACGCAGACCACCGCCAGGCCGGCGGCGCCGGCCTCCAGGGCCGCCCGCCCCACCGCCACCGCGCCGTGCCCGTAAGCGTTCGCCTTCACCACCGCGTAGAGCCTGGCGGGCGCGGCGCGCGCGGCGAGGATCCGGACGTTGTGGGCGAAGGCGTCGAGGTCGATCTCGGCCCAGATCGGCCGGCCGCCCCAGTGCGACGGGAGCAGGGACATGGCGCGCATCTTAGCGACCAGGCGGTTTCTGGCCAGCGGGCAGCGCCTGGTCGCGGGGTGGCCCCCGCCTCGGCCCGGCGTGCTACCCTGCCGATTCTCCCGTCGGGCGCGATGGCGCCGGAGGACCGACCCGTGAGCCAGAGCCGCTACCAGGACCTCTGCCGTTCGCTCGAGCAGGCCAGGGAGGAGTTCGCCGGCTACCGCTCGAAGTGCGTGCTGTTCGCCGCGACGCTCTCGCGCGGGTTCATGGAGTACTCCGGCTGGCCGCGCGAGCAGCTGACCTTCGAGTCCACGGCGCCCGGGATCGACCCCGATCGGACCAACACCATCGAGGACGCCATGTACCTCGACCAGGACGCGTACTGGGCGGTCGGGCTGCGCCTTCACCTCGAGGCGCCCAAGGGGCGAGACTCGATCCTGCTCGGCGTCCGGTTCAAGAAGCTCGAGACCCGCTTCATCGTCTCGCTGTTCGGGATGGAGGACTTCGAGATCGCCGAGCCCACGCCCGAGGCGCTCCAGCCCATCCACGAGTCGATCCTGAACGCCGTCCGGCGACACTACGACTACGGCCTGCGCCTGTTCCTCGAGAACGGGGGCCGCGGCCTCAAGATCCCGATCTCCACGGAGCGCCTCATCGAGATGGCGCGCGGTGCGGGCGGGTAGGCGCACCGCCGACATCCAGCCTCACCTCCGCAGGGCCTCGACCCGCGCGCCCCTCACAGGACGCCTCCACCGAAGGTGTATTCGCGTAAGGTCTCGGCCCCAACAACCAGGAGGACATCCATGAACGTCACCAAGCTGCTCGTGGTCGCCGCACTCGCCCTGGCCGGCTCCGCCCGGGCCCAGCTCCCCAACGCCGCCGCCGTCGATCAGGCGAAGGGCAAGGTCGACGCGCGCGCAGAGGGCGCCGAGGCGCGGACCAACGCGCACGCCGACCACGCCGCAGCCGCCGCGCAGGGCGCCACCGGGCAGGCCGCCGCCGCCGAGGGAGCGGCGACCGACAAGGCCGACGCCAAGGTCCGCGCGGTGGGCGGTGAGCCGGCCGCGGCCGCGGTGCAGGAGCCCAGGGCAAAGGCCGACGCCGCCGCCGGCGAGGGCCAGGCGAAGGGCGACGCGGCCGTGAAGGGCGCGAAGGCGAAGAGCACGAACGCGGCCGTCAAGGGCAAGAAGCTGGGCCAGAAGAAGACGGCGGCGGCGGCCACGAAGGTGAAGGCGGTGGGCGGCGAGGGCGAGGCGAAGGTCGCGCCGGCCGTGCAGAAGGCCGACGAGGTCAAGCCGGCGGTCGAGACGAAGTAGCGTTCACCTCGGCAGGCAGAGGCCCGGTCCCGCGCCTCGCGTGGCCGGGCCTTTCTCTTTCCGACGCCGGGCTCCAGCGAGGGCCGCGCTGGCGTTGCGCTGCCTCAGCCGACGAAGCTCTCCTGGTAGCCGGGGTCCTCGATGCCGAGCGCGTGGGGCGTGGGCCGGAGCGGCTGGAGGCAGTCGAGCATCACCGCCAGCTCGTTGGTGGCCGTGCGTCCCGATGGACGCCTCGTAGGCGCCGGGGTGCGGCCCGTGGGTGGTGCCGGCCGGGTGGTGCGAGACGGAGCCGGCCCGACGCCGCGACGGCTGGTGAACTCGCCGCGCACGTAGAAGATGATCTCGTCCACGTCGACCGAGGCGTGCGGGTAGGGGCAGGGGACCGCCTCGGGGTGGAAGTCGAGTCACCCGCGGGACGAAGGAGCAGACCAGCACGCCGCGGCGCGGCGAAGGTCCCGTGCCAGGTGGGCGGGAGGTGCACCAGGCCGGCGCGCGGCTGGAAGTTCAGGATGGGGAAGGCGAACGGGTAGAGCGAGCCGTCCCAGCCCACCACGTCGAGCGGCGAGGCGTCGTGGCCGGAACCCGTGGAAGGCGCCGGCGCGCTTCACCACCAGCTCGCGGATGCCCTCGTCGAGCGGCTCGCGCGAGCTCGCACCCGGCGGAAGTCGCGGTGGCAGTACGGCGCGTCCATCCGGAGCTGGCCGGTCTCGTTGCGCCACTGGCACGGCAGGTGGAGCCCGCCCGGAGAGCTCGAGCGAGAGCCAGCGCTGCGGGCCGGCGTCGGGCACGAAGCGGTGGAGCAGGCCCCGCGGCACGAAGACGTAGTCGTCCCGTCTCGAAGCGCAGATCGCCCAGCGGGCGATGCGCAGGAGCCCGCCGCCCTCGAACACGAAGAGGAGCTCGTCGCCGTCGCCGTTCGCAGAAGTAGACCGGGTCCTCGGCGCGTCCGGGCGTGACGAGGCCCGAGACCACGTCCTGGCTGAACAGCAGCGGGACGCCGCGCGTCGACGGGCGGCCCGCCGCGGGGCGCGGAAGGTCCTGCGTGCGGTAGTGGCGCTTCGCGAGCGGCCGCGGCGGCGCCGCGCTCGGGCAGCGGCGACCCGTGGCGGCCTCGGCGGCGTGCGTCGCGTGGGGCCGGCCGCGGTGGTAGAGGAGCGTGTACGGGCCGTCGAAGCCGCGCGCGGGTGTAGGCCTCCTCGTAGAGGAGCCGCCCGTCGGCGTCGCGGAAGGCGAGGTGGTGCTTGCGCGGCACCGCTCCCTGGATCGATCCGGTCGAGCACTCCGGCCTCGCTACCCGCGCCCCGGGTCCTGCTGCTCGCGCTCGATGGACTCGAAGAGCGCGCGGAAGTTCCCCGCGCCGAAGCCCTGGTCGCCCTTGCGCTGGATGATCTCGAAGAAGAACGGGCCCGCCGCGGGCTCGTCGTAGAGGCCGGCCGCGTCCCGCAGGAAGATCTGCAGCAGGTAGGCGCCGGGCCCGGCGCCGTCGACCAGGATCTCGAGCTCCCGGAGCGTCGCCAGGTCCTCGTCGATCCGTGCCGATGCCGCTCGTCCGGATCCGCTCGGGGAGCGCGTCGTAGTAGCTGCGCGGGCGTGGGCATGAACTCGACCCCGCGCGCGCGCAGCCCGCGCACCGCCGCCAGGATGTCGGTCACGGTGAGCGCCGCGTGCTGGATGCCGTCGCCGCGGTGCTCCTCGTTGAAGACGTTGATCTGCGACGACTTGAAGGCGGGGCGCCACGGCTCGTTGTTGGCGAACTTCACGCCCGAGGCGCGGATCCCACATCACCACCGAGCGCAGGCCCGAGCCGTGCTGCGCCTGGATGCGCCCGCGCCGCGCGTCGGCCGCGTCCTGGGTGTGGAACTGCACCTCCCAGAACTCCTCGAACCCGAGCACGTGCTCCATCCAGAGCAGCGCCGGCTTCATGGTCTGGAAGTTCTGGGTGAGGTGATCGATCTGGCCGAAGCCGAAGGCGTTCCGCGCCGCCCTCGGGCGCCGCGAGCCGCTCCATGCCCGGGTAGAGGCCCGCGTAGCCGCGCCGCTCCACGAAGCGGAAGGTGGTGTCGCCGAACGGCGTGGTGATGTAGAAGGTGCGGAAGCGTCGCCGCCCTCGTCGCGGTGCTCCTCGCAGGTCGGTGATGGGCGTGCCGCCGCGCTCCTCGAGCAGCCGGAAGGCGCGGGCTCGCGTCCTCGACCTCGAAGACCACCGTGCCGATGCCGTCGGGGTGCTTGCGGAGGTAGCGCGGGGCGCGGCCGCCCTCGCCGGCGGGCGCCGAGCAGATCACCCGGACGTCGCCCGGCCTCGAACACGGCCGAGCGCTGGTGGCCCGCGGCCTCGAGCGCCGGGGCGCTCCGGGCCACCTCGGCGAAGTCGAGCTTGCTCGGTGTAGAAGCGCCGGCTCCGGTCGAGGTCGTGGACGTAGTAGTGCAGCGCCTCGAGCCGCAGGATGCCGAGCGGCTCGAGCTTGGTGCGCGGTCATGGCGTCCTCCCTCCGGCGGCGGCGCGTCCGGCTGGCGAGTCCGGGTGCGCCGCCTGGAACGGCGGCCAGCGCGGCGCAGGCCTCCTCGATCCGGCGCAGGGTCGGGTAGGGCGCGAGGTCCACCTCGAAGCGGCGCGCGGCGTAGAGCTGCGGGACCAGGTAGCAGTCGGCCAGCCCGGGCGCGTCGCCGTGGGCAGAAGCGCCCGGCGCCGCCCGTCCACCAGCGCGCCTCGAGCGCGGTCGAGCCCGCCTGCGATGAAGTGCGGGCGCCCACTCGCCATCCGTAGCCCGGCCACCTCTCCTTCAGGTACCCGGAGCCGATCGCGTTCTGCAGCGGCTGGATGCCGGAGTTCACCAGCTCGGCGAGGGCCCGCACCCGGGCGCGGCCCCACGGGTCGGCGGGAGCAGCGGCGGATCGCGGGAGCCGCTCGTCCAGCTACTCGAGGATCGCCATCGACTGCGACGAGGTGGACCGCCGGCCGTCCTCCTCCACCTCCAGCACCGGGCACCTGGCCGAGCGGGGTTGCGGGCCCGGTGGGCGGCGCTGGTCCTGCTCCCGGGCGAGCAGGTTCACCGCCCGGTACTCGTAGGCGAGCCCCTTCAGCGCGAGGCCGATGCGGACGCGCCACGCCGAGCAGAGGAGCGCCAGTAGGAGTAGAGCCGGAGCGTTCACGGCGCCACCACGCGCTGCGAGATGGTCCCGAACACGTTCCGCCCCGCGGCGTCGCGCATCTCGATCTCGACCGTGTCGCCGGCGACCAGGAAGCGGGTGCGCGGCGGCGCCGCCGTCGATCATCTCGCAGCGCCCGCGCTCGGCGATGCAGGACCAGCCGCGCGCGCGGCCGGCGTTCGACACCGTGCCGCTGCCCAGGATCGTGCCGGCGGTGAAGGCCGCGCGTGCGGGCGAGGTGCTCGACGAGCTGGAAGAAGGAGAAGTGCATCTCGGGCCCGGCGTCGGGTCGCCCGACCACCGCGCCGTTCCAGCGCACCGTGAGCCGGCAGGTGGACGCGGCCGTCGCGCCAGGCCGGCCCCGAGCTCGTCGGGCGTGACCGCGAAGGGCGAGAAGGCGGTGGCGGGCTTCGACTGGAAGAAGCCGAAGCCCTTGGCCAGCTCGGCCGGGACCAGGTTGCGGAAGGTGAGGTCGTTGGCGAGGCACAGGAGCCGGACGTGGCGCGCGGCGTCCGCGGCGCGCGGTCCCCGGCCGGCACGTCGCCGAGCACGGCGCAGACCTCGCCCTCGAAGTCGAGCCCCCAGGCCGGATCGGGGAGCGGGATCGTCGCTCGGTCGGCGCCGAGCAGCACCCCCGAGCCGCCCTGGTACACGAGCGGATCCGTCTGCGAGCGTCGGCGGCGGGCTCGGCGCCGCGCGCCTGGCGCACCAGGCGGACGTGGTTCGAGGAAGGCCGAGCCGTCGACCCACTCGTAGGCGCGCGGCAGCGGCGCGTGGCAGCGCGTCGGGGTCGAGCGGCGCGCCGCCTCGACGTCCCCGGCGTCGAGCGCGTCGGCGAGGGCCCGCAGCGTCGGCTCCGCCCGCTCCCAGCGGTCGAGCGCGTCCTGCAGCGTCCCGGCGGCGGACGCGGCGTCGAGCACGGCCTCGCCGTCGCGGCGGACCACCACCAGCCGCCCGTCCCGGCTGCCGTCCCGTAGCGTCGCGAGGCGCATCCTCGGTGGAGCTATTAACGGACGGCCCGGCGGGGCGCGTGGTCCGGGAGGGACGGAGCGGCGGCCCGGTCGGGGCGACGCACGCGCGTGGCGCGTTGCGGCGCGGCGACGGCGGGGGCTATGAACGGTCCGTGTCCGGCCTCGCCCTCTCGGTCCACGGCGCCATCTCGGAGATCCCGGCCGCCGAGTGGGACGCCCTCCACGCGCACGAGCCGGTGCGTGGCGAGCCCGTTCGTCCGGCACGCCTTCCTGGCCGCCGCCGAGGAGAGCGGCTGCGCCACGCCGCGGACCGGCTGGTGCCGCGCGGCACCTGGTGGCTCCGCCGGGGCGGCCGGATCGTGGCGGCCGCGCCCGCCTACGCAGCGGATCGGACTCGGACGGTGACTTCGGGCGCGACTGGGAGTGGGCGGCCGCCGCCGCGCGGGCGCGGCTCCCCTAGTACCCGAAGCTCGTGATTGGGCATCCCCTTCACGCCCGCCACCGGCCGGCGCTTCCTGGTCGCGCCGGGCGAGGACCGGCCCGCCCTGGTGGCGGCGCTGGTGGACGGCGCGCGCCGCCTCTGCGCCGGACGAGGGGCTGCACGGCGTCCACGTGCTCTTCCCCGGCGCGGACGAGGCGCGCGAGCTCGAGGCGCGCCGGCCTCGCCCTCCGGATGGACTTCCAGTACCACTGGCGGAACGAGGGCTACGCCACGCCGGAGGCGTTCCTGGCCCGCTTCACCTCGCGCGCGCCGGAACGCCATCCGGCGCGAGCGGGCGGCGCCGGCGCAGCAGGGGATCGCCATCCGCACCGTCCGCGGCGACGAGCTCTCGCGCGATCCGGCCGGCTGGGCGCGCGACTGCCTCGCGCTCCACCGCGCCTCGACCGACCAGATGGCCTGGGGGATGCGGTTCGTGAACCGCGCCTTCTACGAGCGCGTGCTCCGGGGGATGCCCGACGCGGTGGAGGTGGTCGAGGCCCGCCGGGAGGGGCGGCTGGTGGCCATGGCGTTCAACCTCGCCAGCGAGAAGGTGCTCTACGGCCGCTACTGGGGGTGCCTGGAGCAGCACCCGTTCCTGCACTTCAACGTGGCGATGTACCACTCGCTCGACGAGTGCATCCGCCTCGGGCGGGAGCGGTTCGAGGGCGGGGCCGGCGGCGAGCACAAGCTGGCGCGCGGCTTCGAGCCCGCCGAGACGTGGAGCGCGCACCTCGTGCCTCGACCGCCGCCTCGACCAGGCCATCCGCCGGCAGCTCGACGCCGAGCGCGCGCAGCGGCGGGCGGCGGTGGCGAGCTGGCGGGAGGAGCACCCGCGGCTGGGAGGGTAGCAGCCGGCCTCCAACATCCGGCCGAGGCACTCTTCGCAAAGCGAAGCGTGCCCGGCCGCTCCTCACCGGCTGCCCGAAGCGGAGGGCGGCACCCTCGACGACCAGAGCTCGATCTCCTGCGCCACAGCGCACCGCCGTGCTCCGCCGCGAGCGCTCGCGCGTCCAGGAGCAGCGCCTCGAGCGCCGCCGGCCCGAGCGCCGGCCCCACGTAGGAGAGCGACCGGAGCACGCCCTCGAGCCCGGCCTCGTCGAGCCGGACCTCGTCCTCGAACCGCTCCTCGACCGGCGCGGGCAGCCCGGCCACCGAGAAGAGCAGCCCCACCGGCGGCGGCGCCGGGCGCGCCTTCGGGTTCGCCCGGGCGATCCGCTCCGCCAGCGCGGCGAGGAACGGCGTCGCGGCGAGGCGCGGCGTCACCACCGCCAGCGCGCCCCCCGGCGCGAGCAGGCGGGCCGCCTCGCGTCCGGCGCGATCGGGATCGACCCACTGGAGCGTGTCGGCGAGCACCAGGAGGTCGAAGGCGCCGGCCGGGAGCCCGGTCTCCTCCGCGGCCGCGTGGACCGCCTCCAGGCCGGGGACCTCCGCGGCCCGGAGCGCCTCGAGCATGGCGCGCGCCGGCTCGACCGCGACCACTCGGGCCCCGAGCCGCGCCAGCGGGAGGGCGAGGTGGCCGGTGCCGGCGCCCAGCTCGGCCACCCGCGCCCCCGCCCCGCCGCCCAGCGAGAGGAGCCGGTCGAGGAGCGCGGTCGGGTAGCCCGGCCGGTGCCGGTACGCCGCCGCCAGCCGGTTGAACACCCAGCGGCGGTCGTCCTGCGGCGAGGCGGAGCGGCGCGACACGGCGGCGGAGGTTAGCACGCCGGGCCGCGCCGGCCCGGCGCTAGAGCCGCCACTCCACGCCCGCGACGGCGCGGAGGTTGTCGTAGTCGAAGCGGATGTCGTAGCCGGCGTCGGTGATGGGGTCGGGCACGTAGTCGGGGTAGTTGGTCTCGCGCTTCACCCACTCGCCCTCGACGACGGCCGAGAGCGTCGGGGTGAGCGCGTAGCGCGCCCCGGCGCGGAGCGCCACGCGGTTGTCGGTGCGCCGGCTGCCGCTGTCGAGGCGCGAGGCGAAGGTGCTGCTCGAGCCGTACTCGATCAGCCAGGCCTCGGCGCGCCCCTCCAGTCCGAGCCGGTCGGTGACGGCCCACTCGACGTCGAGCCGCGGGTGCTGGCCGGTGTAGGAGTAGTAGCCCTGGAACGGGTCGTCCTGGACCATGAAGCCGTAGCGCAGCGACACGTCCACCTGGTCGCCGAGCCGCTTCAGCTTCACCTCCACCGACGGCTCGACCTTGTTCAGCTTCTGGAGCGGGTTGGTGTACCCGCTCGTCCCGCCGCTCCCGGCGTTCCGGGCCAGCAGGTCGTCGTCTCGACGGTGGGTGTACTCGAGGCCGAAGCCGAGGTCCCAGCTCTGGCCGCCGAGGTAGCGCCAGGAGAGGTCGACCTGGTGCTGGACGTTGTCGCGCGGGGTGAGGTGCATGGGGTTCACGTCGGGCTCGAAGGCGGACTCGCCCTGGTAGCGGTAGGCCACGTAGCGGTACTTCAGGCGCAGGTGGTTGTGCGCGAAGGGCAGGGCGTACAGCTGCGCGCCCGCGTGCCAGGCCAGGTAGCCGTAGCGATTGGTGGAGGGCAGCGCGCCCCCGGGCTGCCGCTGGTACAGGTCCGGCCATCCGGGGCGGTAGGCGCCCGAGATCCCCACCTCCGGCCCGGCCCGGAACGCGCGCGTGAAGCGGCGCTCGGTGGAGAGGGCGAGGGAGCCGGTGGTCTCCGAGAGGTCGGCGCCGAAGGTCTCCCGGTGGGCCAGCCGGAGCGGCACCTCGACCCGCCAGCCGCCGCCGCGCCAGGTGGGCGAGAGCGCGCCCTCGACGATGCCGAGGCCGCCCGAGTCGGTGCGGACCCCCATGCCGTCGAAGGCGCCCGCGTAGGCACCGAGCCGGGCGTCGACCGTCCAGCCGGCCTGGTCGCGGCCGGCGCGCCTGGTCGTCGGGGCCGGATCCTCCGGCGGGGTGGCGAGGACGAGGGTGAGCGCGAGGGGGGCGAGGAGGTTCATGGGGGGGATCCTCTAGGGGCAGGTGCAGCTGGCGGCGGCGAGGTAGCTCGCCGTGAGCGACGGGTAGGTGCTGGCGGTGAAGGCGGGATCGCTCGCCACCAGCGCGGCGAGGGTGGTCGAGGCGGCGCAGGCGCTGGCGGGCGCCGCGTCGCCGGGGCGCGGCGCGCTGCAGTACAGGCCGGGCGGGATCACCGGCGGCCAGTTCACGTAGACCTTGGCCAGGTGGTAGAGCGCGTTGTCGCGCCAGCTGCTGGTGCCGGCCAGCACGGCGTGGAAGTCGGCGGCGGCCGCGCCGAGGTCGGGGGCGGCGTCGAGCGGGTAGACCGAGCGCCCGTAGTGCGAGCGCCCCCGCCAGTAGAGCGCGCCGTCGTGGAAGAAGCTCCCGGGCACGGCCAGCACTGCCCCGAACGCCGCGATGGCCTGGTCCAGGGTGGCCTGACGCAGCGTGCGCCAGGTGGCGACGGTGGTGTCCGGCGGCTCCTCGAAGTGGCTCTTGCCCAGGTAGTAGCGGGCGTTGTCGAGGTAGGACGAGGAGGCCGGCACCGCCGCGAGCTCCGCCTCGGCCCGGTCGAAGCGCGCCACCGCGGCGGCGAATCCGGCGGTCCCCGGCGCCGGCGCCACCGCGCCGAGCTCGAGCGGCTGGACGGCGAGGTGGGCGAACTCGAAGTCGGTCCGCCCGAGGTAGTAGGCGGCGTTGTCCGCCCAGGTGCCGGCCGGGCCCGCGTCGAGCGAGCGGCGGAACTGGTCCCAGGCCCCGTCGAAGGCGGCCTGGACGTCGGCGGTCGACGCGCCGGCCGCGCCGCGCGCGAGCTCCGCGAGCCGGAAGCGGGCGCGGCCGTCGAAGTAGGCCGCCGAGTCGCGCAGCGGAGAGGCGGGGAAGGCGGCCTGCGCGGCGTCGAGCCGGTCGCGCGCGTCGGCGAAGGCGGCCGCGCTCGCCGCGGGATTGGCGGTGAGGGCGCCGACCTCGTAGCTGCAGCGTCCGTCGAGGTAGGCGGCGTTGTCGAGCCGGATCGACTGCGGGAACTCGACCGGCAGCCGGCGCAGCTCGACCTGCGCGGCGCGGTACTCGGCCACCGCCTCGGCCGCCTTCGCCGCCGCGACGGCCGGATCGGTCGCGGCCCGCGAGGCGGCGGCCAGCGCGTTGGCGGCGTCGTAGTGCTGGAGCGCGGCGAGGAAGACCGGGTCACCGGGCCGGTTCGGATCGAGCGGGACGCCGCCAGGTCCGGTGGACTTGCCGCCGCCCCCACCGCACGCAGCGGCGAGGACTGCGACGAGGAGGGCGAGGCGGGGACGGAGCATCCGGTTCTCCACGGTCAGTGGTTGGAGGCGCGCGGCGCGGCGGTGACGCAGCGCTGCGGGAGCGACTGCACCTGGGGATCGGCCGGCGCCTCCGCCAGGAGGCTCCGCGCGCGGGCCTCGCAGGCGGGGCGGTCGCCTTGCCGGGCGGCGATTCCTCCGCGAGCGCCGCGCGGGCGGGGACGTCGCCGGGAACGAGGTCGAGCAGCTCCTCGAAGCCGGACTTCGCGTCCGCCACCAGCCCCGCGGCGAGATCGAGCTCGGCCGCCATTCGGCGCGAGGGTGCGTGGGCGGGGTCCACCGAGAGGGCCTGGCCGACGGCCTCGCGCGCCTCCGGCGCGCTCCCCGAGGCCTGGAGCGCGAGGGCGAGGTCGTACCGGGCGTTGACCGACCGCGGCGAGCGGGCCAGCACGTTGCGGTAGGCCGCGATGGCGTCCGGGAAGCGCCCCGCGCGGGCCGCGACCACGCCCAGCGAGAGCTCGGCCGCGTCGTACCCGGGGCGCGCCGCCAGCGCGCGCCGCAGCGACTCGGTGGCCTCGTCGAGGCGGCGCGACTCGGACTGGAGCTGGCCGAGGGCGAGCCAGCCCGGGGCGTAGCCAGGGTCGAGCTCGACGGCCTTGCGGTAAGCCGCCTCCGCGGCGGCCGCGTCGTGGGCCGCCTCCTCGAGCCTCCCGAGGTTCAGCCACGCCGCGCCGTAGCCGGGGCGCTGCGCCAGCGCGCGGCGGTAGGCGTCGCGGGCGGCAGGGAGATCCCCGGCGCCCTTCTCGAGCACGCCGAGGTTGAGCAGGGCCTCGGGGTAGTCGCCCCCGGCCACCTCGATCGCCTTCTCGTACGCGCGGCGCGCGTCGGCGGGCCGGCCTTCGCGATCCGCCACCAGCGCCGACAGGAAGTGGTGCTCCGGCACGTCCGGACCGTCGGCCACCAGCCGGTCCGCCTCGTGGCGGGCGCGCCCGAAGTCCCGCGACTGCAGCGCCAGGCGCAGCAGCCGGCGGCGCGCGTAGCGGTTGGCCGGGTCGAGCCGCAGCGCGCGCTCGTAGGACTCCTCGGCGCCGGCCTCGTCGCCGGTCCGCTCGCGGGCGCGCCCCAGGCTGGCGTGGACGGCGGGCAGGTCGGGCGCGAGCTCGGCGGTCTTGAGCAGAACCCGGAGGGCCCGCTCCGCGTCCTGACGACCATCGGACGCGAGCCAGGCCCGGGCGACGCCCAGCCGGATCTCGGCCCGCGCCGGGGCGAACAGCACCGCCTTGTCGAAGGCGCGCTCCGCCTCGGACCGGCGATCCGCGGCGAGGTGGGCGGCGCCGAGCGCCACCAGCGCCCGCGCGCGCTCCTCGTTCGAGCCCGAGGCGGCGGCCGCCTCGAGCAGGGTCACGGCCTCGCCGATGGCCCCGCGGCGCCGGAGGAGCGATCCGAGCGCGATGCGCGCGGCGCGGAGGCCGGGCTTCAGCGCGAGGGCGCGGCGCAGGTCCGCCTCGGCCCCGGCCCGGTCGCCGAGGCGGTTCCGGGCGAGGCCGAGCTGCAGCGCGGAGCGCGGCCCGGGGCGGAGCGCGTCGGCGTGCACCAGGTGCGGCAGCGCCTTCTCCGGCTGGCCCGCCGCGAGCAGCCAGCCGCCCAGCTCGCCCTCGAGCGCGGGCGCGTCGGGGTGGTCGCGGAGCGCCTCCTCGTAGAGCGAGATGGCCTCGGCGTAGAGCGCGCGCCGCGCCAGGGTGCGGGCGCGGGCGTGGGCCGGGGAGACCGGCGCGTCCTCGGGCCCGTCGTCGGCGTCGGCCGCTGCGGGCTCGTCGTCATCGGCGGCCGGGATCGCCTCGTTGACGATGGCGATCCGCACCGGCTCGTTGCCCCGGCGCCCGGCCCACCCCTCCAGCAGGAGCGCGCCGACCAGCAGGGCGCCGAGGCCGACCAGCATCGGCCAGAGCCGGTCGAGCGCGAGGCGAGGCTCGGGGCTCACGGCGCCTCCGCGAGGGCCAGCGCGGGCCCGAGCCCCTGGCCGGTGACGTTCTGGATCTCCAGGCCCGGCCGGGCGTTGATCTCGAGGACCAGCGGGCCGGCCTCCCGGTCCAGCACCACGTCCACCCCCAGGTAGCCGAGCGGCACCGCGCGCGCGGCGCGCCGGGACACCTCCAGCACCTCGGCCCAGGCCGGCACGCTCCAGCCCGAGCAGCGGGGCGCCCGACTCCGGGTGGCGCGCGACGCCGCGCCCGTGGTGCAGCGCGCGGAAGGTGCGCCCGGTGACGAGGTCGACCGCGATGCCGAGGCCGCCCTGGTGCAGGTTGGCGCGGCCGCCGGACTCGGCGGTCGGGACCCGGATCATCGACATCACCGGGGCCGCCGCGGAGCGTGATCACCCGGACGTCGCACAGCCCGTCGCTCCAGAGGGCGGCGAAGAACGGGTGGGGCTCGACGCGCCGCTCCACGAAGGCGCGGTCCTCGAGCTGGCTCGAGTGGACGCCGAAGACGACGTCGGCGAGGTGGCGGCCGCAGCGTCGAGCGGCGGCGAGCGCGCTCGCCGCCGGCGCGGCGCCAGCACCCCGCCGCCCCGTCCCGCTCGCCCACCACCAGGATGCCCGCCGCCGCCCGATGCCGTTGGCCGGCTTCACCACGAAGCGCGATCGCCCGCGCAGCGCGTCCACCACCGCCGGCACCGCGTACAGCCCGTCGCACACGGCGAGCGTCTCCGGCACCGGGACGCCGGCCGCGGCGAAGCGCTCCTTGGCGCAGGAGCTTGTCGTCGGCGAGCGGGTAGTGGCGCCGCGGCGTTGTTCGGGTAGACCAGCGTCGACGTTGCGGCGGTTGATGCCGTAGACCTCGGCGCCGGCGGGCGAGCAGCGCGCGCAGGCGCCCCGCGGCGGCGGCCAGGGCGGCGTCACGGCCGGCCTCCCCGAGCAGGCCGCGGAAGCGGCGGTACTCGCTGCAGCCGCATC
Organism: uncultured delta proteobacterium; assembly: GCA_963733485.1. Classification (GTDB taxonomy): domain Bacteria; phylum Myxococcota; class Myxococcia; order Myxococcales; family Anaeromyxobacteraceae; genus Anaeromyxobacter. The sequence continues at coordinate 111,328 of CAVTDL010000006.1, read as the reverse complement.
CCCACCCAGCGCCCCAGGTAGACGTTGGCGGCCACCACCAGCAGCAGCACCTCGGGGAAGCCGATCACCAGCACCTGCAGCGCCAGCGAGCTCATCACCACGTAGCAGGCCAGCATCACCACCAGCGTCCCGGCCAGCTCCTTCGAGGCCGCCGCGGCCGCCGTGCTCGGTGAGCGACAGGTAGAAGCGCTCGGCGGAGATGGCCAGCACGGCGATGGGGAAGAGCGTGACCCGGGTGAGCGGCTGGAGCCCGAGCTGCTCGGCCAGCCAGGCGGTGCCGAGGATCAGCGTCAGGACCACCGCCGAGAGCAGGATGGCCAGCGTCGGCGAGTGGAGCAGCTCGAGCCGCCTGCAGCCCCCACGCGCACGGCCGCCACCACCGCCACCACGATCAGCACCGCGACCACGCCGAACGGGCCGCCGGTCTCGCCGGCCGCGGCGGCGATCAGCGCCGGCAGGAACGTGCCGAAGGTGGGCATGCCCACCACGTTGCGGAACAGCACCACCACCAGCGCGCCGACCGGCAGCATCAGGATGGTGCGCGAGCAGCGCGAAGGGCAGCCTGAGCCGATCGAACAGCCCCCAGACGTCGAAGAGCGTGAAGGACGCCTTGGCCCGCGGCGAGGGCACCAGCTCGCTGCGGGTCTCGAAGCGGTAGTCGAAGTTGACGTCGGAGGTGTGCCGGAACAGCACCTCGTCGCCGCAGTACAGCGTGAGGTAGCGCTCGGGCAGCTCGGCGAAGTGGTGGTTGGTCGGGCAGAACGGGACCCAGTGGCCGGCCACCCAGGCCTCGACCCACTGGTGCGAGGTCTTCTTGCGAGCCGGTCTCGAGGATGAGGCCGCCCACCAGGCGGGCCGGGATGCCCGGCCGCGCGGGCCAGCGCGACGAACAGCCGGCTCTTGCCGTTGCAGCTGGCCTCGCCGAGCCGGAGCGCGGTGAGCGCGTCGGTGGTGCCCTTGAACGGCCGGGGCTGGAGCGAGGCGGAGAGGTCGTAGATGCGCCGGAGCCGCTCCAGCACCGTCCCGCCGTCGGCGCCGATCCGCTGCAGGGTCGAGCGCGATCTCCGGCGCGTCGACCTGGATCTCCTTCTCGGGGCGCAGCCAGGCGGCGGCGGAGGCGGGGTAGGACGACGGGACCTCCAGCTCGGCCGGGATCTCGTGGACGACCTTCCGCGGCAGCACCACGAAGCCGTGCCGGATGCGCGCGCCGTCGGGGACGTTCGCGCCCGTCCAGGTGGCGACCCGGTTCGGCCCGTCCATCGCCTGCGTGAGGTGCAGGCCCGAGGACTGGTCGCGCTCCTCGGCCACGGTCTGGTGCAGATCGCTCGAGGGCAGGAAGCTGCGCACCCGCACGTCGCCGCCGTGGCCGTCGAGGTCGAGGGCATAGGTGACCGCGTACTGGCGGACGGGGAGGATGTCGCTCAGCCGGTAGCCGAGGGCCCGCACCTTGTACGCCATGAGGCCGGCCGTCCCGAGCACCAGCGCGAGCAGGGTGAGGCCAATCTTCCGGGGGTGCGTGAGGATCATGAGGGGCGGATCGCTCTTGACCGTGAGTGCAGGAGTGAGGGCAGGACGATCTGCCGCGCATACTAGCCAGCGGGCGGCGCGTGAGGAATGTGAGCCTGGCGATCCGCGGTGCGGCGCTGTGGCAACGTGTGAGGGATTCGTTGCGCGTGGATGAGGCCAGCATGAGAATCGTGACCTGCGAGGCGAGCGAACGTGGGTGAGTCGAGGAGCAGCGAGGTCCCGGAGCACGTCCGCGCCGCCGCGCGGCGGGCGCTCGCCCTCGGCGACGAGGCGCTCCTCGCGGACTGCGAGGAGACCTTCTTCGTGGGGGGCGGCCCGGGCGGCCAGCACCGCAACAAGACCGAGAGCGCCGTGCGCCTCCACCACCGGCCCACCGGCGTGGTGGTCACCGCCACCGAGCGCCGCAGCCAGCTGCAGAACCGCGGCGCGGCGCTGGAGCGGCTCCGGGCGCGCCTGACGACGCTCTCGCACCGGCCGCGGCCGCGCAAGCCGACGCGTCCGACGCGCGGCTCGAAGGAGCGCCGCATCACCGAGAAGAAGCGGCGCGGGGAGCGAAAGGCGGCGCGCCGCGACCTCGACTAGGCCGCGTCCGCGGCCGAGACGTTCACCAGCGGGAGAGGGGCGGCCGCTCGGGCGCGGGCTGCTGCGAGGCCAGCGGAACGAGCAAGACCAGCCCGGCGCTCACGAGGCGAGCGAGGGCAGCGCGAACCTCGGCCGGGGCGATCCCCGCGGCCTCGAGCGCGCGCGTGGAATCGGCGAGGCCGGGAGGCTTCCCCTTCAGCTCGCCGAGCAGGACCCCGTCGCCGCCGGCGACGGGGGCGTGGGGGGCGGCCCAGGCGGCGAGCGCCGCCTCGAGCGCCGGCCGGCCAGCGCCGCGGACGTCGAGCACGGCGGCGCGGTGAGCCTCCTCGGCCTCTCGCCCTGCCGGCGAGAGCGTGAACTTCTGGCCTCGCGCCCAGCGCGGCGCGGCGTCGTCCTTGCCGTGTTGCATCGGTGGGACGGTATCCGCCGCGCGGCGCCGCTTGTCAACCGGGCGCGCGCGGGAGGCCCGCGCGCCGGAGGCAGGTCCGCCCGTCGCGGAGAGGGCGCAGGCCGAGGGGAGATGGCGCGCCGCCGGCGCGCCCGCCAAGGAGTGGGCATGGCCGGGGAGGGCGGGCGACGGATGCGGGCGGCGCCGGGGTGGGGCGGGGCCCGCGTGGTCGCCCTCGGTCACTCGACCCGCCCCATCGACGAGCTCCTCGATCTGCTGGTCCGCGCCGGCGTCGCGACCGTCGCGGACGTGCGCACCATCCCCCGCTCCCGGGCCAACCCGCAGTACGAAGGGGCTGCCCTGGCCCGCGCGCTCTCCGAGGCCGGCATCGGCTACGTTCACCTCCCCCAGCTCGGGGGGCTCCGGCACGCGCGGAAGGGCTCGCCGAACGGGGCCTGGAGGAACGCGAGCTTCCGCGGCTACGCGGACCACATGGCCACGCCCGAGTTCGAGGACGGGCTCCGCAAGCTCCGCGAGCTGGCCCGCCCGGGCCCGGTGGCGCTGCTGTGCGCGGAGGCGGTGCCGTGGCGCTGTCACCGCTCGCTCATCGCCGACGCGCTGCTCGCGCACGGCGTGACGGTCGAGCACGTGACCGGCGCCGGCAAGAGCCGCCCGCACCGGCTCACGCCGTTCGCGCGGATCGAGGGCCGGCGGGTGAGCTACCCCGCGCCCCCGCCCGGCCCTGGCGACGGTGCCGGCGAACGATGAGCAGGCCCGCCACCGCGTTCACCAGGAGGAGCGCGTTCGTCACCACGAAGACCCAGTTCCGCACCAGCAGGCTATAGAGGGTGAACCCCGCGGACGCGGTGGTCTGGCCGATGAACAGCCAGCGGGAGACGCCCTCGCTCGTCCCCTCGCGCCACTGCTTGGCGACCTGCCGCGCGAGCGTCGCGAGCAGCACCACCGAGCTGAGCCAGCCCACGAGAATCGGTCACCTACCCACGGTGGCCCGCGCCGGCTCGGGCGGCACGGTCACACAGCCCGCGCGGAGTCGATCCCGCTGATGATGGAGCGAATCTGCGGCGCCCCGTGCGCGCCTGCGCCGCGATGTACGGCGGATGGACATGCGACGGCGCGGGCAGCGTTTGCCTTCCGGCGCCGCTCTCGGTGAGACTCCCGCGTCCCGCACCGGAGGTCCCGTGACCAGCCCGACGCTCGCTGCCCTCTCGCTGCTCCTCGCGCTCGGCGCCGCCGCCCCGGTTTCCGCCGCCACCCCCACGCGCGCGGCCGCCGCCGAGGCCACGCCGGCCCGGCTGGTCGCGCGCTGCGTCGAGGCCTACGGCGGGAAGAAGGCGGTGGTCCTCCTGGCCCGCAGCCGGAGCGAGGGGACGGTCACCTCGCTCCTCCACCCCGGCCAGCCCGGCCGCATCGCGCGCCTCTACCAGCGCTCGGGCAAGCTCCGGGTCGAGATCGCCTTCCCCGGCGCGCCGGTGGAGATCCGCGTCCTCGACGGTGGGCGCGGCTGGCGCTTCGGCGAGGAGGTGGGCGGGCCGTTCCTGGCCTCGATGATCCTGCAGGCGGCGCGCCTGGACCTGCCGGCGCTCCTGGCGGCCTGGGAGAAGAAGCTCGAGGACCACGGCACCTGGGAGCTGGAGGGGAAGACGCTCAGGGTGCTCGCGCTGGAGGTCGCGCCGGGGCTGGTGGTGGAGGCCGGGGTCGACCCGGGGACCGGCCGCATCCTGCGCTCGCGCGGGACCACGAAGGGCGGCGCGATGCCGCTCGAGTTCGTGACCACCTACTCGGACTTCCGGAAGGTGGACGGCGTGCTGGTGGCGTTCCGCGAGGGGAACTGGGCCAACGGCTCGGCCACCGGCGAGACCGTGGTCGAGAAGTTCGAGCTCCTCGCCTCGATCCCGCCGGAGGCCTTCAGGCCCTGAGGCGGCCGCGGCCGCACGCGGTGCCGCTCAGTGGCAGTTGAAGCAACTGTTGTTCGCCTGTGGCGCGAGGTCGATCGTCCCGTTCACGTGGAGCGCCGGGTTGGTGATGACGGCGCTCCCGGGCAGGCCGCTCGCGTCCGGGTGGCAGAGCTGGCACTGGTTCCCGCCACCGTGGTAGCCGTGCCACGTGGCGCCGGCCGGCGGGTCGCCGTGGCAGGACGTGCAGGTCGTCGCGGCGCCGGTCCAGCTCGGCATCGCGTTGGCCCCGGCGTAGTTCATCGAGAGGGGCTCGCCGTAGAAGAAGTAGTTGTAGACCCCCGAGTAGGCGCCGTGGCAGTAGGTCGACGCGCACGTCCCGGTCGCCCGGCTCCAGCCGGGCGTGGCCCCGCCCGGCGCTGGCGAGGCCGGTGAAGATCACCTCGGCCGGCGAGTCCGCCGAGGTGGCCCGGCCGCGAAGGCGTCGGCCGGGACGAGGTGGCAGACGCCGCACGCCACCGGACCGGAGACGGCGCCGCCGGTCACGTGCTTCGCGTGCGCGCCGACGCGGAGCGGATCGCCGGCGTTGCCCCAGGTCGCCTTGGGCGGCGCGCCGGTCGCGTCGGCGACGCCGCCGTGGCACATGGTGCAGCGGCTGCGCCCAGCCGGCGGCGTGGCAGGTGGCGCAGGAGACGGTGGCGGACCCGCCCACGCCGTCGAGCGCCGCGCCGTGGCAGCCCTGGCAGGTGGCCAGGCCGCGGTTGGCGGTGAAGGCGTGGAACTCGGGGCTGGCCGGGTCCTTGAAGGCGGCCGGGTGGCCGCCGGTCGCCTCGACGGCGCCGTCGAGGTGCTTGCCGCCCTGGCGCCGGCGGGATGACCTGCGCCGGTCGGCGTTCGACGGTGAGGGCGTGGCAGCCGGCGCAGCCGGTGAGGCTCGAGCTCACCGTCGGGTGCGGCGACGGCGGCGGCAGGCCGTGGCAGGTGCCGCAGGCGGCCTCGCCCAGCGCCGAGCGCGCGTCCAGACCGGCGCGGTCTTGCTGCCGCCGGCCAGGCCGGCGCCGTGGCAGTACGTGCTCGTGCAGGTGGCGGTGGCGCGGCTCCAGCGTCGGCGGTGGTCCCGCGGGACGACGCGCGCGAAGACCACCTCGGCGGTGCCGCCGTCGAGGTGACCAGGGCTGAAGACGTCGGCCGGGACCGAGTGGCAGGCGGAGCACTCCGCTGGCCGGCGCGAGGGCGCTCGCGGTGAGGTGGACCGTGTGCGCGCCCACCCGGACGGCGTCTGCGCCGTTCGCCCCAGGTGGCCTTCGGCGGCGCGCCGCCGCTCGCGAGCTCGACGCCGCCGTGGCACATGACGCAGTTCACCTTCCAGCTCGCCACGCCGGCCGGGAGCGTCAGGTCGTGGCAGCGAGCGCAGGCCGTCGCCACCGCGGTGCCGGCCAGGTCCTGCGCCGTGGCAGCCGCGGCAGCTCGCGAGCCCCGTGTTCGCCGACGAGGCGTGGAACCCGGCGCTGGCCCGGTCGGACCAGGCCGGACGCGTGGCCCGCGACGGCGACCGTGCCGTCGGTGTGGCCACCGGTGAGGTGGCAGCCCTGGCAGTCGGCGCGCGTCGCGTTGGCGGCGACCGGCGGGTGGGCCTGCGGGAGCGCCGAGGTCGCGTGGCAGGTGGTGCAGGCGAGCGGGCCGGGCGTGGTCCAGGAGATGATCGCCTGCGGCGCGCCCTTCGGGAAGTGGCAGGCGACGGTGCAGGTGGTCCCGGTCGCGTCGCGGACGAGGGTGCCGCCCGCGGTGGTGGTGCCGCCGGCGAACGTGAACGGCACGTCGAAGCCGAAGGTCGCGCCGGTCGGGTGGCAGGCGTCGCAGCGGAACAAGGCGACGTGGACGTCGTGGGGCGTGGTGCCGGCGCAGGCCGGATCGCCGGTGAGCGCCGCGTGCGCGCCGCGGACGGACGGCGGGGCCGCCGCCTCGGCCTTCCGCTCCTGGCCGCAGGCGGCGAGGAGCGCGAGGAGGAGGAGCGGCGCGGCGGCGCGGCGGGCGGCCTTGGAGGCGTGGGCGGTCATGGTCGTGTCCCGGGGCGTGGCGTTCGAGATCGAGCGGTCCATGGTCATCCCCTCACCACGTCTCGGAGCCGTGGCAGGTGACGGTGCAGGAGGTCCCGTTCCAGCTCGTGATCCGGCTCCCCGAGACGTTCTTCACGCCGTTCACGTGGAGCGTCTTGTTCACGGCGCTGGTGGAGTAGCCGGAGCCGTGGCACTCCGAGCACGCGTAGCTCGAGTGCCTCGAGTGCCGGCCCGGGAGCGAGGAGGCGGAGACGGTGTGGCAGGCGCTGCAGGCCGTGATGGTGTTGGTCCAGGACGGTCGGGTGAGGGTCCCGCCCACCGTCCCCCCGCTCCTCGACATGACCGCGCCGTGGCAGAAGGTCGAGCCGCAGGTGCCGGCCGCGGTGCCCGTGCCGGGGGTGAAGCTCCCCTTGCGCAGGTTGGCGTTGGTCGCGCCGGTGAACCCGACCTGGCGCACGCCGTCGGAGTGGCCGGCGGCGTACGACCCGACGGCCGCGTGACAGGTGGCGCACGGATAGCCGCTCGAGTACGTCCCGCCGACCAGGTGCTTCTGGTGGGCGCCGACCCGGATGCCGGTCGCGGCGCCGGAGGCGTCGACCGGCGGCGCGGCCAGCAGCGGCGCGGCCGCCGTCGCGGTCTGGCCGGCCTTGCCGTGGCAGGAGGTGCAGCCGAGGTTGGTCACGTCCACCTTGCCGTCGATGTGCAGGACGGGATTGACCGTGGTGGCGGTGTAGCCCGGATGGCAGCTGCCGCAGGTCGTGCTGGCCGTGTGCGGGGCGGGCGGCGGGATGCCGTGGCAGGCGCCGCAGGTCTGCGCGGTCACGTCGAGCTTGCCGTCGACGTGCAGCGCCGCGTTGACCGTGGTCGCGGTGTACCCCGCGTGACAGGCGCCGCAGGCGGTGCTGGTGGTGTGCGGGGCCGGCGGCGGTGCGCCGTGGCAGGTGCCGCACGCGGCCTGGCCGGCGCCGGCCGTCCAGATCGGGGTGTGGTTGGTGCCCCCCGCGGCGAGCGTGGCGCCGTGGCAGTAGGTCGAGGCGCAGGTGAGCGCCGCGCCGTCGAACACCGGCGCGGCGCCGCCGGTGCGGGCCAGGGCGCCGAAGGTGAACACGGTGGAGCCGTTGGCGTGGTCCATGGTGCTCGGCACCGGATGGCACTCGCCGCAGACGGTGGGCTTCGCGAGCGCGCCGGTGCCCTTGTCGAGGTGCGCGAGGTGGGCGCCGACCGCGCGGGTGGTGGTGAGCGTCTCGCCTCGCGTCCCGAACGGCGGCGCCGACTTCGCGTGCGGGTCAGCCCCGGCGACCAGCGTCCGCGCCGCGTCGCCGTGGCAGGTCTGGCAGCCGTAGGTCCCGATCCCGCCGCCGCCGACCTGGACCGCGCCGTCGTTGTGGGTGCCGTTCGGCACCACCTGGTTCGATGCGTCCACGGTGGTGGAGTGGCAGCCGTAACAGTTCGCGTCCGTGGTGTGGAGGGCGCCGCTCCGCGTGGTGGTGGGCGGGAAGCCGTGGCAGCTCGCGCAGCCCTGGCCGGAGACGTCGAGGGTCCCGTTGTTGTGCGAGGTGGTGAGCGTGCCGTCCGCGTTCATCGAGGGGTGGCAGTCGTGGCAGGCGGTCTTCTGCGGGTGTGGCGCGACCGGCGGGAAGCCGTGGCAGGCGTTGCAGTTCGGGGTGACCGCGCCGCGCGCGCCCCACGACTCGGTGCCATGGCAGGCGCTCGAGCAGGTGAGCGTCGAGCGCGAGTAGAACGACCCCGGCATGTCCACCGTGCCGTTCATGTGGGTCGCGGCGTTCACGGTCGTCTTGCCGTAGCCCGTCCCGTGGCAGCGGCTGCAGTCGTACTCGGAGTGCTCGCGGTGCTCCCCGGAGGCGGGCGGCGACCCGTGGCAGCGGTTGCAGCCGGTCTGCTGCGACCAGCTCGAGCGGCCCCAGCTCTCCGATCCGTGGCAGCCGTTCGCCGACGAGCAGCTCCGCGTGGCCGCGTTCCAGCCGGAGACGGTCACGTCCTGACGCGCGTTCCGGTGGAGCGCCGGGTTCGCCGTGGTGGGCGTGTAGCCCGTGTGGCAGCGGTCGCAGCCGATCCGGTGCTGCAGGTGCTCGTAGTGCTCGCCCGAGTTGGGCGGATTGTCGTGGCAGGCGTTGCAGGATGACGGGAAGTCGCTGATCCCGTTCACGTGCGTGGACTTGCGGGCGCTGGTCGCGGTGTAGCCCGGGTGGCAGCGGATGCAGTCCGAGTCCTGCGGGTGCGGCAGCGGCGGCGGCGCGCCGTGGCAGGTTGTGCAGGCGAGCGGCCCGGTCGCCGTCCAGGTGGGCGTGTGGCTGGTGCCGCCGCGGCCGAGCGTCGAGCCGTGGCAGTACGTGTTCGAGCAGGTCTGGCCGTCGAAGACCGGCGTCGCGCCGTCCATGGTCGCGAGGGCGTCGAACCGGAGGTCGGCGAGGCCGTTGGCGTGATTGAAGGTGGTGGGCACGGCGTGGCAGGTCTTGCACTGCGCCGGGAGCGCCATGCCGTCGCCTCGGTTCAGGTGGGCCTGGTGCGCGCCGACCGCGCGGGTGTCGGAGGTGGTCTGGCCCAGGGTGCCGAAGGGGGGCGCCGCGAGCGCGAGGCCGTCTGCGCCCGCGACGAGGACGCGGGTGTCGTCGCCGTGGCAGGACGAACAGCTCAGGTTCTCCGCCTGGATGACGCCATCCATGTGCGTCGCAGGGTTCACGCCGGTGAGCGAGTAACCGGGGTGGCAGTTGTCGCAGAGCTGCGTGTGCGGGTGCGGCTGGGGTGGGGGCGCGAGGTGGCAGGAGCCGCAGGCCGCCTGGCCGGCGCCGCCGGTCCAGGAGGGCGCCTGGACCAGGCCACCGCCGCGGAGGGTGGCGCCGTGGCAGTAGGTGGCCGCGCAGGTGCCGGCCACGCCGTCGTAGGTGGGCTGCGCGCCCTCCGCCCGGGCGCGCGGGCCGAAGACGAGCTGCACCGCACCGTCCGCGTGCGTCATCGAGGTCGGCACGGCGTGGCACTCCTCGCAGGCGACCGGCGTGGAGAGGGTCCCGCCCGCGAGGTGCGCCTGGTGCGCTCCCACCGCGCGCGCGGTGGTCAGGGTCTCGCCGAGCGTGCCGGCCGGCGGCGCGGCGTTCGCGGCGGAGCCGTGGCACGAGCTGCACGTCATCGCCTTCACGTCGACCACGCCGTTCACGTGCGCGAGGAGGTTCACGCTGCCGGCGCCGTACCCGTCGTGGCAGCTGCCGCAGTCCGGGTTCTGCGAGTGCGGCGGCGCCGGTGGCGCTCCGTGGCAGGTCCCGCAGGCGGCCTGCGTGCCGTCCACCTTGGTCCAGATCGGCGCCGCGGCGGCGCCGCCGGGGAAGGCGCCGTGGCAGTAGGTGCTGGCGCAGGTGGCGGTGGCCGGGGCCCAGCTGGCCGGGACGGCACCCGCGCGCGCGAGCGGGCCGAAGGCGACCTGCGCCGTCCCATCGGCGTGCTGCATGGCCGTCGGGATTGCGTGGCACTCGGCGCAGGCGATGGGGCCGGAGAGCGCGCCGCCGAGGAGGTGGCGCTGGTGCGCGCCGACCGCGCGCGCGGTGGTCAGGGTCTCGCCCCGGCTGCCGAAGGGCGGGGCGGCGTTCGCGGTGCCGCCGTGGCAGGAGGAGCAGGTGAGGCCCGAGCCGCCGAGGTCCACCACGCCGTTCACGTGGGTGACGACGTTCACGGCCCCGGCCGCGTAGCCGGGGTGGCAGGCGCCGCAGTCGGCGTTGGCCGGGTGCGGCACCGGCGGCGGCGCGCCGTGGCAGGCGTTGCAGGCCCGGTCGGTGCCGTCGGCGCGGGTCCAGATGGGCGCCGGCGCGGCGCCGCCGGAGAGGGTCGCGCCGTGGCAGTAGGTGGAGGCGCAGGTGCCGGTGGTGCGGTCCCAGGCCGGCAGGAGCCCGGGCGCGATCGCGAGCCCGGTGAAGGTCACCTCGGCGGCGGCGCCGTCGACGTGGCCGGGCGAGAGGGCGTCGGCCGGGACGACGTGGCAGGCCGCGCACGCGATCGGCTGGGAGAGCCCGTGCGTCGCGCCGAGGTGCGCGGCGTGCGCGCCCACGCGGACCGCGTCCGCCGCCTGTCCCCAGGTGGCCTTCGGCGGCGCGGCGCTCGTCAGGCTGCCGTGGCAGAGGGCGCAGTCGGTCCGCCAGGCGGTGCCGTGGCACTGGCCGCAGGAGACCGACACGGCGCCGCCCACGCCGTCGAGCGCCGGGCCGTGGCAGATCGCGCAGGCGGCGAGCCCCTGGTTGGCCTGGAACGCGTGGAAGCTCGGGCTCGCGGTGTCCATCCACGGCTGCGCGTGGCCGCCGGGGATCCGCTTTCCGCACGGGTGGCAGGCTGCGCAGGTGAACCCCTTCGCGGCGTAGAGGTCGTGCGCGCTGGCGCCGGCGCCGCGGATTGCGAGGGGCTGCGCGGCGGCACCGAGCGAGCCCGCGGGCGCCGTCGCCGTCGCGCCGGGCGACGCCGCGGGCCGAGACGCGGTGGAGGCGGGCGCCTCGGGGCCGCAGGCGGTGAAGAGGAGCGCGGCGCAGGCCGCGGCGGGGGTGATCAGTCTCACGGGGCCCTCTCCTCGTGCACGGCCAGGCCGCGTGGCGCCCGGACCGATCGTCAATTGTGCGCAGAGTGAAGGTGAATACCTGGGCCCACCCCGGCCCCGTGTTGACGAGGGTCAGCGCAGCCCCGGAACGGCAATTTGCCGCACCCCGTGGCCTCATCCTCTTCTCACGATGGGCGAACCCCGGTCAGGGCTCGTGATGCGGCGCAGCCTCGCAGCGTCGCTGGCTCGCGCGCGCCCGGGGTCCACGCGCCGCGGGCAGCACAGAACGGATCAGCTCCCGATCCGCACCAGCGTGAGGAGCGGCGCCTCGGGGTCGAAGGATCCGGAGAGATCGATCTCGCAGCCGAGCGCCCAGTCCACCTCGCCGGCCTCGTCCACCACCCGCTGGATCGCCTCCCAGCGGCGCGGGCCGAGCTCGTTCACGAAGGTGTTGTGCGGCCGGCGAGCGGCCGGCGTGGTGTCGATGCGCGGGTGCTCCGCCCAGTAGGGCGCCATGGCCGCCTCGAGGGTGGCCGGCGTCCACCCGGAGCCCGGCGCCAGCGCCGCGACGGCGGCGGCGTGGTCCTTCCGCGCCAGCGCGACCAGCAGCGCGTGCAGCTCGTTCCGGATCCGGGCCGCGAAGGCGCGCGGGTCGGCCCAGACCGGCGGCGGGCCGAGCGCCTCGGCCACCGCCGCGCGGGCGTCGATCGCGGCCGCCTGGTAGGCGGGGTCCCGCATGCGCTCCCACTCGTCGATGAGCGACGAGTCCACCCCGCGCACGGTGGCGCGCAGGAAGGCGATCACGTCGAGGAGCGCGTCGTCCCGGTAGGCCTCCGGGACCGTCTGCACCAGCGTCTTGTAGGTCTCCGAGAGGTAGCGGAGCACCAGCCCCTCGGAGCGCTGCAGCTCGTACTCGCGCACGTAGTCGCCGAAGGTCATGAAGCGCTCGACCATCTCGCGCGCGATCGACTTCGGCCGGATGTTCTCGGCGCCGACCCACGGGTGCTTCGCCGCGAACTCGTTGAAGGTGGCGTAGACGAAGTCGCGGTTGGGCTTCGGGTACTCGACCTTCTCGAGCTCCGCCATCCGCTCGTCGTACTCCATCCCCTTGGCCTTCATCTCGGCCACCGCCTGCCCCCGCGCGCGGTCGAGCTGCTTCCACAGGATGACGTCCGGGTCCTCCAGGATCGACTCGACCATGGAGAGGACGTCGAGCGCGTAGGTCTCGCGCTCGGGCGGGATGCGCGGGAGCGTGTCGAGGAGGTAGAGCGAGAGCGTCTGGAAGAGGGAGAAGTCGCGCTGCAGCCCGGCGGCGGTCCGCACGTAGGCGCCGCGGTAGCCCTCGATCCGGCTCACGGCGAGCAGCCCGGCGCCGCGGAGCGTCCGGAAGCGCTGCGCGGCGGTGCGGCGGTGGCGCGTGCGCACGTGGTCGTTGCCGTGCGAGCGGCCGATCATCTCCACCAGCCGCCCGTACCCGCCGCCCCGCCGCGAGATCTCGCTCTGCAGGAGGTTCACCAGCAGGCCGAGGGTGACCTCGAAGCGGCTCTCCATGGCCTCCGGCTCCTTCTCGCGCAGCCGCTCGAAGGTGTTCCGGTCGAAGTGGACGTAGCCCTTGGTGGGCGGCTGCTTCTTCACCACCTTCTTGCCGGCGGCGGCCTTCTCGGCGAGCCGCTTGTTCTCGACCACGTGCTCGGGCGCCTGCGCCACCACGAACCCTCGCTCGTCGAAGCCCTTGCGCCCGGCGCGTCCCGCGATCTGCTGGAAGTCGCGCACGCGTGAGGATGGCGGTCTTCTCGCCGTCGAACTTGCAGAGCTGGGTGAAGAGCACCGTGCGGATGGGGATGTTCACGCCCACGCCGAGGGTGTCGGTGCCGCAGACCACCTTGAGGAGCCCGCCCTGCGCCAGCTTCTCCACCATCAGGCGGTAGCGGGGCAGGAGCCCGGCGTGGTGCAGCCCGATGCCGTGGCGCAGGAAGCGCTGCAGCTCCTTGCCGTAGGGCGAGTCGAACTTCACGCCGGCGAGCGCCTCGGCGATGCGCGCCTTCTCCTCCTTGGAGGAGAAGTTCGCGCTCATGAGGTTCTGCGCCTGCTCGGCCGCGGCGCGCTGGGTGAAGTTGACCAGGTAGATGGGCGCCTTGCGGGCCGCGACCAGCTCCTCGATGGTCTCGTGGAGCGGCGTCTCGCGGTACTCGAACTCGAGCGGCACCGGCCGCGAGGCGTTCCGCACCGCCACCACCTCGCGCCCGGTCACCTCCCGGAGCGACGCCTCGATGGCCCGGGTGTCGCCCAGCGTGGCGGACATGAGCAGGAAGCGGGTCCGCTCCAGCATGAGCAGCGGCACCTGCCAGGCCACGCCGCGGTCCCGGTCGCCGTAGTAGTGGAACTCGTCCATCACCACCGCGTCCACCGCGCGGCGCGGCCTCGCGCACCGCCAGGTTCATCAGGATCTCGGCGGTGCAGCAGACGATGGGCGCGTCGCGGTTCACGGCCCCGTCGCCGGTCATCATGCCCACGTTGTCGGGGCCGAAGAGCCGGCACAGGTCGAAGAACTTCTCGTTCACCAGCGCCTTGATCGGGCAGGTGTAGAAGGAGCGCTGGCCGGCCGCCATGGCCTGGAAGTGCAGGAAGGTGGCGACCAGCGACTTGCCCGAGCCGGTCGGCGTGGAGAGCACCAGGTGCCCGTCTCCCAGGAGCTCCAGGATGGCCTCCTCCTGGTGCGGGTAGAGCGTGAGCCCGGCGCCGGTGGCCCAGGAGACGAAGCGGTCGAGCACCGCGTCCGGCGCGAGCGTCTCGCCGGGCGGCGGCAGGAGTGCGGCGAGCGGCGCGTCGCTCGCGAGCGTCTGGGCGGTGTGCATGGGCGGGACCTTCGTATCGCGCGAGGCGTCACCGCGCCAGCCCCGCGGCGCTGCGCCTCCTTGGACGCCGGGCGATCCTCCGGTAGCTTCCTCGCCCGGAGGGATCACCACATGCGAAGCGCTCTCTGGCTCGTGCTCCTCGCCCCCGCGATCGCCGGCGCCCAGGAGCCCCCCAAGGCGAAGCCCGACTGGTCCGGCACCGCCGGCGCCGGCGCGCTCGTCCTGACGGGCAACACCAGCAGCACCACCCTGAACGCCCTCGCGAGCGCGCAGCGCGAGACGGCCGGCTGGATCCTGGCCGCCAAGGCGACCGGCGTGTACGGCCGGACCCGCCCGGCGGACCGGACCAAGCCGGCCGAGACGGTCGCGCTCGCCGCCACCAGCCAGCTCCGCGGCGACCGGCGTCTCGGCCCGCACTTCACGGTGTTCGCGCTCGCGGGCGCCGACACCGACCACGTGGCGAGCGTCGAGTACCGCGCCTACGGCGAGGGCGGCGTGGGCTACATCTGGCTGGACCGGAAGGTGGAGAAGGAGCGCGAGCTGTTCCTGCGCACCGACCTGGGCGTCCGCTACGCCTACGAGTCCCGCTGGCAGTACTACCCGTCGGCCGCGGCGCTGCCGGGCGATCTCCCCGACCGCGATCAGGTCCAGCCCCGCGTCGGCCTCGCGTTCCGCTACGCGCTCTCGCCCTGGGTCGCCTTCGTGGAGGAGGCCGAGGCGCTCGCCTCGGTGAGCGGCGGGGAGCGCTACCAGGTGCGCTCGCTCTCGAAGCTGTCCAGCCGGCTCTACGCCTCGGTGACGGCCGGCCTCGGCTACCTGGTCAGCTACGACTCCGCCCCGGCGCCGGGGAAGGTCGACACCGACACCGCGCTCTCGGCCACGATCGAGGTCGCGTTCTAGGGCCGGCCCACGCGCGGCCCGGGCAGCCGGGCCCGTCCGTGCCGGCCGCCCCGCGGTGGGGCGGGTCGCGACCTGATACACTGGCGACCGCCAGCCAGGGGCCGGTCCCGATGCGGACGCGACGTCACGCCGTCACCTACGCCGTGTGGGGAGCGCTCGCCGGCGCGCTCTTCCCCGTGGTGGGCGCGCTGGTCGAGGCGGCGCGCCGTCCCGAGGTCGGCGCGGGGGCCGCCGGGCTGCTCCGCGTCGTCGAGCAGACCCCGCTCCTCTGGATCGTCGGCACCGCGCCGCTCTTCCTGGGCCTGCTGGCCTGCTTCGCCGGGCAGCGCCAGGATCAGCTGGCCGCCATCGACGCGGCGCGACGCGAGGGCTTCCTCAAGACCGCCTCGGAGCTCTTCACCGCGGCGCAGTCGCTCCTCTCGACGGTCTCCTCGTTCTCGGCCATGACCGCGGGGACGGCCGCCTCCGTCCGCGAGACCACCGCCACCATGGGTCAGCTCGGCCACACCGCCACCCAGGCGGCGCTCACCGCCGAGACGGTGATCGGCCTCGCGCGGCAGGGCGAGCGCGCCTCGGCCGAGGGGCGCACCGCGGTGGAGGCCTGCCTGGGCGAGCTGCGCGAGGTGGCCGACGCGGTGCGCGGGCACTCGCAGCGGATGGCCTCGCTCGAGGCCCGCACGCACGAGCTCTTCGACGTCGTCTCGCTGGTCGGCCAGATGGCGGACCGGTCGCGGCGGCTGGCCGACGCCGCGGAGGCCGAGGTCGAGGCGGGCGGTCCGGCGGGCGCCGGGCTGCGCGAGGTCGCGGCCGCGCTCCGGCAGCAGGCCGAGGACGCGAGCCACGCCTCCGCCCGGGTGACCGCGCTCCTCGCCGAGGTGCGCGACGGCGTGCGGGCGGCGCTGACCGCGGCGGACGGCGGGCTCCGGCGCGTGGAGCAGGGCGCCGACGTCGCCTCCGGCGCGGGCGAGACCATCGAGCGGTTGATCCGGGCGCTCCGCGACGCCGCGCTGGCGGCGCGCGCGATCGCCACCGTCGCCCAGGAGCAGGATCGCGGCATCGACCTGGCGCTCAAGTCGATGAACGAGATCTACCTCGCCACGCAGGGGAGCGTGACCTCGACGCAGGCGGTGGCGACCGAGGCGAAGGCGCTGAACGACCTCGCCTCGGGCCTGAAGCGCGCCGTCGAGCGCTAGCCGGCCGGCCTCCGACCTCCGGCGTTCGTGACCGGTAGCCGGCAAGGAGCGGCCGGGCCACTTCGCTTCCGCGAACCGTGCCTCGGCCGGATGTTGGAGGCCGGCTACTTCCCGGCGCGCGGGGCCGCCCCGGCCCGGCGGGGCTGGCGCGTGAAGAGCACGGAGAGCTCGCCGGTCCGGCCGTCGTGGCGCTCCACGTGCTCGGGGATGACGCGGAGCAGCGCCACCACCTTCGGCTCGGGGCCGGACGGGAACCAGCGGTTCCACGAGGCGTCCCAGAGCTCCAGCATCAGCTTGCGGTCGCGGATCACCTCGCCGCTGCCGGAGATCGTCACGGTGGTGCCGTCCTCCGGATCGAAGAAGACGAGCGCGCAGCGCGGGTCGTGCTCCAGGTCGCGGCACTTGGTGGAGTCGCGGGCGGTGGCGAACCAGATCTCCTCGCCCCGGATCTCGTGGCGCATGGCCATGGGCCGGCAGCGGAGGTGCCCGTCCTCGCCGCGGGTGGCGAGCAGGGCGGTGCGGAAGCCGGCCAGCAGGGCGGCGATGGTGCGCGGATCGTCGGGCATGCGTGGACCTCCACGTCTCATCGTGCCTCCGCTCGCGCGCGCGGCACCGGGCCAGTTGGGGCGTGGGCGCCGGCCCGCGCCGCCGCGCCCCACCCCGGACCGCGGCAGGGGCGGGGCGCGCGGGATCAGCTCACTTCACGATGCCGAGCAGCTCGACGTCGAAGGTGAGCACGGCGTTCCCGGGGATCACCGGCGGGCGCCCCTGCTCGCCGTACGCGATGGCGGAGGGGCAGACCACCTTGGCGCGTCCGCCGACCTTCATCTTCTGCAGCCCCTCCGTCCAGCACTTCACCACGCCGCTCAGCGGGAACTCGGCCGGCTCGCCGCGCTTGCGGGAGGAGTCGAACACGGTGCCGTCCACGAGCGTGCCCTCGTAGTGGACCTTCACCTTGTCGGTGGCCGCCGGGCTCGGGCCGGTGCCCTGCTTCTGGTGGATCACGATGGCGCCCGACTCGGTCTTCACCGCGCCCGGCTCCTTCGACATCTTCTCCAGATATCCGGCCCCCTTGGCCTTCTCCTTCTCGAGGACGCCGGCGCGCCGCGAGGCGAAGAGCTGCTGCACCTGGGCCTGGGCCTTGTCGTCGAGCTGGATCTTGGGCTTGCCGGCCACCCCGTCGCGGAGCCCCTGGACCACCTTCTCCACCTCGGGCGGCGAGAGCGCGAAGGGCTCGAGGCTCTTCGAGATCGAGACGCCGATGGTGTAGAGCGTGCTGTCCATGTCGGCGGGCGCGGCGTGGGGGGCGGCCGCGGGCTTCTTGGCGGCGGCCGGGGCGGGCTTCTTGTCCTCTGCGCCGGCCGGGAGGGCCAGGGCCAGGCAGAGGAGGGCGGCGAGGCGGAGGCTGCGCATGTGGTGCTCCTAGAGCGGCTCTGTCGGGGCCGGATCCGGCGCTGCGGCGGGTACCACGGGGGCCGGGCTGGACGGCGGCGCGCTCGTCCAGCTGACCCTGCTTCCGGTGGAGGAAGCGGAACACTGCCACCAGCACGCTCGCGACCGGCACGGCCAGGAGCGCGCCCACGATCCCGAAGCTGCGCTCGCCCACCACGAGGGCCAGCACGATCAGGACCGGGTGGATCCTCGAGGCGTCCCCCATGATCTTGGGGTTCAGCACGTAGGACTCGAGCGCGTGGATGATCAGGATCCAGCCGAGCGCGAGGAGCCCCTTCGACAGCCCGCCGCCGGTGAGGGCCAGCAGGACGATCGGGATCGACGAGAGGATGGTCCCGAAGATCGGGACCACGTAGAGGATGGTGGCGATGAAGCCGAGCGCGAACGCGAACGGGACCTTCAGCACCAGCAGGCCGATCAGCGTCAGCGTCCCGTTCACCAGCATGATGGTGAACTGGCCGCGCACCACCCCGGCCAGCCCCGCGTCGATGCCGGCCCGCAGGCGGCGGAAGTCGGCGCGGAGCGCGGTGGGGACCAGCGACTCGGAGAAGCGGAGGATGCGCGGCGCGTCCATCGAGATGAACGCGGTCAGCATGAAGAGCAGGACCACGAAGAAGATCGCCCGGATCGTCCCGGAGAGCAGCAGGCGCGAGAAGGCCACCAGGTCGCCCACCCGGCTCCGGAGCGAGACGGTGAGGTCGTGCAGCGCGCTCGCCAGGCCGGCCGCGAGGTCGACCGAGAACCGCCCGCCGGTGGTGTCGAGGCCGCGCGGCGTGACGTCGAGCGGGATCCCGTAGCGCTCGAGGAAGGCGTCGATGGCGCGGGTCCACCCGTCCACCTTCTCCGGGGTGATGGCGGCCAGGAAGTCGCGCAGCTCGACCAGGCCGCGCATCGCCTCGCGGTAGATGGCGGGGAGGATCGAGACGGCCCCCAGGTAGGCGAGCACGCCCAGCACCAGGTAGACCAGCAGCACCGCCGCGGCGCGGGGGACGGTCCGGTCCCCCACGCGCACCCGCGCGATGCGCGCGATCGCCGGGTCGATCACGTACGCCGCCAGGACGGCCAGCACGAACGGCAGGGCCACCGGCCAGGCCAGGGCGCCCACCGCCAGCACCATCAGCCAGACCACGGCGGTGACGGCGTAGAGCTGCGCGCGCGGGCGCTTCCACAGCGGCGTTTGCGAGGGCATCGGCCGGCCAGTATCCCCCAGGCGCGCCGCCGCCCCGATCGGAATCGGCGGCGGCGCCCCGGGCCCGCTTCGCTACTCCTCGAGGGTCGAGACGTCGCCCTCGGGCAGCCCCTGGGCGCGCGCCTTGAGGACCCGGCGCATGATCTTCCCGGAGCGCGTCTTGGGGAGCGAGTCGACGAAGGTCACCTTCTCCGGCCGGACGATGGGGCCGAGGTGCTGCGCCACGTGCGTCTTCACCTCGTCCTCGAGCTCCGGCGTCGGCTTGTGGTTCTGGCGCAGCAGGCAGTAGGCGTGGATGGCCTGCCCCTTCACCTCGTGCGGCAGGCCGATCACCGCCGCCTCCGCCACCGCCGGGTGGGACACCAGCGCGCTCTCGATCTCGGCGGTGCCGAGCCGGTAGCCCGAGACCTTGATGACGTCGTCGGTGCGGCCGATGACCCAGAAGTACCCGTCGGCGTCCCGCTTGGCGGAGTCCCCGGCCATGTAGCGCCCCGGGTACTTCTCCCAGTACGTCTTCATGAAGCGCTCGGGGTCCTTGTAGACCGACATGGCCATGGCCGGCCACGGCTTCTCGAGCACCAGGAAGCCCTCCTCGCCGTCAGCCACCGCGTGGCCGGCGTCGTCGAGGATGACGGCGCTCTGGCCGAAGAACGGCTTCGCTGCCGAGCCCGGCTTGAGCGGCAGGGTGGGGACCGGCGTGATCATGAACATGCCGGTCTCGGTCTGCCACCAGGTGTCCATCACCGGGCAGCGCCCCTTGCCGATGACGCGGTGGTACCACTTCCACGCCTCCGGGTTGATGGGCTCGCCCACCGAGCCGAGCAGCCGCAGCGTGGAGAGGTCGTGGCGGTTCGGCCACGACTCGCCGAAGCGCATCAGGCCGCGGATGGCGGTGGGCGCGGTGTACAGGATGGTGATGCCGTACTTCTCCACCAGCGACCACCAGCGGTTCGGGTACGGGTAGGTCGGGGCGCCCTCGTACATGAACGTGGTCGCGCCCATCAGCAGCGGCCCGTACACGATGTAGCTGTGGCCGGTCACCCAGCCCGGATCCGCGGCGCACCAGTACCGGTCCTCGTCCTTCACGTCGAAGACGTACTTGAGCGTCGAGTAGATCCCGACCTGGTAGCCGCCGTGCCCGTGGATGAGCCCCTTCGGCTTCCCGGTGGTGCCCGAGGTGTAGAGGATGTAGAGCGGGTCGGTGGAGTCCATCACCTCGGTCGGGCAGACGCCCGCCGCGAGGGGGAGCTTCATGAGGTCGTGGTACCAGTAGTCGCGCCCGGGCTCCATGCGGACCTCGTGGCCGGTGCGCTGGACCACGATCACGGTCTCCACCGTCGGGCAGCGGCGGACCGCGTCGTCGACCGTCTTCTTCAGCTCGACGACCTTCCCGTTCATGAAGCCGCCGTCGGCGGTCACGACCACCTTCGACTCGGAGTCGTCGATGCGGCCCTGCAGCGCGTCGACCGAGAAGCCGCCGTACACCACCGAGTGGATGGCCCCGATCTTCGCCGCCGCCAGCATGGCGATGACGATCTCCGGGATGCGCGGCATGTAGATGGTGACGCGGTCGCCCTTCTTCACGCCCATGGCCTTCAGGACGTTGGCGAACTTGGAGACGTCCCGGTTCAGCGCGAAGTAGGAGTAGGTCCGGACCTCGCCCTTCTCGCCGACCCACACCAGCGAGAGCTTGTTCTTGCGCCAGGTGCGCTGGTGCCGGTCGAGGCAGTTGTGGACGATGTTGGTCTGGCCGCCGGCGAACCACTTGAAGAAGGGCTTCTCCGAGGCGTCGAGCACCTTGTCCCACTTCCGGTACCACTCGAGCTCCTCGGCCTCGGCGGCCCAGAAGCCCTCGAGGTCGTCCGCGGCGCGCTTGGCGAGCGCGTCCCAGTCCTTCACGCGGGCCTGCGACGAGACCTCCGCCGACGGGTAGTAGACCTCGCCTTCGAGCTGGGCCTTCGGGCTCATCACGGGCTCCTTCACTCCAGGGACCTCTGGCGGGCGGCGAGTGCGCGCGGGGGCGCCACGCCGCCGGGTCCGGTGAACGCGTCTCGAGCGCTCGACCCTAGCAGACGGTCGAGCGCCGGAGAGGCCATTTCGCCGGCTCGGCGCCGCGGGGTCCGGGTCGCCGGCCGGGCCGCAAATCATGCCCAGATCGGTGCTCCGCAGCGCGGCCCGGGTGGGGGGCCGGACGGTCAGTGCACGAGGCCGTGACACCGGCACGCCCTCGCGTGCGACCCAGGTGCAGCCGCGTGGTGCCGAGGATCGCCGCCCGTCACCGCGAACGTGGAGGTGGCCGGCGCCTCGACCGCGGCAGTCCGCGCGGTTATCCTCCGCGCCGTGCGACTCCCCCCGCCCCTCCGTCGAGGCGACGTGGTCCGCGTCATCGCCCCGGCCAGCCCGTTCGAGCCCGCCCAGCTCGAGCGCGGGCTCGCCGTGCTGCGGGACCGGCTGGGCCTCCTCCCGCGCATGCGACCGGATCTCGCCGCGCGGGCGGGCTACCTCGCCGGCGACGACGCGCGCCGGCTCGAGGAGTGGCGGGAGGCGGTGGCCGATCCGGACGCGCGCGCCATCTTCTGTGCGCGCGGCGGATACGGCGCCATGCGGCTCCTGCCCGATCTCGATCCGGGTCCGCTCCTCGTGCACCCCAGGCTCCTGGTCGGCTTCTCCGACATCACCGCCATCCACGGGATCGTGAACCGCGCCGGCCTGGCCACGGTGCACGGGCCGGTGGTGACGCAGCTCGGCCGGGCGCCGGAGGCGGCGGTGGCGCACCTCGAGGCGCTGCTGCTCCGGACCGCCTCGCCCGCCGGCGCCGGGGAGGCGCCCGCCCCGGGCGCCGGCCTGTCCGGCACCGCCACGGTCCGCCCGGGCCGGGCGACCGGCCCGCTCCTGGGCGGCTCGCTCACGCTCCTCGCGCACCTGTGCGGCACCCCCTTCCTCCCGCGGCTCGACGGCGCGGTCCTGCTCCTCGAGGACGTGGACGAGAAGCCCTACCGGCTCGATCGCTACTTCACGCAGCTCCGGCTCGCGGGCGCGCTCGACCGGGTGGCCGCGGTGGCGATCGGCCAGCTCGTCGCCTGCGACGCCGGCGGGCTGCGCGGGGCGGACGTGCTCCGCGCGCTGGTGGCCGGGCTGGGCGTGCCGGCCATCGAGGGGATCCCGGCCGGCCACGAGGACGCCAACTTCGCCGTGCCGCTCGGCGCGCGCGCGACGCTGGTCGCGCCCGGTCCGGGCGAGCCGGGGCCGCCGCGGCTGCTGTTCGACGGCTGGACCGCGCCGGCCGAGGGCCTCGCGTGACGGCGCTGCCTGCGGTGATCGAGGCGCTCGAGGCGGGCCTGGCCGACGGCATCGCCCCGGCCATCTCGGCGGTGGTGCTGCGCGGCGGCGAGCCCGTGCACGCGAGCTGCCACGGCGAGGTGCCGGCCCCGGAGCCGCGGCCGCTCCGCGAGGACGACCTCTTCGACGTGGCCTCGATCACGAAGGTGCTCGCCACCACCACCCTGGCCGCGCAGCTCTTCGCGGAGGGCGCGCTCGACCTCGACGCGCCGGTGGCCGCCCGCCTCCCCGCCTTCGCCCAGGCCGGCAAGGGCGAGGTGACCGCCCGCCACCTGCTCGCGCACGCGAGCGGGCTCCCGGCGTGGCGCCCCTACTTCGAGGCGGTGGCGGCCGACCCCATCGCCGGCGTGGTGCTCCTGCCCGCAAGCCGCAGGGCCCCCGCCGCCGCGCTCCGCGAGCCCTTCGTCCGCGCGCGCGCGCTGGTGCGGGAGGCGGCGCTGCGCGAGCCGCTCGAGGCGGCCCCGGGCACCCGGGCGGTCTACTGCGATCCCGGCTTCATCGCGCTCGGGTTCCTGGTGGAGGCGGTGGCGGGCGAGCCGCTCGCGGCGCTCGCCCCGCGCCGGGTGTTCCGGCCGCTCGGGCTCTCCTCGACCTTCTTCCTCGACGGCACCGACCCCGCGGCCGCGGCGGCGCACGCCGCCGGACGGACCTTCGC
The DNA here is from genome assembly GCA_963733485.1 of uncultured delta proteobacterium. Lineage (GTDB taxonomy): Bacteria > Myxococcota > Myxococcia > Myxococcales > Anaeromyxobacteraceae > Anaeromyxobacter. The sequence goes on along the minus strand of CAVTDL010000006.1, from coordinate 88,747 downwards.
GCCCACCGGCACGAGCGCCGCCCGCCAGGAGATCTCGCAGGGCGCGGTGAACGACGACAACGCCTGGGCGCTCGGCGGCGTGGGCGGGCACGCCGGCGCCTTCTCCACCGCGCGCGACGTGGCCGCCTTCGGGCAGGCCTGGCTGGACGCGCTGCAGGGCCGCCCGTCGCTCGTCCCGTCCGGCGCGGCGGCCGTCTTCGCCCGGCGCGACGAGACCCCCGGCAGCGAGCGCGCGCTCGGCTGGGACACGCCGAGCCGGGGCGGCTCGTCGCTCGGGAGCCGGCTGGGGCGAGGGCCGCGCGGCGCGCTCGGGCACCTCGGCTACACCGGGACCTCGCTGTGGATCGACCTCGACGCCGGCCTGGTGTGCGTGCTGCTCACGAACCACGTCCACCCCGGCGGCACCTCGGATCGCCCGCGGATGCGCGCCTTCCGGCAGCGGTTCCACGACGCGGTGGCCGAGGCGCTCGGGGCGGGGTAGGGGGAAACGAAAGTGATCGACTGGCAGAGCGTGAAGCGCATCCACCTCATCGGCGTGGCCGGCACCGGCATGGGCTCCTTCGCGGGCATGCTGAAGGCGGCCGGGTACCAGGTGTCGGGGTCGGACGAGAACGTCTACCCGCCCATGTCCACGCAGCTCGACCGCTGGGGCATCGACGTGATGACGCCCTACGCGCCGGCCAACCTCGACCGGGCGCGGCCCGACCTGGTGGTGGTGGGGAACGTGGTGCGCAGGGTGAACCCCGAGGCCACCGCCATGCGCGAGCGGGGCCTGCCCGCACGTCTCCTTCCCGGCCGCGCTCGGCGAGCTCTTCATCGCCCCGCGCCACGGCGTGGTGGTGGTGGGCACGCACGGGAAGACCACCACCTCGGCCATGATGGGCGCGCTGCTCCACCGGACCGGCCGCGACCCGTCCTTCCTGGTGGGCGGGGTGACGCGCGACTTCGACTCGAACTTCCGGCTCGGGGCGGGCCCGCACTTCGTGGTCGAGGGGGACGAGTACGACACCGCCTACTTCGACAAGGGGCCCAAGTTCCTCCACTACCGCCCGCGCACCGCCATCTTCACGAGCTGCGAGCTCGACCACGCCGACATCTACCGGGACGAGGCGCACTACGAGAGCGCCTTCGAGCGGTTCGTGGCGCTGCTCCCGGACGGACGGCTTCCTGGCCGCCTGCGCGGGCTACGAGAGCGTCCGCCGGATCGCCGCGCGGGCGCGGTGCCGGGTCGAGACCTACTCGGTGGACCGGCCCGGCGCCGACTGGGAGGCCCGCGACCTCCGGCTCGGTCCGGACGGCGCGCGCTTCACGCTGGTGCGCGGGGGCGCGCCGCTCACGCCGGTGCACCTGCCGGTGGGGGGCGCGCACAACGTCGAGAACGCCCTCGGCGTCGCGGCGGCGGCCGCCGCCCTCGGCCTCGGGCCCGCGGAGATCGCGGCCGGGCTGGCGGCCTTCCACGGCGTGAAGCGCCGGCAGGAGGTCCGCGGCGCCGCGGCCGGCGTGACCGTGGTGGACGACTTCGCCCACCACCCGCGCGCGGTCCGGCAGACGCTGGCGGCCGTCCAGGGCACCTTCCCCGGCGCCCGCCTGCTGGCCGCCTTCGAGCCGCGCTCCAACACCAGCCGCCGGAACCTTCACCAGGCGCTCTACGCGGATCCGGACACCTGGAGCGGCGCCGCCGAGGTGTTCCTGCTGCGGCCGGCCCCCTCCGACCAGGTCCCCGAGGCCGAGCGGCTCGACCTCGACGCGGTGGTGCGCGACCTCGCCGCCCGCGGCCAGCCGGCCCGCGCCTTCGCGAGCGTGGACGAGCTGCTGCCCGCCCTCGCCGCGGCCGCCCGGTCCGGCGACGTGGTGGTGGCCATGTCGAACGGCGCGTTCGGCGGGATCTGGGGCCGGCTGCTCAGCCGGCTGGCCGGCTAGCCCGCCACGTACGGCCGACCCTTCGACAGGCTCAGGGTCGGCGGGGCGGTTCGCAGGGAGGGGGCCCCGGCGCAGCTGGGGGAGGGGCGCAGCCCCTCTCCGCGGGGACCGCGCGCGAGCCCGCGGAGGCGGGCGCGCGCGGTCACGGGCCCCGCGCAGCTGGGGTGGGGCCCCGACGAGCTTCGCTCGGCGGGGCGGGGCGGCACGCCCCGTCGTAACAAGAGGCCCGGCCGCTCGCGCGACCGGGCCCCCGGGTGCTCCGTGCGGCGGCCTGCCTAGTGGTGGCAGGCGCGGCACATCGCGTTGCCGCCGATGTCGCCGAGGTCGTGCTTGCGGGCGAAGCTCTTCGGGTGCGGGCTCTTGCCCACGAAGCCGCCCACCTGGTGGCAGGCGACGCAGATCGCCGCGGCGCCGTTGTCGTGGCAGCCGGCGCAGGAGACGACGTCCCGCCGGGCCGCGTCGCCGTGGAAGTGGCCGCTCGACTTGTCGTTGGCCCAGCCCGCCGGGTGCACGTTGCGCGGGTCGAGCGTCTTCAGGGTCAGGTTCTGCTGGGTGTGGCACGAGTCGCAGAACGGGCTCCCGTGGCACTTGCGGCAGCTGGCCGGGTTGGCGCCCGCCTCGATCATGTGGCGCGAGACGTAGTCGCCCCGGTGGATGAACTCGCGCTTCACCGCCTCGGGGAAGACGATCGACGGCCGCGCCGGCGCGGTCTGCGCCGAGTGGCAGTCCGAGCAGTAGGTCTGGTCGTGGCACGCGGCGCAGCTCTCGGCGCTGGGGCTGGCGTAGCGGCCGTGGGCGCGGAGCCAGTCGCCGGTGTGGGCGAACGCCGACTCGGGCTTCATCCCCTTGAGGTCGGTGTGGCACGGGGTGCAGCGGGCCTGCTGGAAGTCGAGCTGGTGCTTGTGGCAGGAGGTGCAGGCCGCCATGGGCGGCGACTTGATCTCCTTGTCGCCCATCTCCGGCAGCGCCTTGTGGCAGGCGCTGCAGTCCTTGACCTTGGGGAGGTGGTTCGCGTGGGAGAAGGTGAAGCGCACCGGCTTCACCCGCGCCGGCACCTTGAAGTCCTTGCGGTCGTCGTCGTGGCAGTCGCCGCAGGCGACCTTGACGTGGCGGACGCCGGCCTCGAGCCGGGTGGCCTTGTCGATCCCTTCGTGACAGTCGGTGCAGGCGAGCTGGGCCGCGACGTGCGGCTCGTGCGTGAAGTCGACGGCGGGCTGCTCCGGGGCGGCGGCCGTGACGGCCTTGGCGGCGCCCTTGGTGCACCCCGCCGCGAGGAGGCCGGCGGCGACGAGGACGAGGAGGCGGTTCATCAGCGCACCTCCTTCATGCGGTAGGTCTGGTTGTAGACGAGCTTCGCCATGACGTCGTAGGTCTGCTCCAGGAACGGGGTGACTCCGGCCCGGCCAGCGATCACCGCGGTGAACCCGCGGGCCAGCTGTGCGCCGACGGAGAGCGTGCCGGTGACCGAGTAGTCCTGCCCGTTCACGGCCTCGCGGAGGAAGTGGGCCAGGACGTCCGCCGCCGCGAAGCAGCGGCCGTAGGTCTGCTTGCCGTAGAGCCGGCCGGCGACGTAGCCGTTCTCGAGCGCCCGGAGGTAGAGGAGCTCGGCGCCCGCGTCGGTGTCGCCGTGCTCCCAGTCGAGCCGCGCCGCGGCGTCGTGGCCGAGGTAGTCGGACGAGGTGGAGGTCTCGCCCGGCTCGAGCTGCAGGTGGTAGTCGCCGCCGATCGTGACGCCGCGGCCCAGCCGGTAGGACCCGCCCACGCCGAACTCGTTGCGCGAGGAGGCGGAGAACACCGACAGGATGGAGTTCCGCGCCAGCAGCAGGTCGGGCGCGACGAAGCGCCAGTCGGCCGAGACCTCGAGGCCCCGGACCGTGGGCGGGGCCCAGCGACCCATCAGCTTGGCCTCGGAGAACCGATCGTCGTAGAGGCTGAACGCGCCGAAGCCGGTGATCGAGACGTCCGCGCGCGGCTGGAGCCGGAAGTCGGCGCCCACCTCCTGGCGGACGGGGTCGCCCGAGTCCTCGACCACGTTGGCGGAGGCGCCCAGCTCGAGGCCGTTGCCGGCGGAGCCCGGGACCGCCAGCGCCCAGGCCACCCGGCCGCCGTAGGCGAGGTCGCCGCCGGTGGGGTTCCAGCTGCGGATCCGCCGGAGCGCGAGGCGAAGCGCTGCGCGACCGGGGCGCCCGCGTAGCCGGAGACCCGGAACCCGTACGGCAGCACCAGGATGGCCTCGCCGCCGTCGAGCTGGATCATCCGCGCCACGCCGGTCATGACGTGGGCGCGGCCGAGGCGCAGGGTCAGCGCCCGGTCGAGGACCCGGCCCTGGACGTACCCGGTGACGAGGTCGCCGGTGAGGCTCGAGTCGGTGCCGTTGTCCCAGCGCCGGTGGTCGAAGTCGTAGGAGCCCCAGCCCGACATCACCAGCTGCAGGTCGTCGGTGACGGGCGTGCGGATGTCGCGCGCGGAGATGCTCAGGATCTCGTAGGCGGGCACGACGGTGACGAGGTCGGGCTTGCTCGCCCGAGCGCCCGTCGCGCGTCTGCTGGCCGGCGCTGATCAGGGTGGTCGAGGAGACCTCGACCGTGTCGGCACGCGCCCCCGACCCGGCGAGCAGCGCGAGGACGGCGGCGATGAGGGTGTGTGTCGCATCAGGAGCTCACCTCGACGGCGGGTCTCGGCATGCACCGGCCACCGCTCCGCGCGGCGCCAGCGTTCGGCGCGGAAGATCTCACAGCCAGCCGCGTGCAATCTTGTTCCAGATCAGGCGAATCGGGCGTGCGGCGTAACCCACCAGGGATCGCCGTGGACCGCTCGGGCCATGACGCATCGTGAAGCCGGCTGGCCGGAAGCGCGCGTTCACGGCCGGGCGCGGTGACCCATCGGGCGCGCTCCGATGCGATCCCCTTAGAATCGCGGCATGTCTCGACCTGCCGTCCTGGTCGTCCTCGCCTCGCCGATTGCGCTGCGCCGCGGCGCGACCCGCTCCCCGTCCCCGCCTCCCCGGCCCTCGGGCAGCGGGTGGACGGCGTGGGCGCCGCCGACCTGGCCGGGCGGGCGGTGCGGCTCGGCGACGCGGCGGGCCGGGTGCGCGTGGTCGATTTCTGGGCCAGCTGGTGCGAGCCGTGCCGGGAGCAGCTGCCGCTGCTCGAGCGGCTCGCGCGCGAGCACGGTCCGGAGGGCCTCGCGGTGTACGGCGATCTCCTTCGACGACGAGCGTCCCTCGCTCGACGCGTTCCTGAAGGAGGTCCCGGTCTCCTTCCCCATCCTGTGGGACCGCGCCGGGGACACGCTGGGTGACCGGCTCGCCATTCGCCGGCTCCCCACCACCTGGGTGGTCGACCGCGCCGGCGTGGTGCGCTCGGTGCACGTCGGGTTCGACGCGGCGGAGGGCGAGAAGCTCGCGCCTCGAGGTCAGGCGCCTGCTGGCGGAGCCGCGCTGACGCCGTCCCGCGCCGTCCGGGCGCGGCAGGACCTCGAACCGCACCCGCTCCCGCTCGCGCTCCACCTCGCCCGGCTCGGAGGGCGACTCGCGCAGCCAGTAGGCCATCTCGTCCGCCTCCCAGGTGTAGGGCTCGCCGTTCATGAGGACGCGCCCCTCGCTCACCGCCTGGGTGGCCTCGAGCAGCGGCACGCCGGCGAGGTCGCGCACCAGCGCCTCGAAGCGCCCCTGCCGCTCCGGGTCGACGAAGGCGAAGGCGTGCCGGGCCGGGTAGGCGGTGTGGTAGTGCGAGGGCCGGTACACCACCCCGCCGAGGCCGAGCCGGATCGCCATCCGGGCCAGCATCCAGCCGGCCTCGCGCGCGAGCCCGAGGCCCGGCACGTCCTGCCCGGGCAGCCGCGGGCGCCGCTCGCTGAACTGCGCGCGCGGGTTGCGCAGCGAGAGCCAGTGCACGTAGAGCACCTCGACCGTCATCACCCGCCGGCGCTCGACCACCAGCTCCACCAGCAGGTGCTCGACCCCCGTCCGCCTCCCCGTGGACCCGGACCCGCTCGCCCATGCCGGTCGGGTCGAAGGCGACCCGGAACTGACGGAAGCCCATGCGCTCGAGCTGCTCGAGCACGCCGTAGCGGAAGAGCGCGTGCTCCATGCCGGCGGCGGTGTAGAAGCCGAGCAGGAGGCGCTGGCGCCGGGGGCGCAGGCCGAGCGCCTCCTCGAGGTCCTCGGTGGTGATCTCGCCGGCGTCGCCGAGGTCGCTCGGGGACAGCTGGCGCGAGACCACCGCGAACCGCGCCGAGAGCGGATCGTACTCGTCCGGGATGGGCTCGAGCGAGCCCGCCGCGAGCGCCATCCCGGTGCCGGCCAGCACCCGCCACGCCTTCGACGAGTAGCCGCCGCCGGGGAGCCACACGGCCGGCACGCCCTCCAGCTCGGCCGCGACGCGCAGGTCGCGCTCGCGCGCGCCGTCCAGCGAGAGCCCGAGGCGGCCCGAAGCGGTCCCCCGCCAGCACGTCGCCGCCCGCGATCACGAAGGCGAGCGCCGGGCCGCGGCATGCGCGACGAGCAGCGCGCCGAGCGCCTCGAGGTAGGCGGCGTCGCCCGCGCCGGTCGGCAGCACGGTCTCGTCCACCCGCGGCAGCGGCCCCCAGTCCGAGCCGGAGAGCGACCCGATCCAGCGGTCGGGGTCGCTCCGCGAGGCAGGCGTCGGTGCCGTCGGGCGGGTGGGCGTCCAGGTCGAGCACCACCACGCGGCCGCCGAAGCCCCTCCGCGCGCAGCACCGCCACCGCCACCGCGATGTCGTTCACCGGGCAGAACCCGCCCGCCGCGCCGGGGGCGGCGTGGTGGAACCCGCCGAGCAGGTTGAGCGCCGGGCGCGCGCGGTCCGCAGCGTCTCGCGGGCGGCCGCCAGGGTCCCCCCGCAGGCGAGCCGGATGGTGGTCATCACCTCGTCCACCGGCACGTCGGAGGGGTCCACCGCGAAGACCCGCGCCAGCGTGTCGGCGTGGACGAGCGACTCGAGCAGGTCGGCGTCGTGGACGCGGGCCAGGTCCTCGTACGAGATGCGGCGCGGCGCGTGGAACCCGCCCTTCGGGACCGCCCCGCACGCGCGCAGCCACCAGCGGACGAAGTCGGCCCGGCGCGGCTCCACCCCGGCGCCGGCCTCGAGGCCGGAGAGCGGCAGCCGGTAGCGCGGGTCGTACCAGACCGAGATCTCCCGCCGGTGGAGCCAGGAGCGCAGGCGGTACAGGAGCGCGCGCGGGCGCATCCTCGGGCTCAGCGGCGCGGCGGCGGGGCGAAGGGCGGCTCGGAGGTGCCGGGGCGCGGCGTGCCGGGCGGCAGCCGCCTCCGTGCCTCGCGGCTCGACATCCAGAACCCGATCGCGGTCTCGAAGGCGATCCAGGCGATGGCGATCCAGGCCGCCTTGATCATCTGCGCCAGGCTGCCGGAGCAGCGCGCGTACTGCTCGTCGAAGGTCCGGGCGACGCTCGTCACCCAGGGCATCGCCCACGCGGTGTAGCCGGCGATGGCGACCAGGAAGAGCGCGCGCAGCACGGCGAGGGACTTGAGCATGCCCCTGAGTGTAGCGCAGCGCCGCCCCGCCGGCGCCTTCGCGGCGCGGCGGCGCGCCGTTCCCGTTATCCTCCCGGGTCCAACCGCGGCAGGAGGAGGCAAGGTGGCGGAGTCGAACGAGCTGAGGGAGGCCTGCGCCGAGGCGGCGCGGCGCGGGGGGGCGGTCCTGCGCGAGCGCTTCGGCGGGGCGCGGACCGTGGAGCTGAAGGGGCGGATCGACCTCGTCACCGACGCCGACCGCGCCAGCGAGGCCGCGGTGCTGGGGTTCCTGCGCGCGCGCTTCCCGGGCGCGGGCATCCTGGCCGAGGAGTCCGGCCGGAGCGGGGCCGGCGAGGGCGGGCTGCGCTTCGCGGTCGATCCGCTGGACGGCACCACCAACTACGCCCACGGCCTCCCGCAGTTCGCGGTGAACGTCGCGGTGGCCGACGCGGGCGGGCTGGCCGCGGCGGCCACCTACGATCCGCTGCGGGACGAGCTCTTCACCGCCGCGCGCGGCGCGGGGGCCTTCCTGGGCGAGGAGCGGCTCCGCCCGTCCGGGCGCGCCGAGGTGGAGAGCGCGCTGCTCGTGACCGGCTTCCCCTACGACATCCAGGTGAACCACGAGGTCCCGCTCCGGCTGTTCGGGGCGTTCGTGCGGCGGGCCCGCGGCGTGCGGCGGCTGGGGAGCGCCGCGCTCGATCTCGCCTACGTCGCGGCCGGTCGCCTCGACGGCTTCTGGGAGCAGCGGCTCAAGCCCTGGGACATCGCGGCCGGCATCCTCCTCGTGCGCGAGGCGGGGGCGGCGGTGACCGATCTCCGCGGCGGCGACGACATGCTCGAGTCCGGGGACATCGTGGCCGCCTCGCCGGCGCTGCTCGCCCGCATGCTCGAGGTCATCCGGGCCACCCTGGCCGGCGCGGAGTGAGCCCCGGCGCCCCCGGCGTCAGGGCGTCGTCGCGGGCGCGCCCGGGGGCGGCGGGGCAGCGCCGGGGGTCGGCGCCGGCGCCTGGGTCGCGGCGGGTGGAGGTGCGGCGGTCCCGGTCCCGGGGACGTGCGGCGGCTCGCCGGTGGGCGTGACCGGCGCGTCGGCCGGCGCCGCGGGCACCGGCGCCGGGGCGGGCCGGGGCGCGCGCGCCGGGGCGGTCCCGCGGGCGAAGTCCAGGGAGAGGAGCGAGATCGGATCGACCAGCAGCCCGTCGACCCGCGCGCTCCAGTGGAGGTGCGGGCCGGTGGAGCGGCCGGTCGAGCCCACCCGGCCGATGCGCTGGCCGCGCTTCACCACCTGTCCGGCCCGCACCAGGATCCGGTCGAGGTGGAAGTAGAGGGTGAACACGCCCGCGCCGTGCGAGAGGACCACCGTCCGGCCGGACATGTACGCGTCGCGGACCACCGCCACCTCGCCGTCTGCGGCGGCGGCGACCGGCGCGCCGCGCTCGCCGCGCAGGTCGAGGCCGTAGTGCACCGTCTCCTTCTCGCCGTTCACCACCCGTCGATCGCCGAACTGCCCGGAGGTGCCGGCGCGGCGCGGCCAGCCGAAGCCGGCCCGGAAGCGCGGCGGCGCGAAGGGGCGCTGGTAGGCGGCGGCGAAGGCGGCGCGGTCGGCCGCGATGCGCGCCTTCACCTCCGGGGGCGGCTCGACGTACCGCGCCGGGACCGAGAGGGCGCGGGCGGGGAACCCCGGCTCGACGACCCCGAGCGTGGCCGCGAGCCGCGCGCTCCCCACCTCCACCGTCGCGGCGACCTCGCCCACCGGCGTCTCGAGCGGGAGCGCCGAGAGCGCGCGCCACTCCCCGCCCGCGCGCCAGAAGGTGAGCGGCCGGGCCGCGAGGGTGCCGGTGGGCGGGGCGCGCGGTCCGGCGCCGGTCACCCGGACCAGCACGGCGTCGCCGGGGCGGGCCGCGGTCGGGGCGAGGAGGAGCGCGGGGCGGGGGGCGGCGGCGAGCAGGGCGGCGAGGAGGGCGGGGATCATCACGGTGGAGATACGCCAGCGCCGGCCGGGACGCCACGGAGCCGTCCGCCCTCCAGGAACGCCACCCCGTCCGCTCCTCCCGGCAGCTCGTCGGCGTGGTGCGACACCGCCACGATCGCCGCGCCGGTCAGGCCCGCCTCGTCGAGCACGCGCAGCGTCCACGCCCGCGCGGCCGGATCGAGCCCCGCCAGCGGCTCGTCGAGCAGCAGCACCTCCGGGCCGGGCGCGAGCGCCCGGGCGAGGAGCAGCTTGCGGAGCTCGCCGTAGGAGAGGGAGAGCACGTGCCGGTCGAGCAGGTCGAGCACCCCGAGCCGCGCCGCCGCCGCGGCCGCCGCGGCCCGCTGCGCGCCGGTCGGCTCGACGGCGAGCCCGATGGTGCCCGCGAACCCGGACAGCACCACCGAAGCGCCGGTGGCGTCGAGCCGGTGGCGCGCCTGCAGCTCGGGCGAGACCGCCCCAATCCGCCCGCGCAGCGCCTCGGCGCCGCTCCGCGGGCCGAGCCCGAGCCGCTCCACCGCGCCGGTGGCGGGCTGCTCCTCGCCGGCCAGGAGCCTGAGCAGGGTGGACTTGCCGGCGCCGTTCGCGCCGGTGACGACCCACCGCTCGCCGGCGCGAATCGTCCAGTCCACCTCGCGGAGCACGGCGCGGCCCTCCACCAGGACGGTGGCGCGGCGCACCGCGAAGAGGACCGGCCGCGCGCGGGCGGGCCCGGCCGGCGGCGCCTCGCCGTCCTCGCGGCGGGGAGGGGCGGGCGCGGCGGGCAGCGCGTCGCGGGCCCCGGCCCACACGATCCGCCGTGCTCGAGCAGGACCGCCCGCCGGATCTCGGGGACGATCTCCTCCGGCCGGTGCGTGGCCATCACCAGCGCGGTACCGCCCCGCGCGATCCCGGAGAGGAGCTCGAGGAGCCCCGCGCGGGCGGCCGCGTCGAGGCCGTCGCAGGCCTCGTCGAGCAGGAGCGCCTCGGGGCGAGGCGCCAGCGCGCGGGCGAGCAGCACCCGCCGCCCCTCGCCGCGCGAGAGCTCGAGGATGGACCGGCCGAGCAGGTGGTCCACCCCGAGCGCCGCCGCCACCTCCCGCACGCGCGCCGCCTGTCCGGGGGAGGCCGCCTCCGAGGGCCAGAGCGCGTCGAAGAAGCCCGAGCGGATCACCGCCTCGACTGGCAGGTCCCAGTCGCTCCGCACGTAGGCGTCCTGGGCCTCGGGGGCCACGCGGGCCAGCCGGTCGCGGACGCCGATGGGGCTCTCCCACGCGCCGTCCGGACCGTGGAAGAGGCGGCGCCCTGCGCTCGACGGGTGGGGCCAGACCTCGCCGCGGAGGAGGCGCAGCAGGGTGGACTTCCCCGAGCCGTTCCGGCCGAGGACGGCGAGCCCCTCGCCGGCCCGGAGCTCGAGCGAGACGCCGGTGAGGACCGGCGCGCCGCCCAGGCGCACGTCGACGCGGTCGAGGGTGACGACGGGGCGGGTCACTCGCTGATAGTAGCCCGCGCCGGGCCGCCGGGCGGGCCTCGCGCGCCACCGGGACCCTGCTCCGTCGTGGAGGGTGCCGTCACGCTCCGGCGGCGGTCCCCGGCGCGTGCTCGGGCGCGGCCTCGGCGGGCGCGGCGGGGAGACGGAACGTGAAGGTGGTGCCCTGGCCCTCGACGCTGTCGACCTGGATCGTGCCGTCGTGCCGCTGCACGATCCCGTACACCACCGAGAGGCCGAGGCCGGTCCCCTTCTCCTTGGTGGTGAAGAAGGGGTCGAAGATCCGGTTCACCAGCTCCGCGGGCATGCCGGGGCCGGTGTCGGCGAAGGTGAGCTCGACCTCGCCCTCGACCACGCGCGAGGCGATCCGGAGGTGGCCGCCCCGGCCCATGGCCTCGCAGGCGTTCATGGCCACGTTGACGAAGGCCTGGCGGAGCTGCCCGTAGTCGGCCATCACCGGCGGGAGCGGCGTCAGGGCGCGCTCGATGGTGGTGCCCTGGATCGACACCTGGTTCGCGATGAGCGAGAGCGCCTCCTCCACCGCTCCGTTCACGTCCACCGGCTTCACGGACATGGGCCGCTCGCGGGCGAAGTCGAGCAGGTTGCGGACGATGGCGCTGCAGCGCTGCGCCTCGCGCTCCACCAGCCCGAGGTTCCGCTGCAGCACCGCCCGGCGGGCGTCGTCGGGCGGCCCCTCGGCCAGCGTCCTGGAGACCAGCTTCGCGAAGGTGAGGATGCCGGCCAGCGGGTTGTTGATCTCGTGCGCGACCGAGGCGGACAGCTTGCCGAGCGAGGACAGCTTCTCGGTCCGCACCAGCTGCTCCTGCGCGGCGCGCAGGTCGGACGTGCGCGCCTCGACCTGCTCCTCGAGGTTGGCGAGCAGCGCGTTCAGCTCGTCCTCCAGCCGGCTCACCGAGCGGGTCATGTCGTTGAAGGCGGACGCCAGCCGCCCCATCTCGCCCTGCGACTGGACCCGCACCTCGAAGTCGAGCTGATCCCGCGCCACGCGCCGGGTCCCCTCCATCAGCGCCGCCACCGGCGCCAGGATCTCCGAGCGGAGGAACAGGTAGAGGAGCCCGGTCACCGCCACGATGGTGAGGGCGAGGAGCGCGAGGTAGCCGCGCCGGAAGGAGACCACGCCCGACTCGATCCGATCGAGCGACACGCCGAGCTCGAGCAGGCCCAGCACCTGCCGTCCCTGCGGGTGGACGTGGCACCAGGAGGTCGCGCAGCTCCGGTCGTTGGCGATGGGCGACACCATCACCAGGCGGCGCCCCGCGGGGCCGGTCTCGATGCGCTGCCGGGCGTCGGGGGCGGTGCGCGAGAGCGGCTGCGCGCGGCCCTCGTGGCAGGAGGCGCAGGCGGGGTTCTCCTTGCCCACCACCGCGCCGATCTCGGCGGCGTCGGTGGAGAAGCGCACGCGCCCGCGCTTGTCGAGCACCCGGACCAGGTCGATCCCCTGCAGCGCGGCGATGTCCTGGAGCTCCTCGTACCCGTGGCCGGGGGCGGCCGCCAGCATGGACGCCTTCGTCGCGGCCTGGATGGCGTCGCCGAGCACCGCGGTGGAGCGCCCGACCTCGGTCACCATGTGGTTCGAGAACCGCCGCTCCGCGATCCAGACCGCGGCGAGCGCCGCGACCGCGAGCAGCGCCACCGCGCCGAGGACCTTGGTCGAGAGGCGGTGCGGGAACGGGACGGGGATGTCCAGCCGCGCCCCGGTCGAGGGCGGTGGCCCTCCGGCTCGAACCTCGGATGCTGCGGGCGAATCCCCCATCTTCCCCGTTCAGCCGCAGACGCAGCTCGTCACTCCCTGCGCGGCAGCATGCGCCCGGCGTCCCGATCGAGTCTTTGCGAACGGTCAACCGCGCGGGGGCGGTGGCTTCACGTCGCGCGGCGGTTCGTCGCGGCCGCGGCTCGGGAAGATGGCGCGCTCGAGGAGGGACTCGAGCCGGCTCACCTCGTCGTCGGACGCCTGGATCACCCGACCGGGCGGGAGGCCCTCGGCCGCCGCCCGTGCCTCGAGCCGGCGGCGGAGCTGGGCCAGGCGCGAGAAGACGAGCAGGTGCAGGACGCCGCTCAGGACCGCCGCGACCAGCGTGGCCAGGCCGACCAGCATCATCCAGAACCGCCGCGTCGCGCCCTGGGCGGCGGCGTGCTGCGCGGTGAAGTCGTGGAGGACGAAGAGCCCGCCCACGATGCGGTCGCTCGCGTCGCGCACCGGGAAGAGCCCGCGCATCACGGCGGCGTCGTCGCGCAGCACCGCGCCGAGGGGCACCCCGCCGTCGGGGAGCGCCTCGAGGTCGCCCTGGTAGTCGATGATGCCCTCGGTGAAGGTGGTGGTGTCCACCACCACCACCTCGGGCCGGTCGTTCCAGGTGTTGGCGCGCGGCCCGAGCACCTTGGCCCAGGCCGCCTCGTCCAGGAACCGCTTCTTCACGAGCAGCCCGTACTCGTCGCCGGTGCGGGACTTGAGCGCGGTGAGGAAGTGATCGATCTCCTCGGCCAGCTCGACGTAGCCGATCAGCTTCCCGTCCACCACCCAGGGCCGCACCGCCCGCAGCGCGAAGGCGGTCAGGCCGAGCTCCTTGCCGGCGCCGAGGTCGCGCGTGGCCTTGGCCTTCAGGAAGGTGGCGCGCTCGACGCGATCCCCGAAGAGCTGAGGCTGGTGCACCCTCAGGAACACCGCCTGCGACGGCTCCGGCTCTATGAAGTACCAGTGCGTGATCCGGTCCCGCTCGCGCATGGTCTCGAAGAGCGGCGCGGCGAGATCGAGCAGGCGCACCCGATCGCGCGCCACGAACGCCTTGCGGAGCTCGTCGTGCGCGAGCAGGGCGTCGAGCGTCGAGGCGAGCTTCTCGATTTCGGCGCGCTCCTGCGCGGCGAACGCCTCGGCCGCCGTGCGCAGCGCCGAGGCGCTCGCCTCCTCCACGCTGCGCTCCACGACCAGGCCCGACATCCAGGCGCCGGCGAGGGCGGCGCCGAGCAGGGCGACGGCGATCACGAAGTTGAGCTTCAGCTCGAGGGAGAGGGATCGCATGGAGGCTGAGCGGCCGCGGGCGAGGAGGATTACCACGATGCCGCGCGGGTGCTCACACTAACCGTGCGTGAAGGCCAGATGAGAAAGTGGGAGCACCGACTACACGCGCCGGCGCCCCCTCGACGTTCGTGAAGCGCCTCGAAAACAGCTGTCGGCGCACCGGCTGAGCGCTCGTCCGCGGCAGGTCGCCGCGCCCCGAACGAGGCCGTGAGGGCGCTCGCGGCTCACATAAGAATCCCGACCTCTCCGCACGAACCCGACCGGGAGCCCCTTCCATGCTCGCTCGCCTCGCCGCCGTCCTCCTGCTCCTCCCGGCTGCCCTGGGCGGGGCGCCGGCCACCGCCGCGGAGGCCGGGCCGCGGCTCCCCGAGATCCCGGACATCCCATTCGTCCGCCACGTGCTGCCGAACGGCCTCACGCTGGTGGTGCACGAGGACCACAAGGCCCCCATCGTCGCGGTGAACGTCTGGTACCACGTGGGCTCGAAGAACGAGCAGCAGGGCAAGACCGGCTTCGCCCACCTCTTCGAGCACCTGATGTTCAACGGCTCGGAGCACTTCGACGACGACTGGTTCAAGGTCCTCGAGCGGATCGGCGCGACCGACCTGAACGGCACCACCAACAACGACCGGACCAACTACTTCCAGAACGTGCCGGTGTCGGCGCTCGACACGGTCCTCTGGATGGAGTCCGACCGGATGGGCCACCTGCTCGGCGCCATCACCCAGGCCAGGCTCGACGAGCAGCGCGGGGTGGTCCAGAACGAGAAGCGCCAGCGGGAGAACCAGCCCTACGGCCTGGTGGACGACGTGATGACGCCGTCGATCTACCCGAGGGGCCACCCCTACTCCTGGACGGTCATCGGGTCCATGGAGGACCTGAACGCCGCCTCGCTGGACGACGTGAAGGCGTGGTTCCGCACCTACTACGGCGCCGCGAACGCGGTGCTGGTGGTGGCCGGTGACGTGAAGCCGGAGGACGTGAAGGCCCGGGTCGAGCGGTACTTCGGCGACATTCCGCCCGGCCCGCCCGTCCCCAGGCAGGAGGCCTGGGTGGCGAAGCGCGCCGGCGAGCAGCGGCAGGTGCTGCAGGATCGCGTCCCGCAGGCCCGCGTCCACCTGGTCTGGAACACGCCGGCGTGGGGCACGGCCGACGACGATCACCTCGACCTCGCCGCGCGCGTGATCGCCTCCGGCAAGACCTCGCGGCTGTACAGGCGGCTGGTCTACGACGAGCAGATCGCGACCGACGTCTCGGCCAGCGGCGGCACCGCGGAGATCGGCTCGACCTTCTACGTCGAGGCCACCGTCAAGCCGGGCGGAGACCCCGCCCAGGTGGAGAAGGCGATCCGGGAGGAGCTGGCCCGCTTCACCGCCGGCGGCCCCACCGCCGACGAGCTGGTCCGCGCCAAGACCGCGCGCCTGGCCGCCTTCGTGCGCGGCGTCGAGCGGATCGGCGGATTCGGCGGGAAGTCGGACGTGCTCGCGGAGAGCCAGGTCTACGGGGGCTCGCCGGACTTCTACAAGGTGCGGCTCGGGCGCGTCCGGTCGGCCGCCGCGGCGGAGGTGCGCGACGCCGCCCGCCGCTGGCTGTCGGACGGCGTCTACGTCCTCACGGTGGTGCCGTTCCCGGACCGGCAGGCGGCGGCCACCGGCGTGGACCGCGCGAAGCGCCCCGAGCCCGCCGCCGTCCCGGTGCCGGCCTTCCCCGCCTTCTCCCGCCAGAAGCTCTCGAACGGCCTCACCGTCCTCGTGGCCGAGCGCCACGCCGTGCCCGACGTGCAGCTCGACCTGCTGGTGGACGCGGGCTACGCGTCGGATCAGCTGGGCGCGCCGGGCGAGGCGAAGCTCGCCGCCGCCATGCTCGACGAGGGGACGCGCACCCGCTCGGCGCTGGCCATCTCGGACGCAGCTCCAGCGCCTGGGCGCCCGGCTCGAGACCGCCTCCAACCTCGACACCAGCGTGGTCTCGATGTCGGCGCTCCGCGCGAACCTCGATCCGCTCCCTGGCGCTCCTCGCCGACGTGGTGCTGAACCCGATCTTCCCCGAGGCCGACTTCGAGCGGCTCAAGGCCCAGCAGCTGGCCACCCTGCAGCAGGAGGCGGTGCAGCCCGTCACGGCGGCCCAGCGGATCCTGCCCCGGCTCCTCTTCGGCGAGGGGCACGCCTACGCGACCCCGCTCACCGGCTCCGGCACGACGGCGTCGGTGGCGAAGCTGACCCGCGACGACGTCGGCGCGGTGGCACCAGACCTGGGTCCGGCCCAACAACGCCACGCTGGTGGTGGTGGGGGACACCACGGCGAAGGAGATCGTCCCGCGGCTGGAGCGGCTGCTCGGCGGGCTGGAGGCGGCGGAGGTGCCGAGGAAGAACCTCGCGCCGGTCCCGCCGCCCGCCGGCGCCGCGCGTGTACCTGCTCGACCGCCCGGGCTCGATCCAGACGGTCGTGATCGCCGGGCAGCTGGCGCCGCCGCGCGCGAACCCGCAGGAGATCGCGCAGACGCGCCATGAACACCGTGCTCGGCGGCGCCTTCACCTCCCGCCTCAACATGAACCTGCGCGAGGACGAAGCACTGGTCGTACGGCGCGCGCACCACGCTCTTCGACGCGCGCGGGCCACGGCCGTTCCTCGCCCTCGCGCCGGTGCAGGCCGACAAGACCAAGGAGACCGTGCAGTCGAGCTGCGGAAGGAGCTGCGCGGCATCCGCGGCGACCGGGGCCCCACGGCCGACGAGGTCGCCATGGCGCGCGGCGACGCTCACGCTGGCGCTCCCGGGCAGCTGGGAGACCTCGCGCGCGGTGGTGCGCCTCCATCGCGCAGATCGTCCGGTTCGGCTTCGACGACCGCTACTTCGACGCCTACCCGGGGAAGGTGCCGGCGCTCGCGGCGAAGGACCTCGCGCGCGCCGCCGAGCTGCTCGATCCCGGACCGGCTCACCTGGGTGATCGTCGGCGATCGGGCCAGCATCGAGCCCGGCCTGCGCGAGCTCGAAGCTCGGGGAGATCCGGCGGTGGACGCGGACGGGAACGAGAAGAAGCCCGCGTCGGCGGGGAGGTGAGGGCCCTGTCCCGTCCCCGGGCCAGCCCCGGCCGATGGCCCGGGCGCGCGGCACGTAGTAGAGCTTCGCCCCGGTGACCTCCTCCAAGATCCCGAAGCGCCCCACCGCACGCCGTCACGCCGGGCGCGTCCCGGCCGGCCTGCGAGCGGAGGTCGCGCCGTCGCGGCGCGAGGTGCTGATCGTGCCGCGCGATGCGGCCGTCGAGCGGCTCGATCGCTTCCTCGCGGCCGCCCTGGCGCTGCCGGTCGAGCGCGCGCGGGCGCTGGTCGAGGCGGGGAGGGTGCGCATCCGCGGCAAGACCTGCTCTCCGCACCGGAAGCTCTTCGGCGGCGAGGAGGTGGCGGTGGAGCGCTCCGCGCCGCGCGCGGTGGCGCCGCGGTCGGGCCGGAGCTCGCCGTCCTGCACGACGACGCCGACTGCCTCGTCGATCTGCAAGCCGGCCGGGCTGGCGGTCGAGCCGGCCGGCCCGGCCTCACCATCGGTGATCATCGCCGCGAGCCGGCTCGGCGCCTTCGACGTCGGCGGCCGCGCCGCGCCGGGGCTCCCGCACCGGCTCGACCGCGACACGAGCGGCGCGCTGCTCCTCGCCCGCCACGACCGGGCGCTGGCGGCGCTGCGGGCGCGCGTTCGAGGCCGGACAGGTGCTGAAGGAGTACCTGGCCATCGTGGCGGGCTCGCCGCCGGCCGAGGGGCGCCTCGACACGCCCTACGCGCGCGACCCGGTCGACCCTCGACGCTTCACCACCCGCGTCCCCTCGGCGCGGCGCGCGCGGCTCTCCTTCGCGGTCGAGCGCGGCTCCGCGGCGCGGCGCTGCTCCGGGTACGCCTGGAGACGGGGCGCACCCACCAGATCCGCGTGCAGCTCGGCGGAGGCCGGCTTCCCGGTGCTGGGCGACGCCACCTACGGCGTGCCCCGGAGGCCATCGCGCGCCAGGCGCTCCACGCCGAGCGGCTCGCCTTCCCGCCGCCCGACGGCGGTCCGCGCGTCGACGTGCGCGCCCCGACGCCGGAGGACCTGGCGCGGGCGCTCCGGCTCCTCGCGCCGGCCTGACCGCGGTCCGGCCGCGCGGCGGTCACCGCCGCTCCTTCAGGCGGTGCTGGTGGCGGCGCGCCTTGGCCCGGTTGCCGCAGTCCTGCATGGAGCACCAGCGCCGCGTGCCGGCCCGGCTCTCGTCGACGAAGAGCCAGCTGCACTCCGCGTCGTCGAACATCCCGCACACCCGCACGCGCCCCGCCTCGTCCGGCGACGCGAGCAGCTCGGCGGCCGACGCCACCGCCGGCCAGAGCGGCGCGTCGAGCGCCGGCGCGTCGTCCCACGAGAGCTCGACCGCGTCGCCCCGCCGCGCGAGCCGCCGGTGCGCGAGCGCGGCGCCGAGCGCCAGCGAGAGCCGCTCCAGGTCGGCGTCCGCGGCCGGCTCGCCGCGGGCCCGCGCCAGGAAGATCCGGTAGAGGGCCTCGCGCAGCTCCTTCGCGCCGCGCAGCACGGCCTCGGCCTCGGCGGGCCGCCGGCGCGCCTCGGCGAGGAGCCTGCGGGCGCGGGCGTCGTCCAGCCCGCCGGTCTGGCGGGCGAACTCCACCAGGTCGGCGTAGGCGTCCAGCCGCTCCTTCGGCCGCACGCCGCGCATGCCGCCCACCGTGTTGACGAGGTCGAGGCAGAGGCGTCCGCCGGAGAGGTCGAACTTGAAGCCCGGAGTCCTGGAGGGGGTATCGGCCATTAACCACCATGATGCCACTTGACAGGTTAGAACGCCACCGCCATATCTATAACCACCTTACCGGCATCATGCAGGTTAAGGCTCGACGGAGAAGGCCATGACGAGGCTTCGGCTGGATGGACGCGCAGGGCTGACGTGGCGCGAGCGGTGGCAGACGGTGCGGGACCTCCTCGGAGGCGCCCTGATCCTGGTGGTGTGGGCCAGCCTGTGGGCGTGGGTGGCGGCCGGCGTCGGGGCGCCGCTGTCCCGCGCGCACGGCGAGCTCTCCGCGCCCTCGGCCGCGCACGAGCTGCGGTCGTGAGCGGTCAGGGCGCGACGATGGCGCGCCCGCGGCAGAGCGGCGCGCACCGCCCGCACCCGCGGCAGAGCGCCGGGGAGATCTCGATCGACTCGCCGCCCGGGTCGGAGAGCGCCACGCACCCGAGGCCGAGGCAGGCGCCGCAGCGCGAGCAGCGGGAGGGCAGCACCGACAGCGGCGGTGCGCGCGGAGCGCCGCGGGCGCACGGCGCGAGCGAGACCACTGCCACCGCCCGCCCTGCGGGGAAGTCCCTGGCCAGCGCGCGCTCGAGCGGCTCGGCGCGGTCGGGCGCGAGCGGGAGCACCTCGGCGCCCGCCGCGCCGAGCGCCCGCGCCACCGCGTCGGTGCGGGCCGGGCCGCCGCGGTCGGCCACCACCAGGAGGCGCCGGGTCCGGCTCGCGGCGAGGAGCCCCGGCGCGGCGCCCAGGGCGGCGGCGGCGCCCACCACGAGCGCGGACCGCCCGGCGCCGCGGGGCTCGATCCGCGCCACCCGCTCGCAGCCGAGCCCGCCCTCGACGGCCAGGCTCGCCCGGCGGAGCGTCCGCAGCATCCCCAGCTGCGCGCAGCCGGCGCAGCCCGGATCCTCGAAGGGCCGGCCGCGCGCCGCGATGCGCTGGCGGGGACGGCAGGACGGGGCGGGGGCGAGCACGCACGGATTCTATCCCAACCGAATTTCAAGCCTTGTCCTCGCCGCGGGCGCGTGCCAGATACGGCGCCCCCCTCATGCTCGACCTCTCCACCCTCAACCCGCCGCAGCGCGAGGCGGTGATGACCGTCGAGGGCCCGCTGCTGGTGCTGGCCGGGGCGGGATCGGGCAAGACCCGCGTCATCGCCCACCGGGTGGCCTACCTCCTGGTGCAGGGCGTCGATCCCGAGCAGGTGCTGGCGGTCACGTTCACCAACAAGGCCGCGGGCGAGATGCGCGAGCGGGTGGCCTCGCTGGCCGGCCCCCCCGGCGTGGACGTCTTCGTCTCCACCTTCCACAGCCTGGGGCTGTGGCTGCTGCAGCAGGAGCACGAGGCGGCCGGCCTGCCCCGGCGCTTCGCCATCTGCGACGCCGGGGATCAGCTCGCGCTGGTGAAGCGCTGCATGCGCGAGGTGAGCATCGACGACCGGAAGTTCGACGCACACCGCGTGCTCTCGCGGATCTCGGCGGCCAAGAACGCCGGCCGCAGGCGGATCGCGGTGAAGGCGGCGGGGCAGGGGGACGACTACGACCTCGTCTCGGCCGAGGTCTTCCCCCGCTACGAGCGGTCGCTCCGCGCCATGCGGGCGGTCGACTTCGACGACCTGATCGCGCGCCCGGTGGAGCTCCTCGGGAAGGACGCGGCGCTCCGGGCGCGCTACCAGGACCGCTTCCGCCACCTGCTGGTGGACGAGTACCAGGACACCAACCTTGCCCAGCTCGAGCTCCTGAAGCACCTCGCCGGCGTTCGGCGGAACGTGTGCGCGGTCGGCGACGACGACCAGGCCATCTACGGCTGGCGCGGCGCCGAGGTGCGGAACATCCTCCGCTTCGACCGCCACTTCCCCGGCGCGCGGGAGGTCCGGCTCGAGCAGAACTACCGCTCCACCGGCCACATCCTCGCCTGCGCCAACGGGGTGATCTCGAAGAACGCGCACCGCAAGCCGAAGGCGCTCTTCACCGAGGCGGGCCCGGGCGAGCCGGTGCGGGTGGTGGCGCTCTCCGAGGAGGAGGACGAGGCCCGCTTCGTGGCCGAGGAGATCGCCCGCCAGCGCGGCGAGGGCCGGCCCTGGAGCCACTTCGCGGTGCTGTTCCGGCTGAACGCCCTGGCGCGGCCGTTCGAGGAGGCCTTCCGCGAGGCGTCGATGCCGTACCTGGTGCACGGCGGCCCGGCCTTCTTCGATCGCACCGAGGTCCGCGACCTGCTCGCCTACCTGAAGCTCTGCGTGCAGCCCGAGGACGACGTGTCCCTCTCGCGCGTGGTGAACGTGCCGGCCCGCGGCATCGGCGACACCTCCCTCGAGCGGGTCCACGACTTCGCGCTGGCGCACGAGCTCCACCTCTTCGAGGCGCTCCGCCGCGCCGCGGAGGTGCCCGGCCTGCCGCGCGGGGCCGCCGAGCGGATGGCCGGGTTCGTCGCGCTGGTCGAGAGGTACCGCGCCCGCTTCCGCCAGGGCGACGTGGCCGAGACGGCTCGGGCCCTGGTGGCGGAGGTGGACCTCTACACGCACGTTCGGGCCAGCGTGCAGTCGCTCGCGGCCGGCTCGCGCAAGGTCGACGCGCTCGACGGGCTGCTCCGCTCGCTGGAGGGCCACGTCCGCCGCACCGCGCGCCCGTCGCTCGCCGCCTGGCTGCAGCGCCTGGCCCTCGACTCGCGCGAGGAGGAGGACCCGAGCGGCGAGGGCGGCATCTCCCTCATGACGCTCCACTCCGCGAAGGGGCTCGAGTTCCCGGTGGTGTTCCTGGTCGGGGTGGAGGAGGACTACCTGCCCAGCGCCGGCATCCAGGGGGAGGCGCGCGACCTCGACGAGGAGCGGCGGCTCGCCTACGTGGGCATCACCCGGGCGCGGGAGCGGCTCTACCTCACCCGCGTCGCGGCGCGGACCAAGCGCGGCAAGCTCCTGCCGAGGACGCCGTCGCGGTTCCTGGACGACCTCCCCGCCGGCGCCCACGAGCAGGTGGACCCGGAGGCGCTGCCGGAACCGCAGGAGGTGGCGGCGCACACCGAGAGCGTGATGGCCAGCCTCCGCGCCCGGCTCGGGCGAGGCTGATCCAGAGGGTGGGACGGCGTTCGCCGCCTCGCCGATCCCCGCCAGATCGGCCGACCCTCGTGGGGAGTCGATCGGGGCAGCTCCCCCTCGGGAAGGGAGGCGCCGCGCGGTTGCCCTTGTGGCGGCGGTCCGAACCCGCTAGATTGCGCCGCGTTTTCCAGGTTTCCGGGCCGCGGTTGCGCCGTGCGCGGCGGGTCCGGGCAGGGGCGAAGACGCTTGACAAGCGCGCGCCCCTCCTCTAAAAGGCGCGTTCTCCAATTTCGGGATTTCGCAGGGTTATCATGTCCAAAGGCACCACGCACAGCGCCACCCGCGCAGAGGCCTTGAACGGTCGGAAGTGGTGGGTCGTCGACGCCACCGATCTCACCGTCGGCCGCGCCGCGACCCGCATCGCCTCGATCCTCAAGGGCAAGCACAAGCCGACCTACACGCCGTCGATCGACACGGGCGACTTCGTGGTGGTCGTGAACGCCGGGAAGGTCCGGTTCACCGGGAAGAAGGAGACGGACAAGACCTTCTTCACCCACTCGATGCACCCGGGCGGCGCCAAGCAGACGCCGATGGACAAGCTCCGCGCCAAGCACCCCGAGGACCTCCTGCTGAACGCCGTGCGCCGGATGCTCCCGCGCAGCACTCTCGGCCGGCAGATGATGACGAAGCTCAAGGTCTACGCGGGCGACACCCACCCGCACGCCGCCCAGAAGCCCGAGGCGCTGAACCTCGCGCAGTAAGGACAATCGATGGCTACCCAGCTGAACCAGACCGTCGGCCGCCGCAAGGAGGCGGTCGCGCGCGTGCGCCTCGCCCCGGGCACGGGCAACATCACGATCAACGGCCGCTCGATGGACGAGTACTTCGGCCGCGAGACCTCGAAGATGATCCTGGTCGAGCCGCTCAAGCTCGTCGATCAGCTCGGCAAGGTCGACGTGTTCGTGAACGCGAACGGCGGCGGGCTCTCCGGCCAGGCCGGCGCCATCCGCCACGGCATCAGCCGCGCGCTCTGCGAGCTGAACGCCGAGTTCCGCCCGGTCCTCAAGAAGGCCGGCTTCATGACCCGCGACGCGCGCGCCGTCGAGCGCAAGAAGTACGGTCGTCCGGGCGCCCGCAAGCGCTTCCAGTTCTCGAAGCGGTAATCGGAATCCGAAACCCGGCCTGGGCACTTTTCGCGCAGCGAAATGTGCCCCGGCCGCTCCCTGCCGATTACGCACGCCGGCGCTCCTTGCCGGCTGAGCACGCGCCGCCCGCTCCTCGCCGGCTGCGCAGAGCGCCTCTCCCACGGCCGGCCCGCTCACGCGGCGCCGGCCGTGTCGCGTTCCGGCTCGCCGCCGGTCCGCGCTCGCCCGCGGGGGCTCGCCTCGTGCCGCCGCGCGCCGGGGCCCCCGCGCCCCCGCCTCGCGGCCGCCGCGCGTTGGATCCCCTCCGATCGCGGTGCTACGCTCGGGGCCGCGATGGAACTGAACGAGATCCTGCAGGTCGCGCTGCGCGCCGGCGCCTCCGACATCCACCTGAAGGCGGGGCTCCCGCCCATGTTCCGGGTGGATGGATCGCTCGTGCCGCTCCGCGACGCCCGCCGCCTCCCGCCCGAGGAGGTCGCCCGCATGGGCTTCGGGCTCATGAACGAGTACCAGCGGACCAAGTACGAGCAGACCAGCGAGGTCGATCTCGCCTACGGCGTGCCGGGCCTCGGCCGCTTCCGCGTGAACGTGTTCCAGCAGCGCGGGACCATCGGCGTGGTGCTGCGCGTGATCCCGTTCAAGATCCAGACGATCGAGCAGCTCATGCTGCCGCGCATCCTGGAGCGCGTGGCCGGGGAGCAGCGCGGCCTGGTCCTCGTCACCGGCACCACCGGCTCCGGCAAGTCCACCACGCTCGCGGCGATGATCGACCACATCAACGCGACCGAGACCTGCCACATCATGACCATCGAGGACCCCATCGAGTTCCTCATCCGCGACAAGCGCTCGATCGTGAACCAGCGCGAGGTCGGGGTGGACACGATGAGCTTCGGGCAGGCGCTGAAGAGCGCGCTGCGGCAGGACCCCGACGTGATCCTGGTGGGCGAGATGCGCGACCTCGAGACCATCGAGACCGCCCTGACCGCCGCCGAGACCGGCCACCTGGTGATGTCGACGCTGCACACCCTCGACGCCACCGAGACCATCAACCGCATCATCTCCGCCTTCCCGCCCTACCAGCAGAAGCAGGTGCGGCTCCAGCTCGGCTCGGTGCTCAAGGCGGTCATCAGCCAGCGGCTCGTGCCGCGCGCCGACGGCAAGGGGCGGGTGCCGGCCATCGAGGTGCTCCTCGCCACCGCCCGCGTGCGCGAGCTCATCGAGGACAAGGACCGGACCAAGGAGATCCCCGACGCCATCTCGCAGGGCCACACGACCTACGGGATGCAGACCTTCGACCAGTCCCTCATGGCGCTGCTCCGCTCGCAGCTCATCACCTACGAGGAGGCGCTCCGCCAGGCCACCAACCCGGACGACTTCGCGCTGCGCGTCTCGGGCGTGAGCGGCACCTCGGACTCGAAGTGGGACTCCTTCGAGCGGCCCGCCGAGCCGCGCGGCGCGGCCGTCGGGCCCGGCGGACCGGCCATCCGGCCGGCGGCGCCCGCCGCGGGCGCGCCCGGGGCGCACCCGCCGCCGCGCGGGGCGGTGCCGAAGCCGGCCGGCCCGGCCAGCCCGGACGACGACTTCAAGATCGAGCGGTTCTGATCGGCGGCGATGGCCGAAGGCTCTCCCCGCGCCCGCGCCCGGGCGATCGCCCTCCGCCAGCTCGCCGCCCGCGCGCGGACCGAGGCGCAGATCCGCGCGCGGCTCGGGCGAGACGCGCTCGAGGCGGAGGCCGACGCCACCGTCGACTGGCTCCGGGGGCTCGGCTACCTCGACGACGCCGCCTACGCCCGCGCCCGCGCCCGGGCGCTGGTCGCCCCCGGCCGGCTCGGGCCGCGTATGGCCGAGCGGAAGCTCCAGGGGGAGGGGATCCCGGCGGCCGAGGCCCGCGCCGCGGTGGCGGCCGCGCTGGCCGGCGAGCAGGGGAGCGACGTCCGCGCCGCCGAGCTCGAGCTGTGCCGGGGGCTGGCCGAGCGCCGCGCCCGCGGCGTGGCGCTGGCCGCCCTCGACGACCGGGCCCGCGCGCGGATCACCCGCTTCCTCCTCGGCCGCGGCTTCGCGCCCGCGGTGGTGGCGCGGGTGCTCGGCCTCTGAAGGCCGGCTGCGCGCCGTCCGGGGCTCTGCTATCTTGCGACGCCCATGCGCCGGTCCCTCGCCCTCGCCGCGGTCCTCGCCCTCGCCGCGTGCAGCACGAAGCACACCACCTTCACCGGCAGCCTGAAGCTCGGCGCGACGCCCGAGGCGAACTACCAGGCCGGGGTGGACGAGCTCAAGGCCAAGAACTACACCGAGGCGACGCGCTTCTTCGAGTACGTGAAGACCAAGTACCCGTTCTCGAAGTACTCGCCGCTCGCCGAGCTTCGCCTGGCCGACATCAAGTTCGCGCAGGACCGGTACGTCGACGCCGCCGACGCCTACCGGCAGTTCGTCCAGCTCCACCCCACGCACGAGGAGGTGGACTACGCCGAGTTCCGGTCCGGCCTCTCCCACTTCAAGGACGCGCCCGGCGAGTTCGCCCTCTTTCCGCCCGCGGCCGAGAAGGACCAGCGCCAGGCCGAGAAGGCCGTCCAGACGCTGACCGACTTCGTGCAGACCCGGCCCGACTCGAAGTACCTCCCCGAGGCGAAGAAGGTGCTGGAGGAGGCCCGGACCCGGCTGGCCGCGCGGGAGTGGTACGTGGCCGAGTACTACTTCAAGCGCGCGCGCTGGGCCGGCGCGGCCGGCCGCTACGAGGCGCTGGTGGACCGCTATCCGGGCTCCAGCCACGAGGTCGAGGCGCTGTGGAAGCTGGCGCAGGCCGCGCTGAAGCTGGAGGAGAAGCACCGGGCCCGCAAGGCGCTCCAGCAGCTGATCGTGAAGCACCCCGCGGACGCGCGGCGGCCAGAGGCCGAGAAGCTGCTTGCCTCGATCCGCTGAGCCGTCCGGCCCGCCCCGCCCCGGCGGCCCGTTCTCGCCCCGCGCGCGCGAGGCCCGCCGGGCCCGCGCGGCCCGGACCGGCGCGCCGTACCTCGTCCCGCTCGCCCTGGCCATCGCCGCCGGGCTCCTCCTGTGGCGGTACTGGGACCGGATCGCCGGGGCCGACCTGGCCATCTCGGCGGCCGGCCCCGAGACCCAGATCCGCGAGGCGCTCCGCCACCAGGAGCGCGCCCAGCTCGCCGACGTGTACGGCTTCAAGTCCGGCGGCACCGCCGAGCTCCTGCCGGTCCGCTACGCCGACGTGGCGGTCTCGGTGGAGGGCGACCGCGCCCGGGTCCTCGCGGTGGTCGAGGCCGAGGGCCGGGTCACCTGGCGCGACCAGCGGGCGGCGCTCAGCTACGTGGGGCGCGAGGCGTTCGGGATGACCCCCTGCTCGATCGCGCTCTGGTGCGGGGACGGCCAGCAGTTCGCGCGGCTTCGCGGCGTGCTGACCGCGCTCTTCCGGCGCGCCGACGCCTTCGACGGCCGGGACGCCGCCGCCTACGGCCGGATCGTGTCGGAGGCCTACGCCGGCCCCGGGGGCAAGCCGGCCCTCCTGGCGCGGCTCTCCCGCGATCTCGCGGCCGGCGAGCCCGCCCGCGTGCGCGTGCTGGGCTGGCAGGTGCGGGTCGAGCGCGATCGGGCCCAGGTGGGCGAGGACTACGAGGTCCGCGCCGGCCAGCGCCCTCCCGAGCGGCGCCGCGCGCGGTACACCCTCGCGCTGCAGGACGAACGCTGGCTCTTCGTGGACGGGCTGTAGCGCATCCCGGTATAGACTCGCCGCACCGGAGGGAGGCCGAGATGGACGACACCCTGAGGCAGGCGCTGGCGCTGGGCCGCGGCTACTATCTCAAGAAGGACTACGGCCTCGCCGAGCAGTACCTGACGCAGGTGGTCGAGGAGAACCAGTCCTTCGCCGACGTCTACAACATGCTCGGCGTCATCTACCACGACCAGGGCCAGTACCAGAAGGCGCTGCGCGCCTTCGAGGCCGCGCTGCGGATCAACCCTGGCTACACCGACGCCGCGCTCAACCTGGCCGTCACGTACAACGACACCGGCAAGTACCGCGAGGCGCAGGAGACCTACCGGCACGCGCTCACCCGCTCCGGCGCGGCGCACGGCAAGCTCGACCGGTTCGTGCAGGGCAAGCTCGCCAACATGTACGCCGACATCGGCGACGTGTACCTCTCCTCCGGCCACTACGACGAGGCCATCGCCGAGTACCGGCGGGCGCTGGTCCTCGGGCCGGCATTCGTCGACCTCCGCGTGAAGCTGGCGGGCGCGCTCCGCGACGCCGGCGAGCGGCAGGCGGCCATCTCCGAGTACGAGGAGGCGGTCCGCCAGGCGCCGAGCTACGTCGGGGCGCGGCTCAACCTCGGGCTCTCGCTCTTCGCGGCGGGGCGGCGCGACGACGCGGTGACCCACTGGCAGCGCGTGCTCGAGATCTCCCCGGGCAACCGGAACGCCGAGATGTACCTGCAGCTCGCCTCGGGGCAGGGCGGCGAGTGATCGCGGCCGCGCGGACGTTGCCGCGGGGACCGCCCGGCGGTAAGAGCCCTCCATGACGGAGCCCGAGAAGACGGTCCGGCTCACCACCCTGAGCCACGGCGCCGGTTGAGCCTGCAAGATCCGCCCAGCGGATCTGGCGCAGGTGCTGCGCCGCCTCCCTCGGGTCGACGATCCGCGCGTGCTGGTGGGCCACTCCACCAAGGACGACGCGGCCGTGTACGCGCTCGACGGCGACACCGCGGTCGTGGAGACGGTCGACTTCTTCACGCCGGTGGTCGACGACCCCTACTGGTTCGGCCGGATCGCCGCGGCCAACGCCTTCTCGGACGTCTGGGCCATGGGGGGGCGGCCGATCTTCGCGCTCAACCTGGTCGCCTGGCCGGTGAAGACGCTGTCGATGGAGATGCTCGGCGAGGTGCTGCGCGGCGGCGCGGAGACCGCGCGGCTCGCCGGCGCCCCGGTCCTGGGCGGCCACAGCATCGACGATCCCGAGCCGAAGTACGGCATGGCGGTGACGGGCCTCGTCCACCCGGAACGGGTGCTCCGGAACGTGGGCGCGCGCGCCGGGGATCGGCTCCTGCTCACCAAGCCGCTCGGCACCGGGATCATCACCACCGCCATCAAGCGCGGGATCGCCTCCCCGGCGCTGGTGGACCGGGCCGTCGAGGTGATGGCCGGGCTGAACCGCGCCGCCGGCGAGGCGCTCGCGGCGAGCGGGGCGGTGCACGCCCTCACCGACGTGACCGGCTTCGGCCTGCTCGGCCACGCGTGGGAGATGGCCGAGGGCTCCGGGGTGGCGTTCCGGCTGGCCGCCCGGGCGGTGCCGCTCCTCGACGGCGTGATCGACCTGGCCGCGCGCGACGTGGTGCCGGGCGGCTCGCGGGCCAACCTCGACTGGGTGCGCCCGCAGCTCGAGATCGCCGCCGGGATCGATCCGGCCCTGGTGCAGGTCCTGGCCGACGCGCAGACCAACGGCGGCCTGCTCGCGGCGGTCGATCCGGCCCGCGCCGGCGCGCTCGTCGCGGCGCTCCGCGACGCCGGCGTCGAGGCGGTCGAGGTGGGAGAGGTGATCCCCGGGGACCCGCCGCGGATCGAGCTGGTGTAGCCGGCCTCGCAGGGCCTTCTGTTAACATCACAGGATGCTCGCCCCCATCGCCGCGGCGCTCCTCGCGCTCCTGTCCGCCGCGCGCGAGCCGGCCCCGCTGGTGGTGATCGACCCGGGCCACGGCGGCGAGCAGGAGGGGGCGGTCTCGCCCCGCGGCGAGCGCGAGAAGGACCTGGCCCTGCAGATCTCCCGGCGGCTGGCCGCGCGGCTCCGGAGGGCCGGGGCCCGCGTGGTCCTCACCCGCACCGCCGACGTCTCGGTGCCGCTGGCCGCCCGCGCCGCGGTGGCCAACGCCATCCGCGCGGACCTGTTCGTCTCGATCCACCTGAACTCGATGCCCACCGCCGAGGCGCGGCGGGTCTCGCGGGGCGTCGAGACCTACTTCCTCTCCGCCGACGCCACCGACGCCTCGGCCACCGCGGTGGCCGCCCGGGAGAACGCCGACCGGCTCGCCGGCGAGCCGGAGATCGATCCGGACGACCCGGTCGCGGCCATCCTGAACGACCTCGAGCACGCCGAGGCGCTCCGGAGCTCGTCGCGCCTGGCCCAGGCCGTCCACGGGCGCCTGGTGTCGGCCGTTGGGGCCGAGGATCGCGGCGTGAAGCAGGCGCCGTTCTTCGTGCTGGCCGGCGCCCGGATGCCGGCCGTGCTGGTGGAGGTGGGGTTCATCTCGAACGCGGCCGAGGCGGAGCAGCTCGGGAGCCGCGCCCACCAGGATCGGATCGCCGCCGCCATCGCCGACGGGGTCGCGGCGTTCCGGGCCGAGACGCGCCACGCGAGCCGGTGAACGGGCGAAGCGAGCCCGGTCCCGCGTCACGGCAAGCAAAGCGAGCCCGCTCCGTCACGGCGAGCAAAGCGAGCCCGCCGGGGCGCCGGCGCGGAAGCGGCGCAGCCGCTCGCGCCGGCGCACGCGAGCACCCGGCGAGCGGGGAGGGGGCGCAGCCCCCTTGAGATCGCCCCGTGGCGCCTCGCGCGCCCCCGTGCTATCCCGCCCCCCATGCGAAAGAACGGCCGCGGCGAGCACGAGCTCCGCACCATCCTCCTCGAGCCCGGCGTCTCGAAGCACGCCGAGGGCTCCTGCCTGGCCCGCTTCGGCGACACGCACGTGCTCTGCACCGCCTCGATCGAGGACCGGGTGCCGCCCCACGTCTACGGCACCGGCGCCGGCTGGATCACCGCCGAGTACGGCATGCTGCCCCGCTCGACGCACGAGCGGATGGCGCGAGAGGCCGCCCGGGGGAAGCAGGGCGGCCGCACGCTCGAGATCCAGCGGCTCATCGGCCGCGCGCTGCGGGCCGCGGTCGACCTGCGGGCGCTCGGGGTCCGGACCATCACGCTCGACTGCGACGTGATCCAGGCGGACGGCGGCACGCGGACCGCCGCCATCACCGGCGCCTATGTCGCGCTGGTGCACGCCGTCCGGAGCCTCCAGCGCCGCAAGGCCATCGCGCAGGAGCCGGTGAAGCGCAGCGTGGCCGCGGTCTCGGTCGGGATCGTCGACGGGCCAGGTCTGCCTCGACCTCGACTACGACGAGGACTCCACCGCCGAGGTGGACATGAACGTGGTGGCCACCGGCGAGGGCGCGCTGGTGGAGGTGCAGGGCACCGCGGAGGGGAAGCCCTTCCCGCGGGCCGACCTGGATCGGATGCTGGACGTGGCGGCCGAGGGGCTCGGGCGGCTCAGGGCGCTCCAGGAGGCGGCGCTCGAGGCGCCGTGACCCTGTTGGACCTGCTCTTCGGCACCACCAACCCGGGGAAGCTGCGTGAGCTGCGCCGCCTCGTGGCCGGCCTGCCGGTCCGGGTGCTGTCGCCGGAGGAGCTCGGCCGACCGCTCCCGGAGGTGGAGGAGGACGGCGCCACCTTCCTCGAGAACGCGGAGCTGAAGGCCCGCGCGTGGGCGCGGTGGTCCGGCCTGCACGCCGTGGCGGACGACTCCGGGCTCTGCGTGGACGCGCTCGGGGGTGCGCCGGGCGTGCACTCGGCCCGCTGGTCGGACCTCGATCCCGGCCCTGAGCCGGCCAGCCCGGTCTGCGAGCTCTTCGACGCGGGCGGCGCGGAGCTCGGGCCGGTGGCCGGGCGGGCCGCCCGGGACGAGCGGAACAACGACAAGCTGCTCGCGGCGCTCCAGGGGCTCGAGGACGCGCGCCGGGGCGCCGAGTACCGCGCCGTGCTCTCGGTGGCGCGTCCGGACGGGGCCGTCGTCGAGAGCGTCACCGGCGTCTGCCGCGGCCGGATCGGGCGCGCGCGGCGGGGGAGCGGCGGGTTCGGGTACGACCCGCTCTTCGTCGTGACCGGCGACGGCCGGACCATGGCCGAGCTGACGCCGGACGAGAAGGACGCCATCTCGCACCGGGGCCAGGCGTTCCGCAGGCTCCTGCCGGTGCTGGTCCGGCTGGCGGGGACGCGCCACCCTTGACGGGGAGGCGGCGGTCCGCTAGAGACTCGCGTTCTCCGAGACGGACCGGTGGCGCTCGCGCCTCCGCGAGGTTCCCGGGGCGTAGCGCAGCCTGGTAGCGCGCCTGCCTTGGGCGCAGGAGGTCGCCGGTCCGAATCCGGCCGCCCCGACTCTTTGACATGGATGGTGGATGGCCGGGCGGTTCGCGCTCCCGACCGACCTTCGAGGTAATGCGCCCGTAGCTCAGCTGGATAGAGCGTCGGCCTTCGAAGCCGCAGGTCGGGGGTTCGAGTCCCTCCGGGCGCGCAGCGGCAATGATTTACGGTGGGTATAGCTCAATCGGTAGAGCACTGGACTGTGGATCCGGGGGTTAAGGGTTCGAGCCCCTTTACTCACCCTTTTTTTTCGAAGCGACCTGCGCCCGTAGCTCAGCCGGATAGAGCAGCGGCCTTCTAAGCCGCGGGTCGGGGGTTCGAGTCCCTCCGGGCGCGCCAGCACAATCGGCGCGCAGGCGCGGCCGGATGAGGCCGCGCCGGAGCGCGGCGGGGGGACTGGGGGGCACAGCGACACGCTGCCGCCTCCCGCTCGGCTGCGCCCGCAGCGAAGCCCCCCAGCCAGAAGGCACGGGGGTTCGAGTCCCTCCGGGCGCGCAGGAGGGCAGCAGGCGACGGCGACTCGCCGTTGACAGCATCCGACGACGCTGCTAATTACGCGGCCCCTCGGCCATCCACGTTGCAACGGGCGCGTAGCTCAACTGGCAGAGCAATGGACTCTTAATCCATAGGTTGAAGGTTCGATTCCTTCCGCGCTCACTCGAAACCCCCGGCACCCCGGGGGTTTTCATTTTCACGGGATCGGTGGCGGCCCGGTCCGGAGGCCCGGGAGGCGAGAGCGTTCAGTCCTTCCGGCCGCCCTGGATGACGCCGAAGCGCGGCCGCTTCCGCTCCGGCGCGCGCAGGATCCCGGCCAGCACCGAGGGCCACGGGAAGGCGCATTCGAAGCGCCGGCCCCGGAAGGTGAGCTCGGCCCGCAGGCCCCACTCGTCGAGGAGCACCTCGGGCGTGTCCCGGCCGATCACCAGGTTCACGCGCACCAGCTCCTCCTCGTGCAGGTACTCGGGGAGGATCACCCCGGGCGCCGACGGGGCGACGATGACGCACTCGATCCCCGCCGCGCTGCGGCAGGCCTCCAGCATCTCGCCGTACCGGCGCTGGAGCGCGAACAGCTCCAGCGCGCCCTGCGCCCACGCCGGGCAGGCGGGCGGGCACGGCGCATCGGGGGCGTGCTCGTGGTGCGTCTCCACCGGCCCCTCTTACTACAGGAGGCGGGTCCGAGTCGCGGCGCGTGATAAACAGGTCCTCCGGGCGGGTGGCGGAACTGGCAGACGCGCAGGACTTAGGATCCTGTGCCGAGAGGCGTGAGGGTTCGAGCCCCTCCCCGCCCAATTCACCCTTGACCGCGTACCGCAGCGCCCGTACTCCTACCGGCTTTCCCGCACACCCCACGCAAAGGTCGAACAGCACATGAAGATCCAGGTCGAAACGGTCTCCCCCGTCGAGCGGAAGGTCACCATCGAGGTGGATCCCGATCGCGTCGCGAAGGAGCTCGATCGCGCGTACGTCGGCCTCTCCCGGCGGGTGAAGCTCCGCGGCTTCCGCCCGGGCAAGGCGCCGCGCAAGGTGCTGGAGCGCCAGTTCCGGGCCGAGGTGGAGGGGGAGGTCGCCGAGCGGATCGTCCGCGAGACGTTCGCGGAGGCGGTGCGGGTCGAGGACCTGCCGGTGGTGGCCGCGCCGAGCGTCTCCATCGCCGAGGGCATCGCGGAGGGGAAGCCGATGCGCTACTCCGCCCGCGTCGAGGTGAAGCCGAAGCTCGAGCCCAAGGATTACAAGGGCCTGACGGTCACCCGGAAGCCGCCCGAGGTCACCGACGAGACCGTCTCCGGCGAGCTCACCCGGATCCAGGACTCGCTCGCGCAGCTGGTCCCGGCCGAGGGGCGCTTCGAGGCCCAGGAGGGCGACTGGGCGGTCATCGACCACGAGGGGACCATCGACGGGCAGCCGTTCGAGGGCGGCAAGGCCGAGGGGGTCACGGTCAAGGTCGGCCCCGGGCCCGATCGCCGAGGGGAACCTCCTGGCGCTCGCGGGCAAGAAGATCGGCGAGACGGTCGAGGTGGACGAGCCCTTCGCGGCCGATCACCGGAACGAGCAGCTCCGGGGCAAGATCGCCCACATGAAGGTCACGCTGCAGGGGCTGAAGGTGCGGCAGCTGCCCTCGCTCGACGACGCGCTCGCGAAGGAACTGGGCATCGAGGGCGTCGAGACGCTGGATGCCCTCCGGGCTCGCATCCGGGCCGACCTGGAGAAGCGCGAGCAGAAGCGCGCCGAGTCCGAGCTCAAGGACGCCCTGGTGAAGGCCGCCCTCGAGAAGAACGAGTTCGAGGTGCCGCCGGCGCTGGTGGAGCGGGCCATCGACACCATGATCGAGGGCGCCGCCGAGCGGTTCGCGCGCCAGGGGATCGACCTCCGCAGGCTCGAGCTCGACATGTCGAAGATGCGGGCGGACCTTCGCGAGCAGGCGCTCCTGCAGGTGCGCGGGGCGCTGCTCCTCGAGTCGATCGCCGACGCGGAGAAGGTCGACGTCACCGAGGAGGACCTCCAGGCGGAGGTGGCCCGCATCGCCGACGAGATCGGGATGCCCCTCGCGAAGGTCCAGCAGCAGACGCGCAGCGCCGAGGCGCGTGAGGCGCTAAAGAACCGAATCAGGGAGGAGAAGGCGTTGTCGGTCCTCTCCTCCACGGCCACCATCCAGCAGTAGAGCCCAGGGAGCCTCGAGCATGCCCTACATCCCGATGCCGTACGTGGTCGAGCAGACGCACCGCGGCGAGCGCAGCTACGACATCTACTCGCGCCTGCTCAAGGACCGGATCATCTTCCTCGGCACGCCGATCGACGACGACGTCGCGAACGTCATCATCGCCCAGCTGCTCTTCCTCGAGTCCGAGGACCCGGACAAGGACATCAACCTCTACATCAACAGCCCGGGCGGTTCGGTCACCGCCGGCCTCGCCATCTACGACACGATGCAGTACGTGAAGCCGGCAGGTGTCGACCATCTGCCTGGGGCAGGCCGCCAGCATGGGCGCCTTCCTGCTCGCGGCCGGCGCGACCGGCAAGCGGTTCGCGGTGCCGAACGCGCGCATCATGATCCACCAGCTCTCGGGCGGGTTCCAGGGGCAGGCGACCGACATCGAGATCCAGGCCAAGGAGGCGCTCCGTCTCAGGGCCAAGCTGAACGAGATCCTGGCCAAGCACACGAAGCAGCCCATCGAGCGGATCGAGCGCGACACCGACCGCGACTACTTCATGAGCCCCGGAGAGGCCAAGGAGTACGGGCTCATCGACGATGTCTTCGTCGCACAAGAAGGCGGCGGAGAAGAAGGCGCAGTAAGATGAAGTGAGAGAGCGAGGCGCCGGAGGGCATCCCCACGGGAGGCAGCCGAGGAAGCGGGCTCGCGGAACGGAGGCAGGCACTTGGAGAAGCGCGAGACCCTGAGCTGCAGCTTCTGCGGGAAGTCGCAGAAGGAAGTGAAGAAGCTCATCGCCGGGCCGACCGTCTACATCTGCGACGAGTGCATCGGGCTCTGCAACGACATCATCGCGGAGGAGATCGCCGGCGAGGAGAAGCGGGAGCAGAAGCTCCGCGTCCCGCGCCCCTCCGAGATCAAGACCATCCTCGACGAGTACGTGATCGGGCAGGAGCGCGCCAAGAAGATCCTCGCGGTCGCGGTCCACAACCACTACAAGCGGATCGAGAGCCGGGTCTCGATCGACGACGTCGAGCTGCAGAAGTCGAACATCCTGCTCCTCGGCCCCACCGGCTCGGGCAAGACGCTGCTCGCCCAGACGCTGGCCAAGATCCTCAACGTCCCCTTCACCATCGCCGACGCCACCACCCTGACCGAGGCCGGCTACGTGGGCGAGGACGTCGAGAACATCATCCTGAACCTGCTGCAGGCCGCCGACCACGACATCGAGCGGGCGCAGAAGGGCATCGTCTACATCGACGAGATCGACAAGATCGCCCGCAAGAGCGAGAACCCGTCGATCACCCGCGACGTGTCCGGCGAGGGCGTGCAGCAGGCGCTGCTCAAGATCATCGAGGGCACGGTGGCGAACGTGCCGCCCAAGGGCGGCCGCAAGCACCCGCAGCAGGAGTTCCTGCAGATCGACACCACCAACATCCTCTTCATCTGCGGCGGCGCCTTCTGCGGCCTCGAGCAGATCATCGAGCGGCGGATCGGCGGGCGGAGCCTCGGCTTCGGCGCCGACGTGAAGTCGAAGACCGAGAAGAACATCGGCGAGCTGCTCGCCAGCGTGGAGCCGGACGACCTGCTCAAGTTCGGGATGATCCCCGAGTTCATCGGCCGCCTGCCGGTCATCGCCACCCTCGAGGAGCTGGACGAGCCGGCGCTGGTCGAGATCCTGACCAAGCCGAAGAACGCCCTCGTGAAGCAGTACAAGAAGCTGTTCGAGATGGACGGGGTGAGCCTCAAGTTCACCGACGGCGCGCTCGAGGCGATCGCGCGCGCGGCCATGAAGAACCGGGCCGGCGCCCGCGGGCTGCGCGCGATCCTGGAGAGCGCGATGCTCGACATCATGTACGACGTGCCGAGCCGCCGGAACGTCCGGGAGATCGTCATCTCCGAGGACGTCATCGACAAGCACGAGGCGCCCCTGGTGGTGATGCAGAAGGAAGCCGAGAGCGCGTAGCCGGCCTCCAACCTCCGGCCGAGGCACAGTTCGCGAAGCGAAGTGTGCCCGGCCGCTCCTCACCGGCTACGCACTGCCCGGCCGCTCCTCACCGGCTGCCCCAGTACACGGTGCCCCCCGCTGGGCCCGGTCCCGTGGCCGGGCCCTTTCTCTTGCCGGCCGCGTCTGAGCGCTCGGCCGGACGGGCCCCGGCCCGCCGGCGAGCACGCTGGCGCCGCTGGGCCACAAGGGCGCGCGAGCGAGGGGCCCCCTCCGTGGGGCGGGAGCGCACGGGCCGAAGAACGGCGTCCGTCCAGTTGTTAAGTGCTAGTCTCTCGCCCGGTCTCGGCGCCTCCTCGGGACCTCAAAGGAGCCATCCGACCGTGCCCATTTTCTCGCGCAACGACGACGGGAAGAAGGACGGGAAGAAGAGCCGCACGCTGCCGCTCCTCCCGCTCCGCGACATCATCGTCTTTCCCCACATGGTGGTGCCGCTCTTCGTCGGCCGAGAGAAGTCGATCGCCGCCCTCGAGGAGGCGATGGCGCAGGAGAAGGCCATCCTCCTGTGCGCGCAGAAGAAGGCGAAGACCAACGAGCCCGCCGCCGACGACATCTTCGCGGTCGGGACGGTGGGCACGATCATCCAGCTGCTCCGGCTGCCCGACGGCACCGTGAAGGTGCTGGTCGAGGGCAAGCAGCGCGCGCGCGTGCGGCGCTTCCTCGACTCCGAGCAGTTCCTCCTGGTCGAGGCGGAGGACATCGACGAGCAGAGCGAGCGGACCGTCGAGCTCGAGGCGCTGATGCGCTCGGTGCACTCGACCTTCGAGACCTACGTCAAGCTCAACAAGCGGATCCCGCCGGAGATGCTCACCTCGGTCTCCGCGATCGACGACCCGGCGCGCCTGGCCGACACCATCGTCGCGCACCTGTCGCTCAAGCTGAACGACAAGCAGTCGATCCTCGAGACGGAGTCCCCGGCCAAGCGGCTCGAGAAGCTCTACGAGCTGATGCAGGGCGAGATCGAGATCCTCCAGGTCGAGAAGAAGATCCGGACGCGCGTCAAGAAGCAGATGGAGAAGACGCAGAAGGAGTACTACCTCAACGAGCAGATGCAGGCGATCCAGAAGGAGCTCGGCGAGCGCGACGAGTTCAAGAACGAGATCCAGGAGCTCGAGGAGAAGATCAAGAACAAGAAGATGTCGAAGGAGGCCACCCTCAAGGCCAAGAAGGAGCTCAAGAAGCTCAAGATGATGAGCCCGATGAGCGCCGAGGCGACGGTGGTCCGCAACTACATCGACTGGATCCTCGCGCTGCCCTGGTACGACTACACCGAGGACAAGCTCGACATCCCCGAGGCGGAGAAGATCCTCGACGAGGATCACTACGGGCTCAAGAAGCCGAAGGAGCGCATCCTCGAGTACCTGGCGGTGCAGACGCTGGTCGAGAGCATCAGCGGCCCCATCCTCTGCTTCGTCGGCCCGCCCGGCGTCGGCAAGACCTCGCTCGCGAAGTCGATCGCGCGCGCCATGAACCGGCGCTTCGTGCGGCTCTGCCTCGGCGGCGTGCGCGACGAGGCCGAGATCCGCGGCCACCGCCGCACCTACATCGGCGCGCTGCCCGGCAAGATCATCCAGTCGCTCAAGAAGGCCGGCTCCGGCAACCCGGTCTTCCTGCTCGACGAGGTCGACAAGATGTCGACCGACTTCCGCGGCGATCCGTCCGCGGCGCTGCTCGAGGTGCTCGACCCGGAGCAGAACTTCAGCTTCAACGACCACTACCTCGACCTCGACTACGACCTCTCCAAGGTCATGTTCATCTGCACGGCCAACACCATGGGCGGGATCCCGCTGCCGCTGCAGGACCGCATGGAGATCATCCGGATCGCCGGCTACACCGACCTCGAGAAGCTCTCCATCGCCTCGCGCTACCTCGTCCCGAAGCAGCGCGAGGTGAACGGCCTCGACCACGTGCCGGTCGAGTTCAGCGGAGCGCGCTCAGGCGCTCGTCCACCAGTACACGAAGGAGTCCGGGGTCCGGTCGCTCGAGCGCGAGATCGGCTCGATCTGCCGCAAGATCGCGAAGGACGTGCTGAAGAACGGCCAGATCGACGGGAAGAGCTACCTGGTCAACCGGCGGCAGGTGCAGCGGTACCTGGGCCCGCCGAAGTTCCGCTACGGCACCGCCGAGGAGGAGGACCAGATCGGCCTCACCACCGGCCTCGCCTGGACCGAGCTGGGCGGCGAGCTGCTCACGGTCGAGGCGCAGGTGATGCCGGGCAAGGGCAAGCTCATGATCACCGGCAAGCTGGGCGAGGTGATGCAGGAGTCCGCCCAGGCCGCCATGAGCTACGTCCGCAGCCGCGCCGAGCTGCTCGGCCTCGACAAGCGGTTCCTCGAGAACATCGACATCCACGTCCACGTGCCGGAGGGCGCCATCCCCAAGGACGGCCCGTCCGCCGGCGTCACCATGGCGACCACGCTCGTCTCGGCGCTGTGCCGGGTCCCGGTCCGCAAGGACGTGGCCATGACCGGCGAGATCACGCTGCGCGGCCGCGTGCTCCCCATCGGCGGCCTCAAGGAGAAGGTGCTCGCGGCCCACCGCGGCGGGATCAAGAAGGTCCTCATCCCGAAGGAGAACGAGAAGGACATCCGGGAGATCCCGCAGCAAGGTGCGCGAGAAGCTCGAGATCGTGGCGGTCGATCACGCCGACGAGGTGCTCCGCGAGGCGCTGGTGCTCGCGCACCCCGAGGAGTTCCTGAAGAAGGCGGGGCCGCAGCCGGAAGCCGGCGGCGCCGGCGCCGGGGCCTCGGCGCAGGCCTGAGCTTTTTGAACGGGGCGTGCCGCCCCGCCCCGCCGGCGGAGCCGTCGGGGCCCCACCCCGGCTGCGCGGGGCCCGTGGGAGCCCCGTCCCTGCCGCTTGGCCCGTCCCTCGCATCGCGCGCGGGGGTGACGCTCCGCTGGCACCTCCCGGACGTGCTCGACCGCGCGCGCGCCGCCTTCCTGGGCGCAGCCCTGGGGGACGCGCTCGGCGCCACGGTCGAGTTCATGACCCCCGGCGAGATCAGGGCGGCGCACGGGGTGCACCGCGAGCTCACCGGCGGCGGCTGGCTGCGGCTGCGAGCGGGGGCGGTGACCGACGACACCGAGATGTCGCTCGGGCTGGCGCGGGCCATCGTGGACGCGGGGCGCCTCGAGCCGCGCGCCGTGGCGGACCGGTGGGTGGCGTGGCTGCGGGGCGGGCCGGCCGACGTGGGGAACACCGTCCGGCGCGGGCTGCGCCGCTTCATGCTGGACGGCTCGGTCTCCGGGCAGCCGTCGGAGGGCGACGCGGGCAACGGCGCGGCCATGCGGATGGTGCCGGTGGCGCTGGCGACGCTGGCCGACCGGGGGCGGCTCGAGGCCGACGCCCTCGCGCAGGCGCGCATCACGCACCACCACCCGCTCTCCGACGCCGCGTCCATCCACGTGGGCGAGCTCGTCCACCTCGCCTGCCTGGGGCTCTCCCGGGCGCGGCTCCGGCGCG
Source organism: uncultured delta proteobacterium (assembly GCA_963733485.1). GTDB lineage: Bacteria > Myxococcota > Myxococcia > Myxococcales > Anaeromyxobacteraceae > Anaeromyxobacter. The sequence goes on along the minus strand of CAVTDL010000006.1, from coordinate 49,704 downwards.
CCTCCGAGGCGCTCGCGGCCCGCTTCCCGGCCTTCGCCCTCGAGCCGTACCGGGGGCTCGCGACCGGCTACCTGCCCGACACCATCCAGACGGTGCTGCACTTCCTCGATCGCACGCGCGGCTTCGAGGAGTGCCTGGTCGCGGTGGTGAACCAGGGCGGCGACGCCGACACCACCGGCGCGATCGCCGGCGCCGTCGCCGGCGCGTACTACGGCCCGGAGCAGCTCCCGCGGCGGTGGCTGGCGCGGCTCGACCCGGCGGTCCGGGGCGAGATCGAGGCGCTGACGGCGCGGCTGGTGGCGCTCTCGCCGCTCGGCGCGGCGAGCCGCCCCGGCTCGGGGGCTAGGCTCGCGAAGCGAGCCCGCCGGGGCGCCGACGCGGAAGCGGCGAAGCCGCTCGCTCGGCGCTGGGACCCGCGAGGCGGCGGCACGCCCCGTCAAGACAGCACCCGGCGCACGCGCAGCTCCCCCCCGATCACGAGGTGCTCCCGCTCGCCGGTCAGGATCGAGCGGGGCAGGAGGTGCCCCGCGAAGAAGACGCGCGGGACGGCCACCCGCGCCTCGAGCACCACGTTGCCGAACTCCCAGGCGCGCTCCGCGTCGTCGGTGAACGAGCAGAGGTTGTTCATCCGCACCACCCACTCGCGCGGCCCGAGCCGCTCCAGGATCTCGTGCGGCGTCGAGATCGTTCTGGCCGCGCCAGAGCGTGAGGTGGGTCTCGCCGGGGCGCCGCCGCGCCAGCTCGTACTGCGTGAACGCGTAGACGAGGTCGAGCTGCGCGTCGATGGCGCTCGTGCAGGCGTGGCCGCGGGTCCGGTCGACCACGTACCGCTCCCACGCCTCGCCGTCGTGCGCCAGGAGCGGCGCGCGGTGGAAGGTGGGCGGGATGCCGAGCCGGCTCTCCACCCAGCCCTTCAGGACCGCCCCCTCCACCGAGCTCGCGTCCATGCCCCAGCCGCGCAGGAAGCGGACGTAGGAGTTGCGCAGGCTCCGCCGCGCCTGCGCGGTCGCCTGCTCCTGCCAGTGGTGGAGCTGGAACTTGACCGAGATCCAGTCGTCGAAGCGGCGGGCGCGCGCGTCGGGATCTTCGATCGCGTCGAGGGCCGCGAACAGCGGCCGGTTCCCCTCGCGCACTCCCTGGAGCTCGATGGGCCGCGGGCCGCTCGTCGAACCGGTGCGAGGCGATGACCCAGGGTGGCAGGTTGCAGCGGTTGAAGGAGGTCGGGTGCATGGGCGTCCTGCCCGGGAACCGCGCAGCGCGGAGACCCCGGCTGTCCGGAGATCGCTCAGCCAACGCGCGCCGCCCACCGGCGCGGCGCGCGCAGCGCCGTCCTGCTGCAAGGATCGGGTCAGGCACGGGTGGCACCGCGCTTGCTCTCCTGATCCGCATGGACCCCCGGACGGACGCCGTTCGCCGTCGAGGCGCTCCACGAGATCGGCCAGGCTCCTCTCCCTGGCGACCGACTCGAGCAAGGCGTTCACCTCGGCCCTGCTCGTGCTGCGCGATCGCACCTCGGCCTCGAGAACGGGACCGTGTCGCTCTTCGACGCGGTCACCGGCGACGTGTTCCTCGAGGCGGCCCCGGAGATGTCCGACGAGGAGCGGATCCAGGGGCGGCTCCGGCCCGGCGAGGGGATCGTCGGCCGCGTGTTCGCGACGGGCATGCCCGACGGTGGTGCCCGACCTCGCGGAGGAGCCGCTCTTCCTGAACCGCACCGGGACGCTGGCGCGACGTCGAGCGCGATCGGCGGGCGCTCTACGCGGTGCCGATCCGGGACGGCCGCGCCACGCTGGGTGTCCTCACCGGCGATCGGCGCTGGAGCGCCGGGCCCGTTCTCGTTCGACGCCGACCTGCAAGGTCCTCTCGGTGGTGGCCGGCATGCTGGCGGCCCGGATCCGGCTCGCACCAGGTGGAGAGCCCCTCCGCCCGCGCCCGGGTGGACGACGCGCCGCCGCTCGGGCCCGACCCGGAGCGCTTCCGCGGCATCATCGGGCGCGAGCCCCCGCTGGCGCGCGGTGCTCGACGTGGTGGCGCGGGTGGCGCCGAGCCGGGCCACCGTGCTCCTGCGCGGCGAGAGCGGCACCGGCAAGGAGGTGATCGCGCGGGCCCTCCACGACGCGAGCCCGCGCGCCGAGCGGGCCTTCGTCGCGGTGAACTGCGCGGCGCTCCCCGAGTCGCTGCTCGAGAGCGAGCTGTTCGGGCACGAGCGCGGCGCCTTCACCGGCGCGCACCAGGCGCAGAAGGGCCGCTTCGAGGCGGCCGACGGCGGCACGCTCTTCCTCGACGAGATCGGCGAGCTGCCGATGTCCGCGCAGGTGAAGCTGCTCCGGGCCATCCAGGAGCGGCAGTTCGAGCGGGTGGGCGGCCGCCGGACCATCACGGTGGACGTGCGGCTGGTGGCGGCGACCAACCGGGACCTCGAGGCGGCGGTCCAGGCCGGGCAGTTCCGGCTCGACCTCTACCACCGGCTGCAGGTGATCGAGCTCGTGCTGCCGCCGCTGCGGGAGCGCCGCGAGGACGTGGCGCTCCTGGCCGGGCACTTCCTGGCCGAGCTGGGCGCGGAGCACGGCCGCCGAGATCGCTGCTCGCGCCCGAGGCCCTGGACGCGCTCGCGGCCGGCGCGCCTGGCCCGGCAACGTCCGCCAGCTGCGGAACGTGCTGGAGCGGCTGGTGGTCGCCCACCCCGGCCCGCGCGTCGCGCCGGCGGACCTCGAGCCGATCCTGGGCGCGGGGCCGGCCAGCGCCCGCCGACCGAGCCCGCGCCGGCTCGAGCCGGTCGGTCGCCGAGGGCGGAGCGGGAGCGCGTGAGCGACGGCGCTGATGCGGGCGGGCCACGTCCAGGCGCGCGCGGCGCGGCTGCTCGGGATGACGCGTGCGCCAGCTGGCGTACCGGGTGCGGAAGTACGGCATCGAGGTCGAGCGGTTCTGATCGGCCGAGGGAGCGCGATGGCGACGCGCTGATCATCCGAGCGCGCCGCCGGCCGACCTCGACGCGCTGGTCGCGCTGCTCGGGCTGCTCTTCTCGATCGAGGCGGACTTCCGCCCGGACGCCGGAGCGGCAGCGGCGCGGGCTCGCGCGCAGGCGCTCGCGGACCCGGCCCGCGCGGGCGTGCTGGTGGCCGAGCGCGCCGGCGCGGTGATCGGGATGGTGACCGCGCAGCTGGTGGTCTCCACCGCCGAGGGCGGCACGTCGGCCTGGGTCGAGGACATGGTGGTGGCGGAGCCGGAGCGCGGGCGCGGCGTCGGCCGCCGCCTGCTCGAGGCGATCGAGGCGCTGGGCGCGGCGCGCGGGGCGCGTCGCGGCTGCAGCTCCTCGCCGATCGCGAGAACGCCCCGGCGCTGCGCCTTCTACGCGCGCCTGGGCTGGAGCTCGACCCGGCTCGTGTGCCTGCGCCGGGGCGGCGCGTAGACATCACAGGCGCGGCCGGCGAGGAGCGGCCGGGCACACTTCGCTTCGCGAACTGTGCCTCGGCCGAGCGTCCGAGGCCGGCCGGCCGCGCATCCTGCGCGGATTGTCGTGAACCGGACACCGCGATTGTCGGGAAGCGCGACCGCGGCGGCGCGCGCCGAGCGCCGCGGCGGGCCGAGATCGCGCGCCGGACGCGCCATCACGGCCCGGCGCGTCTCCGGTACGCCGCTTGCTCGAGGAGGAGGTGCTGACGACACGCAGGGTGGACAGAGGAGACCACCGGACATGAGGCAGATCGCGATCTACGGCAAGGGCGGCATCGGCAAGTCCACCACCACGCAGAACACCGTCGCGGGGCTCGCCTCGCTCGGGAAGAAGGTGATGATCGTCGGCTGCGACCCCAAGGCCGACTCGACGCGGCTGATCCTGCACGCCAAGGCGCAGGCCACGGTGATGGACCTGGTGCGCGAGCGCGGGACCGTCGAGGACCTGGAGCTCGCCGACGTGCTGAAGATCGGCTACGGCGACGTGAAGTGCGTCGAGTCCGGCGGCCCGGAGCCGGGGGTCGGCTGCGCCGGCCGCGGCGTCATCACCGCCATCAACTTCCTGGAGGAGAACGGCGCCTACACGCCCGACCTCGACTTCGTCTTCTACGACGTGCTCGGCGACGTGGTCTGCGGCGGGTTCGCCATGCCCATCCGCGAGAACAAGGCCGAGGAGATCTACATCGTGGGCTCCGGCGAGATGATGGCCATGTACGCCGCCAACAACATCGCCAAGGGCATCCTCAAGTACGCCACCACCGGCAAGGTCCGCCTGGCCGGCCTCATCTGCAACTCGCGCAACACCGACCACGAGGCCGACCTGATCGAGGCGCTCGGCCGAGAAGCTCGGGACGCAGATGATCCACTTCGTCCCGCGCGACAACGAGGTGCAGCGCGCCGAGCTGCGCCGGATGACGGTGATCGAGTACTCGCCCGAGCACAAGCAGGCCGAGGAGTACCGGGAGCTGGCCCGGAAGATCGCCGAGAACAAGATGCTGGTCGTCCCGAAGCCGCTGCAGATGGAGGAGCTCGAGGAGCTGCTCATGGAGTTCGGCATCATGCCGAGCGAGGACGAGGCCAAGGTGGGCGTCGCGGCGGCGTCGCATGAGCGCGGACCTGAGGCGGCGGCGGCCTAGCCGGAGCGGCCAGGCGAGCGGACGGAGGCGCGACCCATGTGCGCGAGCAGACCGTGCCGAAGAACGGTCGACGGCATCACCAGGGAGTCGACGCAGGCGATGATCGACGAGGCCCTCGAGGCCTACCCGGAGAAGGGCAGGAAGAAGCGGGCGCCGCACCTCGCGCCCAACGACCCGGGCGGCGGGCGCCTGCGTGAAGTCGAACCGCAAGACGGTCCCCGGCGTGATGAGCGCCCGCGGCTGCGCCTACGCCGGCGCCAAGGGCGTGGTCTGGGGTCCGATCCGCGACATGGTCCACGTCTCCCACGGCCCGGTCGGCTGCGGCTGGTACTCGTGGGGCACGCGCCGCAACCTCATGTCCGGGAAGAACGGCGTGACCAGCTTCGCCATGCAGTTCACCTCCGACTTCCAGGAGAAGGACATCGTCTACGGCGGCGACAAGAAGCTCGCCGTCGCTCCTCCGGGAGGCGAAGGAGCTCTTCCCGCTGGCCAAGGGCATCTCGGTCCTGTCCGAGTGCCCGGTCGGGCTCATCGGCGACGACATCAACGCGGTCGCCAAGAGCCATGTCGAAGGAGCTCGACCTCCCGGTCATCCCCTGCAACTGCGAGGGCTTCCGCGGCGTCTCCCAGTCGCTCGGGCACCACATCTCGAACGACACCATCCGCGACTACATCATCGAGACGCGCGAGTTCGCCGAGCCGGCCGGGCCCGTACGACATCGCCCTCATCGGCGACTACAACATCGGCGGCGACGTCTGGTCGGTCAAGCCGCTGCTGGAGGAGTGCGGCCTCAACGTGAAGGCGACCTGGACCGGCGACGGCGAGATGGAGAAGATCGCCGCCACCCACCAGGTGAAGCTCAACGTCATCCACTGCTACCGGTCCATGAACTACATGTGCAAGGTGATGGAGGAGAAGTACGGGATCCCCTGGATCGAGCTCAACTTCTTCGGCCCGACCAAGATCCGGGAGAGCCTGCGCAAGCTCGCCGAGCGCTTCGACGACCGGATCAAGGAGAAGGTCGAGGAGGTCATCGCCAAGTACGACGCCGAGATGCAGGCGATCGTCGACGAGTACCGGCCGCGCCTGGAGGGCAAGAAGGTGATGCTCTACGTCGGCGGCCTGCGCCCGCGCCACACCGTGGGCGCCTACGAGGACCTGGGCATGGAGGTGGTCGGCTCCGGCTACGAGTTCGCCCACGCCGACGACTACGAGCGGACCAGCCCCGAGATGCCCGACGCGACCGTCATCTACGACGACGCCTCCGAGCACGAGCTGGAGCAGTTCGTCGACGAGCTGAAGCCCGACCTGGTCGGCAGCGGCATCAAGGAGAAGTACGTCTTCCAGAAGATGGGGATCCCCTTCCGGCAGATGCACAGCTGGGACTACTCGGGGCCGTACCACGGGTACCAGGGGTTCCCGGTCTTCGCCCGGGACATCGACATGGCGGTCAACAGCCCGACCTGGAAGCTGGTGAAGAGCCCGTTCTGACGCCCGGGGCGCGAGCCCCTCAGCCGGGACCGCAGCGAGACCGCCGCGGGACGACCGTCCCGGCGGAACAGGAGAGGACCATGTCCAACAACCTGGGGCTCACCGTGAAGCCGGTGACCTCGATCTCCCCGGAGGAGGAGGCGCGGGTCGCCGCGTGGATCGACACGCCCGAGTACCGGGAGAAGAACTTCGCCCGGCAGGCGCTGGTGGTCAACCCGCCCCACGCCTGCCAGCCGCTCGGCGCGGAGCTGGCCGCCCACGGCTTCGAGGGCACGCTGCCGTTCGTGCACGGCTCGCAGGGCTGCGCCTCCTACTACCGCTCCACCCTCAACCGCCACTTCCGCGAGCCCGCCCCGGCGGTCTCGTCGACTCGATGACCGAGGACGGCGCGGTCTTCGGCGGCCAGAACAACCTGCACGAGGGGCTGGAGAACGCCATCGCGCTCTACCACCCGAAGATGATCGCCATCTTCACCTCGTGCATGCCGGAGATCATCGGCGACGACCTCTCCGCGTTCCTCAAGAACGCCAGGCAGAAGGGGATCGTCCCGGCCGACCTCCCGGTCGCCTTCGCCAACACGCCGTCAGCTTCAACGGCTCGCACGTGCACGGCTACGACGCGATGCTCCTCTCCATCCTGCAGACCCTCACCGAGGGGAAGCGGGTGGAGGGGCGCTGCACCGGCAAGCTCAACCTGCATCCCCGGCTTCGACACCAACACCGGCAACTACCGGGAGTACAAGCGGATCCTCGAGGCGTTCGGCATCCCGTACACGATCCTGGCCGACATCTCCGAGTCCTTCGACTCGCCCTGCGACGGCACCTACCGGCTCTACCCCGGCGGCACGCCGCTCGCCGAGGCGGCCGACTCGATCAACGGCAAGGCGACGCTGACGGTCGGCCCCTACGCCACCACCAAGACCTTCGCCTGGCTCAAGGACCACTACGCGGGCGCGCACGCGGCGCTGCCCATGCCGATCGGGATCGCGAAGACCGACGCGTTCCTGATGAAGCTCTCCGAGCTGTTCGGCCAGCCCGGTCCCCGACGCGCTCAAGGCCGAGCGCGGCCGCGCCGTCGACGCCATGACCGACGCGCAGCAGTACATGCACGGCAAGAAGTTCGCCGTCTACGGCGATCCGGACCTCCTGCTCGGCTACGTCTCCTTCCTGCTCGAGATGGGGGCGACGCCGGCCCACGTCCTCTGCGGCGAAGGGCTCGAAGAAGCTCGAGAAGGAGCTGCAGGCGCTGCTCGACGCCTCGCCCTACGGCAAGGGGGCGAAGATCTACATGAACCGCGACCTCTGGCACCTGCGGAGCCTGCTGGTGACGGAGCCGGTGGACGCGCTCATCGGCGACACCCACGGCAAGTTCGCCGCCCGCGACGCGAAGATCCCGCTCTTCCGCTTCGGCTTCCCGATCTTCGACCGGGTCAACAAGCACCGCGTCCCGCTGATCGGCTACCAGGGCGCGATCAACATGGTCACCGAGATCTGCAACAAGTTCCTCGACCGGGTCGACGACACCTGCGACGACCGCCACTTCGAGATGATGCGCTAGCGCAGGCGTCGAGACCACGAGGCCCATGCCGCGCCCCGACTACTACGACGCCGCGGAGTGCGACACCCAGGAGCAGGGGGCGCCGAAGTTCTGCAAGAAGTCGGAGCCGGGCGAGGGGACGGAGCGGAGCTGCGCGTACGACGGCGCCCGCGTCGTCCTCATGCCGATCACCGACGTCGATCCACCTGGTGCACGGGCCGATCGCCTGCGCCGGCAACTCCTGGGACAACCGGGGCGCGCGCTCCTCCGGCTCCCAGCTCTACCGGCGCGGCTTCACCACCGAGCTCCTCCACAACGACGTGATCTTCGGGGGCGAGAAGAAGCTGCACCAGGCCATCCTCGACCTGGCCGCGCGCTACGCCGGCGAGGCCAAGGCCATCTTCGTCTACGCCACCTGCGTCACCGCCATGACCGGCGACGACGTGGAGCGCGGTGTGCCGGGCCGCGGCGAAGGAGGTCTCGATCCCGGTCATCCCGGTCGAGACCCCCGGCTTCATCGGCGACAAGAACATCGGGAACCGGCTGGCCGGCGAGCTCCTGCTCGAGCACGTCATCGGCACCGCCGAGCCGGAGGCGCTCACCCCCTACGACGTGAACCTCATCGGCGAGTACAACATCGCCGGCGACCTGTGGGGGATGCTGCCGCTCTTCGAGCGGCTCGGGATCCGCGTCCTCTCCTGCATCAGCGGCGACGCGCGGTTCGAGGACCTGCGCTACGCCCACCGGGCCAGGCTGAACGTCATCATCTGCTCGAAGAGCCTCACCAACCTCGCGCGGAAGATGAAGAAGCGCTGGGGCATCCCGTACCTGGAGGAGTCGTTCTACGGGATGACCGACACCGCCAGGGCGCTGCGGGACATGGCGCAGGAGCTCGACCTCGCGAACGGCGGGGCGAACGGTGATGCAGGAGCGGGTCGAGGCGCTGATCGAGGAGGAGGAGGCGCGCTGCCGCGCGCGCATCGCGCCGTACCGGGCGCGGCTCGAGGGCAAGCGCGCGGTCCTCTTCACCGGCGGCGTGAAGACCTGGTCGATGGTGAACGCGCTCCGCGAGCTCGGGCGTCGAGATCCTGGCGGCCGGCACGCAGAACTCCACCCTCGAGGACTTCCACCGGATGAAGTCCCTCATGCACCGGGACGCGCGCATCATCGAGGACACCTCCACCGCCGGGCTCCTCGGGGTCATGCGGGAGAAGCTGCCCGACCTGGTGGTGGCCGGCGGCAAGACCAAGTTCCTCGCGCTGAAGACGCGCACCCCCTTCCTCGACATCAACCACGGCCGCGCGCACCCCTACGCCGGGTACGAGGGGATGGTCACCTTCGCGCGGCAGCTCGACCTCACCGTCAACAACCCGATCTGGACGCCCTCGCACGCCCAGGCCCCCTGGGAGCTCTCGGGCGCGGCGCGCGAGGCCGTGCGGGAGGCCGCCGCGGGCCACGGCGCGGCGCTCGTCGCCGAGGACCTGTCCGCCTCGCGCGTGAAGGTCCCCGACGAAGCCGGCCACCGTGAACCCGCAGAAGAACTCGCCCGCGCTCGGCGCGACCCTGGCCTACCTGGGCGTGGACCGGATGCTCGGGCTGCTGCACGGCGCCCAGGGCTGCTCGACCTTCATCCGGCTGCAGCTCTCGCGGCACTTCAAGGAGTCGATCGCCCTCAACTCCACCGCCATGAGCGAGGACGCCGCCATCTTCGGCGGCTGGGAGAATCTGAAGCGCGGCGTCGCGCGCGTCATCGAGAAGTTCCGCCCCGGGGTGGTCGGGGTCATGACCTCCGGCCTCACCGAGACCATGGGGGACGACGTGCGGAGCGCCATCGTCCAGTTCCGCCGCGAGCACCCCGAGCACGCCGGACGTGCCGGTGGTCTGGGCCTCGACGCCCGACTACTGCGGCTCGCTGCAGGAGGGGTACGCGGCGGCGGTCGAGGCGCTCCTCGAGACGCTGGCCGAGGGGGGCGAGCGCCTCCCGGACCAGGTGAACCTCCTGCCCGGCGCGCACCTCACCCCGGCCGACGTCGAGGAGGTGAAGGGGCTGGTCGAGGCCTTCGGCCTCACCGTCCTGGCCATCCCCGACATCGCCAACGCGCTCGACGGCCACGTCGACGACGTCGTCTCGCCGCTCTCCACCGGCGGCATCCCGGTCGAGCGAGCTCCGGCTGGCCGGGCGGAGCGTCGCCACCATCTACGTGGGTGACTCCCTGGCCCGGGCGGCGGCGGGCCTCGCGGAGCGGTTCGGCGTCCCGGCGCTCGGCTTCACCTCCCTCACCGGCCTCGCCGAGGTGGACCGCCTGGTGTCGACCCTCTCCGCGCTCTCCGGGCGGCCCGTCCCGGACGCGCTGCGGCGCGCGCGCAGCCGGCTGCTCGACGCCATGGCCGACAGCCACTACCAGTTCGGGCGCAAGAAGGTCGCCGTCGCGCTCGAGGCGGACCACCTGAAGGGGATGACTCGGCTTCCTGGCCGGGATGGGCTGCGAGGTGCAGGCCGCGCTCGCCGCCACGCGCACGCGCGGGCTCGCACGCGCTCCCCTGCGAGGACGTGCGGGTGGGTGACCTCGAGGACCTCGAGCAGGCGGCGAAGGGGGCCGACCTCCTCGTCGCCAACTCCAACGGCCGCCAGGCGGCGGCCAGGCTGGGCATCAAGGCCCACCTGCGCGCCGGGCTGCCGGTCTTCGACCGGCTCGGCGCCCACCAGAAGGTCTGGGTCGGCTACCGCGGCACCATGAACCTCGTCTTCGAGGTGGCGAACCTCTTCCAGGCGAGCGCCACCGAGGCGCAGAAGCTGGCGCACAACTGACTGTGAAAGGAGCGGAGCATGAAGGTCGCGTTCACGAGCAGCGACGGCAAGACCGTCGACCAGCACTTCGGGATGGCCACGGCAGTTCCACGTCTGGGAGGTCTCGCCGGACGCCGCCGAGCCCCTCGTCATCGTGCAGCCCGCTCGTCACCGACGGTGACGAGGAGGATCGGACCACGGCGCGCGCGAACGCGGTGGCCGGGTGCGCGATCGTCTGCACGCAGCAGATCGGGGGGCCCGCGGCCGCGAAGCTGGTGGCCCGGAGGATCCACCCGATGAAGACCGGCGGCGAGGTGCCCATCGCCGAGGTGGTCTCGAAGCTGCAGCAGGTCCTGAAGGGGAGCCCGCCGCCGTGGCTGCGGAAGGCGATGGAGCGAGCCCTCGACCTAGACCTCGAACCCGAACTCGAACCGCCGACGAGGAGCGCCCGCCATGTCGAACCTCACCGGACTCACCCGCGGCAGGAAGCCCTGGACCCCCCGCTTCGTGAAGGCGGTCGACCCCGAGCTCTGCATCGGGTGCGGCCGCTGCATCAAGATCTGCGCCCACGACGTGCTCGCGCCCGCCGAGGTGGACGAGGAGGAGTCCGCGAAGATGTTCGCCTCCGTCGCCAACCCCGACGACTGCATCGGGTGCGAGGCGTGCGGGCGGACCTGCAAGAAGGAAGCGTTCTCGTTCGAGCCGCTGGCCGCCTGACGGGCCTCGACCCGCCGGAGGAACCATGAGCCCGCTCCCCGTCATCGATCGCGAGGCGCCGCCCCGGGCGGCCAACTGCACGTTCGGCGCGAGGCTGCGGGGACCAGCCCGGGCCGGCGCTGCCGGCGGAGGTGGCCGCGCTGGTGCGGGATCACCCCTGCTACAGCGAGGAGGCGCACCACCACTTCGCGCGCATGCACGTGGCGGTGGCCCCGGCGTGCAACATCCAGTGCCACTACTGCAACCGGAAGTACGACTGCGCGAACGAGAGCCGGCCCGGCGTGGTCTCGGAGCGGCTGCCGGCCGAGGACGCGGTCCGCAAGGTGCTCGCCGTCGCCGCGGAGGTGCCGGAGCTCTCGGTGGTGGGCATCGCCGGGCCGGGGGACGCGCTCGCCAACGCGGACGCGACCTACGCCACGCTCGCGGGGATCCGCCGCGCGGCACCGGACCTGACGCTCTGCCTCTCCACCAACGGCCTCGCGCTCCCCGACCACGTCGACCGGCTGGTGGCGGCCGGGGTGCGCCACGTGACGGTCACCGTCAACATGACCGACCCCGAGGTCGGCGAGCGGATCTACCCCTGGATCATCCGCGACGGGCGGAAGGTGCGCGGGCGCGAGGCGGCGCGGGTCCTCTCGGAGCGGCAGCTCGAGGGGATCGGCCGGCTGGTCGCCAGGGGGGTGCTGGTCAAGATCAACTCGGTGGTGATCCCCGGGGTGAACGACGCGCACCTGCCGGAGGTGGTGCGGGCGGTCCGGCGGGAGGGGGCGTTCCTGGTGAACCTCGTCCCGCTCATCTCGGCGCCGGAGCACGGGACCCACTACGGGCGCACCGGGCAGCGGGGCCCGACCGCGGCCGAGCTGGAGCGGCTGCAGGCGCGCCTGCGAGATCGACGCGCGCCTCATGCGCCACTGCCGCCAGTGCCGGGCCGACGCGGTGGGCCGGCTGGGCGAGGATCGCTTCGCCTCCTTCACGCTGTCGCGCCTCCCGCCCGGACCGGCCCGCGACGCGCGCGAGCTGCGGGCGGAGCGGCGGGAGCAGGTCGCGCGGGCGCGCGCGCTCGCCGCCGGCGCGCGGCGGGCGGCGCTCCTCCGCGTGGCCGGGGACGCCGGCCGGGCTCTCGGCGAGGGTCGCGGTCGCCACGAGGAGCGGCGGCCTGGTGGACCAGCACTTCGGCCACGCCCGGGAGCTCCTGGTCTACGACGTCGGGCGGGACGGCGCGCGGCTGGTGGGGCGGCGCGTGGTCGCGCAGTACTGCGTCGGCGGCGACGGCGACGACGACGTGCTGGCGGCCGCGCTGCGTGCGCTCGCGGACTGCCGGGCGGTGCTGGTGGCGAAGGTCGGCCACTGCCCGCGGGGCCAGCTCGCCGCGGCGGGCGTCGAGCCGGTCACCGAGCACGCCTTCCAGCCCATCGAGGCGGCCGCGCTCGCCTGGTTCGAGGGCTTCGCGGGGCGGGTGGCCCGCGGCGAGGTCGAGGCCGTCCCTCGCGGCGCCCGGGGCGGCGACGCGCCGGCGGCGGAGGTCGCGTGAGCGCGCCGGTGGAGCTCCCCGAGCTCGAGGCGGCGCGCGAGGCCGAGGACTTCTTCGAGGCGCTCGGCGTCCCCTTCGACGCGCGGGTGCTCGCCGCGCACCGGCTCCAGGTGATGAAGCTGTTCGGCCTCGCGCTCGAGGCGTGGCGCGAGGTCAACCCGGGCGCCGACGCGCGGGCGCGCCGCGCCGCGGCGGCGGGCGCGCTCCGCGAGGCGCACCAGGCCTTCGCCGACGAGGTGGAGCAGGCGACCGCGCGCTGCGACGTGTTCGGGCCGCCGCTGGTGCGGCTCGGCCGGCGACCCTGAGCGATCCCAAGGGGGCTGCGCCCCCTCCCCGCCGAGCAAAGCTCGTCGGGTCCCCTGCGCCGGCGCGAGCGGCTGCGCCGCTTCCGCGCCGGCGCCCCGGCGGGCTCGCTCCGCTCGCCCTGTTCTCACTCCGCCGGCAGACGCGCGTAGTAGCGGTGGGCGCCGCGCGCCGACGGGAGCGGGGTGAGGCCGAGCCGGGCCAGGTCCCACCCCGGCGCGCCGTCCTTCACCACCACCCAGCGCCGGGCCACCCGCTGCGCGAGGACCAGGGCCTCCGCGGAGAGCGGCCGCGGATTGGCCAGGCGGCGGACCACGTCGAACCCGCCCGGCTCGGCGCGGGCGTGCCGGAACATCGGGTCGAACAGGACCACGTCGAAGCTGCGCGGGGGCGCGGCGGCCAGCCAGGCGACGTGGTCGGCGTGCAGGATCTCCACCCGCCGCGCCGGCTCGGCCTCGAAGCGCCGGAGCCCCTCGCCGGTCCAGGCGGCCAGCGCCGCCGACGACTCGAGCCCCACCACGGCGCCGCGCGCCCCGGCGGCGGCGGCCGCCACCAGCGCGTCCGCGCCCAGCCCCGCCGTGCAGTCGAGGACGCGGTCGCCCGGCGCGACGCCGCTCGCCTCCAGGAACGGATCGCGGTCGTGCGGCGCCGGCGCACCGCCGCGCGCGCGGGCGTCGAGGAAGCGCTTCATCCGCAGGGCGCCCATCCCAGGCGACCAGGCGTGCTCCGCGCCGCCGGCGGAGAGCACAGCGCGCGCCGACGACAGGACCAGCGCCCCGTCCACGGCGGCCGACGCCATCACGCGGGTGAGCGCGCGGCCGCCGCGCGCCACGAAGGGGAGCCCGTAGCGATCCGCCGCGATCAGGGCCGCGCGCTCCTCGGCGGGGGAGGGCCAGAGCGGGGTCGTGATCGCGATGCGCACCGCCGATGGCATGCCGGGTCCGGCGCCCGGGCGCAAGGGGCGCCGCCCGCGGACCGGCCTTGCGCCGGCCAGGGCCGGGCGCTAGACTTTCATCCGTACTCAAGAGTTATATAAAAAATGACGACGAAGACCAACGGGCGCGCGGCGAAGGTCCGCAGCTTCTCGGCCACCGACGAGGACGTGGCCATGCTGGAGGCGGTCGCGCGCTACCACGGCTTCTCCAAGTCGGCGACCCTCGTCGGCCTCGTGCGCCGGGAGTTCTGGCGCCTCTTCCCCTCCGGCACGGGCGACATCAAGCCCGCGCGCGGCGCCCGGGTGAAAGCATGACCTTGCCCCTCGTCTCCGTCCACGACCCGGTCGCGAGCCCGCAGGCCGGGAGCGATCTCTCCCCCGCCGACGTCGCCGAGCTCGAGCGGGAGATCCGCGCGCTCGCCAAGGAGAGGGACGCGGTCATCCTGGCGCACAACTACCAGCTGCCGGAGATCCAGAACGTCGCCGACCACGTGGGCGACTCGCTCAACCTCGCCATCATCGGCAAGCAGGTCCCGCAGTCGACCATCGTCTTCTGCGGCGTGCACTTCATGGCCGAGTCGGCCAAGGTGCTCGCCCCGGACAAGCGCGTCCTGCTCCCGAACCTCTCCGCCGGCTGCTCGCTGGCCGACTCGATCACCGCCGAGTCGCTCGAGGACTGGAAGGCGCGCTACCCCGATCACGCGGTGGTCACCTACGTGAACTCCACCGCCGAGGTGAAGGCGCTCTCCGACATCTGCTGCACCAGCGCCAACGCCGCCTCGGTGGTCCGGTCGCTGCCGCAGCGGAAGATCCTCTTCACCCCGGACAAGAACCTGGGCCGCTGGGTGGCCGCCAAGGTGCCGGAGAAGGAGGTGGTCGTGTACGACGGGTGCTGCCCCGTCCACGACGTCCTCCGGGCCGCCAACGTGAACCGGGTGAAGTCGGACCGGCCCGAGGCGGTCGTGATCGCGCACCCCGAGTGCCGGGCCGACGTGATCGAGGTGGCCGACGAGGTCTGCTCCACCACCGCCATGATCGGCGCGGTGGAGCGCCACCCCGGGGCGCACACCTTCATCGTCGCGACCGAGCACGGCATCATCCACCAGATGAAGAAGCGCTGGCCGGACCGGGAGTTCATCATGGCGGACGGGTGCATCGGCTGCCGGATGCACTGCCCGTACATGAAGATGATCGACCTGCTGATGGTCCGGGAGGCGCTGCGGCGCGGCAAGCACGAGATCCGGGTCGAGCCGGACGTCGCCGAGGGGGCCCGGCGCGCGCTGGAGCGGATGATCGCGGTGCCGCGGGACGCTTGAGCGGCGGAGCGCCCGGCGTCAGCCGCCGATGGCGAAGTAGACGATGAACGCCACCGCCGCGCCGAGCATGAGCGGGTGGACGTCCCGGGTCTTGCCGGTGACGAGCTTCAGGAACACGTAGGACACGAACCCGGCGCCGATGCCGTTGGTGATCGAGTAGGTGAAGGGCATCACCGAGAGGGTCAGGAAGGCCGGGATGGCCTCGGTCGGATCGCCCCACGCGATCGCCCCGATCTCGCGCATCATGAAGTAGCCCACCAGCACCAGCACCGCGCCGGTCGCCTGCGGCGGGACCATCCCCGCCAGCGGCGAGATGAAGAGGCAGAGCGCGAACAGCAGGCCGGTGACCACCGAGGTGAGGCCGGTGCGGCCGCCGGCGGCCGCGCCCGCGGCGCTCTCGACGTAGGTGGTGGCCGAGCTCGCCCCGGCCACGCCGCCCGCCACCGCGGCCAGGGAGTCCACCAGCAGGACCGTGCCGGGACGCGGGAAGTTGCCCTGCTCGTCGAGGTAGTTCGCCTCCTGCCCGACCGCCACCACCGTGCCGACCGTGTCGAAGAAGTCGGACAGCATGATCGAGAAGACCGCCAGCGAGGCCGCGAGGGGCCCGAGCGCGGAGACGAAGGAGAAGTCGAACTGCCCGAGCATGGAGAAGTCGGGCGCGCCGAACACCGAGCCCGGCAGGTTGGCGACGTGGGGGCCGAAGCCGGCCCCGCCGAGGGCCCGCTTCGCGATCACCGCCACCGCGGTGGACGCCGCGATGCCGATGAGCAGCGCGCCGCTCACGCGGCGCGCGACGAGCCAGGCCGTGAAGAGCAGGGTCAGCGCGAAGAGGATCACCGGGAATCCGGTCAGGCGCCCGAAGGCGCCCTCCGGCCCGAGCTGCAGGAGCCCGCCGCCCGCCGAGATGAAGCCCGCGCTCTTGAAGCCGATGATGGCGAGGAACAGGCCGATGCCGATCCCGATGGCGCGCTTCATGGTCAGGGGGACCGCGCGGACCACCGCCTGCCGGAGCCCGGTGGCCACCAGGAGGGTGATGACGATGCCCTCCGCCACGATCACGCCCATGGCCTGCGGGTAGCTGAGCCTCTTCCCGAGCACCAGGCCGAAGGCCACCACCGCGTTCAGCCCCATGCCGGAGGCGAGCGCCAGCGGGAGGTTCGCGAAGACGCCCATGGCGATGGTCATCACCGCGGCCACCAGGGCGGTCGAGGTGAGGAGCGCCGGGAAGTGCCCGGCCCCGGCCGCGTTCCCGAGGATGTCCGGGTTCACGAACAGGATGTACGCCATCGTCATGAAGGTGGTGGCGCCGGCCAGGACCTCGCGGCGGACGGTCGTGCCGCGCGCGGCCAGGCCGAAGAAGCGGTCCAGTCTTGACTCCGAGTGCGTGGTCGCCACCGGGCTCTCCATGGGCCGCGGAGGATAGCAGGGCGCTCGCTAGCGTGGCGCGCTGTGGCGCGCGGGCGCCCCGATCCGGTCCGGGGCGAGCTCCGAGACGAGCCGGTCGGCGCCGTAGATCCTGGTGAGCGCCTCGAGGATGGCCGACGAGTGGACCGCCACGGTGCGGTTCACCGCCGCGTCGAAGCCGTAGTCGCCGCCGAGCGAGGGCAGGTTGCCGTCGAAGACGAGCCCCACGATCCGGAGCTCCCGATCGAACACCGGCGAGCCGGAGTTGCCGCCGATGATGTCGTTGTCGGTGACGAAGTCGAACGGGGTGGAGAGGTCGAGCCGCTCCTTCGCCGCGAGCCAGCTCTGCGGGAGCGCGTACGGGTCGCGCCCGGTGGCGCGCTCGTAGGCGCCCGAGAGCGCGGTGAAGGGCGCCACCTCCCGGCCGTTCGCCTTCCAGCCCTTCACCTGGCCGTAGGAGAGGCGCAGCGTGAAGGTGGCGTCGGGGTAGATCGACCGGCCGTGCGCCGCGAAGCGCGCCTCGGCGACCAGGGCCTGGTTCTTCTTCTCGACCGCGTCCACCTCGTCGTCGTGCACCTTCCGGATGGCGCGGGCGTCGGCGTCCGAGGCGCGGGCCAGCGCGAGGAGCGGGTCCTGGCTGGCCGCGACCGCCGGGGCCCCGCCCTCCCAGAGCGCGCGCCGCACCTTCGGGTCGGACAGCCGGCTGCCGTCCACCACCCGGGCCGCCAGCTCCTCGGGAGACTCCTTCCCGAGCAGCCGCCGCACCGCGGGGTGATCGGTCCCGAGCCGCTCGCGGACCTTCGTGAGCCAGAAGGCGAGCCGCACCTTCTCGTACCCCGCGTCGAGGGGCGCCTCGCTGAGCAGGCTCTGGGTGAGCCCGGCCAGCGCCGACTCGCGGTACTGCTCGAGCCGCTCGCCGCTGGGCCGGGCCCGCTCCTCGCCACCCCGCAGCAGGTGCCGGGCCATCCAGAACAGCTCGCCGCCGAGCTTGGCGCGCCCGCCGGGCAGGCTCTCCAGCCACTCGTAGGGCACGCGGAGCTCGAGCTCGCGCGCCTGCGCCCGCGCGATCGCGTCCCAGGCCGGCAGGTAGCGCCGCGCCTTGGCCGGGTCCCTGGCCAGCGCCGCCCGCAGCGCCTTCTCCTCCGCGACCTTCTGGCCGAAGAAGGCCGGGTCGAGCAGCGCGGCCCGCTGGCCGCGCCGGAGCTTCACGCTGTTCTCGGTGTAGAAGAGCCGCGTGGTGGAGACCCGCCGCTGCTCCTCTCCGAGGAGCTGGAACCCGGTCAGCAGGCCGCGCTCCTCCGCGAGCCGATCGAGGGTCTCCGGCAGGATCACGTCGCGGAGCGCGGTGAGCTGGGCCACGGTGAGGAGCCGCTCGGTCTTGCCGGGGTGGCCCGAGACGAAGGTGAGCTCGCCCTCCCTGGCGCCCCGGGCCGACCACCTGAAGAAGCTCGGCGTGCGGGCCGGCTTCCCGCCCTCGTACACGCGGAGGAAGGCGACGTCGAGGTCGTAGCGCGGGAACTCGAAGTTGTCCGGGTCGCCGCCGAAGAAGGCGATGGCGAACTCCGGCGCGAACGCCAGCCGGACGTCCTGGTAGCGGCGGTACTCGTACAGGCTGTACACGCCGCCGTGGTAGAGCGACACCACCTCGCAGCGGAGCTCGTCGCTGGTCTGGCACTCCTGCTCGATGGCCGCCTGGGCCGCCACCCGCGCGGCGTTGAACCTCGCCCCCTCCAGCCCGGCGGTCGCCTTGCGGATCCGCTCGGTGACGTCGGTGATGCGCCGGAGCTGGTCCACCGCCATGTCGGGGCAGCGCCGCTCGTCGGCCCGCTCCCGCGCGAGGAAGCCGCTCTTCACGAGGTCGCGCTGGGCGGTGGAGAGGTCCTCGATGCAGGCGTGGGCGCAGTGGTGGTTGGTCATCACCAGGCCGTCGGCCGACACGAAGCTCGCCGAGCAGCCGCCGCCGAGCCGGGCCGAGGCGAGGCGCGCCTGGTCGAGCCAGCCCTGCGTGGGCGTGAAGCCGTACTTCCCCGCCACCCTCGAGGCGGGGAAGTTGTCGTAGGTCCACATGCCCTCATCCGCGGCGGCCAGGCGAGGCGCCGCCAGGGCAGGAAGGGTCACGAGGATCGCGAGGATGGTCCGCTTCATCGGCTTCTCTCCTGAAGACCTGGCCGGTGGGCTGACCGCGCACCCTGAACCGGAGCCTCGGCTGGGTCGGGACACTTCGTCCGGGTCGTAAACGGCCCTACGATTAACATACGCCGTCATGCTGTCCCTGCGTACCCGCTGGGATCTCAGGGCGAACGCGCTGGCCGGAGCCGTCGAGGCGGCCAGGGCCTCGGGCCGGCCCTTGCTCGACCTCGCGGAGTCGAACCCCACGCGCGTCGGGCTCGCCTGGCCGCCGGAGGCGCTGGCGATCGCTCTCGGCGATCCCCGGATCGCGACCTACGACCCCACGCCGCGAGGTCACCCCGAGGCCCGCGCGGCGGTGGCGCGGTACCTCGCCTCCCGCGGCGCCGGCGCGCACCCGATCGCGTGCTCCTCACCGCCTCGACCAGCGAGGGCTACGCGCTCCTGCTGAAGCTCCTCTGCGATCCCGGCGACGAGGTGCTGGTGCCGGCCCCGGCGTACCCGCTCCTCGATCTCCTGGCCGACCTCGAGGCGGTGCGCCTGGTCCGCTATCCGCTGCGCCACGACGGCGCCTGGCACCTGGACCTGGCCGCGCCTCGCGGCGGCGATCACCCCGCGGGCCCGGGCCGTGGTGGTGGTGTCGCCCTCCAACCCGACCGGCTGGCTCCTCGCGTCGGAGGAGCGCGCCGCGCTCGAGGCGCTCTGCGCCGAGCGAGCGGCTCGCGCTGATCGGCGACGAGGTCTTCGCCGACACGGCGCTCGGACCGGTGGAGAGCGTGCTCCGCGCGCGCGAATGCCTGGCGTTCCACCTCTCCGGCCTGTCCAAGGTGTGCGGACTCCCCCAGGTGAAGGCCGGCTGGATTGCGGCGGCGGGGCCGGAGGACGAGGTGGCGGCCGCGCTCGAGCGGCTCGAGGTGATCGCCGACGTCTACCTCTCGGTCTCCGGCCCCGCCCAGCTGGCGCTGCCGACGCTCCTCGCCCGCCGCGAGGCGTTCCTCGGGCCGCTCCGCGCGCGGCTCGCCGAGAACCGCGCGGCGGTCGCCGCCGTGGCGGCGCGCCGTTCCACGCGCTGCGGTCCGATGGCGGGTGGAGCGCCGTCCTCCGGATCGGCGAGACCCTGGACGAGGAGGCGCTCTGCCTCGACCTCCTCGCGGACGGCGTGGTGGTGCAGCCCGGCTTCTTCTACGACTTCGAGCGGCGCGGACAGCTGGTGATTCTCGCTCCTGCCCGAGCCCGCCGTCTTCCGCGCGGGGCTCGCGCTCGTCGAGGCGCGGCTCCGCCGGTGTGGCGGGGCGTGACGCGTCGCCTCGGGGGAGGCGCTCTCCCGAAAGTATCAATGATCCTGGTCGGTAACGTGCGGTCGCCCGCCCGCTCGGTGGTTTGACACCCCCTCGCGCCCCCGCCTATAAGGGCGGACGATGAACCGGCTCAAGCTCTGGCTCTTCGCGCTGCTCGTCCTCGGTGCGGCTGGCCTCTCGCTGTTCGCCCTGACGGCCGATCTGCGCGGCCGCGCCATCCAGATCCTCGACCAGCGCCTCGCCGCGGCGGCGCAGCGGGTGACGGCCTCGCAGCGCGCCCTGCAGGGCGACGCCGGCTCGGTGGCCGCGCTGGCGGCTCGAGACCCGGCGCTGATCCACGCCCTCGCGGGCGATGGCTCCGGGCGGCGGCGCCCCCGCGCGGCCGCGGACGACGACGTCGCCGAGAGCGCCGCGCAGCGCGCCGCTCGCGCGGCGGTCGCCGCGGCGGAGGCCGAGCTCGGCGTCTCGCTCCCGCAGGGCGCCCGCTTCACGGCCGCGCAGCGCGGCTGGATTGAGGCGCGCGCCGACGATCCGGCCGCCGACGGCGCGACGGTCGCGTTCCTGCGCGACGCGCTCGGAGGCACGCCGCGGCGCGGCTTCCTCCGGGCTGGCGGCGGCCTGTCCTGGGGCGCGGCGGTCCCGTCCGGCGACGGGGTCCTGGCGGTGTTCGTCCCGGTGGACGCGGCCTGGGTCGCCTCGGTCGCGGCCGGCTCGGGCGTCGACCTCTCCATCGCCGCGCCGGGGCTGCCGCCGGTCTCCTCCGTGGCCTCGGGCGCGGAGGCGCTCGCGAAGGCCGCGGGCGCCGGTCCCGGCGCGCCCCGCGACGCGGGCCTGCTCGCGCCGGTGAAGGTCGACGCCGGCGGCGTGGACCTCGGCGAGCGCCAGCTCCTCCGCGCCTCGGCGCCGGCGCACCGCGTGCTCGGGCTCCCGCTCCCGGACGTGAAGGAGGGCGTCGTGGCCCTCTCCGTCCCGACCCAGCCGCTCCTCGCGCCGGTGGTGGAGCTGCAGTGGCGGGGGCTGGTCACCATCGCGCTCGGCGCCTTGCTGGCGCTCCTCTTCGGGCTGCTCGTCCGCCCCTCGTCGCCGTCGACCGATCTGCCCGCGGAGCTCCTCGCCGCCGCGGAGCGGATCGACCACGGCGACTTCCAGGCGCGCGCGCCGGCGCTGGCAGGCCGGCTCGGGACCATCGCGTCGGCGCTGAACCGCGCCGCCGCAGCGGTCGCGCCCGCGCTGGAGCCGTCCCCGGCCGCGAGCGCGCCGCTCACCTCGACGCTCGCCCCACCCCCGGACGCCGCCACGGCGGAGCCGTCCTGGGTGCCGTCTCGCGCAGCCGCGAGCGCGGCGCCGGAGGAGCCGTCCTCCCCCGCGCCGGACCGAGCGGAGGCGACCGGCGCGGAGCCGGGCGCCGTCGCGCCGCTCGAGCCGCCGCGCGCCGCGCCGGAGCCGGCCCCGGTGGCGCCCTCGCCGGCGATGGGCCTCTCCCCCACGCTCCGCTTCGACGTCGCTGCCCTGAGGGGCGGCGCGCCCGAGGCCCCGTCCAGCCCCGCGCCGTCCGCCCGCGAGCCGAGCTCGCCGTCGCCCGCCGAGCTCCTCCAGGCCGCCGCGCGCGCCGCGCCCGCGGAGGACCTGGCCGGCGAGGAGGAGCACTGGCGCGAGGTGTTCCGCGAGTTCATGCGCGTCCGGGCCGAGTGCGGGGAGTCCACCCAGGGGCTCGCCTACGAGCGGCTGCGCGCCAAGCTCGAGTCGAACCGCGCCGCGCTGATGGCGAAGTACGGCTGCCGCACCGTCCGCTTCCAGGTCTACGTGAAGGAAGGGAAGACGGCGCTCAAGGCCACGCCGGTGCGCTAGGAAGCGGGAGCGGGCCCCGCGCCTATCTATCATCCATGAAGAAGTTCTGCGGCGCGTCGCCGGGGTGGCTCGAGGCCGCCGAGGCGGGCGCGGTGCCGGCCAGGAACGGGAGGACCGGCGCGGCCAGATCCTCCGGCGCCGCGAGCATCCCGCTCCGGGGCTCGATGCGGGCCAGCTCCACCCCGGAGGCCGGCGGGAAGTCGGCCACGGGCCGCTGCGTCAGCGCCGACTGCATGAACGAGAGCCAGGCCGGGAGCGCCGCGCCGGCGCCGGTCTCGCGGGGGCCGAGCGGCGAGTGGTCGTCGAACCCGACCCACACCCCCGCCACCAGCTCCGGGGTGAACCCGACGAACCAGGCGTCGCGGTGATCCTGCGCGGTCCCGGTCTTGGCCGCGGCGGGACGTCCGAGCGCCCGGGCGGCCGCGCCGGTACCTCCCTCGATCACCTGGCGCATCATGCTCGAGAGCACGTAGGCGACGTCGGGGCGGGTGCCGGACGCGGGGAGCACGAACGGCGCCGGGGCCGCCGCGCCGGCCGCGAGCTCCCCGGTGACCTGGTCCGGGCTGCCGGTGGCGGCCGCGGGGACCGGCGCGGCCGTCGCCGCCTCCGCCCCGGCCACCGCCGCCACCACCGCCGCCGCGCCGGGCGCGGGCGGGAGCGCCGGCTGCGTCTCCTCGAGCACCTTGCCGTTCCGGTCGCGGACGCGCAGCACGAGGAGCGGCGGCGTGCTGAAGCCGCGCGCGGCGATCGACGCGTAGGCGTTCACCAGCTCGATGGGCAGCACCTCGCCGGTGCCGAGCGCGAGGGTCAGGTTCCTGGGGAGCTCGGACGAGATCCCCATCCGCCGGGCGAAGTCCGCCACCGCGTCGACGCCGAGGGAGTCCACCAGCTTCACCGAGACGGTGTTCTTCGAGTGCGCCAGCGCCTGCACGAGCAGCATGGGGCCGTCGAACTCGTCGCGCTCGAAGTTCCGGGGCTTCCACTCCTTCCCGGTCCACGGATCGCGGTAGAGGTCGGGCGTGTCGTAGACCACCGTCGCCGGCGTGAAGCGGCGGGACTCGATGGCGGCGCCCCACACGAACGGCTTCATGGCGCTGCCCGGCTGGCGCCGGGCCTGGGTGGCGCGGTTGAACTGCGAGGTGGCGAAGTCGAGCCCCCCCACCAGCGCCCGCACGCCGCGCGTCTCCGGATTGATGGCGACCAGCGCGCCCTGCACCTTGGGCGTCTGCTCGAGCGCGAGCGCGAGCGGCTGCCCGCCGCGCGCGGCGCGCTCGGGCGGGAGCTTGCCGGGGAGCACGCGGACCTCGACCACGTCGCCCGCCTGGATCACCGCGGACAGCTTGCGCGGCGCGGCGGTGGCCGAGGTCGGGTTCCACTTGCGGGCCCAGGCCGCCGCGGAGAGGGGCAGGGTGCCGGTGGCGTTGCCGAGGTCGACGGTGGCCACCTTGTCCTTCACCTCGGTCACCAGGCCGGCGTAGATCTCGTCGGCCTGGAGCAGCCGGGCCCGGGCCATGCGGGCGACGTCGCGCTCCTGCTCCTCACCCGGCTCGATCTCCTCCGGGTTGACCCGGCCGAGATCCCACACGAGGAGCTCGCCTGGCCGCGGCTCCACCCCCTCGAGCCGCTTGTGCCAGAGCGGCAGCGCCGCCCGGAGCCGCTCCGGGTCGAGGTGGAGCAGCGGCCCGCGCCAGCCCTGTCGCTTGTCCACCGCGCGCAGCGAGGCCTCGACGGCCGCCTCGCCCGCGCGCTGCAGGCTCGCGTCCATCGCGACGTCCACCTGCAGCCCCTCCGTCTCCACCACCTCGGCGCCGTAGCGCTCGTCGAGGTGCTTCCGCACCGCGTCGGCGTACCACTCGCCCGCGGGGTGCGGGTCCGGCGCGGCCACGCGGATGGGCCGCGTCGCCTCGGCCTCCGCCTGCGCCCTGGTGATGAACCCCTCCTCCTGCATCCGGCGGAGCACGTAGCGCTGGCGTTCCTTGGCGCGGGTGGGGTGGTTCACCGGCGACCAGCGCATGGGCGACTGGATCACCCCGGCCAGCACGGCCGCCTCGCCGAGGGAGAGCTCGTGCACGCCCTTCCCGAAGTAGAACCGGCTGGCCTCCTCGATCGCCGTACCGGAGGTGCCCGAAGTAGATCTGGTTCAGGTAGAGGTAGAGGATCTCGTCCTTGGTCAGGTTCTGCTCGAGCCGCGGCGCGAGGACCAGCTCCTTCAGCTTGCGCTTCACGCGCCACTCGCTCGGGAACAGGAAGGTCTTCACCACCTGCTGCGTGATGGTCGAGCCGCCGCACTTCACGCCGCCGCCGAGCAGCCCCTTCACCGCGCACCGCGCGATGGCGAGGTAGTTCACGCCCTCGTGCTCGTAGAAGCGGGCGTCCTCGGCCGCCACCACCGCCTTGAGGAGCACCGGCGGGATCTGCTCGATCGGCACCACGGTCCGGCGCTCCCGCGCGAACTGGAACGCCTCGCGGCCATCGGCACCGAACACCCGGGTCGAGACGAGCGGCCGGTAGTCCTTGAGGCCGTCGAAGGCGGGCAGCCCGCGGGTGGCCGCGAACAGGAGGCCACCGCCGCCGAGGCCGAGCGCGAGCACGGCG
This sequence comes from uncultured delta proteobacterium, assembly GCA_963733485.1. Lineage (GTDB taxonomy): Bacteria > Myxococcota > Myxococcia > Myxococcales > Anaeromyxobacteraceae > Anaeromyxobacter. The sequence goes on along the minus strand of CAVTDL010000006.1, from coordinate 25,226 downwards.
ATGGCGGCGATGCGGAGGATGGCGCGGGCGCGCGGGCGGGGGCGGCGGCTTCGTCGCACGTGCGAGTGCTCCACTCTCCCGGCGATGACGCGCGGCCCAGCGGGCGCGGGGATCGGCGAGGGCAGGGGTGGGGGAGGGGTGTCCACGGGAGGGGGCTCGAACGATAGCCCCGGGGATGCCGTCCGGCAAAGCCGCGGGGAGACGCCGGAAACCACCGGCCGGGGGCACCCGGGAGACGGGGGTGCGACGCTTCGGAAACGCCCGGCGCGCGCGGTGATTCCTGGGCGACCGAAACGGTCCAGCCGACGCGGCGGAGAGCGGGAAAAACTTTGACACCTGAAGCGAAGAGAGCTTAAGAGCGATCGTTCATCGACCCCTTTCGACCCACATCAGCCCTGGAGGTACCATGCGTCGCGTTCTGTTTCTCGCACTGACGGTGTCAGGTGCGCTCGCCCTGAGCGGCTGTCCCGCCAAGCCCAAGAAGGGTGAGTGCAAGACCAGCCAGGACTGCGCCTCGCAGGAGGGCTTCGGGAAGGTCTGCATCGAGGGGCGCTGCCAGGAGTGCGGGCAGGACTCCGACTGCATGACCGGGTTCGCCTGCCGCGAGAACAGGTGCGTGCCGAAGCCCCAGTGTGGGTCCGACGCCGACTGCCCCGCCGGCCAGTCCTGCCAGGGCGAGCGCTGCGTGCCGCGCCAGGCCGGCGCCTGCGGCTCGGATCGCGACTGCGGCCCCGGTCAGCGCTGCGAGGGTGGGCGCTGCTCCTCGAGCGCCGCCGCGTCGAACGTCCCCGGCGAGTGCAGCGATCCGTCGAGCTTCAGCGTCCGCTTCGGCTTCGACCAGTCGTCGCTCGGCGCCGAGGCGCAGCGGTCGCTGCAGAGCCTCGCCGAGTGCCTGAAGAAGGCGCCCGCCCGCCGCGTGGTCATCGAGGGCAACTGCGACGAGCGCGGCACGGCCCAGTACAACGTGGCGCTGGGCTCCCGCCGCGCCGACGCGGCCAGGAAGTACCTCGCCGACCTCGGGGTCTCCGGCGGGACGCTCGAGACGGTGAGCTTCGGCAAGGAGAAGCCGACCTGCACCGAGTCGACCGAGGCGTGCTGGGCCACCAACCGCCGCGACGACTTCAAGAATCGAGCGGTGACCGTGCGGCTCCTCACTCGCGCAGCCGCGCCCGCGCTCGCGCTCCTTCTCTCGGCCTGCTGGATGCCGCTGCAGAAGGGGCGCGAGATGGAGCTGCGCCTCGGCCAGCTCGAGGTGGAGTCCTCCCGGCGCTACGAGGAGCAGCAGCGGATGCTCCGCGACCGGGTGGCCGCCGCCGACCGCAAGATCGCCGAGGTCCAGCAGAAGATCGACGAGCTGAACCACGCGGCCCGCCGCAGCGGCGCCGACCTGGGCGTCACGCTCTCGCGCCTGCAGGACGACTTCACGCGCGTCAAGGGCGAGATCGAGGTGCAGCAGCACCGGCTCGCCCAGATCGAGCAGTCGCTCCAGGCCGTCGACTCCAAGGCCGAGAAGCGCTTCGCCGCGCTGAAGGGGCGGGGCGCCCTCGACGAGCTCGAGGCGAAGGAGCGGATCGACACGCTCCAGCGCCCCGACGACAAGGGCGCCTTCATGGCCCTCGCCGAGAAGGAGGCGGCGCAGGGCGACAAGGGCGTGGCGCGCCAGCTCTACGACGAGTACGTCCGGCGCTGGCCGGCGGACCCGGGCGCGCCCGAGGCCGCCTTCCGCTCCGCCGAGATCTCGATGGGGCAGCGGCGCTGGCGCGAGGCGATGGTCTCGTACGGCTGGATCTACGAGCGGGCGCCCAGGTCCACGCGCGCGCCCGACGCGCTGCTCGGGGTGGGCCGCTCCATGCTCGAGCTCGACGAGCTCAAGAAGGACGCGCCCGGCGTGCTCCGCGAGGTCACCGAGAAGTACCCCGGGACCGCCGCCGCCGACGAGGCCAGGAAGCTGCTGGTCAGCCTCGCGCCCAAGAAGGCCCCGCCGCCCCGCCGGAAGTAGCCGATTTCTTCCGGGGCCCGGGGGCCGCTGCTACGCTCTCCGCGTGGCGCGGGCCTCCACCCGCCCGACCCCCGCCGTCGGCGTCCGCTCCGGACGCGGCGGCGCCGGGCGGGCGCGCGGGGGCGCCGCGCGGGGGGCCCGGATGGCTCGCGAGCGGATCGGAGAGATGCTGGTCGCGCGGGGCGCCATCGACGCCCTGCAGCTCGCGAGCGCGCTCTCGCACCAGCGGCGCTGGGGCGGACGGCTCGGCCGGAGCCTCGTGACGATGGGGTTCCTCCGCGAGGAGGCGGTCCTCGCGACGGTGGGCGCCCAGCTCGGCGTCCCGGTGATCGAGCTCGGCGATCGCGCCGTGCCGCCGGCCGTCCTCCGGCTCTTGCCGGACCGGCTCATCCGCGCCCGGCGCGTGCTGCCCCTCGGGCGACTCGGGCCGCGGCGGGGCGGGGCGCTGGTGGTCGCCACCGCCGATCCGTTCGACCTGCGCGTGCTCGACGAGATCGCCTTCGCGGCCGGCCGCGCCGTGCGGGCGGTGCTCGCCGCGGAGGACGACCTGGAGCGCGCCATCGCGCGGCTGCTCGACGGGGTGACGCTCCCGCCGTCCGGGTTCCAGCACCGGCGCGACGCGCTCGAGCTCCCGGAGGACCCTCGCCCGCTCATGCTGGTCCGCCTCGGTGATCCCGAGCAGGCGCTGCAGTAGGACGCGGGCCGCGGTGATCCGGCGGGGGCCGCGGCAGCGCTCCTTCAGCCGTCTTCCTCCTCGTCGAGCTCGCGCGGCGCGCCCGTGCCGCGCCCCTCCTCGTGGAGCCCCCACTGGCCGATCCGCTTCATGACCGTGCTCTTGGCGATCCGCAGCTCCTTCACGACCGCCGAGCGCTTCCCGCGGTTCCGCCGCAGCGAGAGCCGGATCGCCTCGCGCTCCACCTCGTCCATGGTGAGGCCGCGCACGTAGAGCGTGTCGTCGTCGCCGCCGTCGACGGGGGCGGCGCGGGTGTCCTCGAAGGTGACCGCGCCGGCCGGGATGGCGAGCCCCTCGCCCCGGAACAGCAGCGCCCGCTGCACCACGTTCTTGAGCTGGCGCACGTTGCCGGGCCAGTCGTAGCCCTCGAGCTTGGCGAGCGCCTCCTCGCTCCAGCGCAGCGACACGCCGCGCGGCGCCGCGCGCGCGAGGAAGGCCTGCGCGAGCGTGCGGACGTCACCCTTCCGGCGCCGGAGCGGCGGGACGGTGATGGGGACCACGCAGAGCCGGTAGAAGAGGTCCTCGCGGAAGCGCCCGGCGCGGACCTGCGCGCGCAGGTCGCGGTGGGTGGCGGCCACGATCCGGACGTTCACGTGGATGGGCCGCGAGGCCCCCACCCGCTTCACCTCGCCGAGCTCGAGCACGCGCAGCAGCTTGGGCTGGAGGTCGAGCGGCAGCTCGCCGATCTCGTCGAGGAAGATGGTCCCGCGGTCGGCCTCCTCGAAGGCGCCCTTGCGCATCCGCTCCGCGCCGGAGAACGCCCCCTTCTCGTGGCCGAACAGCTCCGACTCGATGAGCGACTCGGCGATGGCGGAGCAGTTCACCGGGATGAACGGCGCCTCGCGCCGGGCGGAGCGCGCGTGGAGCCCGCGGGCCACCAGCTCCTTGCCGGTGCCGGTCTCGCCGAGGATGGTCGCCGCGGCGTCGGACGGGCCCACCCGCTCGATCAGCTCGAAGACCTGCCGCATGGCAGGGTCGCCGGTCGTCATCCCCTCGAACACCTCGGCGCGCCGCGGCTCGGGCGCGTCGCGCGGCTCGAGCACGATCTCGGCGTCGCCGAGGTGGACCGGCAGCCCGAAGGGAAGCTCGGCGCGCGAGACGCGGGCGCCCGAGATGAAGGTCCCGTTGGTGGAGCCGAGGTCGACCAGCACCCAGCGGGCGCCGCGCGGCTCGATGCGCAGGTGGCGCGCGGAGACGAACGGGTCGTCGATGGGGACGTCGGAGGTCGGCTCCTTGCCGACGTCCACGCCGCCCAGCGTGATCGGGTAGGTGCGGTCGCGGCCGCCGTGCCGGAGCCGGAGCCGCGCCGGCGTGGGCGCGTCGCCCGGGGCGTCGGTGCGGACCTGGGTGGCGCCGGAGGGGCCGTCCTCGCCGTCGCCGGCGGCGCGGAACACCGCGCGCCAGGCGCCCAGCGTGATCTCGGCGCCGTCGGCGAGCCGGAGGCAGGGGACCTCGGCGCCGGCGACCACCGTGCCGGCGCCGGACCGGTCGAGGAGGTGCCACCCGTCGGCGCGGCGCTCGATCACGGCCTGCACCGGGGGCAGCTCCGGATCGGGGAGGGAGACGTCGCACTCGGCGGCGCGGCCGACGGCGGTCCGCTCGCCGAGGGCCACGCGGAGCAGCTCCTCGCCGTGGCGGTGGAAGGACAGCTCGGGCATGGCCGAAGGCTACCGGAGCGTTCTCTGGAGGTGAAGTCGGAACTTGGCTGTGGGTGTAGCTGGTGCGACGTCGCACGGCGCGCCGCCGCGGTCTCGGCGGGTCAGCCGTGCGCGAGGTCGTCGAACTCGGACGATCCCTTGAGCCCGTCGAACATCGGGTCGGACTGCAGCCAGCCCCGGACCTTCCCGGCGTCGCGGGCCACCGCCCGCCGGAGCGCCTCCAGCGCCTCGCGCTTCTTTCCCCACAGCGCGTACAGCGCGGCGACGTTGTAGTCGAGGAGGAGATCGTCGGGCTGGAGCTCGCGCGCGCGCCGGTAGGCCCGCTCGGCCTCGGCGTAGAAGCCCTTCTGCGCGAAGCAGATGCCGAGATCGAGCTGCGCCTCGAAGTTCTCCGGCTCGAGCCGGACCACCTCCTTCAGCTGCGCGATGGCCGCCCGGTAGTCGCCCTCGTCCATGAGCAGCGCCGCCAGCTCGTGGCGGGGGAAGGGGTCCTTGGGCTCGAGCCCGATCGCGACCTCCAGCTCCTTCACCGCCTCCGCGGCCTTGCCCTGGTCGGCGTAGGCGAGGCCGAGGTTGAGGTGCGCGTCGGGGTACTCGGGGTCGAGCTGGATCGCCTCGCCGTACTCCGCCACCGCCATGTCCTGTCCGTGGGAGGCGAGGAAGCAGGCCAGGTTGTAGTGCGCGGTCGCGCTGTCCGGCTCGAGCTGGAGCGCCGTGAGGTACTCCTGGAGCGCCTCCCGGAAGCGCCGCTTCTCGGAGTAGACCGTGGCGAGGTTGTCGTGCGCGTGCGCCGACCCCGGGTCGAGCTCGATCGCCCGCAGGAACTCCTTGATGGCCTCGTCGAGCCAGCCGCGGTCGGCGAGCTCGATCCCGCGCGAGTTGTGCGCGTCGGAGAGGGCGATGTGGTCCTTCTTGTCTCGGCTCACGGGGGCGGAGTGTACTTTCGTTTGGCCGGGGCGGGGCGCCCGGCTTCCTGGCGAACGGATCTAACGGGGGCGCGGGCCCGGGCCAGGGAAGCGAGGGGAGCGCCCGCCGGCACGAGAGGATCCCCCCGCGAGCCGCTCCGCGTTGACGCGCCGCGGCCGCCGCGGGCATGCTCCGCGGCCCGATGGCCGTGTACACCGATCTCACCGGCGAAGAGCTCGCCGAGGCGGCGCGGCGCTTCGGGCTCCCCGCGCCCGAGCGCGCGCGGCCGGAGCCGCGGGGCGCCACCAACACCAACCTCCACCTGTGGGCGGGCGGCGAGCGGTTCTTCCTGCGGCTCTGCGAGGGCAAGGCCGACGCCGACGTCCTCTTCGAGGCGGAGGTCCTGCGGTTCCTGGCGGCGGCGCGCTTCCCGGTGCCGCGCCTCCACCTCGCCGACGACGGCCGGCCGTTCGCGCGGGTCGCCGGGAAGCAGGCGATGCTCTTCTCCTACGCGCCGGGCGAGGAGATCGCCCGCGCGGCGGCCGGGCCCGAGCGCTGCCGCCGGGTCGGCGAGCAGCTCGGGCGGCTGCACGAGCTCGCCGGCGCCTTCCCGGCCGATCGCCCGAACCCGTACGCGCCGCCGCGCGTGCGCGGCTGGATCGAGGCGCTCCGCCCGGACGGCGGGGGCGATCCCGAGGTCCGGGCGGCGCTCCCGGTGCTCGAGGAGGAGCTGGTCGCCGCCGAGGCGCTCCCCGGCGCGCCGCGCGGCCTGGTCCACGGCGACCTGTTCGTGGAGAACGTGCGCTGGGTCGGGGACCGGGTGAGCCACGTGCTCGACTGGGAGATGAGCTGCGTCGACGCCTTCGCCTGGGACCTCGGTGTGGCGCTGAACGCCTGGTGCTGGGCGGACGGCCGTCACGACGCAGCCCGGGCCAGGGCGCTGCTCGACGGCTACCGGGCGCGCCGCCGGCTCGAGCCGGAGACCGCGGGCGCGCTCCACGCGTGGACCCGCTTCGCGGCGCTCCGCTTCGCGGCCTCGCGGATCCACGGCTTCCGCCTGGCCGGGATCGGGCCCGAGCGCCTGACCTGGAAGGACTGGCGCGGCTACCGCGATCGCCTGCTGGCGCTCCGGGCGCTGGGGGAGCGCGGCTTCCGGGAGCGGCTCGGGCTGTAGCCGGTGAGGAGCGGCCGGGCCGTGCGCAGCCGGCAAGGAGCGGCCGGGCACACTTCGCTTCGCGAACTGTGCCTCGGCCGGATGTTGGATGCCGGCTGGCTGGCGAGAGCCCTATAGCCCGCCGGTGAAGAGCCAGCGCCCCTCGACCTTCCGGAGCTTCATCCGGTGGACGTCCGAGTCGCGGCGCGGGACCGCGCCGGAGGGCGTCTTCACGCGGTACCAGCCGTCGTAGAACACCTCGGCCTCGGCGCGATCGCCCTTCACCTCGATCTTCCGGACGCTGATCTCGAGCTTGACCGCGTCCACCTTGGCGAGGTCCTGCGGGACCCGCTGCTCGAGGATGGCGCGGTTCACGTCGTCCTCCGGGGCGGGCGTGCCGGCGGTGTCGAAGTAGTCCGGCGCCACCAGCGCGAGCACCGCCGCGGCGTCGCGGCGATCCATGGCCTCGCGGTAGGTCTGCACGACCTGGTAGACGGCCCGGTTGTCGGTGGTGTCGTTCACCTGGGTACCCGGGATGAGGCTCGGGGCGCAGCCGGCGGCGGCCAGAGCGAGGACGAGGAGGCGCTTCGTCATGCGGAGGACTCTGTCCCGCTCCGGGGCCTGCGTCAACGTCCGCGGTGTCCGGGGGAGGGCGTTGCGGGACCTCGGCCGCAGCCCGTAGATTGGGCCGCCGATGACCGATCCCAGCTACGAGTCGCTCCGGGCCTTCTTCGAGTCCGCCCCGGTCGCCCGCAAGGCGACGCGCCCGCTCGGGCGCGGGGCGCGCGTGAACCTGGCCCTCGAGGGCGGTACAGCGCGGTTCACCATGGAGAGCGGCGCACCGGCGGTGCACCCCGGCGCCGATCCCCAGCCGGACTTCACGCTCACGCTGCCGGCGGCCGCGGTGGCGCGGGTCACCGGCCACGAGGCCGACGACGTGGGCGAGCTCGGCATCGAGTTCTTCAAGCTGGTCCTGGAGCGCGATCCGGCGCTCAAGGTGCGGGTCCGGATCGACGCGCCCACCTCGCGACTGCTCGGGAACGGCTACCTCGGCGTCCTCGCGCTCGGGGGGATGAAGGTCACCTGGTGGCTGCTGAAGAACGGGGTGAAGAACCCGCGGGCCGCCATCGACCGGCTGCGCGGCGTCTAGCCGGCAGGCGAGGCCGGTCAGCGCGGCCCGCCGGCCTCGAACGCGCAGCGGCGGAGCGCCGCCTCGAGCCGCGCCCGGTCGGCGGAGCCGGCCGCGGTGGCGAGCAGCGCCTCCAGCGCGGCGGCGCCCGGCGCGCGCTCGCCCGCGGCGCAGCGCGCCTCCGCCGCCGTCACGCGCGCCTCGGCCGCCAGCGCGGGCGGGAGCGCGCCGGCCGCGGCGCGCGCGACAGCTCCCGCGCGGCGGGCGCGGCCTCGCCGCGGAGCCACAGGGCCCGCCCGGTCAGGTACGCGGCGAGCGGGTGATCCACCCGCGCCACGCGGGCGAGCGCGGCCGCCGGGTCGCCGTCGCCGAGCAGGTAGTCCCGCGCCGCGCCGGACAGCGCGGGCACGGCCGCGGCCGCCCGCTTCGCCTCGAGGAGGCGCGCCTCCGCCCGGTCCGGCCCGGCGGCGAGCGCCTCGGCCCAGGCGGCGTCCGCCGCGCCGGCGTCGCCCGCGCGCCAGGCCAGGTCGCCCTCGGCGGCGGCGAGCGCCGCGCGCTGCGCGACGTCGTCCTCCGGCGTGCGCGCCGCCGCCTCGCGGTAGGCGGTCCGGGCGGCCTCGAGCGCGCCGGCGCGCGCGAGCGCGTCGCCGCCCGCCCTGAGCGCCGCCGCGGAGCCGGTGAGCCCGGCGACGCGGCGGTAGAGCGTCGCAGGCCTCCGCCGCGCGGCCGCCCGGCCGCGGCGCCGGCCGCCTCGGCCTCCAGCGCCGCCGCCTCGCGGACGCAGGGGCGCGCGAAGAGGCTGGGCCGCGAGAGCCGCGCCCGCGCCGCGGCGCGGAGGCCGTCCGGAACCGCCACGCCGTCGAGGAAGGCCTGCCACTCCGCCACCAGCGCCGGCAGCGGCCGTCCGAGCGCGGCCGGCGAGGTCGCCGGTGCCGTAGGCGCGGGCCACGGCGGCCGCGCCGTGGCGCTCGAGGAGGAAGGCGAGGAAGCTGCCCGCGGCGGTGTAGGCGCGGGCCGGCGCCTGGGTCCAGAACCCGGCCGGTCCCACGATGCGCGCCACGTCGGGGAGCAGCCCGAGATCGCGCGCTGCCCGCGACCACTCGTGCACCGTCCAGGCGCCGCGCGGCACCTCGAGCGCGACCGCCAGCCCCTCCACCAGCCCCGCGGAGACGAGCACCCCGGCGCGCGCCGGCACGTGGAGCGGCCCGGGCGCGAGCGGCGCGGCGATCGCGTGCACCAGCTCGTGGCGGAGGAGCGGGTGGGGCAGGGGTGCGTCGGCGAGGTGGATCTCGCCGAGCCACGGCTTCGCGTACTCGGTCCCCGCCGCCCCCACCAGCCGCCGCTTCTCCTGCGGCGCTCCGGTACACGTAGACGGTGACCCGCGGCGGCGCGGCCACCCCGAGCGCCCGCGCCACGTCCGCGGCGTGGAACTCGCACTCGGCGAGCAGCGCCGCGGCGGCCGCCGCGGGCTTCTCGGCCGGCAGGAGGAGCGTGCAGCGCGGCCCCTCCCGGCGGCCGCCGAGCGCCCGGGCCACCGCGGCACGATCGCCGGTCGAGCCCCAGCGTCGCGAGGGCTCCCCGCGCCGCCAGGATTGCGCCGGCCGCCGCGAGCGCGAGCAGCGCGGGCGCGAGCGCGGTCGCGCGCGCGCCGGGCCGGCCGAGGCGCGCCGCGCCCTCGGCCGCGGCGGCCACCGCGAGGGCCCAGGCGGCCGCCCCGATCCCGCCCAGCACGAAGCGAGCGTCGAGCGGGAGCGCCTCGTCGTAGAGCGGCCCGGGGAAGGCCCCGAGGAGCGGGCTCGACGCGAAGGCGGCCGGCCCGGTGTAGGCGCGGTGGAGCGCGAGTGCGAGCGCCGCGGCGAGCACCACCCCGTACAGCGCCAGGGCGCGCGCCGTCCGGCCGCCGCCCAGGAACCCCGCGGCGACGCCCAGCGCCGCGGCGAGGAGCGCGGTCGGGAGCGCGAGCACCGGGAAGAACGCCGCCTCCGCGAGGGCGCTGCAGGCGCCGAGCGCGGCCCGCGCCGTCGCGCCGGCCAGCAGGAGCGCCAGGAGCGCCGCCGAGACGAGGGCCGCGCCGCCGGCCGCGGCGCCGGGCGAGGGCGCGGGGCGCGCCCGCTCCACGCGCGCGGCGGCGAGCCCGAGCCACGGCCCGAGCGCGAGCGCGACGAGCAGCGCGGCCAGCTCGGAGAGCTCGTACCCGGGCGCGTCGAGGAGCGGGAGGGAGCCGCTCGCCGCGCCGCCGGCGAGCAGGAGCGCCGCCGCGGCGCGGACGCCGGGGCGGCGCGCGAGGGCACGGGCGGTGTCGAGCGCGCGGCGCACGATTGGCCTCCGGTGGGGCGGCGCTACCCGCCGCCCTCACCGGGAGATAACATGGCCCGCGATGACGGAGAACCGCGAGCACGCCAGGGCGCCCATCGAGCTGAGGGTCGACTACCGGAGGCTGAACAGCTTCTTCGCCGACTTCACGCGGAACATCTCGAAGGGCGGCACCTTCATCGAGACGCGGCGGACGCTGCCGCTCGGGACCCGCTTCCTCTTCCGGCTGGCCATCCCCGGCCGCGAGGAGCCGTTCGAGCTGCACGGCGAGGTCGTGCACGCGAGCGCGGAGGGCGAGGAGGCCGGCATGGGCATCCGCTTCGTCTGGGAGGACGATCGCCGGCGCGCCGAGTTCGAGGCCGCGGTCGAGGCGCTCATGGAGCAGAGCCTCGGGCCCCACGTGACGCACCGGCTGCTGCAGGAAGGGCTAGAAGTTCGTCGTAGCCGGCCGGGTGTCGGAGGCGGCTAAAACAGCACGTTCTCGAACCGCACCCGGTCGCCGGCCCGGACGCCGTGGGCCGCCGCCCACCCGCCGTTCACCTCGAGCACGTAGCGGCTCGGGCGCGCCGATCTCGCGCGCAGAGAGCGTGAGCGGCTCGGCGCGCTCCACGACGCCGACCACCCGGCCGCCCTCGTCGACGAAGATCATGTCGAGCGGGATGAGGGTGTCCTTCATCCAGAACGAGTGATCCTCGGACTCGTCGAAGACGAAGAGCATCCCGGCGTCCGGCGCGAGCTTCTCGCGCTGCATGAGGCCGCGCACGCGCTCGGGCTCGGTGCGCGCCAGCTCGACCGTGACGGCGTGGCGCTGCCCGGCCGCCGTCTCGATCACCACGCGGGCGGGCGGGCGCCCGGCGTCGGGCGACTTGGACGAGGCGCACGCGGCCAGGGCGGCCACCAGCAGCGCCGCGCGCCTCCCGCTCACGATCGCGGGACGACGCAATACGCCGAGAAGCGCGTCTCGCCGAGGTACCGCTGCTTGGTGGTCTCGTCGAGGGTCGCGAGGAAGGCCTCGTCGAGGACCACCTTCTCGCAGACCAGGCCGGTGTCCGACTTGTAGCAGTCCTGATCGGAGACGCACGGCTTCGAGCAGTAGCCGCACGCGTCGCCGGAGCAGGTGCCGTACTTCGAGTCGGCGACGGCGGGCGAGACGATACAGACGAGGTCCTCGCACCCGATGTTGCCGGACTCGAAGAAGTCGCCGGACGCGGTCTGGGGCGTGGGGGGCGGCGCGCCGCCCTCCGTGGCCCAGTTCGGGTTCCAGGCGAGCGCGCAGCGCGCGCCGACGTCGGGGTTCTGGCATGCGCCGAGCGCCATCAGCGACGCCAGCGCGAGGACTCGTCTCGTGACCCGGGGACACATGGCTGCGGATCGTTAGCACGCGATCGCCGCCTCCACAAGGAACGCTCCGGGTGAAGCCACCCCGACCTACAAGCGCACAGATGCACGTGTTTCGGCGCCGGTCGTTACATTGCCCCCCCGATCATCATTGGCTAGAGTGCCCCGAGTCCGTGGGACGCCATCGATGAGAAAACTAATCGCAATGACCTGGCTGCTCGTGGTGGTCCCCGTCGCTGGGGCTGCCCAGAACTTGCCCGGGATCGACCTCTCGAAGCCGCCTCCTCCCCAGGCACCCGAGTCCGGCCGGCCCGCCGACGATCAGCCGCCGCCCGAGGCCAAGCCCCCGGCGGCGCAGCTGCCGCCGCCGCGCGCGGTGGAGGAGTCCGAGGCCGCCAAGAAGGGCCTGCCCTTCGCCGAGAAGGACGTGGCGCTCGGCGACAAGGTGAAGGCGGTCCAGCGCAAGGGCTTCATGAAGCGCGGACGGTTCGAGGCGACCCCGATGCTCTCGCTCTCCGTGAACGACGCCTTCTACCAGAAGTTCGGCGGCGGCCTGCGGCTCGCCTACAACCTCCAGGACGCCTTCGCGGTGGCGGTGCGGGGCGCGTACTACGAGCCGTACCGCACCGACAACGTCCGCGAGGGCAAGCTCGCCTTCCAGAGCCAGCTCCTCGACCTCCCAGCTCTACGGCGTAGGCGATGCTGGACGGCATCTGGTCGCCCATCTACGGCAAGTCCGCCTTCATCGGGCGCAACATCGTCCACTTCGACCTCTTCCTCTCGGCCGGCTTCGGCGTGGTGTGGAGCGCCACCAGCCTGGCGCCGCGCAACGACGGGCCGCACCTCGCCACCGACCTCGGCGGCGGCGTCCGCTTCTATCCGAAGGAGTGGTTCGCCTTCGAGCTCGGGCTGATGGCGACCCTCTACCCGGACCGGCCCAGCGAGTCGGTGCCGGGCACCATCCAGAAGGTGTTCGTCGCGAACGTGGGCTTCTCCTTCTTCTTCCCGACGACGTTCGAGTACGTCTACCCATGACGACCGACCGGCCCATCCACGACCTCCGCCGCCCTGGCCGCCGTCGCGGCCCTGGCGATCCTCGCCGCGCCGCGGTCGGCCGCGGCGCAGAGCAAGGCCGACGCCTTCGAGGGCAAGATCCCGCCGGTCTCCGGCCAGCTCTACCAGAAGAAGGGCCGGGTCGAGCTGACCGCGACCGGCAACCTGTCGCTCAACGACGCCTTCTTCAAGAAGTACTTCGGCGGCGCGAAGCTCGGGTACCACCTGACCGAGTACCTCTCGCTCGCCGCCAGCTTCGCCACCGGCACCACCACGCAGACCGGCTCCGCGGTGGTCTGCCCGTCCAACGGCGGGCTGCGGCGACGCCACCAGCAGCAGCTCTGGCAGGTGCCCGGCGATCTGAAGATGGTGACCGGCCTCGAGGTCGCCTGGACGCCCATCTACGGCAAGCTCAACCTCTTCTCCGAGCAGGTGGCGCACTTCGACCTGTCCGTCCTCGCGGGCGGCGACTGGATCTCCCACCAGGAGGTGGTCTCGGCCACCCGCGCGGCGGAGCTGCTCACCCTCGGCCAGGAGCCGGGGACCAAGAGCACCATCGGCGGGCACGTCGGCCTCGGCGTCCGCCTCTTCTTCACCGAGGCCATCGCCGCGCGGGTCGAGTTCAAGGACTACATCTACAAGGTGGATGTGCCGAACTGGCAGGAGGGCGGCAAGGCCCGCAGCGACGTCCAGAACCAGCTCTTCACCGAGCTCGGCGTCTCGGTCTTCTTCCCGTTCCACAACCGTCCCCAGCACTGACCGCCATGGCACGCGCGAACACCCGACTGCTCTCGTCCTCGCTCTGCTCGCGGTCGCCCCGGCGGCCCAGGCTCAGCTCGGCATCGATCTCTCGGCCGGCGCCGAAGAAGCCCGCCGCGAAGAAGCCGGCGGCCAAGCCGCCCGCCCCCGGCGACGGCGCCGGCGGCGCCCGCCCCGGCAACCCCCGCCGCGCCCGCCCCGGCGAAGCCCGCCGACGAGCCGGCGCCGGTCCTCGACCTGGGCAAGGTGGCCCCCTCCGCCGAGGCCCAGTCCCGGCTGACCGCCGCCAAGAAGCTGCTCGACGAGAAGGCCACCGAGACCGCGGCGCTGGCCTTCGACCCGATCCTGCGCGAGCCGTCGCTGCGCCCGGTGCACGACGAGGCCCGCTACCAGCTCGGCAAGTCGCTGGCCCGGCTCGGGCTGCACCACTCGGCGCTGACGACCTTCGACGAGATCCTCGAGAAGGGGCCGCAGGCGTCCCGCTTCTACGGCGCCCGCTGGAGTGGCTCTTCTACGTGGGGCGGCGGCTCGACAACGAGCAGCCCGGTGCTCGCGCGCGTGGCCCGCCACGCCCGCGACGGCGTCCCGCCCGACTACCAGGACCGCTTCCACTTCCTGCTGGCCAAGTACGAGTTCGAGCGCGGCCGCGCGCTCGAGGACGCCGGCCGGGCGGCAGGAGGCGCAGGCGGCCTGGGCCGAGGCGCGCCGGCTGGTCGGGCTGGTCCGCGAGCAGGCCGGGGCGGCCTCGCCGGCCGAAGCAGGGCGAGGCGCCGGACGCGCCCGAGGGCGACGTCTTCGCCCGGCGCCCTTCGTCGACGGCCTGGCGCGCTACGCCTCCGGCGACGACGCAGCGCCACCGAGCGCTTCAAGGAGGTGGTGCGGCTCACCAACCCGAAGCACGGGCGGGCGGCGGACCCCGAGCTGCGCGAGCAGGCGTTCCTGCAGCTGGCCCGCATCCACTACCAGCACCGGCAGAACCGCTACGCCATCTTCTACTACGGCAAGATGCCGTGGGGCGGCGAGAACTGGCTGGAGGGGCTGTGGGAGGCGTCCTACGCCCACTACCGCATCGGCGAGCACGAGAAGACGCTCGGCAACCTGCTCACGCTCCAGTCGCCCTACTTCAAGGACGAGTACTACCCCGAGTCCTGGATCCTGAAGGCGATCATCTACTACGAGAACTGCCGCTACCCCGAGGCGCGCCTCGGTCCTCGAGAACTTCAACTCGGCATCTACGAGCCGCTCTACGACGAGCTGGTCCGCCTGACCGCCACGCCGCGCCCCGCCCGGCCTACTTCGCTCGAGCAGGCGACGATCGCGTCGGCGGCATGACCCGCAAGATCATGAAGCTCGCCTTCACCGACCAGAACGTCCGGCGGCTCGCGGCGTCGATCCGCGAGGTGGAGGACGAGATGGACCACGGCATCGGCGGCCGCCGGTCGGAGTTCCGGCAGTCGGCGCTGGCCAAGCGGCTCGACGAGGCGCTGGCGGCCGAGAAGGCGACGCTGGTCGACGAGGCCGGGCGCGCGCGCCCGCGGCAAGCTCGAGTACGAGCGCGACCAGCTCCGCACCCTGCTGGCCCAGGCGCTGCGCATCCAGCATCGAGGTCTCGCGCCAGGAGCGCGAGGCGCTCGAGGGCTCGCTGGCGGACGGCAGCCAGGTCGAGGTGGTGCACGACCTCAGTACTCGACCGCCGTCTCCGACGAGCACCTCTACTGGCCCTACGAGGGCGAGTTCTGGCGCGACGAGCTCGGGACGTACTCCTACACGCTCACCAAGGGCTGCAAGGACCGGCTCGCCCGGTCCCGGCACCACCGCGCCCGTAGGCAGGCCAACCGGAGAGATCAGCCCCATCGTCCCGCTCTCTCGCCCTCGGCGCCGCTGATCCTGGCGCTCGCGGCCGGCCCGCCGCGCGCGCGCCGACCCGCGGCCGCCCCCGAAGGCGGCCGATCTCGGCCAGAAGCGCAGCGTCGGCCCCGACGCCTCGCTGGACGGGACGCTGGAGACGGCCAAGAAGCCGAGGGCGCCGGCCGGGCCCGACGCTCAAGTTCGAGACGTTCCGCGCCGGCATCGAGGTCGACCTCTCCGGGAAGCGGCGCGAGGAGATCGCCAGCCTCCAGAAGCTCATCAAGCTCTGCGGCGGCGCCGCAGACCGAGACGCCCGCAGCTACTACTTCCGGCTGGCCGAGCTCCTCTGGGAGGAGTCGCAGTACTTCTTCTTCGAGGCCAACCGCAAGGACGGCGAGATCCTGCTGCGGGCCAAGGGCGACCCGGCCGTGACCGCGCGGCTCCAGGCCGAGAAGGCCGACGCCGAGGGCGCAGTCCCGCGACATGCAGCAGCAGTCGATCGCGCTCTACAAGGCCATCATCGCCAAGTACCCGAAGTACGAGCGGCTCGACGAGGTGCTCTTCTTCCTGGCGCGCAACCTGCTGCAGCGCGACCGCGAACGACCCCGAGGCCATGAAGGCCTACCGGGCGCTCATCCAGAAGCTTCCCCGAGTCGCCCTACGTCCCCGACGCCTGGATGGCCTTCGGCGAGTACTACTTCGACAGGGCCAACAAGGCGGACCGCGCCGGCAACCTCAAGAAGGCGCTGGAGGCCTACCAGAAGGCGGCCACCTACCAGGAGAGCTCGGTCTACGGGTACGCGCTCTACAAGCAGGGCTGGGTCCAGTACAACCTCGGCCACTTCTCCGACGCGCTCGACCTCTTCCGCGCGGTGGTCTTCTTCGGCGAGCTGCCGACCTCCACCATCCCGGCCGACCGCAAGCTGGCCCTGGTGAAGGAGGCCAAGAAGGACTACGTCCGCACCTGGCCGCACGTGGGCAGCGCCGAGGCGGCCTTCGAGGACTTCCGGCGGGTCGGCGGCGACGCCGGCGTCCGCGACATGCTGAAGACCCTGGCCGACCTCTACTGGACGAGGGCCGGGACCGCGACGCCATCCTGGTCTACCACCGGCTCATCCAGGAGCAGCCGGTCTCGGCCGACGCGCCCTTCTTCCAGTCGCGCATCGTCACCATGGCCGGCCGCATGGGGCGCAAGGACGCTGGCGGTGCAGCAGGCCCACGTCTTCGTGAAGATCCTCGCGCGACTATCGAGGCCTCGCCCGGCGGCCAGGACCCGGCCAACGCCAAGGTGACCGCCGAGGCCCGCTCCACCGCCGAGAACACCCTGCGCACCCTGGCGCTGCGCTACCACAACGAGTGGAAGAAGACGCGACGACCAGGCGGTGGCCGGCTTCGCCACCAGCGTCTACACCGACTACCTGGAGGTCTTCGCGGCGAGCCCGTCGGCCTACGAGATGCGCTTCTTCCACGCCGAGCTGCTCTACGCCCTGGCCCGCTTCGCCGAGGCCGGCGACGAGTACGACCGGGTGGTGCGGCATCGACGTGGCCGCCATGGAGGGCGGCGGCGCGGCGCCGCGGCGAGGCCGCCGCCAGAAGCCGGGCAAGTGGTTCAACGACGCGCTGGAGGGCGCGCTCTTCGCCCACGAGGAGGCGGCCAAGGCGCTGCCGGCGGTGGCGCCGCCGCAGACCGGCAAGAAGAAGCGGGTGCCCTTCGCGCCGGAGCGCGAGAAGCTGGTCGAGGCCTACCAGCGCTACGTCCGCTGGGCCCCCGGCGGCAAGCTGGCCTCCAAGGCCGCCTTCCGGGCCGCCAAGCTCTACTACGACCACTTCGTCTACGGCGAGGCCATCGACCTCTTCACCAAGGTGGCCCTCGACCACCCGGAGGGCGGCGAGTCCGAGTACGCCGCCAACCTGGTGCTCGACGCCTACAACGAGCTGGGCGACTGGCGGAACCTGAACGGCTGGGCCAAGCGCTTCTACGCCAACGCGCCGCTCCTGGCGGCCCACCCCAAGCTCCGCGACGACCTCCCCGGGTCATCGAGAGAGTCGACTTCAAGGTCATCGAGGAGCAGGAGCGGGCCAAGGACTGGGAGGCGCGCGGCCGAGAGCTACCTCTCCTTCGTGCGCGACTGGCCCGGCACCGCGCCTGGCCCCGACCGCCCTCTACAACGCCTCGGTCGACTACGCCCGGGCCCACCGGGTCGAGCGGGCCATGGAGATCCGCGAGCAGCTCCTGCAGCGGTACCCGGGCGATCCGCTCGCGCCGCGCGTGCCTCTACGACAACGCCGAGGGGTTCGAGGCGATGGCCGACTTCGCGCGGGCCGCCGACGCTACGAGCGCTACTTCCAGGCCTGGCGCCGGCCCAGGGCCCCGGGCGCACCCCGGCCGCCCGGGGCGCGCCGCGGCGGCCGCGCCGCCAAGGCGCGCGCCGCGCCGCCCGCCCGAGCCGCGGCGCCCGCACCGGCGGCCTGTACGAGGAGAAGAGGGCCAACGACGCCATCATCAACGCCGCGGTCTTCCGCGCCGGCCTGCGCGAGTGGGCCAAGGCCGAGGCGGCCAGCCAGGCCTACCTCGACACCTGGCCGGACGGGGCGGACGCGCCGCGCATCGCCCTCTCGCTGGCCGACCTGGCGGCAAGCGCGGAGCAGCCGGACCAAGGAGCTGGCGCGGCTGGAGGCCTACCAGCGGCGCTACGCCAAGGGACCCGACGACTGGCTGGCGGCCCAGCACCGCATCGCCGCGGCTCATGGAGAAGAGCGGCAACAAGGGCGGCGGCGCGGCGGCCTACGAGCAGGGGCTCGACCGACTGGAGGCGCGAGCGCGGCCAGGTGAAGGAGCGCGGCATGCCGGTGGTGGCCGAGGCCTTGTTCCGCGACCTCGAGCCGGCCTTCGCCGAGTACCGCCGCATCGACCTCAACGTCGGCCAGAAGTTCCTGCAGGGCCAGCTCCAGATGAAGGGCGCGAAGCTCAAGAAGCTGGAGGAGCACTACAGCGCGGTGGTCAAGCTCGGCGGGCCGACCCGGCGGTCTGCGCGCTGGAGCGGATTGGCCTGGCTCTACGAGAACTTCGCCCAGGTCCTCCTCGACGCCCCGGTGCCGCGCGAGGTGCGGGCCAGGCCGGCGCTCCTCGAGGAGTACCAGGCCCAGCTCGCCGAGCAGGCCGAGCCGCTCGAGGCGCAAGGCGCTGGAGGGGCTGGAGCTCGCCCATGAACGCCCGCGCGAGCTCGGCGTCCGCAACGAGTGCGCGGCGCGGGCCCCCGCCACCGTGGCAGCGCAGAAGCCGGAGCTCGGCCCAGCGCCCGAGCCGCTGCCGCGGCTCGCCGCCCCGGCGCCGACGGGCACGCCCCAGGGCCACGGGCTCCTGGCCGCCATCCAGCCGGCCGCCGGCGCCGCGCGCGCCCGGCCGCGCCGGCGGCGCCGCCGAGCCGGCGCTCCCGCCGCTCGAAGTGCCGCCGCCGGCCACGCGGCGACGCCGGCCCGGCGCCCAGCCGGCCGCCGGGCCGCGCCCGCCGACGCCGCGCCGAAGACGAGCCGCCCCTCCCGGCGCCCGAAGAAGGCCAAGGGCGCCGACGACGAGGACCTGCTCCCGTGACCCCCGCCCACCGCCACCGCCCTCCCCGCCGCGCGCTCGGCTGCGCCGGCGCGCGCCTCGGCGCGCCGCGCCGGGCGGCTCGCCCTGCCTCCGCCGCGCCCGCGCGGCGCCGGCCGCCGGCCGACGCCGCCGAGGCGCTCTCCGCCCGCGCGCAGCGGCTCTTCGACGAGGCGGTGCAGGCGCAGGAGGAGCAGGAGAAGCCGAAGGCGCACCGACTGGGCCGCTGCTCGAGCGCGCTGGCGCGCCGTGCTCGACGCCGGCGGCCCGCCGAGGCCCGCTACAACCTGGGCGTGGCGCTGGAGCGCCAGGGCAAGCTCGCCGAGGCCCGCGCCGCGTACCAGCGGGCGCTCGCCGAGAAGCCGCTCCGCCAGGCCGCGGTCAACCTCGCGCGTGCTGCTGGAGCGGGAGGGCGATCGGCCGCGGCGCCGCGGCGGCCTACGCCGCGGTGGTGCCGCGACCTCCCGGAGGACGGGGTGGCGCGGGCCCGGCTCGGCGCCCTCTACCGCGAGTCGGGGCAGCTCGACGAGGCCTGGCGCCTCTCCCGCGAGGCGCTGCTCCGCGACGCGCAACCCGTCGCGCCTACAGGTCCTGGCCGGGTCGCCCTCCAGCGGGGCGACCTCGACCTGGCCCGGCTGGTGGCGCTGCGGGCCCAGAAGGTGGCGCCGACGACGCCGAGGTGGCCTACCTGGCCGGCCTGGTGGCCGAAGCAGGGCGACGCCGCGGCCGGGGCGGTCCAGTGCGAAGGCGCTCTCGCTCCAGCCCGGCTACCTGCCGGCGCGCGCCGCGCTGCTCGAGTCGGCGGTGAAGCGCGAGCGCTGGAGCGACGTCGCCGAGCAGGCGCCGGCGATCCTCGCCGAGGAGCCGACGAACGCGCCGGTGCACCTGGTGCTCGGCGTCGCGCAGCACCACCAGGGCCAGCCCGACGAGGCGCTCGCCTCCTACGCCGAGGCCGGAGCTCCGCCGGCGGCAAGCTCCCCGAGGTCCACCTCGCGCGCGGCATCCTGCTCATGCGGGCGAAGAACCAGTGCGAGCCCGCGCTCGAGGAGCTCCGCACCTACGCGCGCCAGGCCGGCCCGGTGGCGGCCGCCGGTCCCCCGCGCTCAGCTGCAGCGCGAGTGCGAGCAGGCATGGCCGAGAACCAGGGCGCGCAGGAGGCCGCGAAGGCGATGCAGGCCGACGCGGAGCGCAAGGCGGCCGAGGCCGCCGCGCGGCCGGCACGCGGCGGTCCCGCGAAGCGCCGGGCGCCGGCGGAGGTGCCGCACCCACACCGCGCCCACCCGCACGGTGACCGTGAACGTCGGTGCTGAGCACGCCCGTTTCTTCGTCCGAGGGAACGGGGTGGTAAGCTCGGCCGGAAGGTGAGGTCATCGATCATGCGCACTCTCCTGCTCATGGTGATGCTCGGCCGTCCGCTGGCGGCGAGCGTCCAGTCGTCCGCCCCCAAGGCGGCCCAGCAAGCCCCCGAAGGTCGAGTACGAGAAGCGCACCGAGATCAACTTCGAGGACGACACCATCGACGGCGACCTGAAGCGGCCGGACGGCGAGTACGTCGAGGCCCGGCGGAGGGTCGCTCACTCGAACCTGATCCGGATCCGCGAGGACTGGCGCGACAAGGTCATGCAGGCGTCCGGGGAGCTCTAGGGAGACCATGGCCACCCCCATCATCCTCAAGGTCTTCCGCGGCACCGAGCTCCTCCGGACCGAGCAGTTCAACCGCGAGATCATCAAGATCGGGCGGCTCGCGACGGCGCACCTGCCGCTGGACGACGATCGGATCTCGCGCATCCACTCGGTGATCGAGGTCTCGCCCGACGGCGCCATCTCCATCATCGACATGGGGAGCGCCGAGGGGACCTTCGTCAACGGCAAGAAGGTGAGCCGCAGCCCGCTCCAGCCCGGCGATCAGATCACGCTGGGCGGGCTCCGCATCGTCCTCGCGGACGACGGCGCCGAGACGGTCACCGCGCGTTGAACACCCCCGTGCCGCTCTCCGGGCACGTCCGGTCCAACGGCACCAACGGACACGGCGCCAACGGCCACGCGCTGGCCGAGGTCCCGTCGCCGGAGCTCCGGGCGGCGCCCGCCGCGACGCCGCCGATGCGCCCCGTGGCGCTCGCCACGGACGGCTCGGCCGCGGTCGCCGTCCCCGCGCAGACCCCGGCCGTCCCGGTCGCCGCGGTGGAGCCCGCGCCCCCGGCCGTCGAGGCGCCCGCGCCGGCCGCTCCCGCGCGCGCCCGCGCGGCGCTGAAGCCCGCCGAGCAGGCTCGGAGGATCTCTCGGCGCAGGCGACCTCGGCGTGGAGCTGCGCGTGCTCTGGGGCGACACGCTCCTCGACGCCGCCACCTTCGTGCGCCCCAAGCAGCCGGTGCTGGTCGGCGACGGCGACGGCTGCAGCCTGCGCGTGGAGGGGCTCCCGCTGGGCGAGTTCCCCATGCTCCGCTTCACGGGCGGCGACTACCAGTTCGCCTTCGCCTCCGGCATGACCGGCGTGGTGGAGGAGCGCGGCGCGCGGACGCCCTTCGGGGACCTGGTGAAGTCCCGCAAGGCCGCCACCGACGAGAAGGTGAAGGGCGCCTACTGGATCCCGGTCCCGCGCGCCGGCGCGGTGCGCGCCGAGGTGGGCAGCCGCCTGTCCATCGAGGCGCGGCCCAAGGTGCCGGAGAAGGTGAAGCCGACGCCCTGGTGGGACCGCATCAACTACCAGCTCCTCAACCTGTTCCTGGTGCTCTTCTTCATCCAGTGCGGCTTCATCGTCGCCGCGAACAACTTCCCGTACGACACCGACGTCCTCGCCGACGACCTGTTCAAGAACCCGTCCCGGATGGCCAAGTTCATCATCAAGCCGCCCGAGCCGCAGCCGAAGCAGCTCGCCAGGGCGGGGCCGGCGAGAAGAAGGACGACCCGGGCGAGATGGCCGAGAAGCACAAGGGCGACGAGGGCAAGATGGGCAAGAAGGACGCGCCCAAGACCAACGGCCGCTCCGCGCCCAAGGCCATCGACCCGAACGACAAGAAGGTCGTGAAGCGCATCGGCCTCCTCGGCGCCCTCGGTCGCGGCGGCGGCGGCCTCGCCACCGTCTTCGGCTCGGGCGGCCTCGGCGGCGACCTCAAGGGCGCCATCGGCAACATGTTCGGGCCGGTGGTGGGCGACAGCTTCGGCCTCGGTGGCCTGGGCGTCCGCGGCACCGGCACGGGCGGCGGCGGCTCCGGCGAGACCATCGGCATCGGCGCCATCGGCACCAAGGGCCGCGGCGGCGGTCTCGGCGGCTACGGGACCGGCGTCGGCGGCCTCGGCAAGAAGGGCGAGCGCGACGTGCGCGTCGCCACCGGCACGGCGCAGGTGATGGGCTCGATCGACAAGGAGCTGATCCGCAAGGTCATCCAGGACCACGCCGCCCAGATCCGCTACTGCTACGAGCAGCAGCTCGCCATCAACCCGCGGCTGGCCGGCAAGGTCTCGGTCAAGTGGACCATCGACGGCGACGGCAACGCCACCACGCCCCAGGTGGTCTCGGACGGCACCACGCTCGAGGACGGCAAGGTCCACCAGTGCATGATGAGCCGCATCATCAGCTGGCAGTTCCCCAAGCCCAAGGGCGGCGGCATCGCCGTCATCACGTATCCCTGGATCCTCCGCTCCTCCGGCGGCGAGTAGGGGAGGAGATCGCGCCGTGAAGAGGATCCTCGCCGCCCTCGTGTTCGCCGCTCCCGTCCTGGCCTTCGGCCAGCAGGCGGCACCCCAGCTCCCGGAGGACCCGCGCGCCGCTCGCTTCCGCGACGTGGAGCGCGGCATCTTCATCGGGTTCGAAGCGGGCTACCTCGGCTTCACCGAGACGCCCACCGACACGCCGTCGAAGTTCCCGTTCGCCTCGCCGTCCGGGGGTGGCTCCGCGGGCGGGATCGTCGTGGGCGTGACCGTCGGGACCGACATCGGCAAGCGGCTGTCGCTCGCCCTGTTCGGCCAGGGGACCAACCAGAAGGCCGACGCCAACTACGGCGCGTTCAACCTGTTCGCGGGCGGGGTCGACGTCCGGCTCGCGCTCCTCGGCGTGAAGGACCGGAACGACTGGGAACGCTTCTACGTCTACCTGCACGGCCGCGGCGGCTACGCCCAGAGCTCACCCGAGGGGCTCTTCGGGAGCGACGACGTGCTCGTCCAGGGCGGCCCCGGGGTGGAGTACTACACGCAGCTCCGCCACTTCTCCATCGGGCTCGCCGCCGACTACGTCTATGCCACGCAGGCGAAGGCGAGCGGCTTCTCGATCTACCCGACCGTGCGCTACACCTTCTGAACGAGCCGGGCGCTACCAGTGCCCGCCGCGGCTCTCGGCGCCGCCGGGGATGGGGACCAAGGTCCCGCCCCGCGGCGCCGCGTCGTTTGGTGGCGCCTGGCGCACCTTCGCGCCTGAAGCGCCGCGGGGCTAGAGCGCAATCGCGCGCTATCCGGCGAATCGGCCGTGGCGACCCGACCCCTTATGCACTCATGGTGAAATCAGGCGCGGCCTGTCCGCGCGCGGTGGGGCGTAACTCCCCGGCGGCATTCGCGAACGGCGCTCTGGCCGCACCTCCTGGCGCCACCCGCACCGGGTGCTCCGATGGGTCGGGAACACCCCGCCCGCAACCGGCGGCGCATGTAAGCAAACGCCCGTAAGGGCTTGGGAATCTGGCGGTCGTGGAATTGACCCTCGGCGGAGGGGCGCCCTATACTTCCCCGTCGTCACGTGGCTTTTCCGGCCATCGCACACCCCCGTGAAGGCGTCTTGAGCGCACCCGTCCTGGACGAACAGATCCGCTCCCACCTCGAGAGCCTCGAGGCGAACCCTGGAGATCCGCAGGCGTTCGACGCGCTCGCGGCGCTCTACGAGGAGCACGCGCGCTGGGAGGACCTGGTCGCCCTGTGCGAGGGGCGGTCCCGCCTGTCCCGTGAGGCCGGGGCGCCGCTGCTCGCGCGGGCCGCGGGACTCGCGCACCGGAAGCTGCGGAACGTCGCGCGCGCGGAGGAGCTCTACGGGCAGCTGCTCGACCTCGATCCGGCGGAGCCCGCCGCGCTTGGCTCGATGGTGGAGCTCCTCGAGGAGAAGGGCGACTGGGGGGCCATCGCCGCCGCGCTCGAGCGCGCCGCCGCGGCCGTCGGCGACCCCATCGAGGCCGCCGCGCTGACCCTCCGCCTGGGTCGAATCCAGGAGGAGCGGCTCGGACGGCGCGACCGCGCGGCGCTGCTCTACGCCCGCGCCCATCGCCTCGCCCCGGCGCTCGTCGAGGCACGCGATCGCGCGCTGGCGTCCTTCGTCGCGCTCCGCCGCTTCGGCCAGGCGAAGCGCCTGCTCGACCAGACCCGCGACGCCGGCGGGGAGCCGCGGGCGCTCGCGGCCGAGTACGCGCGCCTCGGCGCCGCGCTCGTCGACGAGCCGCTCGAGCACGCCCTCGCGATGGACGCGCTCATCGAGGCGGCCACGCTCGACCGCGCCGCGCCGGGCGTGCCCGCGGCGCGCGAGCGGCTGCGCAGCTACCCGCGCGGCTGGCGCGAGGAGGCGGCGCGGGCCGAGGCCGAGGCGGCCCGGGCCACCGACCGCCGCCGGGCCGCCACGCTCCAGCTCCGCGTGGCGCAGATCCACGCCGCCTACGATCCGGAGGGGACCGCGCGCGTCGTGGAGCGCGTCGAGCGCGCCTGGGCGCTCTCCCCCGGCAACCGCGCCGCCCTCGAGGTCCTCGGCCGCGTGCTCGCCGAGCGCGGGGATCACCGCGGTCACGCCGACGCGCTGGCGCGCCTGGCGGCGCACACGCGCGATCGCGGCGCGCAGGTGCTCCTGCACGTGGAGATGGCGCGGGTCGACCTGGTCGCCTTCGGCGACGGCGAGTCGGCCCTGGCCGCGCTCCGGCGCGCGCTCGAGCTCGACCCGGCCTGCGAGGTCGCCGCGCTCCAGGCCATCGAGCAGGAGGTGGACGCCGGGCACGTCGCCGAGGCGCTCGACCTGCTCGAGCGCCACCTCGCCGCGGCCCCGGAG
Organism: uncultured delta proteobacterium; assembly: GCA_963733485.1. Lineage (GTDB taxonomy): Bacteria > Myxococcota > Myxococcia > Myxococcales > Anaeromyxobacteraceae > Anaeromyxobacter. The sequence continues at coordinate 741 of CAVTDL010000006.1, read as the reverse complement.
CGCCCGCGCCACGCGCCGCTCCGCGTCCGCGCGGCCCAGCTCGCCCGCGAGAAGCTCTCCGATCCCGCCCGCGCCCGGCGCCACCTCGAGGCGGCGCTCCGGGCCGACCCGGGGCACGCGCCGGCCGCCGCGGCGCTGGCGCCGCTCCTCTCCGAGGCGGGCGAGTGGCCGCGGCTGGCCGAGGTGCTCGAGCTCTGCGCGCGCCGCGAGCGCGCCGTCGGGCAGCGCGTGCAGCTGCTCGAGCGGCTGGCGGTGGTCCAGCAGGAGCGGCTCGGGCGGCCCCGGGACGCGCTCCGCACGCTGGCCCGCGCCCTGGTGCTCGAGCCGGGCCGCCCCGCCACCCGCCGGGCCATGGAGGGCGCGGCCGCGCGGGGCGACGCGTTCCTCGAGCTCACCCGCGCGTACCGCGCCGCGGCTGCCTCGCTCGACGGCGACCTCAAGGCGCGGAAGACCCTGCTCCGCCGCGTCGCCGAGATCCTCGAGCACGACCTGGAGCAACCCGAGGAGGCGGTGCGCGCGTGGCGCGAGCTGGCCGAGCTCGACCCGGAGGACCGGGGCGCCGCCACCTCGCTCGAGGCCTGCATGGCGCGGGCGGGGCAGCAGGCGGAGCTGGCCCGGGAGCTCGAGGCGCGGCGGGAAAGCGCCACCGGCGAGGAGCGGGCGGCGCTCTCGGCCAAGCTGGCGCGGCTGTGGGCCGAGGCCGGCGAGGCGGACCGGGCCGCGGCGGCCTGGCGCGACGTT
>CAVTDL010000005.1:2500-198585 GCA_963733485.1 uncultured delta proteobacterium | reverse complement strand
CGAGAGGTGAACCCCGATCTGCTGCTCACGCACTTCCGGGACGACCACCACCAGGATCACCGGCTCGTCTCGGAGCTCACCTGGAACACCTGGCGGGACCACCTGATCCTCGAGTACGAGATCCCGAAGTACGACGGCGACTTCGGCTCCCCCAACGTGTTCGCCGCGCTCCCGGCCGCCGTCCTCGAGCGAAAGATCGCCCTCGTGCTGGAGCACTTCCGCTCGCAGGCCGGGAAGCAGTGGTTCAGCCCGGAGCTCTTCAGGGCTGTCGCGCGTATTCGCGGGATGGAGTGCGTGGCCGCGGAGGGGCTCGCGGAAGGGTTCTACTGCCGGAAGGCGACGTTCTAGCCCCCTTGTCTCGACGAGCGAGGGCGCGAGGCAGAGCCGTTCGTGGCTAGGCGTACACGCCGTGCTGGTGGCACCAGCGGATGAGCACGTAGAGCGCCCAGACCCGCGACCAGTAGATGCCCGGGGTTCCCGTCGAGGAAGGCCCGCCACAGCCGGGCGACCGCGTCCGGGGTCGAGTCCGGTGGGCACGCACCGCGGCCGGATCGCGCAGGGTCTCGTCCATGACCTTGCCCGAGCCCGCGGCGGATCCAGCGGTCGTAAGGGAGCACGAAGCCGGACTTGGGCCGATCGAACAGCGCCGGGTCGAGGCCGCGCAGCCCGATGCGCCGCAGGATCGCCTTGCGCGCGGAGCGGCTGATAGCGCTCGTCGTCGCGCATCGCCGGCGGCCCGCTCGAGCAGGACCTGATCCACGAGCGGCAGCCGCAGCTCCAGCGAGGCCGCCATGCTCGCCGCGTCGGTGTCCCGCAGCAGCCGCTCGCCGAGGAAGAGCCGCTGCTCCAGGACGCTGATGGCGGCGAGCGGTGACCGTCCGGCGATCTCGCTCGCCAGCGCGCGCGTGCATCGCGGCGCGGGAGGCCGCTCGAGAGCCCGCGCAGCGGCGCCGTCGCCCAGCAGCTCGCGCTGGCAGCGCCGGCAGGAAGAGCGCGTAGGCGAGCTGGTAGAGCGCCAGGAGGTCGCTGCCGGAGCTCGGACCATCTCCGGGAGCTTCGCCCAGCGGGTCTGCGCGGGGACCGCGCCGCGCGCCGGCTGGAGCGCCCGAGCGACGAGCCTGGCGGCCGACGTCGCGCACGCGCGGCGGGCATCCAGGACGGCGCGCGCCATCCAGGCGTGCAGCACGGGCAGGTCCCGGAAGGAGGTGTAGCCGCCGAAGAGCTCGTCCCCGCCGGTCCCGACGAGCGCGACCTTGAACCCGGCGTCCCGCACCGCGCGGGACAGGTAGAAGGAGTTGAGCCCGTCGAAGGTGGGCTGGTCGAGGCTCGCCACGCGCGGCGTCGAGCCGGTCGACGAAGTCGCTGCTCGGTGAGGACCACCTCCTGGTGCTCGGCTCCCGATGGCGCGCCGCGATCGCCCGCGCTGCCGGGCTCTCGTCGTACTCCCGCTCCTCGAAGGCGAGCGTGAAGGTGTGGACGGGCTCGCTCGACGGCGCGCTGCGCCAGGTTGGCCACCGCGGACGAGTCGACGCCGCCGGAGAGGAACACGCGCGAGCGGCACGTCGCTGGCGAGGTGGAGCCGGACGGACTCCTGCAGCGCCTCGCGAGCTGCTGCCTCGCCCGATCGGCGCTGCCTGCGGCCGGGCGCCGGCATCGCCCAGAAGCGGTGCGTCGCCACCGTCCTCGGCGCCCCTCCAGGACGCGAGCCTCGCCGGGCCAGAGCAGCTCGACGCCGGCCACCGCCGTGTCGGGGCCGACCACGAACCCGTTCCAGACCACCGAGGCCACCGCGCGGCGGATCGAGCCGGGGGCGCCGAGCAGGCCCGGAGGCGAGGAGGGCGCGGACCTCCGAGGCGAAGGCGAACGACCAGGCGCCGGCCGGGTCCGGGTTCCGGGCGAGGTAGAGCGGCTTCATGCCCGAGCGGATCGCGCGCCAGGACGAGCCGGCGGAGGGAGGTGTCCCAGAAGGCGAACGCGAACATGCCGCGGAAGTCGCCGATCGCCTCGGGGCCCCGGGAGGCGAGCGCGCGGAGCATCACCGCCGTGTCGCCCGTCGACGCGGAGCCGCTCGCCGGCCGCGGCCAGGCGCTCGCGGAGCTCGCACGTAGTTGTAGACCTCGCCGTTGTAAGCGAGGACGTCGCCGGTCACCGGGTCGCTGCATCGGCTGGGCGCCCGACGGGGAGAGGTCCAGGATCGAGAGGCGCCGGTGGGCGAGCAGCACGCCCCAGCCGCTCGGGTCGGGCATCGCGCGACGCCAGGTCCCCTCCGCGTCCGGGCCGCGGTGGACGAGCGCGCGGCTCATCCGCCGCGAGCGCGGCGCGGTTGGCGCTCGTCGATCCGACCGATGATCCCGGCGATCCCGCACATCGCGTCACGCGAGGCGCGCGGCGTGCGCGCGACCGCCTCAGCCGCCGGTGACTCGACCGGACCCGCCGGGACGCAGGCGGCCCCGGGGCTCCAGCGCGACGCCTGTCGCGCGTCGAGCGCCGCGGTGGCGCGGGCCTTCCCCATGAGCAGGCAGCTCCGCTGGTACCGGCGCAGGAAGCGCCGGAACTCGGCGTCCCCGTAGCGCGGCCGCGCGCGCCAGCATGCTGCGGAAGTACCCGTACAGCATCGCGAGCCCGCCGATCACGAGCGGCGGGCGGGTCATCCGGTACGCGCGCGCTCGCGACCATGTACAGCGGCGACGTTCCCATGAAGTACTGCCCGAAGCCGTGCCGGACGCGCCCCGTCCACCAGCCCCGGTGGCTCGTGCCCATCGGCCGCAGATGCAGGAACCGGAGCTCGGGATCGTCCCACGACACCGCGATCCAGCCGAGCTGCCGGCAGCGATGGCCGTCGATGCCGTCCCACATGACCTCGCGGACGAAGCCGCCGATCTGCTGGAAGCAGCTCCTCCGGTAGAACTTGGAGGTGCCGATCGAGTTCTCGTCGCCGCAGCTCTCCGAGACGAGCCCGCCGTCGCCTCAGCGGGAACCGGAAGGGCGGCTCCAGCTCGCCCGGGCGGGAAGAAGTAGGGCTTCCCGGAGCAAGTGCCGATCCGCGGTTCCCCTCCATCCGGTCCATCAGCGCGGCGAAGTAGCCGGGCGGCAGGTCGAGATCGAGGTCGAGCTTGCAGAGGTACTCGAAGCTGCGACGGATCGATCGTCTCGTACCCGGCGTAGAACGCGTCGATGACGCCGCCGCCGACCTGCGGTCGCCGCGATCCGGCCGGCGCACGACCGCAGGTAGGGTAGCCGCGGCCGCGTACTCGGCGAGGATCGCGGGCGTCTCGTCCCGCGAGCCGTCGTCCACGATGACCCAGAGCGCCGGCGGCTCGGTCTGCGCGCCACCGCTGTCGAGCGTCCGGCGCGCGTACTGCGCCTCGTCCCGGCAGGGGGTGATGAGACAGTAGCGACGCGAGAGTCATCGGATCATCCGGACCCGATCGTCGGCAACGTTGGTCTAACACGGAGCGCGGCCAGCGGCCCGGCTGCGAGTTGTCACCCGATTCCGGGATGAGGAGAGGCGCGTCCGTCCGTGTACCGGGCGGGCCGTGCCGCATCGGCGGCCAGGGAGGTGCGTGAGAGCGTGCATGGCTATGGCGGATCTTCCCGGGGTACTCTGCATGGGTGCGCCGGATGGAGCCGAGCGCTGACCCTGGGAGCGCCTGGCGCTGATGTTGATCGTCTATCAACACCCTGGTGAGGCCGGCTGGGGCCCGATCCATCACATGGTCCGGCTCGCCGCGCGAGCCTTCGGCGCTGAGCTCGTGGTGCTCGACGGAGAGCAGAGCCATCGCGGGTACAGCCAGCTGCGGGCGATCGTGCTCCCGCCGCTCCGGCTCGGAGTCGTGCCTGGTCGTGGCGCCGTACCCTTTCGACATCACCGCCTTCCTGCTGGTCGGACGGCTGGCGGCGCGCGGTTCGGTCGCATGGCAGCCTGGGTCATCGACTCCTTCTGGGTCGACAAGCTGCCGCGGCTTTCGCGCCACGTACGGCTCTTCGACCATCTCTTCGTGACGACCGAGGAGGACGTGCCTCGCTGGTGCGCGACGACGAGGTACGCCGACCAGCCACCTGCCCTGGGGAACCGACGCGCTCGGGCTCGGGTCGGCGAACCGGACCGCGGCCTCGATTTGCTCCGGGTAGGACGGCAGCCTCCCGAGTGGGAGGATGACCGCGTGACCGAGGAGGCATGTCGCCGCGCCGGTCTCCGCTTCGCGGGGCGTCCCCCGATGCCGCTGCGCGCCCGAGGACGTCCAGCCCGCGCTGATGAAGAGGTACGCCGAGAGTCGCTACGTGCTGGCGTTCTCGAACGCGGTCAGTGCCACCCGTCCTACACGCACCCGACCCGGGAGTACCTGACCGGGCGCTGGGTGGACGCGCTCGCCAGCGGCGCGGTCGTCGCGGGCGTCGCGCCGGCCTCTCCCGACGCCCGGCGGCTCCTGTGGCCGGAGGCCGACCCTCGAGCTCGGCGGCGTCGGCAGGGACGAAGGCCTGCGGGTGATCGTCGAGGCGTCGCGAACCTGGCGACCCGAAGCGGCCAGGATGAACCACCGCAAGCGCTCGAGAGAGCTGGACTGGCGGTGGCGCTTCGAGGTGATCGCGTCGACGCTCGGCGAGTCGCCGCCCGCAGCTGCGCGCCGAGCTGGACGAGATCCGGCGTAAGCTCTGGAGAGCTGGAGACACCTCACCAAGGCGGGGTACGCTGCCCAGGATGAGGTTCGTGCTGATCGACGAGATCGTTCGGCTCGAGCCCGGCCGCTCGATCCACGCGCGGCGCACCTGGCCCGCCGAGCCTCGAGCTGTTCGTCGACCACTTCCCCGGCATGCCGGTGGTGCCAGGCGTGCTCCTCACCGAGACGATGGGGCAGGCGGCCGCGACCTGCGTCGAGGCGGTCGAGCCGTCGCCGGGCAAGGCGATGCTGGTGCAGATCCGGAACGCGCGTGTTCCGTCGATGGGTGCGGCCGGGAGCGCGATCGACGTTCACGCGGAGGTCACGTCGCAGACCGGCCGTCACGGCGACCGTGACCTGCCGCTCGGAGGTCGAGGGAGCGCTGGTGGCCGAGGCCGACCTCCTGTTCTCGTTCGTCGCCCTGGGACGCCGTCGGCGGCGCCGGGACGAGGCCTTGGAGAGGTACCGACGTGAACGCGAGCACCGACGCTCGCTCTCGCTCGTGGGCCGACGCTTCGTCGTCACCGGCGGCAACGCGTGGCATCGGCGGCGGCCATCGCGCGCCAGCTCGCGTGGCCGGGGCCGAGGTGGTGTCGGGATACGCCGGAACGACGCCGCCGCGACCACCTTCCAGTCGGCGCTGAAGGAGGAGGGGCTCGCGATCGAGACGTGTCGTGCCGACCTGACGCGGCCCGGCGGCGTCGAGCGCCTGGTGAGCGCGCCGGGGAACGCCCGCTGCACGGCCTGGTGCACGCCGCCGCGACCGGCGTCCACGGTCCCCTCGACAGAGCTGGCGCTGCGCCACTGGGACTTCACCTTCGCGATCAACGTGCGGGCCTTCTTCGAGCTGGTGCGGCGCTGCGGCCCGCGGCTGGCACGGCCCGCGAGCATCGTCGCGCTCCGTCCGAAGGGGCCGTGGACGCGGTGCCGCAGTACACGCTGGTCGGATCGTCGAAGGGCGCGCTGGAGTCGCTCTGCCGGCACCTCGCGGTCGAGCTCGGCGGGGACGGGATCCGGGTCAACGTGCTCTCGCCCGGGGCCGTCGAGACCGACGCCTGGAAGGCGCTGCCGGAGGCCGACGCGCGCCTCGCGGCGGAGCGCCGGCGCCACCCGCAGGGTCGGCTGACGACCCTCGACGAGGTCGCCGCAGCGGCGCTCTTCCTGTGCGCCGAGCGCCTCCGCCGGCGTCAACGGCCACACGCTGGTGGTGGACGGCGGCGCACGGGTGAACCAGACGGCCTCGGGTTCCGATGTGTGAGAGAGGCGACTCGCCGCGACCGGCTCGCCGCCAGGAGAGCGTGTAGACTCTCCGAGGGCCGGCGGCGCGAGCGGCGGGGCGGGGGTCGGGTCGACATGGCTCGATCGAACATAGAGGGCGTGCGGATCGCGGGGGTGGTCTCGTCGGCGCCGGCGAGGTCGTTCGACAACGTCGCCGACACCGGCCAGTTCGACCGCGACGAGGTCCGCAAGGTGGTGGCGATGGCCGGGATCGCGACGGCGGCGCGTGTCGAGCCCCGAGCAGTGCAGCTCCGACCTGTGCATCGCGGCGGCCCGGAGGCTCCTCGCCGACCTCGCCTGGGCTCCCTCCAGCATCGAGGGGCTGGTGTTCGTCACCCAGACGCCCAGACTACTACCTGCCGTCCACGGCGAGCGTGGTGCACCGCGCCCTCGAGCTGTCCGACGGGTGCGCCGCCTTCGACGTGGGGCTCGGCTGCTCCGGCTACCCCTACGGACTCTGGCTCGGCCACATGATGGTGGCCTGTGGCGGCCTCGGCCGCGTGCTCGTCCTCCACGGCGAGACGCCGACCAAGTTCGCGCACGAGTCCGACCGCGCGACCTGGCTCCTGTTCGGCGACGCGGGACTCCGCGACGGCGCTCGAGCGAGGTCCCGGGGAGAAGGCCTCGTTCGTCGTCCACAGCGACGGCCAGGGCATGAACGACCTCATCGTGCCTGCGGGTGGCTTTCGCGACCGGTTCTCGCCGGATCCCCGACGCCACTACCTGGAGATGAACGGCGCGAACCTCTTCACCTTCACCATCAAGAGGGTGCCGCCCCTGGTCGAGGACACCCTGAAGCTGGCCGGGCGCAGCGCCGCCGAGGTGGATCAGTTCGTCATGCACCAGTCGAACCGGTTCATGATGCAGCACCTCGCGAGGAAGCTGGAGGTGCCGCCGGAGCGGATGCCGCTGACTCTCGACACGTTCGGGAACACCGGCGGCGCCTCGGTGCCGCTCACGCTGACGCACGCGCTCCCAGCGGCGCCGCGCGAGCGCAAGCAGACGGCGATGCTGATCGGATACGGCGTCGGGCTGTCCTGGGGCGCGGCGCTGGTCGACGTCGCACCCGACGTGCCGCTCGCCCACCTCGACCTGTGATGCCGTCCAGACCCTCGACGGCGTGAGGCACGATGACCACCTCCATCAAGCGGCAGCAGCTCCTGCAGGCGCTGGCCACCGTCTTCCAGGAATCCCCCGACGCGCTCGCCGAGTCGCGCATGCGCGACTCCATCCCGGCGTGGGACTCGATGGGGACGCTGATGCTCATCGCCGAGCTCGACGAGCGGCTCCACCTCACGGTCGAGGAAGGAGGAGCTGAAGAAGCTCACCTCGATCGGCGACATCTTCACGCTGCTGCGGCAGAAGCAGATCACCGTCGAAGACGGGTGAGCGTGGCGGCGGGCGAGGACATCCTCGAGGCGTTGCGGCGCGACCGTGAGCGGTACGCCGTGCTCGGCGGCTGGTACCGGAACCTCGGCTTCTGGGTCGGCGCGACGTACCGGTTCGGCGAGTGGGCGCGCGCGCTCCCGCGCCCGCTCGGGCTTCCGCTGCGCCTCCTCCACCGCGCCGCTGCGTCTTCCCTGGACCGCCTGCTGCATGTCAGGCTCGACGCCGACCGAATCGGGCCCGGGCTCTGCCTCATCCACCCGCACTGCATCATGGTCGCCGGGGGAACGGTGATCGGCCGGGACTGCCTCGTCTTCCATGAGGTGACGCTCGGGACCAACGTGGCGCGTGCGAGGGGCCCCGTCATCGGGGACGGTGTCGACCTCTACGTCGGGGCGCGAGTGCTGGGGCCGGTGTCGATCGGCGATCGGGCCATGGTCGGCGCCAACTGCGTCGTCACCCAGGACGTTCCGCCCGGATCCGTGGTCGCTCCGGCTCCGGCGCGAACTGCCCCGCGAACCGCTCTCTCGCGCCTGCCGGGCCCAGCGAGCGAGGCGTGACCGGCCTCGCTGCGGCGGCAGCAGCGCTACGGCCCGCGCCGCGAGCTCGGCGCGCAGCAGCTTCCCGGCCGCGTTTCGTCGGTAGCGCGGCGACGTGACGGAGACCGCGGTCGGGACCGCGTAGCGCGGGCAGCCGCTCGTGGCAGAAGCGGCGAGCTCCTCCTCGGAGTGCGTCGACCGCCGGCCGGCGCACCACGAAGGCGGCGGGGACCTCGCCCATCAGCTCGTCCCGCGACCCCGACCACCGCCGCCTCGGCGACGTCCGGGTGGCGCTCCAGGACCTGCTCGATCTCGACCGGGCTCACGCGGTGGCCGCCGATCTTCAGGATCTCCTTGGAGCGCCCCTGGTGGAAGAGGAAGCCGTCCGGATCGCGGTAGGCGAGGTCGCCGGTCCAGAGCCAGCCGTCGCGGAGGATGGCCGCCGTCTCCTCCGGCTCGTCGAGATAGCCGGGCGTCACGTTCGCGCCGCGCGCCACGAGGTGCCCGGTCTCGCCGGCCGGCAGCTCGCGGCCGCCGCTCGTCCACGACCCGCAGCTCCACGCCGGGGATGGGGATGCCCATCGAGCCGCGCTTCTCCTCGCCGCGCTCCGGCGGGAGGTAGGCCAGCCGCGCGGTCGCCTCGGTCTGGCCGTACATCACGAAGAGCCGGGCCGGGCGGAAGGCCTCGCGAACCCAGGCGACGGTGTCCGGCGCCATCGCCCCGCCCGCCTGCGTGAGGTAGCGCAGCCGCGGGGAAGGAGATCGAGGAGACGTCGACCTGCCGCCTGAGGATCTCGAACGTGAGCGGGACGCCGGCGAGCCCGGTGCACCGCTCGGCGGCGACCGTCTCGAGGACCGTCCGCGGGAAGGCGAACCGCTCGTCGAGGAACACCGAGCCGCCTGCGAAGAGGTGGGTCTGCAGCACGCTCCGCCCGTAGCAGTAGTAGAGCGGGAGGATCAGCATGGCGCGATCGTCGGCGCTGAGCCCGAGGTACTGCACGATCGAGCGCGTGTTCGCGTCCACGTTGCGGAACGTCTGCACCACGCCCGCGAGGTCGTCCGGTGCTGCCCGAGGTGTAGAGCACGAGGGCAGGCTGCTCGGCGCGCGAGCCGCGGAGAAGGGGGAGGGGGCGGGCGCTCCCAGCGCAGGATCGACGCGTCCGTCCTCGAGGAGCAGCGACCACGGCGTGTCGCCGAGCGCCTCCAGCAGCGCCTGCGGCAATGTGCCCGGGTGCACCACCCAGATCCGCTCGAGCGGGCATGCCCCTGCCGCACGGTTCCCCAGGTGCGCGCGTCGCGTCCCCACACGAAGGCGTGCCGTGGCCTGCTCGCGGCGACGATGCCTGCGAGCACCTCCGCGCTCCAGTCGCGGTTGACCTCGACGGTGGTCCCGCCGAGCGCATTCACGGCCAGGCCGACCACCACCGTCGCGGGGACGTTGGGCAGCGCGAGCAGCACCCGGTCGCCGGCGCCGACGCCGCTGGCCGCGAGGTGACCCGCGAGCGCACGCACGCGCGCGGTGAGGTCCCCGTACGAGAGTCGCGCCGTCGGAGTCGCCACGGCCGGCGCCTCGGGCCGGCGCTCGGTGTGCGAGAACAGCCACTCATGTAGGAAAGGAGACTTCATCGAGACCGTACCGAAGCCAGGCCGATATCCCGCTGGGATATACCGCTCGCCTTAACCCCGCCTCCACAAGGGAGCAACCGCGGTACTGTCACCGGACCATGGAGGTCATCCGCGCCGCACGCCCGCGTCGGGATTGTCACATCTTGCGGTAGCATCCGCGAATACCGATGCGATGACCCCTCAGCGTGGGATCGCTCAGCGGGCCAGCGGGCGTCATAATCCGCACCGGATATCCACCATGTTCTCCCGAGACGTCCTCAGCATCGACTCCCCGCGGGTCGCGGAGCGAGATCGAGAAGGCGATCCGGGATCAGGTCCTCGGCGCGCTCCGGCGACGCGGCGCCGTGGTGGGCATGTCCGGCGGGGTCGACAGCTCGGTGGTGGCGACCCTCTGCGCTCGGGCGCTCGGCCCGGACCGCGTCTTCGGCCTCCTCATGCCGGAGCGCGACTCGTCCGCCGATGCCCTGCGGCTGGGCCGCATGCTCGCGCGAGCGCCTCGGGATCCGTCACGTCGTCGAGGACATCGCTCCGGCCCTCGAAGGGCTGGGATGCTACGCCCGGCAGCTCGAGGCCATCCGGATGGTCTTCCCGGAGTACGGCGACGGCTGGAGGTGCAAGCTGACCATCCCGCCGCTGCTCGACGGGAACCGGCTGCGCCTCACGCGGCTCACGGTCTCGGATCCGCGGGGCAACCAGCGCACCGCGCGCATGCCGCTCGTCCCCTATCTGCAGATGGTCGCCGCGACCAACTTCAAGCAGCGGACGCGCAAGACGATGGAGTACTACCACGCGGACCGGCTCCACTACGCGGTCGCCGGGACACCCAACCTGCTCGAGTTCGACCAGGGCTTCTTCGTGAAGCAGGGCGACGGCGCCGCCGACTTCAAGCCCATCGCGCACCTCTACAAGACGCAGGTGTACGCGCTCGCCGAGCACCTCGGCGTCCCCGAGGAGATCCGGCGTCGCCCGCCGACCACCGACACCTTCTCCCTCGAGCAGACGCAGGAGGAGTTCTACTTCGCGCTCCCCTACGAGAAGATGGACCTGTGCCTGTGGGCGCATGACCACGAGCGTCCCGCCAGCCGAGGTGGCGCCCGTGCTCGGGCTGACGGTCGCCCAGGTCGAGCGCGTCTTCCGCGACATCGAGGCCAAGCGCCGGGTGAGCCGGTGCCTGCTCCAGCCGCCGCTGCTCGTGCCGGGCGCCCGGGGCGGATAGCGTGTGCGGCATCGCCGGCATCGTCGCGCTCGGCGACGCGACGCCGCCGCCGCGCCTCGACGACCTCGAGGCGATGATCGGGGCGCTGCGTCACCGCGGCCCGGACGAGCTCGGCCTCTACCGCGACCGTCGCGCCGGCCTCGGCCACGCGCGCCTCTCGATCATCGATCTCGCCACCGGCCAGCAGCCGCTCTCCAACGAGGACGGCACGCTCTGGATCGTCTTCAACGGCGAGATCTTCAACTACCTCGAGCTGCGCGAGGAGCTGGTCGCCCTCGGCCATCGCTTCCGGACCCGGAGCGACACCGAGGTCATCGTCCACGCCTACGAGGCCTGGGGCGAGGACGCCTTCGCCCGCTTCAACGGGCAGTTCGCGATCGCGCTCTGGGACGCGCCGCGCGAGACGCTGGTGCTCGCCCGCGATCGGCTGGGCGTGCGACCGCTTCACCTCTGCGAGCACGAGGGACGGCTCTGGTTCGCCTCCGAGGTCAAGGCGATCTTCGCCGGCGCGCCGGCGATTCCCGCGGGCCTTCGATCCAGTCGGCCTGGCCGAGACGTTCACCTTCTGGACGGTGGTCGCCGCCGCAGTCGGTGTTCCAGGGAGTCTCCGAGCTCGAGCCGGGACACGTCCGCACGATCTCGCGCCGGCGACACCGTGGACCGGGCGTTCTGGACTGCCGACCTACCCGGGCGAGGAGGCCGCGGCGTTTCGAGGCTCCATCGAGGAGGCCGTCGAGCGCGTCCGTGGTGCGCTCGAGCAGGCGGTCCGCCTTCGCATGCTCCGCGCGGACGTGCCGGTCGGGAGCTACCTCTCGGGAGGACTCGACAGCTCGCTGATCGCGGCGCTGGGCCGGCGGGTGAAGGGCGACCGGTTCTGCACCTTCTCGATCCGCTTCGAGGACGCCGAGTACGACGAGACCGGTCATCAGCGCGCCGTCGCCGCGCTGATCGAGAGCGATCACCAGGAGATCGTGGTCCGGCGCGAGGACATCGCGGAGGCGTTCCCGGAGGTCGTCGCGCACGCCGAGCGACCGCTCCTGCGCACCGCGCCGGCGCCGCTGTTCCTGCTGTCGAGGCTGGTCCGCGACTCGGGCATCAAGGTCGTCCTCACGGGAGAGGGCGCCGACGAGCTGTTCGCCGGCTACGACCTGTTCCGCGAGGGGAAGGTCCGGCGGTTCTGGGCGTCGCCAGCCGTCCTCCACGCTCCGCCCGCGCCTCCTCGAGCGGCTCTATCCGTACCTCGCCCGATCGCCGGTCTCGCAGCGAGCCATGGCGCGCGAGTTCTTCGGGCGGGGCCGAGAGCAGCCGGACGCGCCCGGCTTCGCGCACCAGCCTCGCTGGCAGTCCGCGGCGGCGCTCCAGCGCCTGTTCGCTCCGGGCCTCCGCGAAGAGGCGCGCCGGGCGGACGTGGCCGCGCGGCTGCTCGGCTCGCTCCCGCGGGAGTTCTCCGGCTGGTCTCCGCTCGCGCAGGACCAGTACCTCGAGGTCCGCACGCTCCTGTCGGGGTACCTGCTCTCGTCGCAGGGCGACCGGATGCTCATGGCGCACTCGGTGGAGGGGCGGTTCCCGTTCCTCGACGCGGAGCTGGTCGACGCTCGCCAACACGCTGCCGCGACGCGTTCAAGCTGCGAGTGCTCGACGAGAAGCACGTGCTGAAGCGTGCGGCCGCGGGGCTCGTCCCGCCGGAGATCCTGCGGCGACCCAAGCAGCCCTATCGCGCGCCGGACGCGACCTGCTTCCTGGGCCCCGATGCGCCGGAGTGGGTCGGCGAGGTCACGAGCGAACGAAACCTCTCGAGCGCTGGAGTGTTCAATCCTCGCGGAGTCGAGCGGCTGTGGCGTAAGTGCCGGGATTCGTGGACTGGCGGTGAGCCATCGAACTCGGACAATATGGCGCTGGTCGGCGTGCTCTCCACCGGGCTCTTGCACGAGCAGCTCGTGCGGCGGGCGCCGGACAGGGTGAGCGGGCTCGAGCTCAGGACGTTGGTGGACCGCCTGCAGGAGCGACCCGGGCGCGGCGGCGTGGTTTCGACGAGAGGCGTGTGAAATGAACGTACAGCAGCGGGTGAGGCGCTTCGTCCTGGAGAACTTCTACGTGAGCGACCCCTCGGAGGTCGCGGACGACACCCTGCTCGTCACGACCGGATTCATCGACTCCACCGGCATGCTGGAGGTGATCACGTTCCTCGAGGAGGAGTTCAGGATCCGGATCGCCGACGACGAGACCACCGCGGAGAACCTCGAATCCATCGAGCGGATCGCCGCCTTCGTCGAGCGGAAGCAGCAGGTGCGGGCCACCGGCTGAGCTTCGCCCGGCGGCCAGGAGGCGCGCTACGGCCGGAGCAGGATGCTTCCCACGAACCGCTCTCGCCCGACCAGCTCGATGGTCTTCCGCGCCGACTTGAGCCGCGCCCTCTTCATCTCGACGCAGAGCACCGCGGCGTCGGCTGCGTGGGCGATGGCGACGCCGAGCGGGTCGTCCAGCACGGGGGGCAAGGCGATGATGACCTGCAGGTTCTCGGGGACGCCCTCGCCGCGACCGGCCGCGGCGATGGCGTCGGCGATCCCGGACGCCGTGATGTAGTCGAGCCGCGGGAGCTGCAGCGCAGTGACCGCTCCCTCGCGGAGTTGTCGGCCGACCTCTGCGAGCGAGGCCGCCAGCAGCGCGGTGGAGGTGCCCTCGTCGGCCGGCACCAGCGCGAGCGAACGCCACCGCCGCTTCGCCAGCATGAACCAGAGCTGCTGGCACTCCTTGGTGGGCGGCGCGACGGGGTGGAGGACCTCCTCGCCCATCTTGTACGCCAGTTCCGGCAGCAAGCTCGCCATCGTCTCCCCTGCGCCGGGTGGCGCGTCCAGAAAGCCTAGCACGTGATCCGCGCTGCTGCCTGGCTGGCTGCGTACCGAGCCCGCTTGACCCTCGGGGCGGTCACGTCGATCCTGCGCGCATGGTGAGCGGCGATCCCGCCGGTGCGTGTGCGACGCAGGAGGCGCGGGTACGCTGCGCCGACCGCCGGGTCCGGGTCGGGCAGCTGTGGCTGGATGCCGTCTCCTTCGCGCGGGCGCTGGATCGCATCGCGATGCTCGTGGATGCCCGCGAGGGTGGGTGCGTCTTCACGCCCAACGTGGATCACGTGGTCACGGCCGAGGACGACGCACTCTTCCGCGCCGCCTACTCGAGGTCGAGCCTATCGCTGGCGGACGGCCAGGCGCTGGTGTGGGGGACGAGGCTGCTCGGGACGCCCGTCCCGGAGAAGGTGTCGGGGTCCGATCTCGTGTGGCCGCTGTTGGAGCGCGCCGCCGCGTCGCGCTGGCGGGTGTACCTGCTCGGCGGCGCCCCCGGCTCGGCGGCGGCGGCGGCGGCGCGGCTCGAGCGAGAGCTGGGCCTCCGCATCGCCGGGGTGGACGCGCCCCGGATCTCGGTGGAGGGCGGGCCGGAGGAGTCCGCCGTGCTCGAGCGCATACGGCGGTCGGAGGCGGAGCTGGTCCTGGTCGGCCTGGGTGCCCCCAAGCAGGAGCGCTTCATTCACCGAGCCCTACCGGCGCTCGGGCCCTCGGTCGCGCTCGGCGTGGGCGCGTCGATCGACTTCCTCGCGGGCCGGGTGCGCCGCGCGCCACGCTGGGTCTCTCGCGCTGGCCTGGAGTGGCTCTTCCGGCTGGCGCTCGAGCCGCGACGCCTGGCGCACCGCTACCTCGTGAAGGACCCGAGGTTCCTGGCGGTGCTGGCGCGGACCGCGCGAACGCCGCGAGCCGAGCGTGTCCGGACCGGTGTCACGGGTGAAGCGTCGGAGCCTCGAGATCCACCGAGATGAACGCTCCGCCCTCGGTGAACGAGGGCACCGACGGCGCGGAGGCGCGCTGCCAGCTCCCGTAGATCCCGAGACCGAACCGGACCCGGGGCGTCAC
The DNA here is from genome assembly GCA_963733485.1 of uncultured delta proteobacterium. Classification (GTDB taxonomy): domain Bacteria; phylum Myxococcota; class Myxococcia; order Myxococcales; family Anaeromyxobacteraceae; genus Anaeromyxobacter. The sequence continues at coordinate 183,980 of CAVTDL010000005.1, read as the reverse complement.
GGCCCACGCCAGGAGCGCGTCGAGCCTCCCGCGCCGCGTGTCCCCTGGGTCGTTCCACACCACCGCCGCCGTGCCGCCCACCCCGAGCGACCAGCGGGAGGTCATGGGCCAGCCGAAGCGCAGGAGGCCCTCGAGCTGCTGGTCGACCGCGCCGGTCGCCCGATCGATGCTCGGAGAGAGCCTGAGCGCGGCGCGGCTCGAGATGTGCGGCGCCGGCTTCTCGCGGGCGGGCGCGTCCTCGGAGTCGCTCGGAGGTGGGGGCGGCGGAGGCGTGTACGCGACGCCGACCTCGGCCGTCGGCAGCACCTCGCGGCTCGCGACCGAGCCCCTCGGGTCCTCGTAGGCGGCCGTGGCGCCGCCGCCGAGCCAGGCCTGGAGGGTGGGGGAGAAGCGGCGCCGCCAGCTCGCCTCCAGCGTCGCGACCGCCGAGGTCGGACCGCGGTCGAGGCGGGTGCCCAGCCCGGAGAGGCGCAGTCCCAGGTCGTCCAGGCGGCTGGCCCGGTAGCCCCAGCCGGCCTCGGCCCGGACGCCGCGCTCGAGCGGCCGCTGCGCCTCGGCCTCCGCGCCCTCGCCGCCCTCGATGAAGGCGCCCGCCTTCGACGTGAGCGTCGTGCGCGGGTCGACCCGCCACTCGAGGCCGAGGTCGCCGCGGAGGGCCTGGTACCGGAGCCGGCCGGTGGTGGTGATGGTCTGGAGCTCCGCGTCGGCCGCGCGGCTCAGGGTGAGCAGGTCGGTGGTGCCGCGCTCCCCGCTCGCGTGAGCCGAGAGCTTCAGCGCGCGACCGCGGCGGAGCTCCGCCTGGAGCTGCTGCGACGTGCAGGACGACCAGATCGAGCCCCGAGCCCAGGTCGGGCGCCCTGAGGCGTGGCGCGTAGGCCGCGCCGAAGCTCAGGTCGGGGCCGGACTGCGTGACCGCGAGCCTCGGGATGGCCACCGCCTCCGCGAGGGACTCGTCGGGTCCGCCCTGGTTCGAGATCGTCCTGCCGCGGGCGTCGAGGTGCAGGCTCGCGTCGAGGCTCAGGTCGCCGGGCGCGCCGACGGCGAGCGATGCCACCAGGAGGACGACCGGCGTGGTCACCGTTACTCCACGACCACCACGTCGCCCGCCTGGAGCCTGAACCCGGCGGCCAGCCTCTCGCCCCCCGTCAGCGCCTCGTAGCGGAACCGGATGCGGGTGGGGGAGGGGTCGCTCGGCGAGAGCCCGTAGCGCAGCACGAAGATCCGGTCCCGGTGCGCGAACTCGGTGAAGCCCCCGGCGGCCGCCAGGGCCGAGAGCACACCGCCGCCGCGGTCGATCTCGTAGACGCCGGGCTTCGTCACCTCGCCCGTCACCGAGACGCGGAGCGGGCGCTGCTCCTCCACGGTGACGGTGACGACCGGGTTCACCACGTAGGTCTTGAGCTGCACCTGGAGCCGCTCCGACAGCTCGGTGGGCGTCTTCCCGGCGACTTCCACGTCCTGGAGGAACGGCACCGTGACCTTGCCGTCGTCCCGGACCCGGGTCTTCTCGATCGACATGGTCGGCTGGTTCCAGACGCGGACGCCGAGGACGTCACCCGGTCCGATCCGATAGTCGCCTGGAGTGTGCATCGTGCGTGGCAGGTCCTCCACGCGCACGTACTTGCCGCCGGCGCCGCCGCAGCCGGCACCGAGCGAGACGAGGGTGAGCGCCAGCGCGAGCAACGAGGGGCACCGGACGGGAGCCATGAGGGCGCGCGGTTCGGACGTGTGATCGAGCTGAGTCGTTTGGTCATGCTGGCGAGGCCTGAGCTCCGGCCCGTCCTTCCCGCTGGAGCGTCGCTGGATGTGGTGATGTCCGCCATCCTGGGTTCGATGGACTCGGATTCATAGCACCGGTCGGTCCGCCAGAGCGCCCACGCACCCCGCGTGTTGCCGCCGAAGGGTGCGGAGGAGCGCCGCGATATCGAGGAAATCTTCCGCGATCCACGTACAGTCCGTCCGTAACTCACCCGTTCCCAGAGCGCTTTTAGCTGCGGGTGTAACAGATGTGTGCCAACCCTGCCCGACAGCTTGCGTGGCCTTCCGACGCGAATGATATCCCCCACCTGGCTCCCCGGCGCGTGTGCCAAGCCCAAGCGACTCGGAGCCAGTTCACACCCATGATTCAACACGGGTGTCCGCAACCTACATAGGCGCCGACATGTTGAACTCGGCGGCGGACACGGAGCTTCGGGGGAATGGGAACCATCTTCGATCACACGTCGCGGGCGGGTGACGCCGCCGTGCGCCTGCTGGATCTGGCGGCGCTCGTGCTGGTGCTGCCCGTGACCTACGAGCTCTACGTCCACTTCGTCCACCCGGACGCGTTCTGGATGCCGGGGCTCGACCAGTACTGGCTTCCGCTCATCGTGCTCCTGCTGGTGTGGGTGGCGAGCGCGTGGATGTACCAGGTCTACGAGCTCGGGCCTGGGACGATCGCGACGGAGCTGGCCCGCATGTCGCGCGCGCTCGCGGCCACGGCGCTCGCGGCCGGCGCGCTGACCTTCCTCTTTCGCGAGCACGAGGCCATCCCGCGCCTGCTGGCCGTCGGATACTTCGGCCTGGCTTACCTGGTGCTCTCGGCGAACAGGATCGTCCTCCGGGCGGTCGCGCGGGCGGCCGGGACCACCAGCGGAAAGATCCGCTATTACGCGGTGGTCGGGTCGGGCGACCTCGCCGACGAGATCGTCGAGACCATCCGCGCCCACCCGGAGTGGGGCATGAGGCTCGCGGGCTGCGTGCTCGAGCGAGCGGGTGAGCCGCTCAGCACCGACTCGGTGATCCTCGGCCGGCTCGACAGCCTGGGCCGGATCCTCGAGGAGCACGTGCTCGACGAGGTGGTCTTCGCGGTTCCGCGCGAGCGCCTGCACACCATCGAGCAGGCGGTCAAGACCTGCGAGGAGCAGGGCGTGGGCGCCCTCATCTCGCTCGACGTGCTCCGCTACGGCTACTCCCGGATGACCGTGGGCGACATGGACGGGCTGCCCATGCTCGCGCTCACCCGCACGCCCACCGATCGCATCGCCCTCGCGGCGAAGCGGGCCTTCGACGTCACGGTGAGCGTCGCCGTGCTGCTGGTCTTCTCGCCGCTGCTCATCGGCGCTGCGATCGCCATCAAGCTCGACTCGCCGGGGCCGATCTTCTTCAGGCAGCGCCGGGTCGGGGTGCACGGACGGATCTTCGACATCCTGAAGTTCCGCAGCATGCACGTGGACGCGGAGACGCGGCTCGAGGGGCTCCGGGCGCACAACGAGATGACCGGCCCGGTGTTCAAGATCCGGGACGACCCGCGCACCACGCGGGTCGGCCGTCTCCTCCGCCGCACCTCCCTCGACGAGTTCCCGCAGTTCTGGAACGTGTTGAGGGGCGAGATGAGCGTGGTCGGGCCGCGCCCGCCGCTCCCGTCAGAGGTGCGCCAGTACAAGCGCTGGCAGCGACGCCGGCTCTCGATGAAGCCCGGGATCACCTGCATCTGGCAGATCAGCGGCCGGAACGAGATCGACTTCGACCGCTGGATGGAGCTCGATCTCCAGTACATCGACGAGTGGTCGCTCTGGAACGACGTCCGGATCTGCATGAAGACCATCCCGGCCGTGCTCGGGAGCCGCGGGGCTCAGTGACCTCGCGCCCGAGATGGCCCGGTCCCGTCCGGCAGCGCCGGGCGGGTCCGGGCCTTGGATTCACACTGGCCTGACGGTACGGTGAGCCGTGTCACCGCGCAGCGCGACTTCCTCGTCGCTCGCGCTCCGTTCACGTCCCGGTCGGCGTGGACGCCTGACCCCTCGGTGTCCACCGCCGGCGTCGACTCCGGCCTCCTCGCCAGAGTCGTCGGTGACCCGGGCCGTTCGCACCCACTCGCGCGTTCCGGAACGCGAGCGATCCGCGAGGAGCGTGAGCTTCCAGGCCATGAAGACGGGCGCCCAGGCGAGGGCGGCCAGGCCTCGCACTCCGAGCCCGGAGACCTGGAGTCCCCGAACGACGTAGGCAGCGAGGAACGCGCAGCTCAGGAGCCACGGCACGAGCGTGCCTGCGCCGGTGGCGCCTGCAAGGGCGAGCGCGCCGGCCGCCAGCGTGCCCGCCGCGGCATATGCAGCCAGGCGGGCGAGCGGCGGGACGAGCAGGTCGGTCGCGATCTCGAGGAGCACGAGGTCGCGCCGGGCGATGCCTTCCTTCAGCAACGCCGCCAGCTCGGACCGGGCCAGCGCTCGCCGTCCCTCCTCCCACCGCAGCCGCTGTGGCCGCGCGGCTGCATCGCTCGAGACCATCTCGACGGAGACGCGCGCCGTGCCGGCGAAGTGCACGCGGATCCCGGCCCGGGCGAGCGCAACGCAGTATTCAGCGTCCTCGACGATGGAGAAGGCATTGTAGGGGACCGCCCGGAGCGCCTCGAGCGTGAAGCACATCCCGAAGCCTCTCAGGCCGCAGGAGACGCCAAGACGCTCGCGCCCGAGGGCCCGGACGTCGCCCACCAAGGTCCAGGCGATCGCCATGAGCCGGGTCCGCCAGGAGTCGTCCGGATTGAGGACGCTCGCGGAGGACTGCACGACCTTCGCGCCGGCCTCCAGCCGAGCCGCGAAAGCGGCGAGCAGGTTGGGCGAGACCTCGGCGTCGGCGTCGACGACCACCACCGCGTCGGTGGCGTCGCGCTCGAGGATCCGCTCGAACGCGTGCTGAAGGGCGTAGCCCTTTCCGCGCCGGGTGGGGTCGTCGCGCACGAGCACCTCGACGCCGGCGGCGGCCGCGCGCTCGGCGGTGCGATCCGAGCAGTTGTCCGCGACCACGAGCACCCGGTAGCGATCGGCCGGCCAGTCGAGCGCGAGGAGGCTGCGCACGGTGCGCTCGATGCCGGCCTCCTCGTCGTGCGCGGGGACGACCACGTCGAATCGCAAGCGACCGGGCGAGCAGGGCGCCGGCTTTGGCCGCCGTGACAGGATGGCCAGGACGAAGAGATACCCAGTCGCCAGGAGCGCGGGGAGAGCCGCCAGCACGAGTGCAAGGTCGATGAGCATCCGGGCCGGCATCTCCACGAGCCACAGTACTCCGACCGTATTGGCGTCGCCAAACGGGGCGCATGCCGGAGCGCCGGTGGCCGCGCGTCGTCGGGGAGCATCTCCCCGAACCGCCTGGGTCACCGATGGCGAGACGCGGCCAGGCGGGCCATCGGATGGTGCCGGTTTGTCCTGCACGCCCCTGTGGGGCACTCGAACAAGACCTGTCGCGGAACCGGGGGATGCCAGCAAGGGCAGTCACCGGCTTAGGTTAGCCCCCTGCGCTCACCTCGCTCGGTTCGAGCGCCCGGGGGATCGAGGCACGAAATGACGGCCCATGACCGCCAGCCGCGGATCGCCTGCTCGATGGGCATCATGGCCTACAACGAGGAGGCCAACATCGGGCACCTCCTGCACGCGGTCACCTCGCAGCGCACCGAGCTGGCGGACCTCACCGAGATCATCGTCGTCGCGAGCGGCTGCACCGATGGGACCGAGGACGTGGTCCGCGAGTGGACCGGGCGCGACGCGCGGATCCGCCTGGTCGTCCAGCCCGAGCGCGAGGGCAAGGCGTCCGCGGTCAACCTCTTCCTCTCGCAGACGAGGGAGAAGGTGCTCCTGCTGTGCAGCGCCGATCTCATCCCGGGGGAGGGCACGCTGGACCGCGTGATCGCGCCGTTCGCCGAGGCCGAGGTGGCGATGACGACCTGCCGGCCGGTGCCCGTGAACGACCCGCGGACGTTCATGGGGTTCGCCGCGCACCTCCTCTGGAACCTGCACCACCAGATCAACCTGCGCTCCTTCAAGGCGGGGGAGCTGATCGCCTTCCGCAAGATCTTCGACCGGATCCCGCGCCGGTCGGCCGTCGACGAGGCGAGCATCGAGTCCGTGATCCGGAGCCAGGGATACGGAACGCGGTACGTCGGCGACGCCGTCACCTACAACAAGGGGCCCGAGACGTTGAAGGACTTCCTGAGCCAGCGGAGGCGGATCTACGCGGGTCACCTCGCCATCCGGGAGCTCGTGGGCTATCAGGTGAGCACGATGAAGGGCTCGGCGATCCTCGGCCTCGTGCTGCGCAACCTCGACTGGCGGCCGAGGACGTTCTGCTGGACCTGGGCGGTCGCGGCGCTCGAGGCCTACGGTCGATTCCTGGGCCGGAGGGACTACCGCCGCCGGCAGGACCACGCCGTGTGGACGATCGCCAGGACGACGAAGGCGCTCGCGCCCGGCGCGATGCCGTCCCAGCCGGCCTCGCCCATCGTCGAGCAGCGCCCCCCCGCGACCTCCCCGGCGCTCCGTGGGAACGCCAAATGAAGGACATGCTCGGCGTCCTGGCGAGGATCCCCCTGTTCAAGCTGTACCGGCGGCTCGGCTGGCCCGAGCTGCTGCCCATCAACATCACGATCTCGCCCTCGCCGAAGTGCAACTCCCGCTGCCTCACCTGCAACATCTGGATGAAGCGCGAGGACGAGCTCTCCCTCGAGGAGTGGGAGCGGACGCTGGCGTCGCTCGGGCACGCGCCCTACTGGTTCACCATCAGCGGCGGCGAGCCGCTCATGTACCCGAAGATCGTCGAGCTGGCCCAGGCCGTGCTACCGGCACTGCCGCCCGGGGATCATCAACATCCCGAGCAACGCCATCCTGCCGTCCATCCCGGACCGGGTCGAGCGCATCGCCCGCTCTTGCCCGGAGAGCCAGCTCATCATCAACCTCTCCCTGGACGGCGTCGGGAAGAAGCACGACGAGATCCGCGGGATCGAGGGGAACTTCGAGAAGTTCGAGGAGCGCCTCGGGCAGCTCCTCGACCTCCGCCGGACGCTGCCGAACCTGACCGTGGGGATCCACTCGGTGGTGTCGCGGTTCAGCGTGGGACACCTCGACGCGCTGATCGCCTACGCCGATCGGTCCGGCGCCGATCAGTTCATCACCGAGATCGCCGAGCCGCGCGTCGAGCTCGACACGGTGGGCCTGCCCATCACGCCCTCGGCGAAGGAGTACGGCGAGGCCATCGATCGCCTCATCGCGTACGTGGAGTCGAAGCGCTTCAGCGGGATGGCGCGCATCACCGAGGCCCTGCGCATCGAGTACTACCGCCTGGTCAAGCGGATCCTCGACGAGGAGACGCAGGTCATCGACTGCTACGCCGGCTGGGCCAGCGCGCAGATCTACGCCGACGGCACGGTCTGGCCGTGCTGCGTCCGGGCGGATCGACGTCGGGAACCTCCGCGATCACGGCTACGACTTCAAGAAGATCTGGTTCGGCGAGGCCATCAAGGAGGTCCGGCGCAGCATCGCCGCCAAGGAGTGTCACTGCCCGCTGGCGAACGCCTCCTACACGAACATGCTGCACGACCTGCCGACGCTGGCCCGGGTCGGGACCAAGCTCGTCTCGGGGTCGCGCCCGAAGAGCTGACCAGGAGAACGCACCGTGGCATTCGACTGGCTGAACGGGTTCCAGCGTGGGCTCGAGAAGGGCCCCGGGTACGCGGAGAAGACGCTGGCCGCGTACGCGCTCGGGATGAAGGCTCACGGCTCGATCGTCGGCGTGCGCATCGAGGTGGAGCCCGGGTGCTGCGACGCCGCCCGGCAGCTCCCGGTGGGCGCCGTGTACGATCCGGCGAACGCGCCCCGGCTCCCGCTCGCCGGGTGCTCGCGGGGCGACGGGTGCCGGTGCGTGTATCGACCCGTGATGAGCTACCAGGAGGCGAAGCGGTGACGTCCGCCAGGAGCACGATGCCCGCGAAGCCGAGGATCGCCGTGGTGGGCGCGGACGGCTTCGTGGGGGGCGGGCTCGCGGCGGCGCTCCAGTCGGACCGGATCGTCTACGGGCCGTGCCGCGAGGGAGACGTCCACGTCAGCCAGGCCGGCCCCGTGCTGCGCCGCGCCGATGTCGTCATCATCGCGCACGGGTTCCGCGTGCGCCCCGGCTGCCGTTACGCCGACTACCAGCGGTCGCACCAGCAGGCGACGGCGGCGCTGGTCCCGTTCATCGAGCCTGGCGCGCTCCTGCTGCACATCTCGAGCGCGTCGGTGCTCGGGACCGGCCAGGGACTGGGGAACCGGACGCCGCCGAATCCGGCCTCGTTCCCGTCCCCCGCCTATGCGCTCGCGAAGCTCGAGGAGGACCGGTATCTGGAGCAGGTCTCGGCGGAGCGCGGGATCCGGGTGGTGTTCCTGCGGCCCGCCGTCCTGTACTCGTCGCAGGGCGCGGGGATGGTCGACACCCTCCTCCGCCTGGCGAGGCGAGGCATCACGCTGCGGCTCTATCCGCGCAACGCGCGCCATCACCTGTGCCACATGGACCTGCTGGTCGAGGTGGCCCGGCGCGTCCTGGCGCGCCCCGATCTGCCGAACCTCAGCTGCCTGGTGGTCGCGGATCCGTACGTGGTGACGAACGCGCAGCTGGAGGAGATGACGCGGCCGGCGCGACGCAAGGGGAGCGTCCCCGTGCCGCTGCCGCTCTCGATCCTGAGCGCGGTCCTGAGGCGGACGTTTCACTCCAGCGATCCGCGCTTCGACCTGCGCACCCGCGGAGAGATCTTCGGCGTCCTCCACATGGACACGGTGTACGATCCGGCGGAGACCTTCCGCCTGCTCGGGATCGATCCCGCGGACTATGCGCTCGCGAGGACCCTGGAGCCCGTCGTCGCGGAGGCGCTCGCCGCATGAGAAACGTGCTGGTGGTGGGAGGCGCCGGCGGTCTCGGCGGCGCGCTCGTCGCGCAGCTCGCCGACCGCGGGCTCGGGGTCGCCGTCGCGGGTCGCAACCCGGCGCGCGACCCCCGCGTTCGCTGCTCCGAGACGATCGACGCGACCACGGTGGACTGGAGCGCGCTCTACGAGCGCACCGAGGCCGCGCTCGGCGCGCGGCTCGACGCGGTCGCGTTCGTGGCGGGCAGCGCGGTCTACGGCAGGACCGCGCTGGTCCCTGCCCGGCAAGCGCGCGACGTGTTCGAGCTGAACTTCTGGGCGCTCAGCGCGGCCGCGACCGCGGCCGCCGAGCACTGGGCAGCCGGGCCAGAGGCGCACGCGACGTTCCTCGGCGTGCTCTCCCTCGTCGCGCGCCGGGCGGTGCCGTTCGAGGGCCACTACGCGGCGAGCAAGGCCGCCGCCGCGCGGTTCCTGGAGTGCCTGGATCTCGAGTACGCCGGGCGCGGCCTCCGCTTCGTCTCGGCGTTCCCGGGGACGGTCCGCACCTCGTTCCGTCGGAGCGCGAGCTGGCACGGGCTCGCGCCTCCCGCGGTCGAGGACGGCGCGGACGTCGGCCACACGGCGCGCGCCCTCCTCGCCCTGCTGGAGGGGCGTCGCGGGGCTCGGGTCATCGGGTGGCGAGAGCGAAGCATCGACCTCGCCGACCGGCTGCTGCCTGGACTGTACGATCGAGCCGTCCTTCGCAGGCGCGTGAAGAACCGATCCGCCTGAGGAGACGGATGCGCCGAGAGCCGCTGATAGCCGTGATCGGAGCAGACGGCTTCGTGGGGGGAGGCCTCGCGGACGGCCTCCAGGCCCGGCGAGTCGTCTACGGCGCCGCCCGCGACGGCGAGCGCCACATCGACGAGGCCAGGGAGCTGCTGGAGGCAGCGGACGTCGTCATCAACGCAGGCGGTTTCCGGGTGCGAAGAGGGCTGAGGTACGAAGATTACCGGCGGTGTCACTCCGGCGCGACCGCGGCGTTCCTGCCCTGGCTTCGCAAGGATGCGCTCCTCGTCCACGTCTCGACCGCGCACGTCCTGGGGAAGTCACCCGGCAGGGCGCTCGGGAACGGCGACCCGCCGAACCCCGGGACCTATCCCTCCGGTGCCTATGCCCGGGCGAAGCTGGAAGCCGACGAGCTCGTCGAGCGCGAGGCGGCGCAGCGCGGATTCAGGGCCGTGCTCCTGAGGCCCACCATCATCTATGGCCGTCCCGGCGACACCAGCCTCCCCGACAACCTGTGCAAGTGGGCCAGGCGCGGGACGATGCTCCGGTTCTACCCGCGCGACGCGAGGCACCACTTCTGCCACCTCGATCTGCTCGTCGAGGTGGTCCGCCGCCTGACCGCGACGGCCGAACGGCTCCCGGACCTGAAGCACGTCGTCGTCTCGGATCCGTACACCATCACGAGCCGCGAGCTGGACGACCTCATCACCCGTCATCTCCGGGGACGGAGGCGGGTCATCCCGATCCCGGCGTCGCTGATGAGCGCCATCCTCGGCCGGACGTTCCATTCGCGCAATCCGGCCTTCGACCTGAAGACCTGGGGAGACATCTTCGGCGTCTTCCAGCTCGACACCGTCTACGATGCTTCGGAGACCTATCGGCTGCTCGGCGTCGACCCGTCGCGCTGGAGCCTGGCGGCGACGCTCCAGCCCTTCATCCGGCAGGCACTCGGCTCGTGAACCCCACGTCGTCACCGGAGGAGCGACTCCGCGCCGTCCGGACCCGGGGCGCCACCGCCCGCTCGCCACGGCTCGAGGCGCTGCGCTCGGCGGGCGCGCGGGGCGGTCTCCTGATGGCCGCGTCGATGCTCCTCGCCGGCGCGATGGACTACGGCGTGAACGTCCTCTCGGGCCGCTGGCTCGAGCCGGCGGAGTTCGGCGTCTTCGTGGCGGTGACGGCGCTCCTGCAGGTCTTGCTCACGCTCTCGCTGGCCATCCGGATGGTCGTGGCGTTCTACACGGCGAGGATCACGGCTCAGCCCGGATCGAGGGCGCAGGCGGGCGCGTTCATGCGGCGAGCGCTCGGGTGGTCGTGGAGATGGGGCCTGGTGGCGACGGTCGTCATGGTCGTCGCGAGCGCGCCGCTGGCGCGGCAGCTCCAGCTGCCGGAGGCGTGGCCGCTCTGGGTCGCGAGCGCGATGGTGCTGATGCTGTGCCTGCGCGAGACGCTCTACGGTGCGCTGCAGGGGGTGCAGGCGTTCGCGGGCCTCGGGATCGTGCAGCTGACGCAGGCTGCCCTGCGGCTCCTCTTCGCCACCGTGCTCATGTGGGCCGGGGCTCGCGCCACCGGCGCCATCGCCGCCCAGCCGCTCGGCGCGATCGGAGCGGTCGCGCTCGGGCTGTGGTGGCTGCGCGGGTACCTCGCGGAGAAGGGCGTCGCGAGCGACGTCCGCGTGCGTCGGTCGTACGCATTCACCACCGTGTCCGGGCTGGCCCTGTTCGGCCTGCTGGCGAACCTCGACGCACTCTTCGTGAAGCACTTCTTCCCTCCCGGAGTCGCCGGTGAACTACGGAACGGTCGTGACCTTCGAGAAGATCAGCCTGTTCCTGCCCTCGGCGGTGGGGCTCATCATGTTCCCCAAGGTGGCGCAGCGCGTGGCGGCGCGCCGTGACGCGCGGCCGCTCCTCCTGCTGGCGCTCGGTGCCGCGCTCGCGCCGGGGCTGGGCGTCACGTGCGTGTACTTCCTCTGGCCGGGGCTGCTGGTGACGGACCGTCTTCACGACGGAGTACTCCGATCCCGGCGCCGTGCTGGGGCTCGCCAGCCTCGCGGCGACGCTCTACGCTGGGATCCACATCTGGCTCAACTATGCGCTCTCGACCGGCAGGAGAGCCTTCATCGTGGCGATGGCGGCGGTCCTGGTCGGCCAGGCCGCGGGGATGATCGCGTTCGGCCGGGAGAGCCTGATCGGCATGGCGTGGGCCATGGTGGCCGGCGGCCTCGCCGGTAACCTGGCCGGTTACCTCACGACATGGGCACCGCGGTGACCAGTCGGTGACTCCAGCGGAGAGGGCCTGAAGCGATGCGCGTCTGCATCACGGGGGCGACCGGCTTCCTGGGCGGCGCCCTGGCGCGGGCGCTGGCAGGGGAGGGGGCCGAGCTCCATGGGCTGAAACGGCGGGAATCCGACGGGTCCTCCCTCGCGGACGTGCCGATCACCTGGCACGAGGGAGACCTCGACCAGCCGTCCAGCCTGGCGGGGTTCGTGGCCGGCGCGGACTGGGTCATCCACGCCGCCGGCATGCTGGGGCGACCAGGCGTACCGGAGGAGGAGTACCGGCGGGTGAACGTCGAGGGGACGCGCCACGTTCTCTCGGCGGCGCTCTCCACCGGGCGCGCCCCGCGGGTGCTCCACCTCAGCAGCCCCGGTGTCCTCGGGCCGAGCGAGGTGCCCGTCGAGGAGGACACGCCCCCCCGTCCGACCAACGCGTACGAGCGCAGCAAGGCCGCCGCGGAGGACGTCGCGCGTGAGTTCGCGGCGCGCGGCCTGCCGGTGGTGCTCGCGCGACCAGGCTTCGTCTACGGTCCGGGAGATCGGCACGTCCTCGGGCTCTTCCAGGCGATCCAGCGCGGCCGGTTCTTCCTCATCGACGGCGGCCAGCGGCAGTGCCAGCCGACCTTCGTCGACGACGCCGTGAGCGGCATGCTGGCCGCCGCGCGAGCGGGGAGGCCCGGCGAGGCCTACCATGTCGTGGGGCCTCGGTCGGTGACGTTCCGCGAGCTCGCGAACGTCATCGCCACCGAGCTTCGCGTCCGGCCGCCTCGGCTGAGCCTCCCCCGCACCCCGGTCATGCTGGCCGCCGCGGCGCTCGAGGCGGTGGCCGGCCTGGCCGGTCGGACGGCTCCGCTCAGCCGGACCGGGGTCGCCTTCTTCTCGGAGGACCGCGTGGTCTCCTGGGAGAAGGCTCACCGCGAGCTCGGCTGGGCCCCCCGGTGCGACGTGGGGGAGGGCGTGAGCCGCACCGTGGCGTGGTACCGCCAGCGGCACTGGCTCTGAGGGCAGTCCATGGAGAGCGGCGAACCGTTCGGCGGCAGGACGCTGGGACGCAGGCAAGGTGCTCCTGGTCGGCGGAGCGCTCCTCGCCGCCGGTCACGTCGCGCTGTTCTGGACGCTCGACGCGCTGCCCTTCCAGGACCTGCCCAACCACCTCACCCGGGCCGTGGCCGAGGTCGATCTGGTCCTCCACGGCGGCGCGCGCTTCGGCCGACTGTTCGCGCTCGAGCCGGTGCTCTCGCCCTACCTGGCCGGCGACGTGCTGCTGGCGGGGCTGGTGGCGGTCTTCGGCGAGGCGATCGCCGGACGCCTGTGGCTGCTCGTGGTCGCCGCATCCTTTCCAGCGCGCGCTCTGCGTCTACCTCCGAGCCACGCGGCACGATCGGCTCACGATCCTGGTTGCGGCGGTGCTGTCGATCTACCTCACCACCGACAGCTTCTTCCTGTTCGGGATGCACCACTTCCGCCTCGCGGTCGCGCTGGTGCTGCTCGCGTTGGCGGCCTGGGAGGTCTGGCTCCGGAACGGCTCGGCGGGCGCCTATCTCGCCTGGACGATCCTGGTGGTGACCGGCTACCTCGTCCACCTCTCGGCGCTCGTCTTCACCGCCGCCGCCGCGGGCGCGACCACGCTCGTCTCCCTCTGGATGCGCCAGACGAGGTGGGCTCGTCCGCTCGCTGGTTCACTCCCGATCGCTGGCCTGCTGGTCGCCTGGCAATCCCTGTCCTCGAGCGGCGCCCCGGGCGGGCAGATGACGTGGAGGGCGGCCACGAAGGTCTACCGGAGCCCTGTTCCCCTTCCTTCGTTACCGGATGCGCTGCCGATGCCGTCCTCCTGCTGCTCTTCGCGCTGGTCTGCCTGACCCTGCTGCTGAGCGGCAGGATGGCACGATCCGACCGGCGTGTCAGTGACAGCCGGACTGCTCTCGCTCATGTTCCTCGCCGGCTACGCCGTGATGCCATACTCCAGCGGCCCGCTCTTCTACCTCGATGTCAGGGCCCTGCCGCTCGCCGCGAGCTTCGCGCTGGTCGCGGCGCTCTCGGCGTGGGAGCAGCGGCGCCGGCAGGAAGACCGTCGTGGCGGGCCTCTCGATCTGCCTCGCCGCCGCGAACCTCGCCGCTGCTCTCGCTTCCACCTGCCTCGAAGCAACGCGATCATGCGCGACTACCGGGCGCTGGCGGCGTTCCTCCCCCCGGAGGCGAGGGTCTTCACCGTCGCCTCGGGCCCGGGCGACGGCCATACCTATCCATTCCTCCACGCTGGCGCGTACGCGACCCTGGATGCGGGCGCGCTGACGCCGTACATCTTCGCCGGCGGGGCGACGCCGTACTTCCGGTACCGCGCCCAGCCAGTCCGCCCGCTGGGAGAGTACTGGTACTACGACGGACGCGCGCCCGACGAGCACGAGCTGCGAGGCCATCGTGGCCAGCTACGACTACGTGCTGATCGGGAATCCCTACGATCCCGCTCGCCTTCCGCTGACGCTCGAGCCGGTGGCACGGAACGACCACGCGGTGCTGCTGCGGATCGTGCGCTAGGCGCTGAGCGTAGACGGCGTCTACCCCACCCCCGCCACCACCCGCGGCACCCGCCAGCCGGCCAGCTCCTCGTAGAGCGCGTCGTAGCCGACGCGCATCTGGCCGAGGTCGAACTCGCGCTCGACGATGCCGCGGCCGCGCAGGCCCATGCGCCGCGAGAGGACTGGCCGGGCCAGCGTGTCGGAGATGCGGCGGGCCAGGGCGGCGGGGGCGCCGGGGGGCACCAGGAAGCCGTTCACGCCCTCGCGCACCAGCTCGGGAGAGCCGCCCACCGCGGTCGCCACCACGGGGAGCCGCATGGCCATCGCCTCCAGGATGGCGTTCGAGAGCCCCTCGGCGTAGCTCGCGGACACCGACAGCGCCGAGCGCGCCAGGACGGCGGGCGCGTCGCGGCGGAAGCCCAGGAAGTGGACGCGCTCCGCCACCTCGAGCTGCCCCGCGAGCCGCTCGAGCAGCGGCCTCCGGACCCCGTCGCCGATCAGCGCGAGCCGCGCCTCGGGGTGCTCGCGGAGCACCTCGCGGAAGGCGACCAGCAGGTCGGTCTGGCCCTTCACCGGGTGGTGCATGTTGGCGATGCAGGTGATCCAGCTCCCGGGAGGCAAGCCGGGGTCGGGCGCCTCGCGCGCGAGGCGATCGAGCTCCTCGACGTCCACGCCGTTCCGCACCACCGCCACGCGGTCCGGCTCGACGCCGGCGCGGATCACCATGTCGCGGATGCAGAGCGCGTTCACGAGGACCCGGTCGGCCCTGGCGGAGGCGAGCCGGGTGAGGGGCCGGCGGTAGCCGGTGATGTGGTGGCCGAGATCGACCCGCGTGACGATCACCGGCACCCCGGCCGCCCGCGCGGCGAGCAGCCCGAGCACGTTGGTGTAGATGTCCTGCGCGTGCACGAGCGCGATCCGCTGCTCGCGGACGAAGCGGGCGATCCGCGAGACCTGCCAGGCGGTGTTGGGCCGGAGCATCCGGCGCCCCACGTCGAAGAGCACGGGGCGCACGCCGGCGCGGGCCAGGTCCTCGAGGTGCTCGCCCTCGCGGTGCAGGCAGGCCACCACCGGCTCCCACCGGCGCCGGTCCATGGTCCGGACGTTGAGCAGCGTCTGGCGCTCCTGGCCGCCGAGGAGGAAGCGGTTCTGGAACACCAGGACCTTCGACGGCTCGCTCACGGGCGCACCTCGGCCGCAGCGGTGACCGCGGGCGACGGAGGGCGAGCACGCACGCGAGGCGGGACCGGCCGCGCCCGGGCGGCGAGCGCCGCGAAGGTCCGATCGAGCGCCTCGCGCATCGGGACGCGGGGCTCCCAGCCGAGCACGGCCTTCGCGCGCGCGTTCGAGTAGCGCTGCCGCCGCCAGGTGCTGTCCACCTTGTAGGGCGTGAACATGGCGGGGAGGTGCCCGTCGGTGCGATCGGCGTACCACGCGTTCAGGCGCGCGAGCTGGCGGAGGAGGGGGTAGGGGACCGGCACGGCCCGGAGCGGCGTCACCTCGCGGCGGTAGCGCCGGAGCAGCGCGGCGCTCTCGGGCAGGTCGTCGTCCACGATGCAGAGCGCGCGTCCGCGCGCGGCCGGCGCGGTGCCGGCCAGCACCACCGCGTCGGCGCAGTTCTCCACGTAGGTGAGCGGCACGAGGTTCCGCCCCCCGAGGTTCAGGAAGAGGCCGAAGAGCGGCAACCCGATGCGCGTCCCGAGGATCTCCTGCCCCGGACCGAACACGAAGCCGGGCCGGACCACCGCGAGCGGCAGCCCCTCTTCCCGCGCGAACCGCCAGGCCAGCGCCTCCTGCCGCTGCTTCGCGAAGGAGTATGCGTCGCGCGCCTCCGGCGCGGCCTCGAGCGGCGCGTCCTCGTCCACCACCGCGCCGGCCGCGAGGGGCGCGACGCCCATGGCGCCGAACGAGCTCACCAGCACGAGCCGGTCCACCCGCGCCTCGAGGGCCGCGCGGTACACGTGCTCCGAGGCGGCGACCGTCGCCTGCACCAGCGCCGAGGGCGCCCCCTTCTTGGCCGCCGCGGCGTGGTAGACGACCCGCGCCCCCGCGAGCGCCTGCCGCAGCGCGGCCGGATCCTCGAGCCGGCAGGGAACGACCTCGAGCGGCACGCCGGCCGCGTGGGCCTCGGCGAGCGGCAGCCGCTCCGGCGCCGTGCCCGGGCGCACCAGGCACCGCACCCCGCCCGCGCCGCCGCCTTCCCTCAGCAGGCTCCGGACGATCTCCCGCCCCAGGAACCCTGCCGCTCCGGTGACCAGCCTCACGCGACCGCCTCCCCTCCCGCGCCTGCGCTCCGCCGCGAGGCCGCGAAGCCCCCGCTCATCGAGTGCCTCACTCTCACGCGACCGCCTCCCGGCCTGCAGCCTCGCTCCGGCGGCACGCCGCGAAGATCGCGTCCATGAGCTGCGCGATGCAGCACCGCCTCCGACAGCGGCAGGGGCGGGGCGGCCGCGCCGGTCACCGCGGCGTAGAATTCGCGGAAGAGCGCCATCATCCCCTCGAAGTAGTGCAGCCGCGCCCGCGCGAGGTCGCCCGCGCGGGAGAGCGCCTCGCCGGCGGCGCGGACCGCGTCGCGGCGGGCCCAGTCCACCTTCTGGAACGGGCCGGGCAGCCGCGAGCCCTCGACGACGCGCAGCGTCCGCGCGTCGAGCGAGACCTGCGCCGAGCGCCGCGTGCCGTGGACGGTGAGCGCGAGCTGCGTCGGCCGGGCTCGGCAGGAGAACTGCACCGAGGCGGTGGCGCGGTCGCCCTCGAGCAGGACGCGCAGCTCGTCGTGGAAGGCGTCGCGCGCGTCGCCGAAGCGCTCGGGGCGCAGGCGCCGGCCGCTGGCGTGCGCGACGGCCGCGCCCTCTCCGAGCAGCGGCACCACCAGCGAGAGCGGGTGCGAGAGGTTGTTCTGGGCGAGGCCGCCCGGGAGCCGGTGCAGCCAGTGGCCGGGGTCGGCCATGAGGAGCGCGCCGAACGGACCGCCGAGATCGTAGCCCATGAGCGCGTCGGCGTGGACCACCTCCCCGAGCGCCCCCTCCGCCAGCAGCGCGTGCAGGCGCCGGATCACCGGGTCGAAGGTCAGGTTGTGCCCGGCGCAGACCAGCCGGTCATGGCGCGCCGCCGCGTCGGCGAGCGTCGCCGCCTCGCGCGCGTCCACCGTGAGCGGCTTCTCCACGTACACGTGCGCGCCGGCGGCGAGGGCGCGCACGGCGAGCGCGAGGTGGCTCGGGGGCGGGGTGGTCACGTGCACCACGTCCGGCCGGATCTCCGCGAGCATCGCGTCGAGATCGGTGTACCAGGCGGGCACCGCGTGGCGCGTCGCCGCCTGCTCGGCCAGGTGCGGGCTCTGGTCGCACACCGCCGCGACCGTCGCGCCGGCGCGCCGCGCCTCGTGGATGTGCGCGTCGGCGATCTGGCCGCACCCCACCACCGCCACCCGAGGTGTCGCTCCGCTCCGGTTCCTCATCTCGCCTTTCCCCGCCCCGGCCACCGGCCCTTGAAATGGGCACCCTCGACCGCCCCGGCCAGCGCCGAGGCGGGTGGCTAGCGCGGCACGTACACGGCGTCGCTCCGCCCGGGTGCGGCCTCAGTCCACAGCGCCCGGTACACCGAGAAGATCGCTTCGAAGGGGTCGTCGGACGACGCCGGGGGAGCGCCCGGGCGCCCGGCCTGGACGGCCTCCAGGAGCCGCGCCGCGAGCGCCGCGTGGTCGCCGGACGGGAAGATCAGGCACCCGGCGGGCCGGTGGCCCACGTCGCTCGCCACCACGCTGCACCCGAGCGCGAGCGCCTCCCGGACGGTGACCGCGTCGCCGTCGGCGCGGGTCGGACGCACGAACACGTCGGCCGCCTCGAGCGCGGCGAGCGCGGCCGGGTGGGCGAGCTCGCCGAGCCCCAGCACCCCGGGCTCGCGCAGCGCCTCGGTCCCCGCGCCGAAGGCCACCAGGCCCGACCCCGGCAGGCGGGCGCGCAGCGCCGCGAAGGCAGGCAGCAGCAGGTCGGCGCCGTAGACCGCGCCGGGCGGCAGCGCGGCCGCGAGGAGCGGAGCGTGGGCGGCGCGGAAGGCGGTGAGGGCCGCGGGCGGGTCGGGCGGCTCCATCACGGATGGTGAATAGGGGGCCAGCACCGAGAGCCGCGCCTCCGGGACGCCGCTCGCGAGGAGGGCGCGGGCGATCTCGCCGTTCACCGCCAGCACCCGGCCGAAGCTGGCGCAGGCCGCGGCGGCGAGGCGGCGCCGGGCGCGGCCGCGCCGGAGGAAGGCCGGCGCCGACCCGGAGTGGACCGTGAGCACGCCCCGCGGGGCGCCGCTCCGGCGCGCCCGCGAGGCGGCCAGGGCCACCAGCCAGCTCTTGGCGTTGGCGCCGTTGGTGTGGAGGTGCACGAGGCGCCCCTCGGCGGCGGCCCCGGCCAGCGCGGTCGCGTAGCGCAGCGGCCCGCGGGCGGGCCGGACCCCGTCGCCCTGGTGATCGCCGCGCCCGATGTCGAGCACCCGCACGTCGAGCCCGCGCGCCCGCGCGGCCCGGGCGAGCGCCGCGACGTGCACCGCGACGCCGCCGTAGGGCCGCGGCCAGTTCCCCACCAGCGCGAGACGCACCGTCACGTCAGCTCGCCGCCCGATCGCCGAGGGGGTCCGAGCCGATCCGCCCTTCCGCGGAGGGGAGCGGCTCGGGCCGGGCGCCGGGCACCGGATGCGCCAGGCCGAGCGTCGAGAAGACGCCGCCGAGGTTGCAGGTCGCCACGAGCCCGCTCCAGCCCACCGGGCCGAGGGTGGTGTTCTCCCAGAGCACCTTGCGCTTGAGGCCGTAGGGCGCGCCGCCGTGACGGTTCTCCTCGTCCTCGATGGTGACGGCCGCCTCGAACCCCGCCTCGGCCACCGCGCGCTGGACCGACGGGGTGTAGTAGCCGTTGGGGTAGGCGAAGTGGCGCGGCGGCCGTCCGATCCGCGCGGCGATCTGGTCGCGGCACCCGGCCAGCTCGCGCCGGACCTCGGACAGGGCCAGGTTCGAGAGCACCGCGTGGTTCACGGTGTGCCCGCCCACGTCGAGGCCGGCCGCGGCGAGCGCCCCGACCTCGTCCCAGGTCATGAGCCGCGTGGACGGCGGCAGGTCCCGCTCGCTCATCCCGAGCCGTGCCTCGAGCCCGTCGGCGAGCGCCACCAGGCGGCCGTGGGGGAGGATCGCGATGAGCCGGTCGAGCGTGGCCGTGGGGCCGTGCTGCGCCTGACTCGTCAGCAGCGCCTGGAGCCCGTCCGGGAGCCCGGCGCTCTCGAACGGGATCCCACGCCGGCGCAGCTCGGAGAGGGACGCGTGGAGCCGATCGTGGGGGAGCCTGCGGTGGGTCCCGATGTACCCGGTGGGCACGAACACCGTGGCGGGGACCCTCATCGCCGCGAGCACCGGCAGCGCGTGCTCGGCCACGTCGCCGTACCCGTCGTCGAGCGTCACCGCCACCACGTCGTTGCGCCCGCGCGAGGCGGGCTCGGCCAGGATGCGGCGCGCGTCGGCCAGCGAGACCAGCTCGTTCCGGCGCGCCACGTGCTCGAGCTGACGCCGGAGCGTGTCGCTCGAGACGAGCAGCGAGGGCAGCGACTCCTGGGCGCTGGCGCGGAAGTCGGGCGTCACGCGGTGGTACGACAGGATCAGCACGCGCGATCCGCCCGCCTGCCGCCGCCGCATCAGCCGAACCGCGTGATGGAGCCCCATCGCGGTCAGCACTCCCGCCACCGCCGCCTTCGCCGCTCGCTTCAGGATCCAGCGTGCGCTGAAGTCTGCTCGCTCGGGCATCCACCGCCTCCTCGGCGAGAAGGTGTGCACGCTTCGCAGAAATTCGTGCCTGTTCCGGTCGGGTGGGCTTCGCCGGGGGTGAAGCCCGATCGGCGCGTGCGGGCGGGTCGGCAGGCCCCGACGGGAGCGACCTCCGCGGGAGAGGGCCTCAGAAGGCGCGCGACTGCGCGCCGTCCACCACCCAGCACGCGCCGTTCACCCAGCTCGCGCGCGGGGAGGCGAGGAAGGCGACCACCGCCGCGACCTCCTCGGGCCGGCCGAAGCGCCCGGCCGGGAGCTCCCGCCGGACGAGCTCGGCGATCCCTTCGGGGTCGGCGCGCTGGCGCCGGTCCCAGCCGCCCCCGGGGAACCAGATCGACCCGGGCGCGACGCTGTTCACGCGGATCCGCTCCGCGGCGAGGTCGCGGGCCATGGCCTTGGCGAGGCTCTGCTCGGCCGACTTCGCCACGTTGTAGGACGGACCGCCCCCGGCCTCGCGGCCGTAGATCGACGTCACCATCACGATGGCCCCCCCGCCGCGCCGGCGGAGCTCGGGGACCACGCGCAGGCTGGCGCGCAGCGCCGGGAACAAATTCCGGTCGAGCGCCGCGGCGAAGTCGGCCTCGTCCGCGTCGGCGAGGGTGCGGGCCCCCGAGCCGCCCACGTTGTTCACCAGGACGTCGATGCCCCCGAGCGCGGACACCGCGCCGTCGATCAGGGCGTCCACCCCCGCGGCGGTGGTCAGGTCGCAGGCGACCGCGAGGTGCGGGCCCGGGCCGGCCGCCTCGAGCTCGGCGCGGGCCGCCTCGAGCGCCTCGGCGCCCCGGGCGCCGATCGCGACCCGCGCCCCCTCGCGCGCCAGCTCGAGCGCGATGGCGCGTCCGATGCCGCGGCTCCCGCCGGTGACCACCGCGACCTTCCCCGACAAGCCGAGCTCCATGTCGGCCTCCTCAGGCCGGCCGCCGCGGGCGCGCCGCTCGCGCGACCTCGCGCCGCCGGCGACGCGCGGCGGCCCGCGCGACCAGGTCGAGCTTCTCCGCCCGTCGGAGCCGCTTCAGCGCCGCCTCGCGCCGGAGCGCGGTGCTCCGATCGGCGGCCCGCTCGCGGTACACCAGCACCACCGGGAGCCGCGAGCGCGTGTAGCGCGCCCCCTTCCCGGCGGCGTGGCGGGCCAGGCGGCCGGCCACGTCGTTGGTGGCCCCGGCGTAGAGCGAGCCGTCACGGCAGCGCAGGAGGTAGACGCACCAGCCGCGCGCCGCCGGTCCTCGCGCCACTACCGGCCGCGCTGCGAGGCGCGCTTCGTCTGCTGCGCGACGAACGGGTTACTGGGCTTACCGACCCGGCGCGGCGGCGCCGCCGCCGGATGGGACTCGTGCTCCTCGGGCTGCGGGGCGAGCTCCTCCGCCGGCTGCGCGCGGTGCACCGGCTTCCCGTCCTTCTTCCGCTTCTTGCTCACAGGCATTCGTTTCCTCCTCCGCCCGCGGGCGGTGTCCAGGCTGAACCTAGCGCGAAGCCGGCGCCGCGCCCAGCGGCATCGCGGCGGCCGGCGGACGGAGCGGCGCCGACGCCGGCGGGGACGCGAGCGCGTCGGCGAGGGTCGAGGGCGCGTCGGCGAAGCGCGGGCAGCGCTGCTCCGCCTCCTCGAGCGCCGCCGTGGCGAGGTCCTGCTGCGCCGCCGCCCGGTGGAGCGCGCCCTCCAGCCGCTTCACCTCCTGGAAGTCCTCGCGCGTGCCCATGCCGGAGCGCGCGGCCTCCTGGTGGAGCACCGCCGCCACCGCGCCGCGCCGGAGCGCGTCGAGCGCCCGCGCCAGCAGGGCGCGCGCGTCGGCGTCGAGCTCGCCCGCCGGCACCTCCCGGAGCCCCTGCCGGTTGCCCGCCCAGACGCGCCCGGACGGCCCGAAGCCGCCGTCGGGCGAGGGCAGGTCCTCGAGCACCAGCGCCGGGTAGGCCAGCACCGGGAAGTCCCGCGCCATCACCTCGAAGACCAGCGCCCCGTCGGCGCGGGCGTGCGCCGCGGCGGCCAGCTGGCCGAAGGGGAAGAACACCGGACCGGCCGCGCCCGCGCGCGCGGTGACGCGGGCGCGGGCGGAGGCGTCGAGCGGCACGCCGTCGTGGCGCGGGCGGGCCGAGCGCTCGAGCGTGGCGAGGAGGTCGCGGAGCTGATCCACCCCCACCACCACGTGCAGCGCCGACGCCTGCGTGTAGCGGGCGTGGTAGACGCCCACCAGCTCGAGCTCTCCCGTGCGGCAGGAGACCGCCAGCACCGGCGAGCCGGAGTTGCCGGGCGAGAGCGGGGCGTCGATCACGAAGTCGTCGTGGTCCCAGCCCTGCTCCTCGTGACGGTCGAAGGTGGAGATGACCTTCCCCATGTTGTGGACGCGCAGCACGCCGAGCGGGAAGCCGCGGATGTCCACCACGTTCCGCTCGCGCAGGCCGGCGCTGCGCCCGATCTTCCAGGGCAGCACCGGCAGCGCGCCATCGGCGCGCAGCACCGTCATGTCGAGGAGGGGATCGGTCACCACGCGCGTGAGCGGGACGTCGTCCCGCTCGTAGGCGTCGCTCTCGTCGTCCACGATCCGGAGCCCGCTCGCGACGCGCTTGCAGCCGGCGGGGACGTCCTCCACCCGGTGCTCGCCGTCGGTGACCGCCGGCCAGTCCGAGACGTGCTCGTTGGTCAGCACCAGCGTGTGCCCGCCCTGCCGGCGAAACCCGAAGGCCGTGCCGTGCGCCACCACCTTGCGGCGCGCCCGCCGGAGCGAGCCGTCAGCTCCGTAGGATGGGCACTCGTAGGTCGCGGAGGAGCGGACGCAGAACGTGTACGGCGGCTGGGCCTGCTCGTGCGCGCGGGCGCTCGGCGACAGCGCCAGCAGATCGTCGGCGTAGTCGCCCGTGCAGTAGGCGGCGGCGACCGGGGGCGGGACGGGGGCGGCCACCGGCGCGGCGACCTCCGGCGACGGGGACGACGCCGGGACGGGCACGCCGGCGCCGAGGAGCAGCAGCGATGCGAGCGCGGCGATCGACAGGGAGGCCTCCAGGCCGGCGGCGGTCCTCGCCACCTGGCACCGCAACACCTGCCGGCTCCGCGGACTTCCGGCAACCTCCCCGAAGGCGGTGGCCGGCAAAAAAACGACGAGGAGCCCGCGGGATGACCGGGGCTCCTCGGTGAGGCGGTATGCGCGCGATACAGGATTCGAACCTGTGGCCTTCGGCTCCGGAGGCCGACGCTCTATCCAGCTGAGCTAATCGCGCTTGGAAGTCGCGGTTATTAGTGCAGCCCCTCCGAAAACGCAAGCCGGTTCGCGGAGGTTCGCCGCGCCGGGCTTCCTCGGGCCGACCGCAGGCCGGCAGCGGCCGCCGCCGGGTCCCGGCTGCGTGGGGGAGGGGGGGGTGCGCGTAAACGCGCAGTTCGGGGTTGAAGGGGTACTCCCCGCGTGGTACCCAGCCGTCCCGTGGAACACATCAACTCCGTCGAACAGCTCCTGAAGCTCACGGCGCTCGTCGCGGCCGTGATCGCGCTCATCATCCTGGCCTGGTACGTGGTGCGGCGTCCGCCGCTCACCCGGACCACCAAGGTCATCCTGCTCTTCGGCCTCGGGATCATGCCGCTCGGCGTGTCGCTCACCGGCAACATCGCGGGCTTCGAGTACACGATGAAGCGGCCGTTCTGCGGGTCCTGCCACGTCATGCTCCCCTACACGGAGGACGCGGCGGATCCGAAGTCGAACAGCCTGGCCGCGATCCACAGCCGCAACCACGCCTTCGGCGAGGAGAGCTGCTACACGTGCCACGCCGACTACCAGATGTTCGGCACGATGACGACCAAGATGAACGGCCTGAAGCACATGTACTACTACATCACCGAGTACGCGAGCACCGGTCCGTACGGTGAGGGCGGGCCGAAGATCCACATGTACAAGGCGTTCCAGAACGGCATGTGCACGCGCTGCCACTCCACCAGCGCGCCGAGCTGGATGAAGAGCGAGGAGCACGCCGGGATGATCGAGGAGATCCGCGCCGGCGACGCCAAGTGCGTCGACTGCCACGGCGGCGAGAAGGTCCACCCGCGCGCCTTCGCCCACGGCGGCAACGGCCGCAGCCCGGTCGCGTCGAACGAGAAGGGAGAGTAAGCCGTGTTCAACATCTCCAAGATCACCATCCGCCGGCTGGTGCTCATCTCGGCCATCATGTCGGTCGTCGCGCTCGGGCTGATGATCGCGTCGATCGTCTTTCCGCACCCGATGATGCTCGTCATGGCGATGAGCCTCGGGCAGCTCTTCGGGACCGCCTCGCTCGCGCTCTACCTGCTCGCGATCGTGCTCGACCTGCAGGGCGTCGGCGAGCACGAGGAGCTGGGCGGCCGGATGGGCGGCAGCGGTCCGGCGGCGTAGCGCGCCAGGCGCCAGACTTCCATGCGGCCCCGCCGCCCGCTCGCGGGCGCCGGGGCCGTCGTGTTTCCGGGGGCTGGGAGGCATGCCAGGGCTCCTCGACTCCGGGCTCGCGGTCGAGCCGCCCTGCGCTCGGAGCGAACGGGCGGAGGAGGGCCTGGTGTCTGGACGCCGGCGCGGTTGCAACCGGCCCCGGACGACTCGGCCCCGGACACCCGCGAGGCGGGCGCCGGGGCCGGCGTTACTTCAGCGAAACGACCCCTACCCTGGGTTGACGCAGGTGCAGCGGTGGTGCCGTCGCAGGGCAGGTAGGTGGTCGGCTGCACGCACGCCTTCCCGCTACAGCAGAGCTGCGTGGGCGAGCACGCCTGGCCGAGCGGAGAGCAGGTCGGCGGTGGCGTGCAGGCGCAGCCGGTCGCGCTCGTGCAGATCGAGCCGCTCGCGTCGAGGCAGGTGGTGTTCTCACCGGGGCAGCACGGCTGCGTCGGCGAGCAGGACGGCAGCGGCGCTGGCCCGCCGTCGTAGTGGACGCAGGTCGCGACCGGGACCTCGCAGGTGCAGCCGGGGTCGCTCGGCGCGCGCAGGTCCTTCTGCGTCCCGGTCAGGCACGGTCTCGCAGGAGAGGCCGGTGCAGCAGGCCGCGGTCCCGGTCCCGCCGGCCGTGCAGTGCTGGCCCGCGTCGACGCAGGTGGCGGCGCTCTCGCAGAGCGCCGCCCGCGCCGCAGGTGAGCCCGCCGCAGCAGGTCGTCGGTCGCGCTGCAGGCCTGGCCGAGGTCGGCGCAGGCGCTCTGGACCGCCTGGCAGGTGCCCGCCGTCGCGCCCGCGGGGACGTTGCAGGAGAGGCCGTAGCAGCAGTCGGCCGAGACCGTGCAGCTCTCGGCGGCCTGCTGGCAGTACCGGACGCACAGCCGGCTGTCGGGGTTGCAGGCGCCGGAGCAGCACTCCGAGCCGGTGGTGCAGGCCAGGCCGGCGGCCACGCAGGTCGGGGCGGGCGGGGCGCACGTCGCCGTTGGTGCAGGTGCCGGAGCAGCAGTCGCCGGCGGTGGTGCAGGTCGCCGGCGTCCGGGACGCAGGAGCCGCCGCAGCGGAGGACGCCCGCCGCGTCGGGCACGCACGGCGTGCCGCCGCAGCACTGGTCGCGGAACTGGCAGACGTTGCCGGGGGCGATGCAGCAGCTCGGGTCGTTCGCGGTCGTAGCCGGTCGGGCAGGTGACCTCGGTCGACGCCGGGAGGCGCGCCGTAGCAGCGCATGATGTTGTTCGAGTCGGGCTTGCAGGCCGGCTTGCCGGAGCCCTTCCAGGACGAGGGCATGCAGCAGTTCTGCGAGGCGTTCACGTCGGTGGTCGCGCCGCAGATGTTGCCCGGCGGGTTGCAGGAGCCGCCGTTGTCGCAGCGGAGATCGACGGTGTCGCACGCGATCCGCTGCGAGACCGGCCCTGGTCGTTGATGTTGCAGCAGGCGTCGGTGGAGTCGCAGAAGTCGCCGGTCATCCGGCAGCCGCCGGCCGGCTGGCAGACCTTCACGCCGCTGCCCGGGTCGACGCACAGGCGCGAGCAGCAGTTGGTCGGGCCGGTGCAGGGGTTGCCGCCCTGGACGCAGCCGCCGGACGGGTCGACGCAGCGCCCGGGCGTGCCGCCGGTCGTGTCGCACAGGCCGGAGCAGCAGTCCTCGCCCTGGTAGCAGATGTCGCCGTAGGCGCTGCAGCTGTAAGCCGGGACGCAGGCCCCGCCCTGGCAGTTGGTGGAGCAGCAGTCGTACGGATTGGCGCAGGCTTCACCCAGCGTGCGGCAGGTGGCGCCGGTGCCGCCGGGGGGGACGGCCGAGCACGAGCCGGACTGCGACGCGCCGCAGGTGCCGGTGCCCGAGCAGCAGTCCGCCGGGCTCGCGCAGCCGTCGCCGATCTGCAGGCACGCCTCGGCGCGGCAGGTCCCCGCCACGCAGTTGAGCGTGCAGCAGTCGCCCGGCACCGTGCAGGCGTCGCCGGCTGGATTGCAGAACTCGCTGGTGGTGCAGACGGGCTGGCCACCCGCGGTCAGCGCGGCGCAGGTGCCCGAGCAGCAGTTCGTCTGCCCGGCCGTGCAGGCGATGCCGTCGGCGACGCAGGTGGTGGAGCCCTGGGTGCAGACGTTCCCCTCGCAGCGGCCCGCGCAGCAGGGGGTCCCCCCGGCCGTGCACGCCTGCTGGTCGGCGAGGCACTGGGTGCCGGTCGTCACGCAGGCGCCGGCGAAGCAGGAGAGCCCGTTACAACAGGGGTTCGAGGCGTCGCAGGCGGCCCCCTGGGCCGAGCAGCTGGACGACGCTTCGCAGGTTCCGGCGGCGGAGCAGGAGAGCCCCGTGCAGCAGGCGGTCGCGCCGCCGCAGGTCGCTCCCTGGGCCGCGCAGACGATGGGGTCTTGGTCGCTTCCGCCCGAGCCGCCGCCGCAGGCGAGGAGGGAGATCGACAGGAAGAGGGACGCAAGCAGCAGCTGGGCGCGGCGGGAATAAATTCTGGGCATGGGCATATGCTCCTCGAGCCCAGTCCAGTAGCAAGATTTCTCCCCGACCGGAATCTCTTTTATTCGCGGGAGGTTACGTGTGCGGGCGGGTAAGCAGCAGGCGCAGGTTTGTCCCCTTGACGCAGGACGCGGATTCTTGACCCTCTGTCTCCTGGACTGCTACTGATGACACCGTTCGAGGGGGTGCGTTCCACTCCTCCACGGGGGGCGTAAACCATGACGATCCGTGCGATCGCGGTCGAGGACGACGAGGCCGTCGTCGCGCCTCATCGCCCAGGTGCTCACCTCCCACGGCTTCGAGGTGTGTCGGGACGGCCGCCACCGGCGAGGACGGCGTGGCGCTGGCCCGCCGCGAGCAAGCCGGACGTGGCGCTGGTCGACCTCGGCCTCCCCAAGATGAGCGGCGAGGACGTCATCGCCACCATCCGCAAGCGAGCTCCCGAAGACCGCCTGCATCGCGCTCACCGCGGTGGACATCCCGGCCCGCGTGCTGGGCGCCATGCGCGCCGGCGCCTCCGGCTACATCCTCAAGCCCTTCCACGCCGCCGACCTGGCCCGCGCCGTCGAGGACGTGCTCTCCGGCGAGGCGGCCCCCATCAGCCCGCGGGCCGCCAAGGTCCTGCTCTCCGAGCTCCGCGGCGATCCGCCGGACCAGAAGCGCCTAGGACGGCCCGGCGCTCTCGAAGCGCGAGCTCGAGGTGCTGCAGCTCCTGGTCCACGGCCACACCTACGCCGACGTGGCGCAGGCGCTCGGGCATCGCCGAGGGCACCGTCCAGACCTACGTGAAGCGCATCTACGAGAAGATGGACGTCTCGACCAAGGCCGAGGCGGCGCTGCTCGCCGTGGCGCGCGGTCTCGTCCGGCCGTAGCGGCCTCCGGCCTCCGAGCTCCGGCCGAGGCACAGTTCGCGCAGCGAAGTGTGCCCGGCCGCTCCGCGCCGGCTAACGCTGCTCTGTGCGGAGCCCATCAGGGGTCGGGCGCTCCACCCGACGGCGCGGTGAGGCGTCGAGCAGACGACGGGCGCACGCGACGCCAATGTCCCGGCGCGCCTTGACTTCCCGTGTTCGCCCCCTATAATGAGGCCCTTTTTGGGCCTCGGAAAGCCGTATAAATGCGCGTCAACATTGATGAAATCAAGGAGGCCGGGCTCCGCCGGAGCTGGGACGTCGCCCGCGAGCAGGTCGACGAGATGGTCGCGGGCGATCGGGCCGGCTACCGGGCCCGGGAGCGCGGCGCACGTCGACGCGAAGCTCGACAAGGTCGAGCGCCGGGTCCTGGTGGACGTCCGCGGCAAGCGCCGAGCTGACCGTCCCGTGCGGCCGCTGCCTCCAGCCGGTCGAGGCTCGACGTGCCGGTGGAATTCGAGCTGACGCTGGTCCCCGCGGACGAGTACGTGGACGAGACCGGCCGCGGCGAGGACGAGCCGCGCCACCCGGTGGCGGGGAGCTTCGAGCCGCAGCAGGCCGAGGAGGAGGTCTACTCGGGCAAGGTCATCGACCTCGACCCGATCCTCCGCGAGCAGGTCGTCCTGGCGCTGCCGGCGCTATCCGGTCTGCCAGGACGACTGCAAGGGGCTCTGCCCCGTGTGCGGGGCCAACTTGAACGATCGCGAGTGCGGCTGCGACCGCAAGGTGCCGGACCCGCGCTGGGCCGGCCTCGCCAAGAACGTGAAGCTGTGAGGCAGTGGAGAGCGCCGCGCTCTCTGGACTGTGGAAGGAGCATCACGTGGGCGTTCCGAAGAAGCGGACCAGCAGCATGCGGCGCGATCGCCGCCGGGCGGCCAACTTCAAGCTGAAGCCGTCAACGTCGTGAAGTGCCCGAAGTGCAAGGAGCCCGTGCTCCCGCACCGCGTCTGCCCGTCCTGCGGCACGTACAAGGGCGAGCAGATCACCGAGGCGACGTAAGCCCCGATGACCGAGCCGCCTCGCGCCCGTCGCCGTCGATGCGATGGGGGGAGACAGCGCCCCCGGCGCGATCGTCCAGGGTGCGATTAACGCAGCGCGTAAGGGCCTGCCGGTCATCCTGGTCGGCCCCGAGGCGCGTGGTGCGCGAGGAGCTGGCGCGCCGCCGCGCCGGGCACGTCGCTGCCCATCGAGGTGCACCACGCCATCCGAGGTGGTCGACATCCACGACCACCCCGGCCAGGCGATGCGCCGCAAGAAGGACAACTCCATCCGCGTCTGCTTCGACCTGGTGAGGTCGGGGCGGGCCTGCGCGCATGGTGTCGGCCGGCAACTCCGGCGCGGTGATGGCCGGCGCCATCTTCGTGCTCGGGCGCCCCGACGGCGTCGAGCGGCCGGCCATCGTCTCGGTGCTGCCGGCGCTGCGGGGCGCGCCGCTCCTGCTCGACATGGGCGCCAACGTGGACTGCAAGCCGATCCACCTCGTGCAGTTCGCGCTGATGGGCGAGGTCTACGCCCGGCGCGTCCTCGGCGTGGCACGGCCCAGGGTGGCCATCCTCTCGAACGGCGAGGAGGACTCGAAGGGGACCGACCTCACCCGCGCCGCGGCGGCCGCGCTCCGCCGCTCCGCCGCTCGACTTCGTCGGCTACTGCGAGGGGCGCGACCTCCTCACCGGCGAGTTCGACGTCATCGTCACCGACGGCTTCACCGGCAACGTGGCCCTCAAGACCATGGAGGGCACCGCCAAGGTGGTGGGCGAGCTACCTGAAGCGCGCCCTGCGCAGCACCACCGTCTCCAAGATCGGCGGCCTCCTCGCCAAGACCGCGCTCGACGGGATGAAGAAGCGGATGGACTGGCGCGAGATCGGCGGCGCGCCGCTGGTCGGCGTGAACGGCGTGGGCTTCATCGGCCACGGCCGCTCCGACGCGCTGGCCATGGAGAACGCCATCCGCCGCGTCCGCGAGGCGGCCGGCGCGCACTTCGTCGACGAGATCGCGGACGCGGTCGCCCCCTCGCACGCGCTGGTCGAGGAGCCCCTCGACGGCGCGGTCCACGCCCCCACCCATAGCCCGCGGCGCGCGCCGCGCGACGCCTGAACTTCGAAGGAGAGGAATGCGCTCCATCATCACCGGCACCGGGTCCTACGCGCCCGAGAAGATCGTGACCAACGCCGACCTCGAGAAGCTGGTCGAGACCACCGACCAGTGGATCGTGGAGCGCACCGGCATCCGCGAGCGCCGCGTCGCCGCGCCCGAGCAGGCCACCAGCGACCTGGCCCTCGAGGCGTCGCGGCGCGCCCTCGAGATGGCCGGCCTCGACGCCGACGACGTCGAGCTGATCGTGGTCGGCACGGTCACCCCCGACTACCCGTTCCCGAGCGCCGCCGCGGTGCTGCAGGGGAAGCTCGGCAACAAGAAGGCCTTCGCCTTCGACGTCTCGGCCGCCTGCGCCGGCTCGCTCTACGCCCTCTCGGTGGCCGATCGCTTCGTCGCGACCGGCGCCGTGAAGAACGCCCTGGTGGTCGGCGTCGACGCGCTCACCGCGCATCACCGACTGGAAGGACCGCAACACCTGCATCCTCTTCGGCGACGGGGCCGGGCGCGATGGTGCTCGAGCCGGGCGACGACCCGCGCCGCGGCATCCTCACCATCCGCCTCCACACCGACGGCTCGCTGGCCCACATCCTGCTGCAGCCGGGCGGCGGCTCGCGCGACCCGATCTCCGCGAGAAGGTGGCCGAGAGCGATCGCACTACGTCTACATGAACGGCCGCGAGGTCTACAAGGTGGCGGTCCGCGCGCTGGAGGAGAGCTGCCGCGAGGTGCTCGCCGCCGAGGGGCTCGACCCCGGCGGACGTCACCTACGTCATCGCCCACCAGGCCAACAAGCGCATCCTCGACGCCACGCTGGAGCGGCTGGAGATCCCGGCGGCGAAGTGCTGGATGAACCTCGAGAAGTACGGCAACACCTCGTCGGCCAGCGTGCCGATGACGCTCGACGAGGCCAACCGGGCCGGCTGGTTCAAGCCGGGCGACGTCATCCTGATGATGGCCATCGGCGGCGGCATGGCCTGGGGCGCCAGCGTGGTCCGCTGGTAGGCGAGGCGAGGAGATCGACGATGGGCAAGCTCGCGTTCATCTTCCCCGGGCAGGGGTCCCAGACGGTCGGGATGGGCAAGGACCTGGCCGCGACGCCTTCCCCGAGGCGCGCGCCGTCTTCGAGGAGGTGGACGCCGCGCTGGGCGAGCCGCTCTCCGGCCTCTGCTTCGAGGGGCCGGAGGAGGCGCTCAAGCTCACCGCCAACACCCAGCCGGCCATCCTGACGGTCTCGGCGGCGGCCGCCGCGGTGCTGGCGAACCGCGGCGTCGTGCCGGACCTCGTGGCCGGCCACTCGCTCGGCGAGTACTCGGCGCTGGTGGCGGCCGGGGCGCTGCGGCGCGGCCGACGCCGCCCGGGCGGTGCGCGCCCGCGGCACCTTCATGCAGGAGGCGGTGCCGGCCGGGGCAGGGCGCCATGAGCGCGGTGCTCGGCCTCGACCCGGCGCAGGGTCGCCGCCATCTGCGCCGAGGTGGCGGCCGCCACCGGCGAGGTGGTCTCGCCGGCCAACTACAACGAGCCGGCCCAGACCGTCATCGCCGGCGCCGCCGCGGCGGTCGAGCGCGGCCGGGGTGAAGCTCAAGGAGG
The DNA here is from genome assembly GCA_963733485.1 of uncultured delta proteobacterium. Classification (GTDB taxonomy): domain Bacteria; phylum Myxococcota; class Myxococcia; order Myxococcales; family Anaeromyxobacteraceae; genus Anaeromyxobacter. Next base: position 152,566 of record CAVTDL010000005.1, on the reverse strand, counting down.
CCGGCGCCAAGCGGGTGCTGCCGCTCCCCGTCTCCGCCCCCTTCCACTGCGCGCTGATGGCGCCGGTGAAGGCGCGGCTCGAGCCGGTGCTGCGCGGGATCGCCTGGCGGGCCGCCGGTGCGCCGGTGGTCACCAACGTCGAGGCCGCGCCGAACGCCGACGCTGGCCCGCGTCGTGCCGCTGCTGCTCGCGCAGGTGACCGCGCCGGTGCGCTGGATCGAGTGCGTGCGAGGCGCTGGTCGCGGCCGGGCGTCACCCGGGTCGTCGAGGTCGGGCCGGGCAAGGTGCTGTCCGGCCTGGTCAAGCGCATCGCCCGCGTCGATCGAGACGTTCAACGTCGAGGATCGCGGCGTCGCTCGAGAAGACGCTGGCCGCGCTGAGGGGATGAGACCATGACCTACGACTTCAAGGGCAAGGTCGCCCTGGTCACCGGCGCCTCGCGCGGCATCGGCCGCGCCATCGCGGTGGCGCTCGCCCGCGGCGGCGCCAGCGTGGCCCTCAACTACGCCGGCAACGAGGCGGCGGCGGCCGAGGCGCTCGCGCTGGTGCAGGCGGCCGGCGCCCCGAAGGCGAAGCTCCTCCGCTTCGACGTGGCCGGACCCGGCCGCCTGCGCCGCGGCGGTGGACGCAGGTGGTGGCCGAGCTCGGCGGGCTCCACATCCTCGTCAACAACGCCGGCATCGCCATCGACCAGCTCCTCATGCGGCTCAAGGACGAGGACTGGAAGCGGCAGCTCGACGTCAACCTGACCGGCGCCTTCAACCTCATCCGGGCCGCCACCCGCCCCATGATGAAGGCAGCGGGGCGGCGCCATCGTGAACCTCACCTCGGTGGTGGGCGAGATGGGCAACGCCGGCCAGGCCGCCTACGCCGCCACCAAGGCCGGGCTCGATCGGCCTGACCAAGATCGGTGGCCCGCGAGCTGGCCTCGCGGCAGCATCCGCGTCAACGCGGTGTCCCCCGGCTTCATCGACACCGACATGACGGCCGGCCTCCCCGAGGCGGCCAGGGCGAAGATGATGGAGTCGATCCCGCTCGCGCGGCTCGGCACGGCGGAGGACGTGGCGAACGCGGTGGCGTTCCTCGCGAGCGATCAGGCGTCGTACGTGACCGGCGAGGTCCTGAAGGTCAACGGCGGCATGTACATGTAGCCGCGGCGGTTCCGCCGGCACCGGACCGGTTCCAACACCCAACGGAGGAGGCGTCATGACGGCAACGATCGAGCAGAAGGTGAAGACCATCATCGCGGACCAGCTGGGCGTCGGCGAGGACGAGATCAAGCCCGACCTCGAGCTTCATCGAGGACCTCGGCGCGGACTCGCTCGACATCGTCGAGCTGGTCATGGCGATGGAGGAGGAGTTCGAGGTCGAGATCCCCGACGAGGAGGCCGAGAACATCAAGACCGTGCAGGACGCGGTCAACTACATCACCACGCACAAGAAGTAGGCCTGGACCGCCGTCGGGTTCGCGCGCCCGGGCGGCGAGGCCGAGGGGCCGTCGCCGCCCTGGAAGCACCAGCTTTCCCTGCGTGAGGTGAAGCGATGAGCAGGCGCCGTGTCGTCGTCACCGGGCTGGGGCTCGTCTCCCCCGTGGGCATCGGGGTGGAGGAGTCCTGGAGTGCGCTCGTGGCCGGGAAGAGCGGCATCGGGCCGATCACGCTGTTCGACGCCTCGACCTACCCCACCCGCATCGCGGGCGAGGTGAAGGGCTTCGACCCGACCCGCTTCATGGACCGGAAGGAGGCCCGTCGCAACGATCGATTCATCCAGTTCGCGCTCGCCGCCGCCGACATGGCCATGGAGGACTCGGGCCTCGACATGGCGAAGGAGGACGCCGAGCGGGTGGGCGCCATCGTCGGCGCCGGCATCGGCGGCCTCGGCACCATCGAGGACGAGCACAGGACCCTGCTCGAGAAGGGGGTCCGGAAGGTCGGTCCCTTCTTCATCCCCTCGCTCATCATCAACCTGGCGCCGGGGCAGATCAGCCTGAAGTACGGGATGAAGGGGCCGAACTTCTCCCCGGTGTCCGCCTGCGCCACCGGCAACCACTCCATCGGCGACGCGATGCTCTACATCGAGCGCGGCATGGCCGACGTGATGATCGCCGGCGGCTGCGAGGCGACCATCACGCCCCTGGGGATCGGCGGGTTCTGCGCGGCCCGGGCGCTCTCCGAGCGGAACGACGCGCCCGAGAAGGCGAGCCGCCCCTTCGACAAGAACCGCGACGGCTTCGTGATCGGCGAGGGCGCCGGGCATCCTCGTGCTCGAGGAGTACGAGCACGCGCGGGAGCGCGGCGCGCGCATCTACGCCGAGATCGTCGGCTACGGCGCCTCGGCCGACGCCCACCACATCACCGCGCCGGCGCCGGGCGGGGAGGGCGGGCAGCGGGCCATGCGGATGGCGCTGCGCGACGCCGGCCTCGCGCCGGCGCAGGTGGGGTACGTGAACACGCACGGCACCTCCACGCCGCAGGGCGACGTGGCCGAGTGCCAGGCCATCAAGGCGGTGTTCGGCGAGCACGCCACGCCGCAAGCTGGCCATCTCCTCGACCAAGTCGATGACCGGCCACCTGCTCGGCGCGGCCGGCGGCGCCGAGGCGGTCATCACGGTGCTCGCCATCCACCACGGCGTCCTCCCGCCGACCATCAACGTCGAGGAGCAGGATCCCGAGTGCGAGCTGGACTTGGTGCCGAACGTGGCGCGGGAGGTCCGGGTGGAGGCGGCCATGTCCAACTGGTTCGGCTTCGGCGGCACCAACGCGGTGCTGCTGTTCAAGAGAGCGTAGCCGGCATTCCACACCCGGCCGAGGCACTTTTCGCGCAGCGAAATGTGCCCGGCCGCTCCCTGCCGGCTATCACAGGAGAAGACAATGGCGGAGCGCGTGATCACCGGCTCGGACCACGCCGGGCTGCAGCTCAGGGCGGAGGCGGTGAAGGTGGCGCGGGCCGCCGGCTTCGAGGTGACGACCTCGGCCCCTTCACGGCGGAGAGCGTCGACTACCCGGACTTCGCCAAGGCGGTCGGCGAGGCGGTCGCGGCGGGCCGCGCCAGGCTCGGCGTCCTGGTGTGCGGCACCGGCATCGGGATGTCCATCGCCGCGAACAAGGTCCGCGGGGTGCGCGCCGCCCACTGCGTCACCGAGTTCGACGCCCGCATGGCCCGCGCCCACAACGACGCGAACGTGCTCTGCGTCGGGCGAGCGCGTGGTCGGCCTGGGCGTGGGCGCGGCCATCGTGAAGGCCTTCCTGGAGACCCCGTTCGAGGGTGGCCGCCACGAGCGCGGGTCGAGAAGATCCGGGACCTGGACCGGTGAGGCCGGCGGTTGCCCCCCCGGCGCCGAAGCGGTAAGAAATCGCCCCCTCCGAACGAGCCAGGAGCCGAGCCATGATGCCCACCCAGCGCCTCGCAGAGGCGGACCCGAAGATCGCGGCGCTCATCCGCGAGGAGACGCGCCGCCAGGCCGAGGGGCTCGAGCTCATCGCCAGCGAGAACTTCGTCTCGCCCGCGGTCCTCGAGGCGCTCGGCTCGACGCTCACCAACAAGTACGCCGAGGGCTACCCGGGCAAGCGCTACTACGGCGGCTGCGAGGTGGTCGATCAGGTCGAGCAGCTCGCCATCGACCGGGCCAAGGAGCTCTTCGGCGCCGAGCACGCCAACGTCCAGCCGCACTCCGGGTCGCAGGCCAACATGGCGGCCTACTTCGCGGTGGCGCAGCCGGGCGACACGCTCCTCGCCATGAGCCTCAACTTCGGCGGGCACCTCACGCACGGCTCGCCGGTGAACTTCTCCGGGAAGCTCTTCAAGATCGTCCCCTACGGCCTGCGCAGGTCCGACGAGACCATCGACATGGACGAGGTGGCCGCGGCTCGCCCGCGAGCACCGGCCGCACGTCCTGGTGGTCGGCGCGAGCGCCTACCCGCGCACCCTCCACTTCGACCGGTTCGCCGAGATCGCCCGCGAGGTCGGCGCGGCCATGGTGGTCGACATGGCCCACATCGCCGGGCTGGTCGCGGCCGGCCTGCACCCCTCGCCGGTGCCGTACGCCGAGATCGTCACCACGCACCACCCACAAGACGCTCCGCGGTCCGCGCGGCGGCCTGATCCTGTCGCGCGAGGCGCACGCCAAGGTGCTCAACTCGCAGATCTTCCCGGGCATCCAGGGCGGCCCGCTCGAGCACGTCATCGCCGCCAAGGCGGTGGCGTTCGGCGAGGCGCTGCGGCCCGAGTTCAAGCTGTACCAGCAGCGGATCGTGGAGAACGCGCAGGTGCTGGCCGAGGGGCTCAAGGCGGCCGGGCTGCGGCTGGTCTCCGGCGGCACCGACAACCACCTCATGCTGGTCGACCTCCGGCCGAAGAAGCTCACCGGCAAGGTGGCCGAGGAGGCGCTCGGCAGGGCCGGCATCACCGTCAACAAGAACATGATCCCGTGGGACCCGGAGAAGCCGATGACGACCTCCGGCGTCCGCGTCGGCACGCCCGCGCTCACCACGCGCGGCATGGGCGCCCAGGAGATGACGCTGGTGGCGGCGCTCATCGGCCGCGTGCTGGACGCGCCCGCCGACGAGCAGGTGCTGGCCCGGGTGCGCGGCGAGGTGAAGGACCTCTGCGCGCACTTCCCGATGTACGCTGACCGGATCTGACGCGGGCGCCGTATACTGTCCGCTCGCCCTGGGCTCCGCCCCGCGCCGCCCGCGCGGGCGCGGGGTGAGTGGACCATGCGCTGCCCCTACTGCGGACACCTCGAGGACCGGGTCGTCGACTCGCGCGAGACCGGGGACGGGCAGGCCACGCGCCGGCGCCGCGAGTGCCTCTCCTGCGAGCGCCGCTTCACCACCTACGAGCGGATCGAGGAGGTGCTGCCGCAGGTGGTGAAGAAGGACGGGCGCCGCGAGGCGTTCGACCGGAGGAAGATCGTCGAGGGCGTCGCGAACGCCTGCCAGAAGCGGCCGGTGTCCGCCGAGCAGGTCGAGGCGCTGGTGGCCGCGGTGGAGCGCCAGCTCCAGGAGCTGGGCGAGAACGAGATCCGCACCACCGTGATCGGCGAGGCGGTCATGGCCCGGCTGCGGACGCTCGACGAGGTGGCCTACGTGCGCTTCGCCTCGGTCTACCGCGCCTTCCGAGACGTGGGCGAGTTCATGAGCGAGCTCGAGGAGCTCGCCAGGAAGGGACGGGGAGAGCAGGGGTGACCGTCCGCGCAGCCACCCGTGCCCACCCGCCGCGCCAGGTCGCCGGGGGCGGGCCCGGCGCCCGGGGCCGGCCTCCCGAGCGCGCCGCGGCCGAGCGCTTCATGCGGCTCGCCCTCCGCGAGGCGGCCAAGGGGCTCGGCCGGACCAGCCCCAACCCCGCGGTGGGCGCGGTGCTGGTGAAGGACGGGCGGGTGGTCGGTCGCGGGCATCACGCCCGCGCGGGCGGCCCCCACGCCGAGGTGGTGGCGCTCCGCGCCGCCGGCGCGCGGGCCCGCGGCGCCGACCTCTACACCACGCTCGAGCCCTGCGATCACCAGGGGAAGACGCCGCCCTGCTCCGTGGCGATCCTCGAGGCCGGGGTCCGGCGCGTCTTCGTCGGCTCGACCGATCCCAACCCGCTCGTGAACGGCCGGGGCATGGCCCGGCTGCGGCGGGGCGGCCTGCCGGTCGAGCAGGGCGTGCTCGCCGTCGAGTGCGACGCCCTGAACGCCGCCTGGTTCACCTACATCACCGAGCGCCGGCCCTTCGTGACGCTCAAGGCCGCGGTCACGCTCGACGGCCGCATCGCGACGCGGACCGGCGACGCGCGCTGGGTGACCGGCGAGGCGGCGCGCGCCTGGGTCCACCGGCTGCGCGACCGGGTGGACGCCGTCCTGGTGGGCGCCGGGACCGCGCGCGCCGACGACCCCGAGCTCACCACCCGGCTGCCGGGCGGGCGGGGACGGGACGCCGCTCCGCGTGGTGCTCGACACCGGGCTGACCCTGCCGCCCCGCCTGAAGCTGCTTCCACCCGCGCTCGGCGGCGCCCACGGTGATCGCGCACGCCTCGTCCCGCGCGCGCCGCGTCGGGCCGGGGGTGGAGCTCCTCCGCTGCCGCCGGGGCCGGGGCGGGGTGGACCTCCGCGACCTCCTCTCCCGGCTGGCCGGCGCGCGGGGTGACCCACCTCCTGGTGGAGGGCGGCGCCCACGTCCACGCGGCGTTCCTCGAGGCGGGCCTGGTGGACCGGGTGGCGGTGCTGGTCGCGCCCATCATCGCCGGCGCCGACGGCATCCCCCTCACGGCGGGGCGCGGGCCGGCCCGGATGGTCGACGCGCTCCGGCTCGAGCAGGTCGAGATCGAGCGGCTCGGCGACGACGTGCTGGTGGCCGGTGTGCCGGCGGCCCGGCCGGCGCGCGCCGCGTTGGCGAAAAAGCGGGGACGAGGCTAGGATTCGCCCGCAATGTTCACGGGTCTGGTGGCGGACATGGGGGTGGTGGAGCGCGTCTCCCCGCGGCAGGGAGGCGCTCGCCTGACCCTGCGGCCCGCCCACCTCGAGGTCGACGAGCTCGCGCTCGGCGAGAGCGTGGCCTGCTCGGGCGTCTGCCTCACCGTGGCCGAGCGCGGCGGCGGGCTGGTCTCCTTCGACGCCATCCCCGAGACGCTGTCACGGAGCACCCTCGGCGACTGGCGTCCGGGGACGCGGGTGAACCTCGAGCGGGCCCTCGCGCTCCACGACCGGCTGGGCGGCCACCTCGTGCAGGGGCACGTCGACGGCGTGGGCGAGATCCTGCGGCGCGTCCCCGAGGGGCAGGGCGCGCGGCTCACGGTGTCGCTGCCGGCCGCCATCGCGCCGCTGGTGGCCGAGAAGGGCTCCATCGCGGTGGACGGCATCTCGCTCACGGTCGCGACCGCCGGGCGGGACCGCTTCGAGATCGCGCTCATCCCGGAGACGCTGGCGCGCACGACGCTCGGCGCCGCCGCCGCCGGCACCCGGGTGAACCTGGAGGCGGACGTGCTGGCGCGCCACGTGGCGCGCCTGCGGGAGCTCGCCGGCCCGGACGCGGAGCAGCTCGCCCGGCTGGGGTTACGGAACGGAGGGATCGCGCGTGAGGGATCACGCGCAGCACGCCGTGGAGCGGGTGGAGAAGGCGCTCGCCTACATCCGCGCCGGCAAGATGGTGATCCTCATCGACGACGAGGACCGCGAGAACGAGGGCGACCTCTGCCTGGCGGCCGAGAAGGTGACCCCGGCGGCGATCAACTTCATGGCCCGGCACGGCCGCGGGCTGATCTGCCTCTCGCTCACCGAGGACGAAGGTCCGCCAGCTCCGCCTGCCGCTGATGGTCGACGAGGGCGCCAACACCTCCGCCTTCGGCACCGCCTTCACGGTGTCGATCGAGGCGCGGGAGGGCGTCACCACCGGCATCAGCGCCAAGGACCGCGCCCACACCATCCTCACCGCCGTCCGCGACGGCTGCCGCCCGGAGGACCTGGCCCGCCCCGGCCACGTCTTCCCGCTGCGCGCCCGCCAGCGGCGGCGTGCTGGTGCGCGCCGGCCAGACCGAGGGCTCGGTCGACCTCGCGCGCCTGGCCGGCCTGCAAGCCGGCCGGCGTCATCTGCGAGGTCATGAACGACGACGGCACCATGGCGCGGCTGCCCGAGCTCGAGAAGCTCGCGGCGGAGCACGACCTGCCCATCGTCTCGGTGGCGGACCTCATCGCCTACCGGATGATGAAGGACACGCTGGTCCGCCGGGCGGCCGAGGCGCCGCTCCCCACCGAGCTACGGCGAGTTCCAGGCGGTGGCCTACGAGAACGACGTGGACACGTCACCAGCACGTCGCGCTCGTGCAGCGGCACGCTGGCGCGAGGGCGAGCCGGTCCTGGTCCGCGTCCACTCGAAGTGCCTGACCGGCGACGTCTTCGCGATCGAGCGGCTGCGACTGCGGCCCGCAGCTGCACGCCGCCCTGCGGCAGATCGCGCAGGCCGGGAAGGGCGTGCTGCTCTACCTCGACCAGGAGGGGCGCGGCATCGGCCTCGCCAACAAGCTGAAGGCCTACAACCTGCAGGACGAGGGCCTCGACACCGCCGAGGCCAACGTGCGCCTCGGCTTCAAGCCGGACCTGCGCGACTACGGCATCGGGGCCCAGATCCTGCGCGACCTGGGCGTCCGCAAGATGCGGCTGCTCACCAACAACCCGAAGAAGATCGTCGGGCTCGAGGGCTACGGCCTCGAGGTCGTGGAGCGGGTGCCCCTCGAGATGCCGGCCACCCAGCGAAATCGCGCCTACCTCGTCACCAAGCGCGACAAGATGGGGCACCTCCTCACGCTCGAGGCCGCCGCCCCGGCGCGCGCGGCCACCCGCCGCCGCCCGGCCCGGGCGCGGCCCAAGGGAAGGAACAGGCGATGAACGTTCACGAAGGGTCCCTGGTCGCGACCGGCCACAAGGCCGCGCTGGTGGTGGCCCGCTTCAACTCCCTCGTCACCGAGCAGCTGCTGTTCGGCGCCGCCGACGCGCTCCGCCGGCACGGCGTGGACGACGCGGACATCGACGTGTTCCGCTGCCCGGGGACCTTCGAGCTCCCGGCGGTGATCCGGCGGGTGGCCGCCAGCGGGCGCTACGACGCCGTGGTGGCGCTCGGGGCCGTCATCCGCGGCGGCACCCCGCACTTCGACTACGTGGCGGCGGAGGTGACGAAGGGCGTGGCCCACGTCGCCATGGAGGCGGGCTGCGCGGTGGCGATGGGCGTGCTGACCTGCGACACCATGGAGCAGGCCCTCGAGCGCGCCGGCGTGAAGGCCGGCAACAAGGGGGCCGAGGCGGCCGCGGCGGCCATCGAGCAGGCCAACCTGCTCCGCTCGGTCGCCAGGCTCCCGGCGCGGAAGGCGGAGTGACCGGGTGACCACTCGGCGCACCAAGGCCCGCGAGCGCGCGCTCCAGGCGCTGTACCAGATCGACGTGGCCGCCGAGGGGATCGACGACGCCCTGTCCCGGTTCTGGAAGAGCTTCGAGCCGGTCGAGCGCGAGGTGATGGACCTGGCGGAGTCGCTGGTCCGCGGCGTGGCCCAGCACCGGCGCGAGCTCGACGACGCGATCGAGGCGGTCTCCACCCACTGGCGGCTCGACCGGATGGCCAAGGTGGACCGCAACGTCCTCCGGCTGGCGACCTTCGAGCTGCTCCGCACCGAGGTGCCGGTGAAGGTGGTGATCAACGAGGCCATCGAGCTCGGGAAGAAGTACGGCTCCGAGAGCTCGGGGGCCTTCGTGAACGGCCTGCTCGACAAGGTGGCGAGCGCGCTGCCGCCGAGCGGCGCCGGGGGGATCGGTGAACCGGAGGGGGCCGCCGTGGCGCTCGTGATCGAGGTGGCGGAGCTGGGGCTGCCTTCGCTCGACGCCCTCGAGGTGGACGCGCTGGCGGTGTTCGTCGGCCCGGAGCGGCCGCTGCAGGGGCTGGCCGGGTTCGCCGACTGGCGGCTGTGCGGGGCCATCTCGCGCGCCATCCGCGGCGGGCTCTTCGACGCCGCGCCGGACGACGCGCTCCTCCTGCCCACGGCCGGGCGGATGCGGCCGGCGCGCGTGTTCTGCTTCGGGCTGCCGGGGGTACCGCTCGCGGTGGAGGCGTTCCGGACGGCGGTCCGCCGCGCCTGCGACGCCATGGCCCGGGCCGGCAGCACCGCCTTCGCCTCGTCGCTCCCGCCGCTCGCCGGCGGAGACGCGGCCCTCGCGGCGCGGCTCTGGATGGAGGCGAGCGTCCGCCGCCCGGTGGCGCGCCAGGTGGTGCTGGGCGAGCCGCGGGCGCTGCACCGCGACCTGGCCGCCGCGCGCGCCGCGCTCGGCGCCGAGGTGGAGGTGGTGGCGCCGGTCTCCCGGGTGGAGATGCCGCAGCGCACCCGGCCCTATCCGCACGCCGGCACCGCTCCGCGCTGAGCCCTCTCCGCGCTTCGCGCGAGGGCTCAGCGCAAGATCACACGGGGGCTGCGTCCCCGCCCCGCCGAGCAGAGCTCGTCGGCGCCCCACCCCTGCTGCGCGGGGCCCTCGGCGCGCTCCGCGCGCCGGTCCCGCGGGGAGGGGACGCTGTCCCTCCCCGGCCTGCGGCCGGGGGCCCCTCCCTGTGTCGGTGGGAGCGCTCCGCGCGAGGGCTCAGGGCGTTATCCGCTCCATCATGCGGGCGAACGGGATGGTCTCGCGGACGTGGTGGAGGCCGCAGATCCAGGCCACGCACCGCTCCACGCCCATGCCGAAGCCGGCGTGGGGGACGGTCCCGTAGCGGCGCAGGTCGAGGTACCACTCGAACGCGGCCCTGGGCAGCTGGTGGTGCTCGATGGCCGCCTCCAGGGTGGCGAGGTCGTCCTCGCGCTGCCCGCCGCCGATGATCTCGCCGTACCCCTCGGGCGCGAGCACGTCGCAGCCGAGGGCCACCTTCGGATCGTTCGGGTCCCGCTTGAAGTAGAAGGCCTTCATCTCGGCCGGGTACCGGTGGACCATCACCGGTCGACCGAACTGCCTCGCCACCACGGTCTCCTCGTCGCCGCCGATGTCGTCCCCCCACGTCATCGGGTGGCCGGCCTTCTGCAGCACCTCCACCGCCTCGGTGTAGGTGATGCGCGGGAAGGGCGCCTTCACGTCCTCGAGCTTCGAGACGTCCCGCTCCAGCACCGAGACCAGCTCGCGGCGGTGCTTCTCGAGCGCGGTCTGGACCACGTAGGACACGAGCTGCTCCATCAGCTCCATGTCGCCGTCGAGGTCCATGAAGGCCACCTCCGGCTCGACCATCCAGAACTCGGTGAGGTGCCGGCGCGTCTTCGACTTCTCGGCGCGGAAGGTGGGGCCGAAGCAGTAGACCTTCCCGAGCGCCATGGCCGCGGCCTCCATGTACAGCTGGCCGGACTGGGTCAGGTAGGCCTTGCCGAGGTCGAAGTAGGGGACCTCGAACAGGGTCGAGGTGCCCTCGCAGGCGGCGGGCGTGAAGACGGGCGCGTCCACCAGCGTGAAGCCGCGCCCGTCGAAGAAGTCGCGGATCGCCTTCACGACCGTGTGGCGCACCCGCAGGATCACCTGCTGCCGCTGCGACCGCAGCCACAGGTGGCGCTGCTCCATCAGGAAGGCGACCCCGTGCTCCTTGTGGCCGAGCGGGTACTCGCGGGCCGGCCGCGCCAGCACCCGCAGATCGCGGACGTCGAGCTCGAAGCCGATGGGCGAGCGGTCGTCCTTCTTGACCAGGCCGGTGACGGCGAGGCTCGTCTCCTGGGGCAGGTGGTCGGCCTCGTGGAACGCCTCGGGCGTCACGTTCCCCTTGAACACCACGCACTGGATGGTGCCGGTGCCGTCGCGGACCTGCAGGAAGTGGAGCTTCCCGGAGGAGCGGCGGTTGTCGAGCCAGCCGTGGAGGGTGATCTCCTTCCCCTCGTGGCCAGCGATGTCTGCGACGTGGACGGGAGGGAACATGAGGGCGACCCCGGTGCGTTCCCGCCGGGATGGCGGAAAGGCGCGGCGAAATATAGCCCAAGGCAGGGCGCCCGGCGCGGCGGGCAGGGGCGGTCCGGCGTGGCCCGTGAAACGGCAGACGCAGGGGGGATCCTCCGGTAATATCGCCGGTTCCATGGCGATGAACGAGCGTTACGAGCCCCGGTCGATCGAGCAGCGCTGGCAGGAGCGGTGGGAACGGGCGGGCGCCTTCCGCGCCGGCCACCGCCCGGGCGCCGAGCCCAGGTACGTGCTGGAGATGTTCCCCTATCCGTCCGGCGCGATGCACATGGGCCACGCCCGCGTGTACACCATCGGTGACGCGCTGGCCCGGCACCTGCGCATGCGCGGGTACGACGTGCTCCACCCCATCGGCTTCGACGCGCTGGGGCTCCCGGCCGAGAACGCGGCCATCAAGGACGGCCGCCACCCCGCCGAGCGGACGCGCGAGAACGTGGTGGCGTTCCGGGCCGAGATGAAGACGCTCGGCTACAGCTTCGACTGGGACCGCGAGCTGACCACCTCGGATCCCGAGTACTACCGGTGGAACCAGTGGTTCTTCGTCCGGATGCTCGAGCGCGGGCTCGTCTATCGGCGGCAGGGCAAGGCCAACTGGTGCACCGGCTGCCAGACCGTGATCGCCAACGAGCAGGTGGTGGACGAGGATCGCTGCGAGCGCTGCGGGTCGCAGGTGGTCGAGCGGATCCAGCCGGAGTGGGCCTTCCGCATCACGGCCTACGCGGAGCAGCTGCTCGAGGGGCTCGACCGGCTCCCGGACTGGCCCGAGCGCGTCGCCACCATGCAGCGCAACTGGATCGGACGGAGCGACGGCGCCGAGGTGGACTTCGCGCTCCCGGGCGTGGGCGGCGCGGTCAAGGTGTTCACCACCCGGGTCGACACCATCCACGGCTGCACCTACGTGGTCCTCGCGCCGGAGCACCCGCTGGTCGCCTCCGTCACCACGCCGGAGCGGCGCGCCGAGGTGGACGCCTTCGTCCAGCGCATGCGCAAGACCGACGCGCTCGAGCGCACCGGCGAGGGCGCGCCGAAGGAGGGCGTCTTCACCGGCGCCGCCGCGCTGAACCCGTACACCGGCGAGGCGGTGCCGATCTGGATCGCGAACTTCGTGCTGGCCGAGTACGGCACCGGCGCCGTGATGAGCGTTCCCGCGCACGACCAGCGCGACTTCGAGTTCGCGCGGAAGTACGGCCTGCCCGTCCGCGTGGTCATCCAGCCCGCCCAGGGCGAGCGGCTCCCGGCCGGTGACGCGCTCGAGCGGGCCTTCACCGAGGACGGCGTCCTGGAGGGCTCGGGTCCGTTCACGGGCCTCGCCTCGGCCGCGGCGCGCGCCGGGATGGCCGCGCTCGCCAGGGAGCGCGGCTTCGGCCAGCCCACCGTGCGCTGGCACCTGCGCGACTGGGGCTTCTCCCGCCAGCGCTACTGGGGCACGCCCATCCCGATCATCTACTGCCCGGAGCACGGGGCGGTGCCGGTGCCGGACCAGGACCTCCCGGTCGTGCTCCCGCCGCAGGCCATCATCACCGGCACCGGCGAGCCGCCGCTCGCGAAGGTGCCCGAGTTCGTGAACACGACCTGCCCGCGCTGCGGGAAGCCGGCGCGGCGCGAGGTCGAGACGATGGACACGTTCGTCGACTCGTCCTGGTACTACGCGCGCTTCCTGTCGCCGCGCGACGACGCGCGCCCGTTCGACCCGGAGATGGCGCGCCGCTGGCTGCCGGTGGACGTCTACGTGGGCGGCCCCGAGCACGCGGTGATGCACCTGCTCTACTTCCGGTTCTGGCACCGCGTGATGCGTGACCTCGGCCTGGTGCAGGAGGACGAGCCGGTCCGGCGGCTGGTCACCCAGGGCATCGTGAACGGCCCCGACGGCCGGAAGATGTCGAAGCGCTGGGGCAACGTGGTCGCGCCCGGGCCCATCGTGGAGCGATTCGGCGCGGACACCGTCCGGCTCTTCATGCTCTTCGCCGCCCCGCCCGAGAAGGACATCGACTGGTCCGACGAGCAGGTGGACGGGCTCTTCCGGTTCCTGGCGCGGGTGTGGCGCGCCTTCCACGCCCACCAGGCCTGCTTCGACGCGCCGGAGGCGGCGCTGGCCGGGGCGACGGGCGACTTCCTCGAGCTCCGGCGGCGCACGCACCGGACCGTGAAGCGGGTGACCGAGGGGCTCGAGGGCGAGCTCAAGTTCAACACCTCCATCGCGGCGCTGATGGAGCTGATGAACGCGATCTACCAGGTCGCGCCGAAGACCGACCCGGAGCGGGCGGCGGTGCGCGAGGCGCTCCTCGCGGTCGCGACGCTGATCGCGCCCTTCGCGCCGCACGTGGCCGAGGAGCTGTGGCACGAGGTGCTCGGCCCGCCGGCGGGCGAGCTGCTGCTCGCCGACGCCCCCTGGCCGTCCTGGGATCCGTCGCTCGTCGCCGCCGACACCGTCACCGTCGCGGTGCAGGTGAACGGCAAGCTCCGCGGCGAGGTGCGGGCGCCCGCGGCCGCCGCCGAGGCCGAGGTGCGCGCGCTCGCCGAGGCGGACGAGCGGGTGAAGCTCCACCTCTCCGGGAAGACGATCCGGAAGGTGATCTTCGTCCCGAAGCGGCTCGTGAACTTCGTGGTGGGGTGAGCGGTGGCCCGCGCGCTCCGCCGGCGCCTCGCCGCGGCCCTGGCGGCCGCCGCCACCCTCTGGGCGGCCGGCTGCGGCTACGGGTTCTCGCAGCGCTACCGGGCGCAGGGTGGGGCGGAGCGGGTCTTCGTCCGCACCTTCGAGAACCGCTCCACCGATCCCGAGCTGGGCGCGGCGCTGACGGCCTCCCTCCGGGAGCAGCTCGCGCGTCGGGGGGCCTCGGCCGGGCCGGACGCGCCGGCGGTGATCGAGGGCGAGATCGAGGCGCGCGAGGGCGTCCCGTCCTCGGCGGCCGGGGAGACCTTCAAGGTGGCCATCGAGGCCCGGGCCCGGCTCCGCGTCGGCGGCCAGACGGTGGCCCAGCACACGGTGCGCCGCCAGGGGGATCACCTCGGCGGCGCGGACGCGCTCGAGACGGAAGGACGGCGTGCGCTGGCCCTCCGGTCGCTGGCCGACGAGGCGGCCCGCGAGATCCTGCGGGCCTTCGAGGCCGGCGCGCCCTGAGGGCGGCGCTCCACCACCTGGCCGACCGCCCGCGGTGTGGCCGCGGCGCCAGGATGCGTGGACTCGGGGCCTGAAGGGGGGGCCTCGCCCGCCGGCGAGATCCGTTCCCGAACGCACAGGCGCGCCGCGGCTCCGGGAGCCGGCGGCGCGCTGCGCTGCGTCAGGGGGCGGGGGCGCGCGCCGGAAGAGCGCGCGCCTGCGGCGTCACTTCGCGGGGGCGGCCGCGCTCTTCGAGACCGCGCGGGCGAGCCGGGAGATCTTGCGGGAGGCCGCGTTGCGGTGCAGCACGCCCTTCGAGCTGGCCTTGCCGATGGTCTTCTCGGCCGCGTGCAGGGCCTTCTTGGCCGTGGACGGGTCGCCCTTGGCGACCGCCTCGCGGACCTTCTTCACCGCGCTCTTCACGCTGGTGCGGACCTGGACGTTGCGGGCCCGGCGCTTCTGCGCCTGGCGGTTACGCTTCTCGGCCGATGCGGTATTCGCCAAGTGACTCTCTCCGTCGAGTTCAGGAAGGGCGCGTGTTTACCGTCGATTGCGAGCCGCGTCAAGGGGTTATGCGTCCTGGCTGGCCCCGCCACCGGACGGACCGATCCAGGCGCTGCGGCACAGGACCTTGAGTGGAGCGGGTTCGCCGCGATCGCGCCGCGCTCGCCTTACTCCCACGCGGGACGGCGCGCGCCACCCGATGCCGGGCCTTGCGCCGCAAGGGCTCGCCGCGCCGCCGCGCCGGCCGCCCGCGCGTGGCGCGGGCCGGGAAGACGGGCGGTCGCCGGAGTTATCCACGATTCGCTGCGACAGCGTCGCCGCAGAGGGGCGCCCGGACCGTGGGTGTGGACAGACCTGGGGATATCGCCGATCAAGTCCCCGGAACTACAGACCTAAAACCCGGCGGCAGATCGCGGCAATCGGTGCCGAATGGGTGTTTTCCCGGGGCATTGCGGTCCTTCCCACCGACTTATCCACGGTCTTTCCCCAAAGGCTGTGGAGAGCCACCCGCGTCGACTCGGGAGTCATTTTTCGCTTGACGCTCGATCCCCTTGGCCTCGTCCCACAGCGCGTCCATCTCGGCCAGGGTCGCGCCGGCGTGCGGGACGCCGCGCCGGGCCAGCTCGCGCTCCACGTGCCCGAAGCGCGACACGAAGCGGGCGATGGTGCCGCGCAGCGCCTCCTCGGGCGGGACGCCGAGCTTGCGGGCGAGGTTGGCGAGCGCGAAGAGCACGTCGCCGAGCTCGTGCTCGATGGCGTCCCGGTCGCCGCGCGCGGTCGCCTCGTCGAGCTCGCGGAGCTCCTCGTCCACCTTGGCCCGCGCGCCGCCCGCGTCCGGCCAGTCGAAGCCGATGCGGCTGGCCTTCTCGGTGAGTCGATCCGCGCGCGCCAGCGCCGGCAGCTCGCGCGGTACGCCCTCGAGCACGCTCTCGCCGCCGCCCCGGGCCCGCTTCTCCTCGCGCTTCAGCGCGGCCCACTGCTTCAGCACCTCCTCGGCGTCCGACACCTGCGCATCTCCGAACACGTGTGGGTGGCGCGACACCAGCTTGTCCGAGATCGCGTCGGCGACCTCCGCGAACCCGAACGCCCCCTCCTCGGAGCGGAGCTGCGCCTGGAAGACGATCTGCAGGAGCAGGTCGCCGAGCTCCTCGCAGTGCTCGCGCACGTCGCCGGCGTCGATCGCCTCGAGCACCTCGTAGGTCTCCTCGAGGACGTAGGGGCGCAGGCTGTGGAGGGTCTGCTCGCGATCCCAGGGGCAGCCGTCGGGACCGCGGAGGCGCTCCATGATGGCGAGCAGTCGCTCGATGGCCTCGGCGGCGCGTGGAGAGGGCATGCGCGCTTCTTAGCGCGGGACGGCCCGTGCTAGCATCCCGTTCTCGCGTGTCCGCCCTCCGCGCAGCCCTCCGCATGCTGGCGGTCCTCGCCGCGATCGCGGGGGCCGGGCCGGCGCCGGCCCAGGTCGCGGCCCCCACGCTGGTGGAGGAGGGCGAGCAGCCGCCCGGCGAGCTCCCGCCGCCGCTCCCGCCGCCGGCCGAGCCGCCCCCGCGCGCCGCCCCCGCCTCCGCGCCGCGGCCGTCGCGCGAGCGCGCCGCGGCCGGGGCGGCGTCCGCGTCCCCCCGTCCCGCCCCGGCCCGCGATCCGCCCGCCGGGCCCGACCTGGCCCGCCCGATCGCGCCGGTGAAGGCGCGCTGGCAGACGGTGCTCTCCGCCTGGGCGGAGCGGCGGACGGCGCTCCGCGAGGGCGATCCGGCGCGGGCGGAGGTGGCGCAGCGCGCGCTCCTGGAGGCGCGGCGGGAGCTGGCGCATCGAGAACCTGGTGCCGTTCGCCGCCGTCGAGGTGCGCGCGGCCGCCCGGGCGCTCTCGGCCAACCTGCCCGCCGAGGCGCTGGCCCGCGCGGACGCCGCCGTGGCGCTCGCGCCGGATCTCCCCGACGGCCACCTCGCCCGCGCCCGGGCCCTCCTGGCGCAGGCGCCGGGGAGGCCGCTGCCCGTGCTGGCGGCGCTGCGCGACGGCGCCGTCGCGGCGGCGCGGGAGCCGCACACGCGCCGCGCCTTCATGGGCGACGTCCTCGCGGCGGTGCTCGCGGCGGTGGTCACCGCGTCGGCCGCCGTGGTGGTGATCCTGCTGCTCCGGTCGCTCCGCCTCTTCCTCCACGACTTCCACCACCTGCCCATCCTGCGCGGGAGCGCCCGCGCCCAGACCGCGCTCCTCGCGCTGGTGCTCCTCGCCCTCCCGCTCCTGTTCGGCCTCGGCCCGCTCGCCGCGCTCGCCGTCGCGGCCGCGGCGGCCTGGCTCTACCTCTCCACCGCCGAGCGGCTGGTGGTGACGGTCGCGCTCGCCGCGCTCGTGGCGGCGCCGCTCGGCGTGGCCGGCGCAGCCCGCCTCACCGCCTGGACCGGCAGCCTGGCGGAGCGGGTCCACGAGGTGGAGCACGGGGCGGTCTCCGACGCGGAGGCGGCCGCGCTCGAGGGCGCGGCGAGGACCACGCCGGCGCCCGCTCCGCTCCTGGCCGCGCTGGGTCGCCACGCCAAGCGCCGGGGCGATCTCGACGCCGCGCTCCGCCTCTACCGCCAGGCGCTCGAGGACGATCCGCGGGCGGCGGGGGTGCTGGTGAACGTCGCGAACGTGCTCCTGCTGAAGGGCGATCTCGACGGCGCCAAGGCGGGCTACCTGGCCGCGCAGGACCTCGCGGGGGCCGATCGGATCGTGCTGGGCGCCGCCCACTACGGCCTGTCGAAGCTCTACCTGCGGACCTCCGAGATGGACCGCAGCGCGGCGGCGCGCGAGAAGGCCGAGCAGGAGGCGGGCGCGTTCCTCCGCCGGCACGGGTCGGACGAGGAGTACTCCGCCAACCGCTACGTGGTGGACGTGCCGGTCCCGCCGGCGCGGATCGCGGCCCTGGCCAGCGCCGACGGCGCGCCCGGCGCGATGCTGCGCTGGGCCCGGGCCAAGCTCCTCGGGCGGCTCCCGGCCTGGTGCTGGCCCTGGGGCGGGGTGGCGGCGGTGGTCGCGCTCTGGGCGCTCGCCCTGCTGGAGCGGCAGCTCGCGCCGGCGCGAGCCTGCGAGCGGTGCGGCCGCCCGGCCTGCCGCCGCTGCGACGGCGCCGCGGCGGAGCGCTGCGGCCAGTGCGTCAACGTCTTCGAGCGCAAGGGCGTGGTGGACGTCCGCGATCGGCTGCGCAAGGAGGCGGGGGTGCGCCGCCACGAGGCCGTGGCCCGCGCCGTCACGAGGGCCCTCTCGGTGGTCGGCGCCGGGGCGGGCCAGGTCTTCCACGGCGCGCCGGTCCTCGGGGCCGGGCTGCTGGTCGCGGCGCTCGTGCCGGTCTTCGCGATCGCCTTCTGGCGCGGCGTCACGCCGCCGCCGTACCCCTCGCCCCACGCGCTCGCCGCCAAGCTCGCGGTGGCGGTCCCGCTCGGCCTCGCGATCTGGGCGCTCGCCGTGCGCGACGCCTTCCGGCGCACCAGGAGCTGACGGAATGGCGCTCACCGGCACCGTCCAGGACTTCGGGATCGCCGAGATCCTCCAGCTCATCGGCCAGCAGGCCAAGAGCGGCGTCCTCCACCTCGAGTCGCGCGACGACGAGATCCACGTCGGCATCTCCGGCGGGTACGTGGTGCGCGCCGAGGCGGCGGGGAGGAAGGCACGCGACCGGCTCGGCAGCATGATGCTCAGGGCGGAGCTGCTCACCCGCGAGCAGCTCGACCGCGCCCTCGAGGAGCAGCGGCGCACGCTGCGGCGGCTGGGGGACATCCTGGTCGACCTCGGGTACGTCACGCGAGAGCAGCTCCGCGAGATGACCGCGCTCCAGACCACCGAGACCGTCTACCGGCTGTTCCGCTGGAAGAGCGGGACCTATGCCTTCGAGCCGGGCGAGGTGGAGTGGGACCGCGAGACGGTCACCCCGCTGCGGGCCGAGTCGGTCCTGATGGAGGGGTTCCGGCGCGTCGACGAGTGGCCGATGGTCCGCAAGCGGATCTCCGCTCCGGCCATGACCTTCGAGCGGCGCAAGGCGCCGGCCCCGGAGCGCGAGGGCGGCGGGGACGCAGCCCCCGAGGCGGCCTTCGGCGAGGGTGAGGAGCGCAGCGGGGTGGCCGGCCTCGGCCCGAACGAGCGGCGCGTCCACGCGCTCGCCGTCCCGGGGCGCACCGTCGAGCAGATCGTGGATCTCTCTCGCCTGGGAGAGTTCGAGACCTGCAAGGCGCTCGCGACGCTGGTGAACCTGGGGTACCTCGAGGCGCGGGCGCCGTCGCGCGCCGCCGGCGCGGTCGGCGCCTACGCCCAGGGCTGGCCGGCGCGGCTGCGGGCCGGGGGGGCGCGGGTGCTCGCCACGGTGGCGATCGCGGCGGCGCTGGCGGGGATCGCCTGGGGCATCGACGCGCGAGGCCTGGCGTGGAGCGCGCCGGCCGGGGCGGTCCCGGTGCGGGACGACGCCGCGCAGCGGCTCCTCGGCCGCTACCAGCTCGAGCGGCTGCGCGGCGCGCTGGAGGTGTATCGGCTGGAGCGCGGCGACTACCCGGCCTCGCTCGACGCCCTGGTCGAGGCCGGGCTCGCCGACGCCCGGGACCTGCGCCAGCCCTGGGCGGAGCGCTACCACTACCGGCGCGCCGGAGAGGGCCGGTTCGTGCTGCTGCCCCCGGTGGAGTAGGGAGGTCGTCGGGCCGTCGGCGTGCCGGCCGCGGCGACGTACGTTATGGGTGCCGGCGCGGCGCGGCCCGCCGGCGGGCGGGCACACGCGGAAGGAGACCCCTTGGGTCCAGGCGCAGCGGACACACTTCAGACCACGCGGCTCGAGTTCCCCGACAACGACAAGGTCCGCGCCCTGTGCGGCGCGCACAACGAGCACCTCAAGCTCATCGAGAAGCGGCTCGGGGTCCAGCTCGGGCTCCGCGGCGGCCAGCTGGTGGTCGTCGCCGCGGAGGAGGCCCGGCTCCGCCTGGCCGAGACGCTGATGAAGGAGCTCTACGAGCTGATCGAGGCGGGCTACCCGCTCTACCTCGAGGACGTGGACCAGGCGACGAAGCTCGCCGGGCAGGGCGTGCCGCTCAAGGAGGTCTTCGGCGACACCGTCTTCGTCTCCTCGCGCCACCGGATCATCACGCCCAAGGGGCTCGCGCAGAAGCGCTACATCCAGGCGATCCGCGACGACGACATCGTCTTCGGCGTCGGGCCGGCCGGCACCGGCAAGACCTACCTCGCCATGGCGATGGCGGTGAGCTTCCTGGTCGAGCGCAAGGTGAAGCGGATCGTGCTCACCCGTCCGGCGGTCGAGGCCGGCGAGAAGCTCGGCTTCCTGCCCGGCGACATCGCCGAGAAGGTGAACCCCTACCTGCGCCCGCTCCACGACGCGCTCTTCGACATGGTGGACTACGAGAAGGCCACCGCCCTCATCGAGCGCGGCACGATCGAGGTGGCGCCGCTCGCGTTCATGCGCGGGCGCACGCTCAACGACGCCTTCATCATCCTCGACGAGGCGCAGAACACCACCGAGGAGCAGATGAAGATGTTCCTCACCCGGCTCGGCTACGGCTCGAAGGCGGTCGTGACCGGCGACGTCACGCAGGTGGATCTGCCCACCGGCCGCGGCTCGGGGCTGATCGAGGTGCAGAAGGTGCTGCGGGGCGTGGAGGGCGTCTCGTTCTGCCCCTTCTCCGAGGTCGACGTGGTGCGCCACCCGCTGGTCCAGGAGGTGGTGCGTGCGTACGACGCGTGGGACGCCGAGCGGCGCGCGCGCGCCGAGTCCGCCCGGCCCGACCGCGAGCGCCCGGACGTCGTCCCCGGGACGGAGGGCCCCAGGTAGGGAGCCACGTCGCGACGCTCGCCGTGGCGCGGCCGGCGCCCTCGCGCCGCCCGCGATCACCCCGATCCCCGTTGCGCCCGATCGACCCCGGTGCCACTCTCGCACGCCGTGTCCCCCCCCTCCGTCTCCCATCCGCCCAACAACGCCCCGCGCCCGGACCGGCTGGGCCAGTCCATGCGCGCGGCGATGGTCGCCGCGATCGCCGTCGCCGCCGGGTGGCTGCTCGCGCCCGCCGCGGCGCACCGCCTGCCCGGGCCCGACGCCCTCGGGACGCCCGCGCCCGCCACCATCAAGGCCGACCGCGACTACGACGTGGTCGACGGCGAGGCGACCGCGCGGCGCCAGGCGGCGGCCGCGGTGGCCGAGCGGCCCGTCCACGATCACGAGGACGGCGCCGCCGAGGAGGCGGCCGCCCGCGTGCACGCCGCCTTCGAGCTGATGCGCGACGAGGAGCGGGCGCTGCGCGAGGGCGGCGCCGAGCTGCGCGACCAGCGCGAGGTGACGGCGCTGGAGCGCCGCTACGCCGCCCAGCGCGGCGCGTTCGGCTCCCGGCTGCAGGTCCTGGTCCGGGACGACGACCTCGCCGCGCTGGCCTCGGCTCGCTTCTCGGTGGGGGTGGAGCGCGAGCTGGCGCTGCTCGCGCAGCGCGGGCTCTCCGGCCTGGTGGTGGAGGACCGCAACCTCCTGCCGACCGATCGCGATCACGCCTTCGTGGTCCGCACCTTCCGCGGCGGGGCCCTCCAGGGCGAGCGGGTGGTGACCGACCTGGCGCTGGTGCGGGACGTCTCCACCGCACGCGACGAGGTGGCCCGCACCGCGGGCGCGCGCCTCGACGGCGAGCGCGCGCCGGTCCGGGCCGCCGTGCTGCGGCTCGCGGTCGCCATGGTGCGGCCGACCCTGACCTACGACCAGGCCGAGACCGAGCGGCGGCGCGCCGAGGCGGCGGCGCGGGTGAAGCCGGTGGTGGTCCCGGTGAAGCGGGGCGAGAAGATCATCGGCGACGGCGAGCGGATCGAGCAGCGCCACCTGCTCGTCTTCGACGGCATCCGCGCGCAGCGTCAGGGCGAGGACCTCACCCGCGTCCGGCTCGGCGGCGCGGGGCTGGTGGCGCTGCTGGTGTCGCTCCTCTGGCGCTTCGCGCGCCGGAACCTGCCCCGGTTCCGGCCGGCGCGCCGCGACGCGGCGCTGCTCTCGCTGCTGCTGGTGGGGAGCCTGGCGCTCGGGTTCGTGGGCTTCGCGACCGGCGACGCGTTCCACGAGCGCTTCCCGTCGATCGGCGCGGACGCGCTCTACTACCTGGTCCCCTTCGCGGCCGGCGCCATGATCGTCCGCCAGGTCATGGCGGCCGAGACGGCGCTCCTCTTCGCGCTGGCGGTGGGGCTCGCCGCCGGCCTGCTGGCCGGCCAGTCCATCGCCTACGCCCTCTTCGCGACCCTCACCTCGCTCGCGGCGGCCGGGCTGGTCCAGGGCAGCCGCGACCGGGCCGGCCTGTTCCGCGCCGGCGTGGGCGTGGGGCTGGTGGGCGCGGCGGTGGTGACCGCGCTCGGCCTCTACGGCGGCAAGCCGTGGAGCGACGTGCTGCTCGCGGCCCTGGCGGCCCTGACGAGCGGCGCGGTGCTGCTGCCGGTCGCGGTGGTGGGCGTGCTCCCCGCGGTGGAGGTGTCCTTCGGCTACGTCACCGA
Source organism: uncultured delta proteobacterium (assembly GCA_963733485.1). Lineage (GTDB taxonomy): Bacteria > Myxococcota > Myxococcia > Myxococcales > Anaeromyxobacteraceae > Anaeromyxobacter. The sequence goes on along the minus strand of CAVTDL010000005.1, from coordinate 130,051 downwards.
CGTGAAGCTGCTCGAGCTCGCCAACCTGAACCACCCGGCGCTCAAGGAGCTGATCGTCCAGGCGCCCGGGACGTACCACCACTCGATCCTGATGGGCTCGCTGGTGGAGGCGGCCGCGCAGTCGATCGGCGCGAACCCGCTGCTGGCGCGGGTGTGCGCCTACTACCACGACCTCGGGAAGATCCGGAACCCGCTCTTCTTCGCCGAGAACCAGCGCGGCGGCGACAGCCGCCACGATGGGCTGGCGCCCTCGATGAGCGCGCTCATCATCAAGCGCCACGTGACCGACGGCCTCGAGCTGGCCCGCCACTGGCGCCTGCCGAGGGTGGTGCAGGACACCATCGCGCAGCACCACGGCACGCGGCTGATCGGCTACTTCTGGGCCAAGGCGCAGCAGCGCGGCGAGGAGGGCGCCGGCCGCGGCGCGGCGCTCGACGAGGCGCTCTTCCGGTACACGGGCCCGAAGCCGCAGACCCGCGAGGCGGCCCTGGTGATGATCGCCGACGCGTGCGAGGCCTCCTCGCGGTCGCTCGAGGAGCCGACCGCCGACGCGCTCCGCGCCCTCGTCTCGAAGCGGATCAACGAGATCTTCGGCGAGGGGCAGCTCGACGACTGCGAGCTCAACCTCAGGGACCTCACCGCCATCGCCGGCGCGCTGGTCCGGGCGCTCGGCGCCATCTACCACACGCGCCCGGCCTACCCGTCCCGGCCCCCGGACGAGGCGGCGCGGCCGCCCATCCAGCTGGTCGCGAAGCCGTGATCGTCCGGCTCTCGTCCGAGCACCCGCGGGGAGGGTACGCCGCGCGCCGGCTGCGCGCCCGCGCCGCCGCGTACCTCGCGGCGCTGGGCAGGGAGGACGCGGAGCTGTCGATCCTCCTCGTCACCGATCGCCGCATCCGGGCCCTGAACCGCGCCTGGCGCGGGAAGGACGCCGCCACCGACGTGCTCTCCTTCCCGCTCTCGGAGCCGGCGGGCGCTGGGTCGCTCCTGGGCGACGTGGTAATCTCCGTCGACACCGCGGCCCGGCGAGCACGGGCCGAGCGCCGGGCGGTGGGCGCCGAGCTGGATCGCTACCTCGCGCACGGCCTTCTTCACCTGCTCGGCCACGATCACGAGCGTCCCCGGGACGCGCGGGTGATGGCGCTGAGGGAGGCGGAGCTGGCGCGCGTCGAGGGGCTGGTCGGCGCCGCGCTCCGGCGGAAGGAGAAGGACATCCGCGAACAGGCGAGCAAGGCGAGCCCGCCGGGGCGCCGGCGCGGGGTTTAAAGGACCGATGGACCCGTTCGCCGACATCGATCTCGACTCCGCCTGCGTCTGGCACGACGGCGCGTGGTACACGCGCGAGGAGCTCGCGCGGCGGATCACGGAGATGATCGAGGCGGGCGACTTCCGCGTGATGCGCCCGAGCCAGGCGCTGGAGCGGCTCGAGGCGGCGCTGGCGCAGTCGCAGGTGCTGGCGGTGCGGATGCCCGCGGCGCTGGCCGGCTCCGTCGAGGCGACCGCGGCGCGGCTGGACCGGCCGGTGGGGCACCTCGTCCGCGAGGCGATCGCCTACTACCTCGCCGCGGCCGACGCTTACGCCGCTCAGGCGGAGGCCGGGGCGGCCGCGGACGGCGCCGCGCCGGAGTCGCCTCCGCCGGGCGGAGCGTCCCCGGCGGCGGCCCCCGAGGCGCAGGAGGTCCCGGAGGCGGGCACGTCCGACGGCGCTCGCGGAGGCGCGGTCGAGCGTGCCCGCTGACCTTGCAGGTCCGCGCCGGCCGCCAGAACCAGCGATCCCACCGATGAAGCGCCTCCTCCCGTTCCTGTCCGCCGTCGCCTCGGGCGCCGTCCTGGCGCTCTCCCTGCCGCTGGTGGTGCCGTTCCTGTCCATCCGCGAGGTGGACCCGGCCGGCCACCTGGAGGTCGTCGCCTGGGTGGCGCTCGTGCCCGCGCTGCTCGCGCTCCGCGCCGCCTCGAGCGCGCGCCGCGCGGCGGCGCTCGGGCTGGTGGGCGGGCTCACCTACTTCTTCGCGGCGATCTACTGGGTGTCGCACGCGATGACCGCCTTCGGCGGGCTGTCGCTCGGGTTCTCGCTGTTCGCCCTGTCGCTGCTGGTGCTCTTCATGGCGGCGCACTGGGCGGGCGCGTTCGCGGTGGCCCACCGGATCCGCGCGCGGCTGGGCTGGCCGCTCTGGGTGCACCTGCCGCCGGTGTGGGCCGCCTTCGAGCTCCTGCGGAACTACCTCTTCTCCGGCTTCCCCTGGGCCAACCTCGGCTACACGCAGGCCCGCACGCTGCCGGTGGCCCAGCTCGCCGCCGCCACCGGCGTGTACGGCATCGCGGCGCTGGTGGTCCTCGTGAACGCCGCGCTGGCCGAGGCGGTGGCGGCGCTGCGAGAGGGCAGGGCCCCGCCGCGGCGACCGCTCGCCGTCGCCGGCGGGCTGCTCGTGCTGGTGGTGGCGGGGGGCGCGCTCCACCTGCGCGCGGTGCGGGCGCGGGCGGCCGCCGCCCCGGCGCTCACGGTCGGCGTGGTGCAGCCCAACGTCGACCAGTCGCTGAAGAACCGCTCCCGCGAGCACCGCGAGTACATCCTCGGGCGCCTGGTGCCGCCCACGCAGGAGGCGGATCGCGCCGGCGCGGACCTGGTGGTGTGGCCCGAGGCGGCCTATCCGCTCTACGTGCCGCCCGGCACCCGCAGCTTCGACGCGAAGGACGCGGGCCTGCCGCCGCTCGGGCGCGCCCACCTGCTGCTCGGGGCGACCACGCTGGAGTGGCTGCGCGGCGAGGAGGGCGCGCGGGTGCCCCGCGTCGGCAACGTGCAGTTCCTGCTCGGGCCGGGGCTGGAGGTGCTCGGGAGCTACCAGAAGCACCACCTGGTCCCCTTCGGCGAGTACGTGCCGCTGCAGCGCTGGCTGCCCTTCATCGGCCAGCTGGTCCCCACGCTCGCCCCGGTCGCGCCCGGCCGCGAGCTCAGGGTCCTCGAGTTCCCGCTGGCGCCCGCGCCGGCCGGGCCCGCGCTCGCCTCGGCGGCCGGCGCGGCGCCGGGCGCGGTCCCGGCGGGAGCGCCGGTCCGGCTCGCGCCCATGATCTGCTTCGACGCCATCTTCCCCGAGATCAACGTCGCGTTCGCGCGCCAGGACCCCGCGCCGGAGATCCTGGTGAACCCGACCAACGACGCCTGGTACGGCTACTCGTCGGGCCCGTACCAGTTCCTCGCCATCGTGCGGCTGCGGGCCATCGAGGCGGGGCGCGCGGTGGTCCGGCCCGCCTACGCCGGGGTCTCGGCGGTGATCCTGCCCACCGGCGAGCTCGCCCCCGGCGCGATCGAGGTCGGCCCGGTGGACCCCGACCTGGCGCCGGATCCGCAGGAGCCCGCGCGGCTGCTCCTGGCGCGGGTGCCGCGGTTGCGAGGGTCCACGCTCTACACTACAGTCGGCGACCTCTTCGGCTGGGCGAGCGTGCTGTTCGCCGCCGCCGCGCTGGCCGCCTCCCTGCGACGGCGGCCGGCCGCGCGGGAGTGAGCCCGAGACACGGAGACGAGCTGCCATGGCCGCACCCACCACCGAGCGCATCGAGGAGCTGAGCCTGAGGCTGGAGGCGCTCCGGGGGTCGCTTTGACGTCGAGCGGAAGGAGCGCCGCGTCGCGGAGATTGCCAAGCTCTCCGAGGACACCGCCTTCTGGACCGACAACGCCCGGGCGCAGGCGCTCCTCAAGGAGAAGGCGCAGCTCGAGCAGGTGACCGGGGCCGTCGGCGGCGTCCGCCGGGCCCTCGACGACGCGCGGGCGCTGAACGAGCTGGCCGAGGAGGCCCGCGACGAGGCCACCCGCGCCGAGGCGGCGGAGGCGGCCGAGGGCGTGGCCCGCGCGCTGAAGGGGCTCGAGTTCCAGAAGATGCTCTCCGGGCCGCACGACGCGGCGGGCGCCATCGTCGAGGTGAAGAGCGGCGCCGGCGGCGTGGAGGCGATGGACTGGGCCGCCATGCTGTACCGGATGTACAGCCGCTACTGCGAGCGGAAGGGCTGGGAGGTGGAGCCCGCCGACCTGGTGGCCGGCGAGGAGGCCGGGATCAGCTCGGCGTCCTTCATCGCCCGCGGCGATCACGCCTACGGCCTGCTCAAGGCCGAGCGGGGGGTGCACCGCCTGGTGCGCATCAGCCCCTTCGACCAGAACGCGCGGCGGCAGACCAGCTTCGCCGCGGTGGACGTCACCCCCGAGATCGAGGACGACATCGTCATCGACATCAAGGAGGCCGACGTCCGCATCGACACCTACCGCTCCTCCGGCGCCGGCGGCCAGAAGGTGAACAAGACCGACTCCGCCGTCCGCATGACCCACCTGCCCACCGGCATCGTGGTGGCGGTGCAGAACGAGCGGAGCCAGCAGAAGAACCGGGGCGTCGCCTGGAAGATCCTCCGCGCCAAGCTCTACGACCACGAGGAGCGCAAGCGCGCCGAGGCCCGCGACGCGGCGGAGGCGCTGAAGAAGGACATCGACTTCGGCTCGCAGATCCGCAGCTACGTGCTGCAGCCGTACCGGATGGTGAAGGACCTGCGGACCGGGGTCGAGGTGGGCAAGGTGGACGACGTCCTCGACGGGGACCTCGACCAGTTCATCGAACCCTACCTGCTCGGCATCCGCCGCACCGACCGGGTCGTGGACGAGTAGCGGTGGAGGGTAGGCGGCCGGGCGGAGCGCAGCCGGCGGGAGCGGCCGGGCACACTTCGACGCGAACTGTCTCGCCGGAACTGTGCCTCGGCCGGAGGTTGGAAGCCGGCTATCGGTGCCAGGCCGCCCCGACCTCCACCGCGATCACCTCGGCGCGGGCGCAGTCCCGGCCGCCCGCACGGAGCGTGCAGTCCACGATCCGCTTGCGCCCCTTCGCCTCGCGCACGCGGGCCCGCAGCTCCATGGGCGCCCCCATCGGCGTGGGGGCGAGGTAGTCGATCTTCAGGGAGGCGGTCACCGCCCAGAGGAGCGGCTCGGATCCCAGCGCGCGCCCCGCGACGCGGTACGCGTCGGCGATCGCCGTGCACACCGAGTGGCAATCGATGACCGCCGCGATGATCCCGCCGTTCACGACGTCGGTGGGGCCGGCCATGTGGTCCGCGGAGGGCTGGAAGCGGCACACCGTCTCCTCGCCGTCCGGGTAGCTCTTGATGCGGAGGCCGCGCGGATTGAGCGTCCCGCAGCCCCAGCAGTGGTTGTGCGGGATGAGGTCCTGGATCGCCTGGTCCATGGTGAGGCTCCCGATCGAAGGGGTGACGCGAGGATAGCGCGGCCGAGGCCCTGTCCCGCGTTCAAGGGAAAGCCCCGCTCGGGACCGTGAGCGTCCCCTGGAGTCCCCCTAGCTAACGTGGGCGCCGGCGTCCATCAGCGCACTGGAGCCCATGTCCGCCAGCCCGGTGGTCCTGGGCGGTGCGCTCGGCGCGGTCGGGCGGAGGGATCCACGATGAGAAACGTGCGCGCAGCGATGGCCCTCGGGGCGGTCGTGCTCGCCGCCGGTTGCGGCGGTGGCGGGTCGGAGCAGGGGCCCCTGAGCTGGGGCGAGTTCCGGGCCCTGGCCTACCAGGAGGCGGAGACCGGCGTGTTCATCACCAACGGTGACGAGCTCGCCGAGACCGAGGACGACCTCCGCGCGGCCTACGCGCGGTATCTGGGCGAGCTCGACGCGGAGCCCGGCGTCTCCACCGGTCCGCTCATCGTGAACCTGGTGAACGGTCAGGACGACAAGTGGTCCAGCCCGACCGCGACGAGCCTCACCTACTGCGTGAGCCAGCGAGACTTCGGGGCTCGCTACGGCGCGGTGGTCAGCGCCATGGACGCCGCCAGCGCGGCCTGGGAGGCGACCGCCGGCGTGAACTTCGTCCACGACGCGTCCCAGGACGGCAACTGCACCTCGCGCAACGCGAGCGTGGTGTTCGACGTCCGCCAGGTGAAGACCGTCCAGTACCTCGCCCGCGCCTTCTTCCCGAGCACGTCGCGCCGGGGCCGTGAAATCCTGATCAGCCAGCTCGTCCTTCGGCAACATCGCGCCCTGGACGCTCCCGGGCGTCCTGCGGCACGAGCTCGGCCACACCATCGGCTTCCGCCACGAGCACACCCGGCCCGAGGCGGGCACCTGCTTCGAGGACAACAGCTGGCGCGCGCTCACCGCCTACGACTCCTCCTCGGTGATGCACTACCCGCAGTGCAACGGGACGCAGAACGGCGACCTGGTGCTCACCAGCCTGGACAAGACCGGGGCGCGGTCGCTCTACCCCTGAACGACGGCCCGCGCGCCGCGATCACCGCGCCGCTCGCGGGTCCCGCCAGCCGTCAGGCGCGCCGCCCGGCGTCCGCGCGCCGGGCCTACCGCGGCGCGTAGACGATGGGCTGGCGCGCCGAGGCGAACCGGTCGATGGCCTCCACCGCCCAGCCCGGCAGCCCGCGGAGGCGCACGCCGCAGCCGGAGGGCTGGCGGCCGGTGGTGGCGCTCTTCTCCCGCACGAAGCTCACCTCGCCCTGGAGGTCCAGCTTCCGTCCGTCGGCCAGGCCCAGCCGGACCTGCAGCAGGGTGCCGGCCGGCGGGGGGAGGGCGGTGGCGATGAAGACGCCGCCCGAGTCCACCCGGCGGGTCGCGCCGACGTAGAAGTTGTGCTCCGACACCAGGCTGACGTTCACCTCGACGCGGGTAGGGGTGGGCCGGGATCTCGGCTCGTCGACCAGCTCCTCGTCGATGAGGGCGAGGAGGTCGACGGCGGGCGCGCGCGGGCGCGCCTGGGGGACCGGCCCGAGGAGGAGCTCCGGCGGCGCGCCGTGCGCCCGGTAGGCCTCGGGCGGCGGGGGCGGCACGATGGGCGCGCTGGTGGAGCCCCCGGGCCCCCGGTCCATCACGGCCAGCGGGCGGGCCAGGACCTCGACGCGGGCCAGGGCGCGCTCGGCGCCGGCCACCGCCGCCAGCGGCTCCACGATCTCGCGCGAGGGCGCCACCACCACCACCCGCACCCCCACGCGCGACGCGCTCGCGGCGGTGGTGAGGGCAGCGCCCCAGGACGCGTCGGGCACCGCCGGGAGCAGCAGCACCAGCACCTGCGGCGCCGCGGCGCGCACGAACCCCTCCAGCTCCCCGGGGCCGGGCAGGCAGTAGACCGCGTGCCCCGCACGACCGAGGTGCAGGTGGAGCGCGATAGAGACGTCGGCGTCCGAGCCCACCACCAGAACGCGCGACGCCGCTGGGGCGCCGGCGGGGCTCACGCGGGGCGGCCTCCCGTCTCCATCATGAGGCGGCGCTCGAGGTCGGCGCGGTGCGTCGCGTTGGCGAGGGCGGTGTCGAGCCCGATCCGCTTCGCCTCGTGCAGCCGGAACAGGTACTGGTCGAAGCTGTGCATGCCGAGGTCGGCGCCGGCCTGGTCCATGTAGTTGCGCAGCTCGTTCACCTTGGAGCCATCGCGGATCAGCTCGCGGACGCTGGTGGTGGCGAGCAGCGCCTCCACCGCGGGGATGAGGCCGGTCGCGTCCGCGCGCATGAGGAGGCGGAGCGCGATCACGGCCTGGAGGTTGTCGGCCAGCCGCGTGCGGACGCTCTCCTGCTCGTCGGCGGGGAAGAGGCCGACCAGCCGGCCGATGGCGCGCGGGACGTCGGGCGTGTGGAGCGAGGTGATCACCAGGTGGCCGGTCTCGGCGGCCTTGAGGCAGATGTCGGCCGCCTCCCGGTCGCGCAGCTCGCCCACCATGATGATGTCGGGGTCCTGCCGCAGCGCCGCCCGGAGGGCGTCGGTGTAGCTCGCCGTGTCCGAGCCCACCTCGCGCTGGATGACCAGCCCGCGCCCCCCCGCGAAGATGAACTCGATGGGGTCCTCGACGGTGACGACGTGCAGCCGCTCCTGCTGGATGATGTGGTTGATGATGCTCGCGATGGTGGTCGACTTGCCGTTCCCGGTGGCCCCCGTGACGCAGACCAGCCCGCGGCGCGCCTCCGCGATGGTGCGGATGACCGGCGGGAGGTTGAGCGTCTCGAAGTCCGGGATCTGGAACGGGATGGTGCGCAGCACCGCGCCCCAGCTGCCGCGCTGCTTGAAGACCGAGGCGCGGAAGCGCGAGACGCCCGCGAGCGAGTAGCTCCGATCCACCTCCCTGAAGTCGAGCGGCGTGAACCCCGAGCCGGGCGCCTGGAGCAGGAAGTTGGCGATCGCCTCGGTGTCGGCGTGCGTGAGCGGCGGGTACTTGGCCGCCAGCAGCTCGCCGAAGACGCGGTAGGTCGGCGGGTACCCCGCCTCGAAGTGGATGTCGCTCGCCTGGCGCTTCACGGCGAGCTGCAGGAACGAGTGGAACAGCTCCTCGCTGAGCGGACCCTGGCCTTCCATGCGCTCGAGTCTACCGTCAACCCCAAGGGGCAGCCAGAAGCCGCGCGGCGCCAGCGAGCGCCTCCTTCACGCGGGGTCCGGTGGTCGCCGCGCGCCACCGCACCTACCTTGGAAATCGTGCGGATCGCGATCGTCTCCACTCCCTTCGTGCCGGTCCCGCCGCCGCGCTATGGCGGCACCGAGCTGGTGGTCGACGCCCTCTCGCGGGCCCTGGTCCGGGCCGGCCACGACGTGACGGTGTTCGCGACCGGCGACTCCCGGGCGCCCGGTCTCCGGGCCGCCTTCGAGGCGGCGGTCTGGCCGCCCGACCCCTACACCGAGCTGCTCCATTGCCGGTTCGCGGCCGCCGAGATCGCCGCCGACGACTTCGACGTGGTCCACGCGCACTCACCCTCCATGCTGGGCTTCGTCGACGCGCTGCCCGCGCCGGTCGTCTACACGCTGCACCACGCGGTCGACCCGTTGCTCACGCGCTTCTACGCGCGCACCCCGGACGTCCGTCGCGTCGCCATCTCCTGGCGGCAGGCCGAGCTCTCCGACCCGCCGGCCCACGCCGTGGTTCACCACGGGCTGGACCCGTCCCTCTACCCGGAGCCCGGCCAGGGCGGGGACGAGGCCTTCTTCCTCGGCCGCCTCTCCTGGTGCAAGGCGCCCGAGCTGGCCATCGAGGCGGCCGGCCGCGCCGGGCTCCGCATCGCGGTGGCGGGCCGCATCCACGCCGAGGACCCGTGCCCCGCCGGCTGGGCGCGATGACGCGCTCGCGCCGGCGCTCGCGCGGCGCCACGTGCGCTGGCTCCGCGGCGCCGACCTCCGGCATGAAGCGGCGCGCCTTCGCGCGCTCGCGCGCGCTGCTGGTCCCGCTCCGGTGGGAGGAGCCGTTCGGGCTGGTGATGATCGAGGCGCTGCTGGCGGGGTGCCCGGTCATCGCCTCGCCGCGCGGCGCCGCGCCGGAGATCGTCCGCGACGGCGAGGACGGCTTCCTGGTCCGCGGGCGTGCGCGAGATGGCCTCGGCGCTCCGGCGCGCCGACCGCCTCGATCGCGCGCGCGATCCAGGCCCGGGCGCGGGAGCGCTTCTCGGCGGACCGGATGGCCGCCGACTACCTGGCCGTCTACCGCGACGCGATGGCGGGCCCGGCTCCGCGCCGCCCCGCGGCCGTCCTCGACGCCCGGGAGGAGGCATGGACGCATCCTGGCGCGCTGATCGCCCGCCCCGAGGAGCTGCTCGGCTACGCCGATCCCTCGGAGCAGCCCGAGGCGACCGGCGTCGAGAAGCTGGTGCTGAAGCGCGGGAACCTGTTCCTGGTGGCGAACCGGCTCGGCGACGTCGCGCCGGCCGGGGCCCGGGACCTCGGGCTGTTCCTCACCGACACCCGGCACCTGTCCTTCTGGCGGCTCGCCGTCGGGGGCGGCCCGGCGCTCTGCCTGTCCTCGCAGGTCTCGGCGGACTACGTGGCGCAGGTCGACTTCACCGTGACGGGCCTGCACGAGGGGGACCTGCTCGGGCGCGAGCCGGTCAACTACGTCCACCTCCGCCGCGACATGCTCATCGACGACGTGCTCGTCGATCGCCTGCTGCTCACCAACTTCCAGGGGAAGCCGATCGACACGTGGATCGAGCTCTCCTGGGCCGCCGACTTCGCCGACGTGTTCGAGATCCGCGGGGCGCGTCGCCGGCGAGCGCGGCACCTACCTGGTCCCGCAGGTGGAGCGCGGACCGGGTGGTGCTCCGCTACGACGGGCTGCGACGGCCGCCGCTACGCCACCGAGATCCGGCTGGACGGGGTCTCGCTCGACGGCACGGGCGCGGCGCGGGTGGCCGCCCTGGGAGGCCAGGGCGGGCGGGTGGCGCTCCACCTCGAGCCGGCCGAGCAGGTGGAGGTGACGTTCGTGGTGGCGGCGGGGATCGAGCGCGGAGCGCCGGGGCAGGTCCGCGGGCTCGACGAGGAGCGGCCGGTGCCCGCGCGGGACCGCCCAGGTCCTTCGAGGAGCGCGCGGCGGAGACCCACGAGGCCTACGCGCAGCTGCGGCAGCCCAGTCCACCCGCTTCGCCGCGCTCGAACGACCTCTTCACCCTCGCGCTCGGGCAGGCGGTGGCCGACCTGAAGGCGCTCACCGTCTACCACTTCGGCGCGCCGGTCATCTCGGCGGGCATCCCCTGGTACACCTGCCCGTTCGGCCGGGACGCGCTCATCACCGGCTTCGAGGCGCTGCTCGCCGCGCCCGAGGTGGCGCGCGACGCGCTGCGCTTCCTGGCGCGCCTGCAGGGCGAGCGCGACGACCCGAGCCGCGACGAGGAGCCGGGCAAGATCCCCCACGAGATCCGCTTCGGCGAGATGGCGGCGGCCGGCGAGGTGCCGCACACGCCGTACTACGGCTCCGTCGACGCCACGCCGCTCTTCCTCGTGCTCCTCTCGGAGTACGACCTGTGGACCGACGATCGGGAGACCCTCGAGGCGCTGCTGCCCGCCGCCGAGCGGGCGCTCGGGTGGCTCGATCGCTGGGCCGACCGCGACGGCGACGGGCTGCGTCGAGTACCAGCGCCGCACGCCCCGCGGGCTTGCGCAACCAGGGCTGGAAGGACAGCCACGACGGGGTCCCGTTCGCGGACGGGACGCCGGCCGAGCCGCCCATCGCGCTGGTGCGAGGTGCAGGGCTACGCGGTCGACGCGCGGCGTCGCATGGCCGCCGATCTTCCGGCGGCTGGGCGCGCCGCTCGGAGGCGCAGGCGCTCCGCGCCGCGGCCCGGCGCGCACGCGGAGGCGATCGACGAGCGCTTCTGGATGGAGGGGAAGCGGACCTACGCGCTCGCGCTCGACCGCGACGAGCGCCAGGTCGACGCCGTGACCTCCAACGCCGGGGCACCTGCTCTTCTCGCGGGCCGTGAGCGACGAGCGGGCGCGCGCCGTGGCGGCGTCGCTCCTCGGGCCGCGGATGTGGAGCGGCTGGGGGATCCGGACGCTCGCCGCCGGCCAGCGGGCCTACAACCCGCTCAGCTACCACGACGGCACGATCTGGCCGCACGACAACGCGCTGTGCGCCATGGGGCTCGCGTCCTACGGGATGACGCGCGAGGCCGGGCAGGTGCTGGAGGGGCTGTGGGACGCGGCCCAGCACTTTCGTCACCTGCGCCTGCCGGAGCTCTTCTGCGGCCTCTCGCGCGACGCCGGCCAGTTCCCGGTGCACTACCCGGTGGCCTGCTCGCCGCAGGCGTGGTCGTCGGCGGCCTGGTTCCTGCTGCTCCGGGCCATCCTCGGCCTCTTCCCCGACGCGCCCCGGCACACCCTGCGGGTGGTCCAGCCGTGGCTGCCGCCCTGGCTCGAGGAGCTCACGCTCTCGGGGCTGCGGATCGGCGCGGCACGGGCCACGCTCCGGTTCACCCGCGGCCCGAGCACGGCCTTCGCCGAGGTCCTGCACGTGGAGGGCGGCGAGCTGCGGGTGCGGATCGAGGTGTGAGGACGGGAGGGGCCCCGCGCAGCCCCCGCTCCAATAGAAAAGGCCGCGGGAGCGATCCCGCGGCCTCTCCAGTGGCGCTCGCGCGCCGACTCAGGACACTCCGCCGTGCACCCCGGAGGGCGCGATCGGCGGCGGGGGGAGTCGAGCTTCCGGCCTCGCCTCGACTTGGACGTGTGACGGGAGGTTGGCCCTGCACCTCGAGCGTTCGGAATGGTGCTTCATGGCAGGGTCACTGGCCGGCCTCCGGCGGGACTCGCTGGCCGCTGTTACAAGCCGCATGCCGTCACCCATGGTGATGGCCGCCCAGTGAATACGCGCCGTTGCGCAGCCCCGTCCCGGGACGGGGCTGTAATTCCGCGTGTCGCAGGCGACGCGCGGGTACGGCACGAAGCGGCCCTCGGGGACGCCCACGTCGCCGGGCCGAGCGGGGAGTCCGTGCACCGGCTCGCCCGTCGGCGCGGACGACGTTACCCTTGGGGCGGCCCCGCCCCGCGCCGCGCGCGGAGCCGCCGGAGGAGCGCGCATGTTCGGGACGCTGGACGAGGTGACCGCGAAGCTCGCCGCCGCGGGCTACCTCGCGTCACGGGAGATCGCCACCGCGGTCTTCCTGGCGGACCGGATGGAGAAGCCCATCCTGGTCGAGGGGCCCGCCGGCGTGGGCAAGACCGAGCTGGGGCACGCCTTCGCGCGGGCGTCCGGCCGCACGCTGGTCCGGCTGCAGTGCTACGAGGGGCTCGACGAGTCGAAGGCGCTCTACGAGTGGGAGTACGCGAAGCAGCTGCTCTACACGCAGCTCCTGAAGGACCGCATCGGCGCGCTCGCGGAGGGGGCCGGGTCGCTCGCCGAGGCGGCGGATCGGATCGCGGGGGAGGGGAACGTCTTCTTCAGCGAGCGCTTCCTGGTGCCGCGCCCCGTGCTGCGCGCGCTGCTGAGCGAGCAGCCGGCGCTGCTCCTGGTGGACGAGATCGACAAGGCCGATCCCGAGCTGGAGGCGTTCCTGCTCGAGGTGCTCTCGGACTGGGCCGTGACGGTGCCGGAGCTCGGGACGCTCCGGGCGCGCGCGGTGCCGCGGGTGGTGCTCACCTCCAACGCCTCGCGGGACCTCTCGGACGCGCTCAAGCGGCGCTGCCTCCACCTCCACATCGACTTCCCCGCCCGCGAGCGGGAGCTCGCGATCGTCCGCGCGCGCGTGCCGGAGGCCTCGCGAGGCGCTGGCGCGCTCGGTGGTGGCCGCGGTCGCGAAGCTGCGCGCGCTCGACCTCAAGAAGCCGCCCTCCATCTCCGAGACGCTCGACTGGGTGCGGGCGCTCGCGATCCTGAACGCGGAGCGGCTCGACCCCGGGCTGCTCGACGAGACGCTCAACCTCGTGCTCAAGTACGAGGCCGACATCGCCCGGGCGCGCGCGCGCGGCGCCGAGATCGTGGCCGCGGCGCAGGCCGTCTGACCCAGGCACCCGCAGGCGCGCGGCCGGCGCGGCGTCAGGGCCGGGCCGGCGCGCGGAGCGGCGTCCACGCTCGCGCCGGGACGGGCGCGGCCCGGGCGGCGCGGGCGGTCGGGTCCGCCGCGGCGGCCGGGGCGTCGAACCACCCCCCGTAGTCGGCGGTCACGGCGTCGTCGTCGAAGGCGGTCCCGGGCCGGCGATCCACCACCCGCCACTCGCCGTCGACCCGGGCCACCAGGTACTCGCTCACGGAGCCCTCGAGCGGCGCGGCCATGTCGCGCGCCCGCCAGAAGCGCTCCCGGACCGTGACCACGGCCGCCCCCAGGGGAGCGCGGCGCACCGCCAGGAGCTGGAAGGACTCGAGCACCCTGCCGCGCGCGGCGTCGCGCCAGGGCGCCAGCGGGTGATCCGCGCCGCTCGCCACGGCCCGGTCGGCCGCCTCTCGCGCGCGGGGAGCGGTGAGCAGGCGCGCCCGCTCGTAGTCCCGCTCCCGCGCCGACGGCGCGCCCGGCGAGCGCGGCGTGGGCGCGAGCGGTCCCGAGCGGCGGACCGCATCGAGGTAGCGGAGCACGCAGCGCGCCGGTCCCCGGAGCAGGTTCTCGGGCGGGGGGGGCGGGGGGCCGGGCTGGGCGGTGGCGGCGGCGATCAGGAGGGCGAGGAGTGGCATCGTGGGATCCGCCCCGGTCGCGGGGCGGCGCGGACACGTTTCCGTCGGCAGCGCCGGCGCGGCAACTGCGCGCCCCGACCGGCCGACCCGGTCGGCCCTGGGGAAATGTGCGCGTCGTCGCGCCGTGCGGCGGGCGATGTCTAGATTGGCGAGGGCGCCGGGGATAGACTCGCCGCCCGTGCGGGACCTCTCCCGCGGCCCACCATGGAATCCCCAAAGCGCGTCCTCATCGTCGAGCCCGACCACTCGTTCGGCCTGTCACTCGCGTCCCTCTTCCGCGAGGACGGGCACGCGACGTCCGTCGCGGCCAGCGCCGCCGAGGCCGAGCGGGAGATCGCGGCCCGGCGCCCCGACCTGTGCGTGATCCGGGCCGAGCTGCCGGACCTGTCTGGCTTCTCGCTGTGCGCACACCTCCGACACGAGCCGGCCACGGCGCGCCTGCCGCTGGTCCTCTACTCGTCCGAGACGCCGGCCGAGTCGCTCGCCGAGCACGCCCGGACCCCCTGGGCCGCGAACGGCTACCTGGCCATGCCGCTCGACACCGAGGCGCTCTCCAGGCTCGCCGGCCGCCTCATCGCGGCGGGTGAGCCGGTCGAGAGCGCCGACGACATGGTGCTCGAGGACGTCGAGCCGGACGAGGCGCTCGACGCCGCGGACGCCGCGGCGGAGGGCGCCGACGCCCCGGCGCGCACGCCGGCGCCGGCCCTCCCGCCGCCGGTGCCCCGCCGCCCGCAGCGCTCCACCGTGACCGACGAGGACCGGCTCTTCCTCGACCGCGTGTTCCAGTCGATCGCCGATCACCGCGCCGACCTCCTCGCCGAGTCGCACCGCCGCCGGCCCCCGGCGCGCCGCGAGCAGCTCCAGACGCCGGAGGGGCGCATCCAGCTCCTCCGCGAGGACCTGAAGTGGCGCGAGGCCCAGATCGCCCGCCTGTCCGAGATCTGGGGGGTGCGCGAGCGCGAGCTCTCCACCTTCGACGAGCGCCTCCACGACCGCGACGTCGAGCTCCAGGGGCTGAAGCTGCAGGTGGACGACCTGCTGCGGAAGCTGGCCGACGCCCGCGAGTCTCTTCGTGCAGAAGGAGCGCGAGTACGGGGCCTCGGTGGACGGCCTGCTGCTCGAGAAGTTCAGCCAGGAGAAGGAGCTCATCGAGGTGGTCGCCGCCGGCGAGCGGCGGATCCACGACCTCGAGCGAGAGGTGCGGCGGCGCGACGACGACCTCGCCCACCGCAAGCTCGCCCTCGACCGCGCGCAGGAGGAGATCGCCCGGCTCGACCGGCAGGTGCGCACCGACGGCGCCCGCTCCGAGGCCCGGGAGCGCGAGCTGCAGGAGGAGCTCCGCCGGCATCTCGGACGAGCTGGCCGCGTCCGAGGAGGCGCTCGCGAGCGCGCGCGCCGCGGCCGAGGAGGCCGGGCGCGAGGCCGAGGCCCGGCGGGAGGCCGAGGTCGCCGCGCGCGGCGTGGTCGAGGAGGAGCTCGCCCGCGTCCAGGCCGAGTCGACCGCGCGGGCCGGCGAGCTGGACGCCCTGCGCGAGGCCTCGGAGGAGCGGGCCGTCGCCGCCGCGGCGGCGCTCGCCGCGGAGCAGGCGGAGGCCGAGCGGACCCGCGGCGCGCTGGAGGAGCGGCTGCGCGAGGTCGAGGCGGCCCTCGGGGCCACCGAGCGGGAGCGCGACGCGGCGCTCGGAGAGCGCCCGCGCGGAGTCGACCGCGCTGCAGGCGCGGATCGACGATCGCGAGGGGGCCATCCACGAGCGCGAGCAGCGGCTGCGGCTCCTCGACGAGGAGTACCGCCAGTTCCGCGACACCGCGCGCGGGCGGGAGGACGATCTCGGCCGCGAGGTCCAGGACCACCTGCAGCAGATCGGCGCGCTGGAGGGCGAGATCGAGGGGCTGGCCCGCGAGCTGACCGATCGCGAGGAGGAGGCCCGCGCGGAGCTCGAGGCCGTCCGGGCCGAGCAGGCCGCGGCGCTCGAGGGGCTGGAGCGCGAGGCCGCCCAGGCGGCGCGCGAGGCGGCGGAGCGGCTCGCCGAGGCCACCCGAGAGGCGGCGGAGCGGCTCGCCGAGGAGCAGCGGTCGCGGAGCGCGGCGGAGCAGGCCCAAGCCGAGACGGCGCGGCTGCTCGAGGCGGCCACGGCGGCCGGCGCCGCGACCGAGCGCGCGCTCGAGGCGACGCGCGCGGAGGCCGCGGCGAGGGACTCGGCCCACGCCTCGGAGCGCGACGCGCTCCGCGAGGAGGGCGAGCGCCAGCGCGGCCTGGCCGAGACGGCCGGGCGCGAGCGGGACGCGCTCCGGGCCGCGCTCGCCGAGCGGGAGGAGCAGCTCGCGGCGCGCGACGCGCTGCTGGCGCGATCGGCGCAGGAGCTCGAGGCGGCGCGCGCGGAGGGCGAGGCGCTGTCGGCGCGGCGGGACGCGCTCACGGCGTCGCTCGCCGACGCCGAGGCGAGGGTGCGGGCCGGCGAGGACACCATCGCCGCGGCGCGCGAGGAGGCGGCGCGGCTCACCGCGCGCGGCGTCGAGCTGGAGGAGGCGGCCGCGGCGCGCGAGGCGGCGCTCCAGGCGTCGCTCGCGGCGGCGCAGGACCGGGGCGAGGCGCTGGAGCGCGGGCTGGCCGAGGCCCGGTCGGCGCTCGAGGCGAGGACGGCCGAGGCGGAGCGCGACCTCGCGGCCGCCCGGGCCGAGGCGGACCAGGCGCGCGCGGCGCGCGAGGAGCTCCGCAAGCAGGCCCAGCGGCGCGAGGGGGAGCTGTCCGAGGCGCTGGCCGAGCGGGCCGAGGCGGCGCAGCGGCTCGAGGCGCGCGCCGGAGCCGCCGAAACCGAGTCGGCCAGCCGCGCCGAGCGGATCGCCGCGCTCGAGCTCGAGCTGCGGCGGGCCGGCGAGGTGACCGAGGCGCTCTCCCGCGAGATGGAGCGGAGGGTCGCCGAGCTCGACGCGCGCGCCGGCGAGCAGGATCGGCAGCTCTCGGCCACGCGGGCCGAGGTGGAGCGGCTCGAGCACGAGCTGTCCGCGACGCGCTCGGAGGCCACCGACCGCCAGGCCGCGCTCTCCGAGGAGCGCGACCGGGAGAACGCCCGGGCCGACGAGGCGAGCCGCGGCCTCGCCGCCGCGGCGCACGAGCGGGACGAGGCGCGGGCGCGGGGGGAGGCGCTGGCGCGTGAGCTCGCCGCGGCGACCGCCGAGCGCGGCACGCTGCTCGAGGCGCTGCGGGACACCACCGCCGACCGCGACGCCGCCGCCGAGGAGCGGAGCCGGCTCGAGGGCGACCTGGCCGCGGAGTCCACCGCCCGCGCCGAGGAGCAGGAGCGGGCCCGCGCCAGGGTCGCCGCGCTCGAGGCCGAGCACCAGCGGCGGGAGGAGGAGCTGCTCGCCGAGCTGACCAAGAAGACCGAGGCCGGCGAGTCCCTGCAGACCCGCTTCGAGGAGCTCGGGCGCGAGCACACGGTGCGCGAGGAGGGGCTGCAGAAGGAGCTCTCCGCGCGCGCCGAGGCCATCCGGGCCGCCGAGCGCCGGGAGCAGATCGCGGCCGAGGCCGCCGCCGCCCGCGCCGACGAGGCGCGCCGGCTGCTCACCGAGGCGGAGGAGCGGATCGGCTCCCTGTCGGCGGTGCGGGACGCGGCCGAGCGGACCGCGGCGGAGCAGGCCCGCCGGCTGGAGGCCGCCGCGGGCGAGCGGAGCACCCTCGTCGCGCGGGCGGAGCGGGCCGAGAAGCGCCTCGCCGAGGTCGAGCCCGCGCTGGCCGCGTCCAACCGGGAGCGGCAGCGCATCGAGACCGAGCTCGGCGCGCGGGCCACCCGCGCCGAGACGCGGGTGCGGGAGCTCGCCACCCGGGCCGAGCAGGCCGCGCGGGACGCGGCCGCGCTCCAGGCGGCGCGCGCCAGGCTCCAGGAGCTGGAGGCGTCGCTCGCCGCCGCCGGCCAGGCGCGCCTCCGCGCCGAGAAGGAGCTCTCGGCGCGGGCCGCCACCGCCGACGCGCGGGCCGCCGAGGCGTCCCGTCGCGTCGAGCAGCTCCAGGCGGAGCGGCGCGAGGCGGAGGGGAGGGCGGCGCGCGCCGTCGAGGAGGCGCAGGGGCGCTTCCGCGAGGAGCTCACCCGGCGCGATCAGCTGCGGGCCCAGGAGCTGGCGCGCTTGCAGCAGGTGCTCCAGGAGCGCGCGCGCCACGAGAAGGCGCTCGAGATGGAGCTGTCGCGCGCCCGGGGAGGCGGCCGGAACGTGGCGGCCGCGGCCCCCGAGGCCAGCCCCCCGCCGCCCCTGCCGGCCAAGGACGAGGTGAAGTAGCCGGCTCTAGCTCGCCTCCGCGTCGGCGGTGGTCCGCACGTCGCGCTTGCGGCCGGGGTGGACGCGCATGCCGCCCTCGTGCGCCCGGACCGCGTCGCGCCCGGCCCGCTTGGCGGCGTAGAGCGCGGCGTCCGCGCAGTCGATGAGCTCGCCGAGGTCGGCCGCGTCGTCCGGCCAGACCGCGACGCCCACCGAGATGGTCACGTGGCCGGGGCCGACGCGGGCGTGCGGGATGGCCGCCTCCGCCACCGCCGATCGCAGCTTCTCGCCCGCCGCGAGCGCGGCGGCCCGGTCGGCCCCTGGGAGCACCACCGCGAACTCCTCGCCGCCGTAGCGGGCCACCATGTCCACCTTGCGGACCGCTCCCCCCAGGAGGTGCGCCACCTGCCGGAGGATGCCGTCGCCCGCGGCGTGCCCGAAGGTCTCGTTGAAGCGCTTGAAGTCGTCGACGTCCACCAGCGCCACCGCCATCCGGTGGTCGAACCGCTCGCAGCGCTCACGCTCCATCTGCAGGCGCGCGAAGAGGCTCCGCCGGTTGTGGGCGCCGGTGAGGGCGTCGGTCTGCGAGAGCCGCACCATCTTCTGGTGGAGCTGGGCGTTCTCGATCGAGAGCGTGGCCTGCCCGGCCACCGACTCGAGCAGCCGCACCTCCGCCGCGGAGAAGGCCTCGGCGGCGGGGCGGAAGAAGACCAGCACCCCGGCGCACTCGTCCTGGTGCAGCATCGGGACGGCCAGGATCGAGCCGGCGGCGCCCCCCTGCCACGGCAGCAGCGGCCGGCGCGGGTCCTCGCGCGTGTCCGGGATGAGGACCGTCCTCCGCTCGCGGGCCGCCCAGCCGGCCGGCCCGTCGCCGGCGCGGATCCGGGTGCCGCTCACCTCGTCGGGGAGGCCCGACACGCCGCGCACCACCAGGTCGCCGGTGGCCTCCTCGACGAGGAGGACCGCGAACGCGTGGTCTCCGAGGCCGCGGCCGGCGAGCTCGGTCAGGACCGAGAGAACCCGGTCCAGCTCCAGCGTGCCGCCCAGCCGCCGGGCCAGGTCGAAGAGGAGGGTGAGCTCCTTCACGCGCGCCTCGAGCTGCGCCTTGAGCTCGAGCTCGCGGGCGTCGTCGATGTGACGGGCGTTGAGGTCGGTGATGGCGGCCAGCGCGGCGTTGAAGGTCTCCGCCACCGCCCCGAGCTCGTCCTCGCTCTCCACCGGCAGCCGGTGGAGAAAGTCGCCGTCGCGGGCCCGCCGGAGCCCCGCGGCCAGCCGCTGGAGCGGCTGCTCGATCACGTAGCGCATGGCGAGCGCGAAGGTGGCGGCCATGAGCCCCGCGAAGACCAGCAGCGACACGAGCGCGACGCCGTAGACCGGCTCGAGCGCGGGCGTCGCGGCGTGGGTGCTCCGGCGGAGCCAGAGCACCCCCAGCAGCGCGAACGCCACCGAGGGGAGGCCGACCGCGGCGAGCAGCTTTCGAGTGAGCGAACGACGGACGTGTCGCAGCATGGGGGGAACAGGAGAGCCTAGTCCTGCCAGGGGAGTCGATCAAGGCGGCCCCGCCGCGGCGGGGAGCCGAGCCTCTGCTATGGGTGGCTCATGCCGATCCTCCGCTCCGCGCTCCTCGACGCCTTCCCGCACGGCTTCACCACGCGCCAGGGAGGCGTGTCGCCCGCGCCGTGGGACAGCCTCAACCTGGGCGGCGCGGTCGGCGACGCGCCGGAGCGGGTGGCGGAGAACTGGCGGCGGCTGGAGGCGGACACCGGCCTCGGCTTCGCGCGCGTGCGCCAGGTGCACGGCGCGCGCGCGGTGCGCGCCGACCGGCCCTGCGCGCCAGTCGAGGAGGCCGACGCGGTGGTCTCGCTCCGCCCCGGCGTGGCGGCCTGCGTCTCGGTGGCCGACTGCGTCCCGGTGCTGCTCGCCGATCCCGGGAGCGGCGCCGTGGCGGCGGTGCACGCCGGCTGGCGCGGAACGCTGGCCCGCGCCGCGGCCGAGGGCGTGCGGGCGCTGGCGCGGGAGGCAGGGGCGCCGCCCGCGCGGCTGCTCGCGGCGGTCGGTCCGTCGATCGGCCCCTGCTGCTACGAGGTTTCGGCGGACCTGGCCGAGCGCTTCCGGCTCGAGCTCGGGGAGGTGGTCCGGGGCGAATCGGCGCCGCGCCTCGACCTCTGGGCCGCCAACCGGCGGGTGCTCGAGGAGGCGGGCCTCCACCCCGGGCGCATCGAGATCCTGGGGCGCTGCACCGCCTGCGAGCGCGACCTCTTCTTCTCCCACCGGCGCGACGCGGGGCAGACCGGTCGGCAGATGGCGTTCATCGCCCCACCGCCGCCGACCTCCGCGGCCGGCGTTGCTTGACGAAACGCCGAACTCACCTAGAATTTTCCAGATCTTGGGAACCCTCGCGCGAGCGGCGCCGACGGCGCTCCTCCTCCTCGGCTGCGCCGGGAGCGGAGCGGCTCCGCGCCAGGAGCTCGACGCGCTGCGCGCGGAGCTGGCCGCGCTCCGCCGGGAGAACGAGGTCCTGAGCCAGCGCGTGGACGCGCTCGGCGAGCGCGGGGATCGTGCCGCCCCGCCGCGCGGGGCGGCGAGCCGGCCCTCGCCGGACGAGCCGGTCCGCGCGCCCGTGCCGGCGCCGGTGCCCGTCGCGGCGCCCGCGCACCCGCCGGTGGTCCCCCCCGACCTCGCGGTGGTGAAGCTCGCTCCGCCGGCCGTGCGGGTGATCGCCTCGCCGCCACCGGCAGCGCCGGTCGCGCCCGGCGCTGCCGCGCGGCCCGCCCCGGCCATCCCCACCGCGGTCGCGATCGCCGAGCCGGCCCCGGAGCGGCTCGAGGCGCTGGCGCGGCCGACCCGCCGCGCGCTGGGCGCCGAGGCGGACGCCGAGCTGCGCGCGGCGCGCGATCGGGACGGCCTCGACCGCGCGCACGCCCTCGAGGACTTCGCGGCGCGCTACCCGCGCCACCCCTCCGCCGACAACGCGCTGGTCGAGTCGGCCGCGGCCTACGCCGTGGCCGGCCGCGACGAGGCGGCCTGCGCCATCGCGCGGCGCACCGCCGACGAGTACCCCGCCGGCGACGCCATGAGCGCGGCCCTCGAGCGGCTCGCCGCGTGCGAGGCCCGCCGCGGCGCGCCGGAGGCGGAGCGCCGCCTGCTCGAGCGCATCCTCTCCGAACACCCCGGCAGTCCGGCCGCGCGGCGCGCAGGAGCGCGCCTCGCCCACGTCGGGAGCGCCGGCGCACCCCCGCCGCGCGCTGCCCCCTCAAGGAGCGGTCCATGATCCGCAAACCCGTCCTGGCGCTGCTGGTCCTCGCGCCCGCCGCCGTCCTCGCGCAAGCCGGCGCGCTCGACGCCGCCCGCGGAGCCCACGCCACCGCCGCCGAGGGGAGCGCCCGCGTCCAGCGCGCGGCCGACGCCCCGGCGGCCGAGCCGGTCGATCCGGTGGCGGCGACCGCGCCCGCTCCGGCGCCCGATCGCGCCGACGACGGGCTCGAGGTCTCGACGTCCGGGGCCCAGGCCGCCGCGGCCGGGGAGCAGCCGGGCGCCCCGGTCGCTCCCCGCCAGCGCTACACGGTCCAGCGGGGCGACACGCTGTGGGATCTCTCCGGCCGCTTCCTCGAGAGCCCCTGGTACTGGCCCAAGATCTGGTCCTACAACCCGCAGATCGAGAACCCGCACTGGATCTACCCGGGCAACGTGCTGAGCGTCTTCGCCGCCGGTGACGAGGCCCCCGGCCGCGTCGAGCCGATGGACGTCGCCGCCGACGATCCGCCCGCCGTGCGGGAGCTCGAGGATCTCTCCCGGGCGGACCTGCGCAAGGGCGCCTCGGCCGAGGAGCAGGACACCGTGGCGGTGGCCGGCCCCTACAAGATTGGCTACGCCGGCCCGCGGCAGCACTACGCGCTCCACGAGAGCTTCGTGACGCCGGCCGAGCTCGAGGCCTCGGGGAAGCTCGAGGCGGCCTTCGAGGAGAAGATGATGCTGTCCACGCTCGACCGCGCCTACGCGCGGTTCGGGCGGCCCGGCGCGGTGAAGGTCGGCGAGACCTACGTCGTCTACAAGACCGAGCGGCCGGTCCGGCACCCGGTGACGCACGAGCTGTTCGGGTACCAGACCAAGGTGCTCGGCGCCGCCCGCGTGGTCGCGGTGGACGACCGGGCCGCCACCCTGGTGATCGGCTCGGCGAACGATCCGATCGAGCGGGGCGCGCTGCTCGGCCCCTGGACCGAGAAGTCCTTCCGCCCGGTCCCGACGCGCGCCAACGCCCGGAACCTCGACGGCGTCATCATCGCCTCGCCGGTCGCGGTCCTCACCCAGTTCGCCGAGCACCAGGTCGTCTTCGTGGACCGTGGCTCGGCCGACGGCGTCCAGGCCGGCAACGCGCTCAAGGTCGTCCGCTCCGGTGATCTCTACGGGCGCGACACCCGGCGCCCCGCCTGGGACCCCGATCTGCCCAGGGAGGACGTCGGCGACCTCCTCGTGATCGACGCACGGGAGCACGCCTCGGCCGCGCTGGTGACGCGAAGCCGGGTCGAGCTGCTGGTCGGGGACCGTTTCGAGATGCGATCCGCCGCCGGATCGACCGCCAAGTAGCTGTCGTTCCAGACCAAGTTGCGACTTCCCGGGAACGGCTGCGCGGCTGTCCGCGCGCGGTGCGGGAACGCCTCGATCGAGCACGGACCGTGCAATGGGAAAGGGGTCCTTGCCTTGACGCTGTTGGACCCCACGGGTATATGGCCCCCCTTCCATGGAGCTGGCACGAACCATCCAGCCGGGCGACGGCGAGTATCCCGAGAGGCTCGCGCGCCTCGCCGATCACCCCGTCGAGCTGCGCGTTCGCGGCGCGCTCGGGCGCTTCCCGCGCCGGGTGGCGCTGGTCGGCGCCCGGGTGACCGACGAGTACGGCGAGGACCTCGCCCGGACGTTCGGCGCGGGGCTGGCGCGGGCCGGCATCTGTGTGGTGTCCGGCGGCGCGCGCGGCGTCGACGCGGCCGCGCACCGAGGGGCGCTCGAGGCGGGCGGCCACACGGTGGCGGTGCTGGGGACCGGGGTGGACGTCTGCTACCCGGCGGATCACCGGGCGCTCTACGCGGACATCCTGGCCGCTGGCGGCGCCCTCGTCTCCGAGCTGCCCGACGGCACGCGCGGTCACCGCCACCACTTCCCGGCCCGGAACCGCATCATCGCCGGGCTCTCGGACGCGGTGGTGGTGGTGCGCGCCCGGGCCAGGAGCGGTGCGCTCATCACCGCCTCCTGGGCCCGCTCGCAGGGGACGCCGCTCTTCGCCGTGCCCGGGGACGTCCGGGACGACGCTGTCCGCCGGGCCGCACGAGCTGCTCCGGACCGGGGCGGCGGTCGCCTCCTCGGTCGCCGACGTGCTGGCCGGGCTGGGGCTCGACGCCGAGCCGGCGCAGCGCGCGCTGCCGGGGGTCGAGGCGGTCGGGGTCGACGGTTCGGCCTTGCTCCGGGTGCTGACCCGGCGGCCGCGCCACGCCGACGAGGTGGCCCGCGCGGCGGGGCTCCCGACGGGCGCCGCGCTGGCCGGCCTCCTCTCGCTCGAGCTGGGTGGGTTGTGCGAGCAGCGCCCTGGCCATTACTTTCTGCGCCGCACCGGAGAAGGGATCTAGAGGATGCCGAGAGCGAGGACCGCCGGCGACGGCGCGAAGCGGACCAAGGCCGTGGCCGCGCGGGAGCCGGGGGAGCCCGAGAAGAAGGGTCCCGCGGAGGCGAAGGCCAAGCCCGCGCCGAAGCGCGCCGCGAAGAAGCTGGCCGGGTCGGGCGGGAGCCTCGTCATCGTCGAGTCGCCCGCCAAGGCGAAGACCATCAAGAAGTACCTCGGCCGCGGCTACGAGGTGAAGGCGTCGGTCGGGCACGTCAAGGACCTGCCCAAGTCCAAGATCGGCGTCGACGTCGAGCACGACTTCGTCCCCGAGTACGACGTCATCCAGGGGAAGGCCAAGGTCCTCTCCGACATCAAGCGGGCGGCGCGGGCGGCCGACCGGGTCTACCTCGCGACCGACCCCGATCGCGAGGGGGAGGCCATCGCCTGGCACATCGCCGAGGAGCTCGGGGCCGTGGGCGGCGACGCGCGCGTCCGCCGGGTGCTCTTCAACGAGATCACCAAGGGCGCCATCCTGAAGGCCATCGAGAAGCCGCTCGATCTCGATCGCACCAAGTTCGACGCGCAGCAGGCCCGGCGCATCCTCGACCGGCTGGTCGGCTACCAGATCAGCCCCATCCTCTGGAAGAAGGTGCGGCGGGGGCTCTCGGCCGGCCGCGTGCAGTCGGTGGCGGTGCGGCTGATCGTCGAGCGCGAGCGCGAGATCGAGGCCTTCCTGCCGGAGGAGTACTGGTCGCTCGAGGCCGACCTGGCGGCGCGGCTGCCGCCGGAGTTCCGCGCCCGGCTGTACAAGGTCGACGGCCAGAAGGCCGACCTGAAGGACGGCGCGCAGACCGGGTCGCTGGTGAAGGACCTCGACGGCGCGCGCTACGTGGTCGCCACGGTCGACCGCAAGGAGCGCCGGCGCAACCCGCCGCCGCCCTTCACCACCGCCAAGCTGCAGCAGGAGGCTGCCAACCGGCTCGGCTTCAGCCCGAAGAAGACCATGACCCTCGCGCAGCGGCTCTACGAGGGCGTGGAGCTCGGCGACGAGGGCGCCGTCGGCCTCATCACCTACATGCGCACCGACTCGGTCCGCCTCTCCACCGAGGCGGTCGACGCGGTCGCGCGGCCACATCGCGGAGACCTACGGGGAGGACCACCTCCCCGAGGGGCCGAACGTCTACAAGACCAAGGCGAAGGCCGCCCAGGACGCCCACGAGGCGATCCGCCCGACCTCGCTCGAGTGGACGCCCGATCGCGTGTCGCCCTTCTTCGACCAGATGGGCGAGCGGGACATGTACCGGCTCTACGAGCTCATCTGGAACCGGTTCGTCGCCTGCCAGATGATGCCGGCCGTCTACGACCAGACCACCGTCGACATCGCCGCCGCTCGCGCCACCTTCCGGGCCACCGGCTCGATCCTGAAGTTCCCCGGCTACCTGGCCGTGTACGGCGCGAAGCCGCCGGAGGAGGAGGCCGGCGCCGAGGAGGAGAAGAGCACCGACAACGGCGAGCCCCCGGCGAAGGCCGACGATCGCCAGCTGCCGCCGCTCGAGGAGGGGATGGAGCTGCGGCTCCTGAAGCTCCTCCCGGAGCAGCACTTCACCCAGCCGCCGCCGCGCTTCAACGAGGCGTCGCTGGTGAAGGAGCTCGAGGAGCGGGGCATCGGACGCCCGTCGACCTACGCGGCCATCCTCGACACCATCCAGGAGAAGGGCTACGTCGAGAAGCTGGAGAAGCAGTTCAAGCCCACCGACCTCGGCTTGCTGGTGACCGACGAGCTGGTGCGCGCCTTCCCGCGCGAGCTCGACATCGCCTTCACCGCGTCGATGGAGGAGAAGCTCGACGAGATCGAGGAGGGGACCGCCGGGTGGCAGGCGGTCCTGCAGGACTTCTACGACAAGTTCAAGGAGGACCTGGCCCGGGCCGACGAGGCCATGCGCGACGTGAAGGCGCAGGCCATCGAGACCGAGATCACCTGCGAGAAGTGCGGCCAGCACAAGATGGTCATCAAGTGGGGCCGGAACGGCGAGTTCCTCGCCTGCCCGGGCTACCCCGAGTGCCGCAACACCATGAACTTCAGGCGCGAGGACGGGAACATCGTCCCGGAGAAGGAGGAGGACGTCCCGGTCGAGGACAAGTGCCCGGAGTGCGGCGCGGACATGGTGATGAAGCGCGGCCGCTTCGGCCGGTTCCTCGCCTGCACCCGCTACCCGGACTGCAAGGGCACCAAGCCCGTCTCGATCGGCGTCTCCTGCCCGAAGGGCTGCGGCGGCTACATCTCCGAGAAGCGCTCGCGCCGCGGCAAGACCTTCTACGGCTGCTCGTCCTATCCGAAGTGCGACTTCGTGAGCTGGGACCGGCCGCGGAACGAGGCCTGCCCGCAGTGCGGCAGCGCCTACCTGGTCGACAAGTTCTCGAAGAAGACCGGCCCCTACGTCGCCTGCCCCAACAAGGAGTGCGGCTACCGGCGCGACGCGGAGGCCCGGGCCGCCGAGCCCCTCGAGGTCGCCAAGGTCTAGCCAGCCGGCCTCCAGCATCCGGCCGGGCACCGGCCGGCATTCTCCCCGGCACTTTTCGCGAAGCGAAATGTGCCTCGGCCGCTCCCTACCGCCAGCTCGGCTCCTCGACGCCGTGCTGCTCCGCCGCCGGCGAAACTACAGAGTGGAAGGCTCCTGCTGCAGGGCGGGCGGACGCCGCTCCCGGCGCTGCGCGCACTCGGTGCAGAGGAGCGCGTAGGGCAGGGCGGCCAGCCGGCGCGGATCGATCTCGAGGTCGCAGTCGAGGCAGGCGCCGTACATCCCTTCCTCCATCCGCGCCAGGGCGGCGTCGATCAGCACGAGCTCGCGGCGCTGGTTCTCGGAGAGGCGCGCCAGCGTGAACTGCTCGTGCTCGGACTGCGCGCCCTCCTCGAACTCCGGATCCCGCTCGGCGGACCGCAGCGCGTCGAGCCCGGCCGCGGCCCGGCGCACGGTCTCGAGGAGCGCGAGGCGGCGCCGCAGCAGCTCGGCCCTCAGGGTGCGGTGGTCGACGGTCACGTTGCGTTCCTTTCCAGCGGGAGGTAGATGGAGCGCGCCCGGCCCGGCCAAGACTCCCCCGCCGCCACTCCGTCCCGGGCCGCGGCGCGCTCGACGTCGAAGGTGCGCACCGGGCACGGGAGCGGCCAGGGATCCGGGCCAGCACCAGGCGCTCGGCCGCACGGCGGCCGGCCTCGGGGGACGGAGATCGCATGGACGACGCGCGGGTGACGATCATCGGAGGGGGGCTGGCCGGCAGCGAGGCGGCCTGCCAGCTCGCGCGCGCCGGCGTGGCGGTCGAGCTCGTCGAGATGAAGCCCGCGCGGCGCTCGCCCGCCCACGTGCTCGACGGGCTGGCGGAGCTGGTCTGCTCGAACTCGCTCCGCTCGGACAACCCGCACAACGCGGTGGGGCTGCTGCACGAGGAGCTGCGGCGGCTCGGGAGCGTGATCCTGTCGGCGGCGGACGAGACCCGGGTCCCGGCCGGGGACGCGCTGGCGGTGGACCGCGAGCGGTTCAGCCGCGCCGTGACGGCCCGGGTGGACGCGGCCCCCGGCCTCCGCCGCGTGGCGCGCGAGGTCACCGCGCTGCCGGCGCCGCCCGGGCTGGCCGTGGTCGCGACCGGGCCGCTCACCCCCGACGCGCTGGCGGCCGAGCTCGGGAGGCTCGCGGGGGAGCGGCTCCACTTCTACGACGCCATCGCGCCGATCGTGGCGGCCGAGTCGATCGACATGTCGATCGCCTACGCGCGGTCCCGGTACGGCAAGGGGAACGGCGACGACTACCTGAACCTCCCCCTCGACGAGGCGCAGTACCGGGCCTTCGTGGACGCCCTGCTCCACGGCGAGAAGGTGCAGCCGCACGCGTTCGAGGAGCCGCGCTACTTCGAGGGCTGCCTGCCGATCGAGGTGATGGCGGAGCGCGGCCCCGAGGTGCTCGCCTACGGCCCGATGAAGCCGGTCGGGCTCGAGGACCCGCGCACCGGCCGGCGCCCCCACGCCGTGATCCAGCTCCGCCGCGAGGACGCCCAGGGCACCGCCTGGAACCTGGTCGGCTTCCAGACCCGCCTCACCTGGCCCGAGCAGCGGCGCATCTTCCGCGCCTTCGTGCCGGGCCTCGCGCAGGCCGAGTTCGTCCGGCTCGGGCAGATCCACCGGAACACCTTCGTGGACGCGCCGCGGGTGCTCTCGGCCGACCTCAGCGTCCGGGCCGCGCCGCACCTCTTCCTGGCCGGACAGATCACCGGCGTCGAGGGCTACGTCGAGTCGGCGGCCTGCGGCCTCCTGGCGGCGCGCGCCGTGCTGGACCGGCTGGCGGGCCGCCCCTTCCAGCCGCCGCCGGCGGCGACCGCCATGGGGGCCCTGCAGCGACATCTCACCGGCGAGGCCCATCCGCCGGGGTACGATTACCAGCCGACCAACGTCGTCTTCGCCCTCTTCCCCCCGCTCACCGGGCGCCACCGCGGCAAGGCCGCGCGCAAGGAGGCCCAGGTGGAGCGGGCGCGAAAGGAGATCGCACCGTGGCTGGAACCCGCCCCGCTCCCCTGGTCCCTCCGCGCCGGCGCGTAGCTCGAGGCCGGGGCCGGCTCGCCGCCGCGCTCTGCGCCGCCCTCGCCCTCGCCTGCACCGGTCAGCGCTCGAAGGAGGCGGAGCGCCGCGGGCTGGGCGCCGCCGTCCTGGCCGGCTCGGTCCGGGCGGTGAAGGCGTCCGCCGACGGCGCCTGGCTGGCCGTGCTGAGCGGCTGCAACGAGGCGCGGGGTCAGTTCCTGCCGCTGCGGACCGCGAGCTGCGAGCTGCGCCTCGTCCCGTCCGCCGGCGGCGAGGCGCGCCGCGTGGCCGAGGCGGTCACCACGCTGCCGCAGGGCGTGCTCTGGAGCCCCGAGGGCGCCACCCTCGCCGCCCTCTCCCAGTACGACTACCCGGGGGCGAGCGGCACGCTGGTGGTCTCGCGCGACGGCGGGGCGGCGCGCGTCGTGGCCGAGGGGGTCACCTTCCACGGCTTCTTGCCGGACGGGTCCGGGTCGCTCGCGGCGGTGAGCGGCGGCCGCCTGCTCATCCAGCGCGCCGGCGGAGCCGCGGAGCGGCTCGCGGGCGTGGAGGCGGCGGGCTCGTTCGACGCCGGCCCGGTGCGGGGACCCGGTCGCACCGGCGAGGTGACCATGCTGCTCCGCCGCTCCGCCCAGGCCGGCGGCGCGCTGCTCGCGGTGGCCGCCGACGGCCAGGCGCGCCCCGTGGCGGAGCGGATCGGCGACTACGCGCTCGCGCCCGGCGGCGGGGCGTTCGCCTACACCGCCCTGGCGGGGAGCGGGTACGCGCTCCGGCTGGTCGCGGGCGGGCGGAGCGTCGAGCTCGCGCGCGACGCGGGCGCGTTCGCCTTCGCGCGCGACGGCTCGGCCATCGCCTTCGTCTCCGACGCCCGCCCCGGGAAGCAGGGGGACCTGCGGGTGGCGCGGATCCCCCCGGACGGGCGCGCGCCGTCGCTGCTCGCGCGCGAGGTGGGGGAGTTCCGGTGGGCCGCGGGCGCGCCGCGCCTGGCCTGGCTCGAGAAGTACGACCCGCGCGTCCGCTCGGGCACGGCCGCGGCGGGCGGCCTCGAGGTCGCGCCGCGAACCTTCGCGCCGCACGTGAGCGACCTGCAGCTCTCGCCGGACGGCCGGCAGGTCGCGTTCCTCCAGCACACCACCCGCGGCGGCTACTCGGTCGACCTCGGGCTCGGGCAGGTGGACGGGACGGCCGAGCCGCGCTTCCAGTCGCTCGCGCAGGGGGTGTTCGGCTTCTCCTTCTCGCCGGACGGGCGCTGGCTCTACTACCGGACGCGCTGCACGCGGAACGCCGAGGCGTGCGACGTGGAGCGGGTGCCGGCGGCGGGGCCCGCGGCCGGCGCGAAGCCGGAGGCCGTCGCGCAGGGGGTGAAGAGCTTCGAGTTCGACCCGCGCGACCCGGGGCGGCTCCTCGTCACCTGGCAGCGGATGGATCGCGACGCCCTCGATCTCGCGGTGTGGGAGGCGGGGAAGCTCACCTCCGTGGACACCTACGTGCTCCCGGGCTCGGCCGCCTTCCTCGGCCCGGACTCGCGGCGCGTGGCCTACGCGGTGATCCAGGAGAAGCGGCAGGGGGTCTACGTGGCCGAGGTGAGGTGAAGAACGGGAGGGGCCCCCGCGCAGCGGGGGAGGGGCGAAGCCCGTCACCGCAGGGACCTCGCGCGAGCCCGCGAAGGCGGGCGCGCGCGCCGGGAAGTACCCGCGACCGCGGCCCGGTGGTAACTCCATCGACATGGCCCACGACGCGAGCGCCCTGCCGCCCGAGCTCCGGCGCTTCGACGCCTACCTCGCGACCGAGCGGCGCGCGTCGGCGCACACGCGGCGCGCGTACCGGGTGGACCTGGCCCAGTACGCCGCCTTCCTGCGCGACGCCGGCGCGGGGATCGTGCCGTCCTCGCCGGCGCTGGTGCGCGGCTTCCTCGCGCGGCAGGCCGGGACGGCCGGCCCGGCCAGCCTCGCCCGCAAGCTCTCCGCGCTGCGGGCGCTCTACCGCTTCCTGGTCCGGGAAGGGCTCGCGCCGGGGAACCCGGCCCGGGCGGTGGCGAGCCCGAAGCGCCCGCAGCGACTCCCCCAGGTGCTGCCGGAGGAGGAGGTGGCCGCGCTGGTCGAGGCTCCCGCCGACGCGGTCCCGCTCCAGCTCCGCGACCGGGCCTTCCTCGAGCTCCTCTACGCCAGCGGCCTGCGTGTCTCGGAGCTCACCGGCCTAGATCTCGACGACCTCGACCTGGCGCAGGGGCTGGTGCGCGTGCTCGGCAAGCGGAGCAAGGAGCGCATCGTCCCGTTCGGCAAGACCGCCGCCGGCGCGCTGCGCCGCTACCTCGACGAGGCGCGGCCGGTGCTGGCGGCCGGGCCCGCGCACGCCGGCGCCCGCGGGGCGCTCTTCCTGAACTTCCGCGGCGGACGGCTCACCAGCCGCTCCGTGGCGCGCCTGCTCGACGGGTGGGTGCTGAAGTCCGGGCTCCCGCGCCACGTGCACCCCCACGTCCTCCGCCACTGCTTCGCCACCCACCTGCTCGGGAACGGCGCCGATCTGCGCGGCATCCAGGAGCTGCTCGGGCACGCCTCGCTCTCGACCACCCAGCGCTACACCCACCTCGACTGGAAGCGGCTCGCCGCGGTCTACGATCAGGCCCACCCCCGCGCGCGCAGCCCGCGGCGGTCCCCCGCGTAGCCCGCGCCCCGCCGGACCGAAGAGGCTCGTTGCTCCGGCCGCGCCGGCGCGCTACCTCATCGGGATGCGCCCGATGCACGCGACCACCATCCTCTGCGTCCGCCGGGAGGGGCGGGTGGCGATGGCCGGCGACGGCCAGGTCACGCTCGACAAGACCGTCATGAAGGGGACGGCGCGGAAGGTGCGCCGGCTGGGAGAGGGGCAGGTGGTGGCCGGCTTCGCCGGGGCGACCGCCGACGCCTTCCAGCTCTTCGAGCTGTTCGAGAAGAAGCTCAAGGAGCACGCGCGCTCGCTGCCGCGCGCCGCGGTGGAGCTCGCCAAGCAGTGGCGCACCGACCGGATGCTGCGCCGGCTCGAGGCGATGCTGCTGGTGGCCGACCGCGAGCACGTGCTGCTCCTCTCCGGGGCGGGCGACGTGATCGAGCCGGACCCGGTGGCCGGCGGCGCCGCGGTGGCGATCGGCTCGGGCGGCCCCTACGCGCTGGCGGCCGCCCGGGCGCTGCTCGCGCACTCCACGCTCGACGCTCGGCAGGTGGCCGAGGAGGCCATGCGCCTCGCCGCCGACATCTGC
Organism: uncultured delta proteobacterium; assembly: GCA_963733485.1. Taxonomy (GTDB): domain Bacteria; phylum Myxococcota; class Myxococcia; order Myxococcales; family Anaeromyxobacteraceae; genus Anaeromyxobacter. The sequence continues at coordinate 98,523 of CAVTDL010000005.1, read as the reverse complement.
ATCTACACCAACGCCAACATCACCATCGAGGAGCTCTGACCTTGAAGCCCCAGGACCTCACGCCCAAGGAGATCGTGGCCGAGCTCGACCGCTACGTGGTCGGCCAGGCGAAGGCCAAGCGCGCGGTGGCCATCGCGCTCAGGAACCGCTGGCGACGCCAGCGGGTCGGGCCGGAGCTGAAGGACGAGATCCTCCCCAAGAACATCGTGATGATCGGCCCCACCGGCGTGGGGAAGACCGAGATCGCGCGGCGGCTGGCGAAGCTGGCCGGCGCGCCCTTCGTGAAGGTGGAGGCCTCCAAGTTCACCGAGGTCGGGTACGTCGGCCGCGACGTGGACTCCATGGTCCGCGACCTGGTCGAGGCGGCGGTGAAGCTGGTCAAGGAGGAGGAGATGGCGAAGCTCCGCGAGCGCGCCCGCGAGGCGGCCGAGGAGCGGGTCCTCGACGCGCTCGGCTACGGCTCCGGCTTCGGGCTCGGGATCCGCAGCGCGGTGGCCCGGGTGCGGGGCGAGGGCGAGCCGGATCACCCGCCCCAGGCGCCCGGCGGGCGCGACCGGGCCCGGTCGCAGCTGCGCGCCGGCACGCTCGACGACGAGACGGTCGAGATCGAGCTCCAGGAGCGGAGCATGCCGGTGATGCCGTTCATGGGCCCCGGCACCGAGGACATGGCCCAGGGGATCCAGGACATGATGTCGAGCCTGGGGAACAACCCGCTCCTCGGCATGCTCGGCGGCGGGGCGCGCAAGCGGAAGCGCAAGGTGAAGGTGAAGGAGGCGCTCGAGCTCCTCACGCAGGAGGAGGCGGCGCGCATGGTGGACATGGAGCGGGTGACGCGCGAGGCGCTCGACCGGGCGCAGAACGCCGGCATCATCTTCATCGACGAGATCGACAAGATCGCGGGCGGGGACGGGGGCGGCGTGCGCGGCCCCGACGTGTCGCGCGGCGGCGTGCAGCGCGACCTCCTGCCCATCGTCGAGGGCTCCAACGTCAACACCAAGTACGGCGTGGTGAAGACCGATCACGTGCTCTTCATCGCGGCCGGCGCGTTCCACGTGGCCAAGGTCTCGGACCTGATCCCCGAGCTGCAGGGGCGCTTCCCCATCCGCGTCGAGCTCGAGCCGCTCACCCGCGAGGACCTGGTCCGGATCCTCAAGGAGCCGCGCAACAGCCTGGTCCGCCAGTACATCGCGCTGCTCGCCACCGAGGGGGTGGACGTGCAGTTCCGCGACGACGCGGTGGAGGCCCTCGCGCGGATCGCCGCCGAGGTGAACGAGCGGATGGAGAACATCGGCGCCCGCCGGCTGCACACCGTCATGGAGCGGCTCCTCGACGTGATCTCCTTCGACGCCGCCGACCTGCGGGGGCAGCGGATCGTGATCGACGCGAGGTACGTGGCCGAGCGGCTGGAGGGCATCGCGCAGGACGAGGATCTCTCTCGCTACATCCTGTGACGGCGCCGGGCGCGCCGCCGCCGCCGGCCGGCTCGGGCGCGCCCGGCCGGGCGCCGCGGAACGCTGGAATCCCACGGCCGCCGGCTGCTATAAGCGCGGGATGAGCGAGAACGAGTCGATCGCCGCGCGGGCGCAGCGGGCGCTCACGCCCAACTACCGGCAGCAGCCGGTGGCGCTGGTGCGCGGCGAGGGCGTCCGCGTCTGGGACGCGGACGGGAACGAGTACCTCGACTTCCTCGGCGGCGTGGCAGTGAACGCGCTCGGGCACTGCCACCCGGCGCTGGTCGCGGCCCTCGAGGCCCAGGCCCGCACCCTCTGGCACGTGTCGAACCACTACTTCATCCCGCGCCAGGTCGAGCTGGCCGAGGCGCTCCTCGCCGTCACCCCGTGGGCCTCGCGCGCCTTCTTCTGCAACAGCGGCGCCGAGGCGAACGAGGTGATGCTGAAGCTCGCCCGGAAGTTCCACCACGACCTCGGCCACCCCGAGCGCCACGAGATCGTCGCCTGCCACGACTCCTTTCACGGACGGTCGCTGTTCACCCTGTCGGTGGGCGGGCAGGAGAAGTACCGGAAGGGCTTCGAGCCGATGGTGCCGGGCGTGCGGCACGTCCCGTTCGGCGACGCGGCCGCGCTCGAGGCCGCCCTCACCGACCGGACCGCGGCGTTCATCGTGGAGCCCATCCTCGGCGAGTCCGGCGTGATCCCGGCGCCGGAGGGCTACCTGCGCGCCGCCCGCGAGCTGACCCGCCGGAGGGGCGTCCTGCTCTGCCTCGACGAGATCCAGACCGGGATCGGCCGGACCGGCAGGATGTGGGCGCACGAGTGGGCCGGCGTCACGCCGGACCTCATGTCCAGCGCCAAGGCGCTCGGCGGCGGCTTCCCCATCGGCGCGCTGCTCGCCACCGAGGAGGCCGGCCTCCACCTCTCGGCCGGGAGCCACGGCAGCACCTTCGGCGGCAACCCGCTCGCCAGCGCGGTCGCGCTGGCGGTGCTCCGGACGCTCGGGGACGGGGTGCTGGAGCGGTCGCGCGAGGTCGGGGCGCGGCTGCGGGCCGGCCTCGAGGCCCTCTCGCCCGCCGCGCGCGTGGCCGGCGTCCGCGGCCGGGGCATGCTGCTCGCCCTGGTCGTGAAGGGGGTCGCGGCCGGAGAGGTCATGAAGGAGGCCCGGGCGCGCGGGCTGCTCGTGAACGCCATCGGCGACGACGCGCTCCGGCTGGCGCCGCCGCTCACGCTCACCGCCGCCGAGGCCGACCTGGCCGTCGAGCGGCTCGGCGCCGCCCTCGCGGCGGCGCCCGCCCACGCCGCCTGAGGACCACGAGATGGGAATCCCGCCCCGCCAGAAGCGCGACTTCCTCCGCCTGACCGACCTCGATCGCTCCGAGCTCCTCGAGCTGGTGGAGCGCGCCGCCGAGTGGAAGCTGCTCGGCCGGAGCGGGCCGCGCCCCCTCGAGCGCAAGACGGTGGGGCTGGTCTTCGAGAAGGCCTCGACCCGCACCCGCGTGTCGTTCCAGGTCGCGGCCTGGCAGCTCGGCGCGAACGCCATGCTGCTCTCGCCGCGCGACACCCAGCTCGGCCGCGGCGAGCCCATCCGCGACACCGCCCGGGTGCTCGCGCGCTACCTGGACTGCCTGGTGGTGCGGACCTTCGAGCACACCAAGATCGAGGAGATGGCGCGCTTCGCCGACGTGCCGGTGGTGAACGCGCTGACCGACGCGTCGCACCCGTGCCAGCTGCTGGCCGACCTGCTCACCATCACCGAGCGGTTCGGGGCCGACGCGCTGGCGCGCCCCGGCCTGCGGGTGGCCTGGGTGGGCGACGGCAACAACATGGCCAACAGCTGGCTCGAGGCCTGCGTGCTGCTGGGGTTCGAGCTCCGGCTGGCCTGCCCGGAGGGCTACGATCCCGACCCGCAGCTCGTCGCCCGCGCCGGCGGGCGCGCGCGGGTGTTCCGCACGCCCGCGGAGGCCGTCGAGGGCGCGCACGTCGTCAACACCGACGTGTGGGCCAGCATGGGGCAGGAGAGCGAGGCGGAGCTGCGGGTCCGCAAGTTCGCCGGCTTCATCGTGGACGCGGCGCTCCTCAAGCTCGCCCGCCGGGAGGCGGTGGTGCTGCACTGCCTGCCGGCCCATCGCGGCGAGGAGATATCCGAGGAGGTGCTGGAGGGGCCGCAGTCGGCCGTCTTCGACCAGGCCGAGAACCGCCTCCACGCCCAGAAGGCCCTGCTGGAGCTTCTGCTGGACGGCCGGTGAGCGCGGCCCGTCCCGGCGCGCACGGCCGGGGGCGCCGGGGGCCGGGCATCGTCCCGGCCGCGGCGTTGACCCCCCGCCGCCTCCGCCGATAAGCTCCGCCATCGCCGGCACTTCGGGGAGGCGGCTTGAGCGCGGACCGGGACAGCGGCCTCGCCGGGGATCCGGCGACGCTGGAAGAGGACGTGGACCTCGACGCCGCCCGGCGCCTCGAGATCCTGCGCGCCGAGGAGGGCCTGGCCTCCGCCACCCACTGGAAGCTCCTCGGCCTCCCCTGGAACGCGCCGGCCACCGCGGCGCGCGCCGCCTACCTCGAGAAGGTGAAGGTGTTCCACCCCGACCGCTACGCCGGCCAGCGGCTCGGCAGCTTCCGCGCGCGGCTGGAGCGCGTGTTCCGGCGGCTCACCGAGGCGCGCGACGTCCTCACCGACGACCTCCGGCGCGCCGAGTATGCGCGCCAGACCGCGCCGCCGGAGGAGCGCGCCCGCTTCGAGGCGAGCAAGGTCGACGACGCGCGGCGCGCGAGGGAGCGCCGCGCCCGGCTCGCGCGCCAGAGCCCGCTCCTGGCGCGGGCCGCCCAGGTGGCCGAGCTGACCCGGCGCGGGAAGGACGCGCTCGAGCGGGGCAAGGTGGGCGAGGCGGCCGGCGACCTGCTGGTGGCGCAGGGGCTCGATCCCGCCAACGCCGAGCTCTCGGCGCTCGCCGAGGAGGCGCGCCGCCGCGCCGCCGCCCAGCGCGCCGCGGAGCGGTACGAGCGGGGGCTCGCGGCCGAGGTGATGGGGCAGCCGGCCACCGCGCTGGCGGCCTTCCGCGAGGCCCTCGAGGCCGACCCGCGCCACGTGCGGGCCGCCGCCGCCGCCGCGCGCATGGCGCTGGCGGTCGGGGATCGGGAGGGCGCCCGCGCGCTGGCCGACGCCGCCGTCCGGGCCGGTCCCAGGGTCGCGGTCGCCCACGAGGCGCTCGGGCTGGTCCTCGACGCGCAGGGCGAGCGGAAGGAGGCGCGGCGCGCCCTGGAGCGCGCGGTCGAGCTCGACCCGCGGCTCGAGGCGGCCCGCGAGCGGCTGAAGCGGCTGCGCTGGAGCATCCTCGGATGAGCGACCCGGGCCCGGTGATCGGGATCGACCTCGGCACCACCAACTCGGTGGTGGCGGTGGTGCGGGAGGGCGTCCCGCGCGTGATCCCCAACCGCAGCGGCCAGCTCCTCACGCCGTCGGTGGTGGCGGTGGCGCGGAACGGGCGCCGGCTGGTGGGGGCGCTGGCCCGGCGGCAGGCCATCACCAACGCGGAGAACACCGTCTTCGCCGCCAAGCGGCTGATCGGGCGGCGCTGGGGCTCGCGCGAGGTGGAGGACGCGCGGCGGGTGCTGCCCTACCGGCTCGTGGCCGGGCCGGACGGGAACGACGTGCGGGTCGAGATCGGCGGGCGGGCGCTGACCGTCCAGGAGATCTCGGCGGTGATCCTGGCCGAGCTCAGGGCCGACGCCGAGGCGTGGCTGGGCGCGCCGGTGTCGCGGGCGGTGGTCACCGTCCCGGCCTACTTCAACGACGGCCAGCGCCAGGCCACCAAGGACGCCGGTCGGATCGCCGGCCTGGAGGTGCTCCGCATCATCAACGAGCCCACCAGCGCCGCCCTGTCGTACGGGTTCGGCAAGCAGCTCGAGCGCAAGGTGGTGGTGTTCGACCTGGGCGGCGGCACCTTCGACGTCTCGGTGCTCGACATCGGCCGGAGCGTCTACGACGTGGTGGCGGTGGGCGGCGACACCTACCTCGGGGGCGAGGACTTCGACCGGCGCGTCATCGACTGGCTCACCTTCGGCTTCGCCAAGGAGAACGGCGGCATCGACCTGCGGCAGGACACCATGGCGCTGCAGCGCCTCCGGGACGCCGCCGAGAAGGCCCGCTGCGAGCTCTCCTCCGTCGCCGCCGCCTCGATCCACCTGCCGTTCCTGGTGGGCGGCGGGGGCGGGAAGAGCGCGCTCCACCTCGACCGGCAGCTCGACCGCGAGCAGCTCGAGGAGCTCACCAAGGACCTGGTGGAGCGGTGCATCGCGGTGACCGAGCGGACCCTGCGCGACGCCGGCGTGCGGCCGGCGCAGGTGGGCGAGGTGATCCTGGTGGGGGGCATGACCCGCATGCCCCGGGTGCAGCGCGCCGTGAAGGAGTTCTTCGGGCGCGAGCCGTGCCGCGGCGTCCACCCCGAGGAGGTGGTGGCGCTCGGGGCCGCCATCCAGGCCCACGCGCTCTCGGCGCCGCAGGCCCAGGGCGCCGAGGTGCTGCTCCTCGACGTCACGCCGCAGAACCTCGGGCTCATGGTGGTGGGCGGCTACTTCCAGACCGTGATCCCGCGCAACACCACCGTCCCGACCAGCCAGACGCACCTCTTCACGACGGTGCAGGACAACCAGACCTCCGTCCGGATCGCGGTGCTGCAGGGCGCGAGCGACCGCGCCGTCGACAACGAGCTCCTGGGCGAGTTCGTGCTGGACGGCATCCGCCCGGCGCGCCGCGGCGAGGTGGAGATCGAGGTCATCTTCGAGATCAGCGCCGACGGCATCGTGGGCGTCTCCGCGCGCGACGTCGCGACCGGGCAGCAGCAGTCGATCACGGTCACCGCCACCTCCGGCCTGACCGAGGAGGAGCTCCGGCGGATCCTGGACGAGCAGCTCGACGACCTGCTCGAGAAGAAGCAGACCGGTACCGACTTCGACCAGCGGCGGGAGCGCGCCGCCGAGGTGGTGCGCGAGATCGAGGCGCTCGGCCCGGCCGTGCGGGCGGCGCTCGAGCAGACCCGCTTCGGCAAGGACGCGGTCCACAAGGCCGAGGGGGTCCTGGCGCGCGCGCGGCAGGCCATCGACGCGCGCGACGCGGCGGCGCTGGCCGCCGAGGAGCCGGCCCTGGGCCGGACGCTGGAGCTGTTCAAGGGGCTCGCCGCCGCGGGCCGGCCGGGCGAGAGGTGACCTTGCGCGTGGCCCAGCTCATCGATCACGGGATCAAGGCGTACGTGGCCGGGCGGGTCGGCGAGGCGCTGAGGTCGTTCCAGGAGGTGCTGGAGATCGACCCCGGCAACCCCAAGGCCCGCTCGTACCTGCACCTCATCCACGGCACGCCCGGCGCGCCGCCGGAGCGGCCGCCCGCGGCGAGTCCCGCGCCGCCCGCGGCCCCGCCGCCCCCCGCGACGGACCCCGCCGCGTCGCCCTGGGACGACGGGCCGGCCGGGACGCTCATCGAGCTCGACGTCGGCGGCGGCCTCGACCTGGAGGCGGTCTCGGAGAAGTCGGAGCTGCGCCCGCTCGTGCCGGAGGGGCCGCCGGCGCGGGCGGTCGACCGGTCGCGGCACGACGTGGAGGTGTGGCTCCAGGCGGCGCGCGAGCTCTTCCAGCTGGGCGACTTCTCCGGCTCGCTCGAGCTCATCGAGAAGATCCTGCAGGTCGATCCGGATCACCGCGAGGCGCGCGCCTACCTGCGCCAGAACGAGGCCACCCTCATCGCGATGTACGAGTCGAAGCTCGGCCCCCTCGGCGGCGTCCCCCGGCTCGCCATCAAGCCGGAGGAGGTCATGTGGCTGAACCTGGACCACCGGGCCGGCTTCCTGCTCGCGCAGATCGACGGGCTGGTGGACTACGACTCGCTCTTCGCGCTCTCGGGCCTGCCGCGCCTCGACACCGCGCGCATCCTGGCGAACCTCATCGCCGACGGGGTGATCACATCCTAGCCGGCGCGCCGGCTACCCACGGATCACCGCCGTCCAGACGCCCCGCACCACCACCCGCCCGTGCTGGTTGCGCGTCTCGGTGGTCACCTCGAGGAACTCGAGGCTCCCCCGCTCCTGGAGGCGCGTGATCTCCCCGGCGGTCTCGAGCACGTCGCCGGGGCGGACCGGCTCCTCGAATTCGAACGACTGCTCGCCGTGCACCAGGCGCAGGACGTCGACCTCCAGCGCCGGGTCGACGCAGGCGGTGGCGAAGGGCTGGATGGCGAAGGCGGTGGCGAAGGTGGGCGGCGCGACGATCCCGCCGTGGGGACCGGCCCGCGCGGCCGCCTCGTCCCAGGTGAGGGGGTGCGCGTCGGAGGGCGGCGCGGTGAAGACGCGCCCGGGCACCCCGCCGCCGGTGGCGGCGGCGAAGTCCTTCACGTGCTCGAGACCCACCTCGAAGCGGTACGGTCCGTACTTCCTGCCCAGGTGCTTGCGGTCGATCGCCACGTTCACTCCTGGCCGCAGTGGCCCTCGGCCACCGCGCCCTTCAGGACGTCCTCGCCCTTCTGGTTGGTGGCGGAGATCTCGAGCCGGACGAGCGGGCCCTCCACCGCGGTGCAGCGCCCCGCGAGGCGGAGCACGTCGCCCACCTGCACGGGCCGGGCGAACCGCGCCCGGATGCGCCGGAGGCGGGCGGGGTCGCCCAGGTAGGCGACGCAGGCGTCGGAGAGCCACGAGAACGTGCACATCCCCTGGAGGATCACCCCGGCGTGGCCAGCGGCGCGCCCGACCCGCCCGTCGATGTGGATGGGGTTGAAGTCGCCGGAGGCCGCCGCGAAGTAGATCGGCCGGTACGGATCGACCTCGCGCACCACCTCGAAGGTGTCTCCCACGGTGAAGTCCTGGAGGCGTTTCATGCCTTCCCTGTAGGTGAGGAAGGGGTGGAGCACAAGTCGGCTCACGCCGGGGGGCGCTGACGCGCGGCGTCAGGGGAGGGCGGGGCGCGGATCGAGCGGGTCGTCCACGTCGCCCGCCAGCTGCGCCAGCTCGGCCTCGCGCCGCCGCTCGAAGGTGCCCTGCACGAACTCGATGAGGCGGTCCAGGTAGGTCGTGATGGGGGGGCACCGGACCGCGGTGCCGTCGAGCAGCTCGAGCAGGTGGCGGCAGTTGTAGATGGCGAGGTGGTTCACGTACTCGATGGCGGGGCCGTTCACGCGCGAGAGTCGATCGAGCAGGGGCAGCTGGAGCAGCGCCTGGAAGGCCCGGGCCGGCATCGAGACGGCCGGCAGCTTCTTCCCGGCCCGCGCGGCGATCATCTCGTACACCCGCCGCGCCGAGAGCGGCGCCGGGTCCACCAGGTGGACGGTCCGCCCCACCGCCGCCGGGTTCCGCGCCGATCGCGACCGCCGCGTCGACCACGAAGTCCACCGGCACCACGTTGAGCGGCGCCACCGCGTCGCCGGGGAGCGGCAGGGGCACCGAGAGCGGCGAGGCGACCAGGAAGATGGCCAGCGCGTAGGGCCCCTCGAAGCGGTCGATCTCGCCGGTGCGCGAGTCGCCCACCACGATGCCGGGCCGGTAGACGGTGGCCGGGAGGTCGGCCTGCGCGCGCCGCACCAGCAGCTCGGCCTGGTACTTCGTCTCCTCGTAGTCGTTGTGGAAGCGCTGGCCCATCGCCAGCTCCTCCTCGAGGATCACGCCGACCCGGTGGCCCGAGACGTAGGCGGTGGAGAAGTGGTTCAGGCGCGAGAGGTTCCGCGCCGCGCGCCCGAGCTCGAGCACGTTGCGGGTCCCCTCCACGTTCACGCGCCGCATCTCGGCGCAGGGACGCGCCGAGCCAGGTGCGCGCGGCCAGGTGCCAGACGTCGGTCACCTCCCGCGCGAGCGCCTTCCACTCCGCGCCGGAGAGGCCGAGGTGCATGAGCTCCACGTCGCCCTCGACCACCTCGGCGCCCTCGGCGCCGAGCGCGCCGAGGTCCGCGCGCGCGGCGGCCGCGTCCTTCGCTTGCACCAGCAGGACCACCCGCCCCGAGCCGCGCAGCGTGTCCTCGACCAGCCGCCGCACCAGCCGCTTGCCGATGAAGCCGGGGTAGCCGGTGACGAGCTGGACGCGCGCGCGGGAGGCCATCGCTGCGGTCAATAGCGCACGGGCGGGTGGTTTGGAAGCTTGCGCCCCCGGCCCTGGCGGAGGTCGGCGAGGAGCCGGTCGGCCTTGGCGGCGAGCGCGGCCTCGGCCCCGTCGTTCTCCACGACCAGGTCGGCGCGGGCCGCCTTCTCGTCCACCGGGAGCTGCGCGGCCAGCCGGGCGTCCGCCTCCGCCTCGGAGAGGCCGTCGCGCCGGCGCAGCCGCTCGACGCTGGAGCGCGGCGGGGGCCCAGACCACCACCACCGCGTCGAGCGCCGCGTCCAGGCCGACCTCGTACAGGAGCGGCGTGTCGTAGAACACGAGCGCGTGCCCCTCGCCCGCGAGCCGCCGCGTCTCCGCGAGCATGGCCTGGCGGACGGCCGGGTGGGTGATGGCCTCGAGCTGCCGGCGCGCGGCCGGGTCGGCGAAGACGCGGTCCGCCACGCGCTTGCGATCGAGGGTGCCGTCCGGGCGCAGCACCTCCCGGCCGAGGGCGCGGACGATCTCTTCGAGCGCCGGGGTGCCCGGCTCGACCACCGCGCGGGCGAGCACGTCGGCGTCGACCACCGGCGCGCCGCGCGCGCGCAGCAGGGCCGCGAAGGTGCTCTTCCCCGTGGCGATGCCGCCGGTCAGGCCGATGACGCGCACGGGGAGCTCAGCGCGCACCGGCGGGGCGGCGCGGCCGGCGTGGCCGCGGCGGGCGCCGCCGAGGGGCGGGGCCGGGCGGGCGCGGCCTGCGCCTTCGCGGAGGCGAAGGAGAGCGCCTCGACGCTCCCGTCCTTGCCGAAGTAGACGGTCACGCCCTGCGCCGGATACACCCAGACCTTCTGGAAGGTGTCCTCCACGAACGTCCGGTGCGGCGGCTTCCCGTAGGTGCCCTGGATGGTCTCCGCGTCGAGCGGCGTGACGAGGAAGACGGTGATCTCCTGGACGGTGCCGGCGGCGTCGAGGTGGAACTGGGCCTGGCGCGTGCCCTCCGGGGCCTCGTCGCCGTGGTAGGCGAGCACCAGCCGTCCGCCGCGCTTCGCGCGCGTGGTCGGCTCGCCGAAGCGGCCGACCACGTCGGCCTGGGAGGTGACGCCCGGGGTCGACGCCCCGCCAGGCCCGCGCCGAGGCCGCGGCCGGGCCGAGCGCGAGCGAAACGAGCAAAGTGAAGCGGGAGAAAGGCGCATGGCGCATTATACTCCGGGCCCGTGCGCTCCCCGTTCACATGCGCCCTCCCTCGCGCCGCGCTGCCCGCCGTCGCGCTCGCCGCGAGCGATCGGGTCGGCCCCGAGGCGTGCAAGGCCTGCCACCCCGCCGCCTACGAGGTCTGGCGCGCCGGCCCGCACGCGCGCGCCGCTGGAGGCGCTGCCCGGCCGCGCGCCGCGAGGACGAGCGCTGCCGGTCGTGCCACGCGCCCGACGCGGCGGACCGGGATCCCGGGTGTGTCCTGCGAGGCGTGCCACGGGCCGGGGCGCCTCTACGCCGTGCGCCACGTGATGCGGGACCCGGAGCTGGCGCGCGCGCTCGGCCTCGTCGACCCCGACGCGAAGAGCTGCCTCGCCTGCCACACCGACTCGACGCCGAGCCTGGTGCCGTTCCAGCCGGTGCGGAAGCTGCCGCTCGTCGACCACTGGACCGCGGAGCGCGCGGCCCGGGCCGCCCCGAAGGACGCCGCGCCGGCGAGGGCTCCAGCGGCGCCCGGATCGGCCGCCCTGCCCCCGCGCCCCGCAAGAGCCCGCCGGCGCGGCCCGCCGTACCGGGCCGCTAGGAGGCAGTGTGCCGATCCAGGTCGTCTCCGCCGACTTCAACAAGACCGCCACCCGTCCCGCCGAGTGGCCGCGGGGACTCATCCCGGAGCTCGCCTTCGTGGGCCGCTCGAACGTCGGGCAAGTCGTCGATGCTGAACGCGCTGGCGCGCCGGAAGGGGCTGGCGCGGGTCTCGGCCACGCCCGGCCGCACGCGCGCGCTCCAGTTCTTCGACGTCTCTACCGCCCCACGCCCGCGGCGCGCCCCCGGAGCCTCCGGTTCTGCGATCTCCCCGGCTACGGCTACGCCAAGGTGTCGAAGGACGAGCGCGACCGCTGGGCGGCCATGATCGAGGACTACCTGCGCGAGCGCGACGTGCTGCGCGCGGTGGTGCTGATCGTGGACGCGCGCCACCCGCCGACCGAGAGCGACGAGGACGCGGCGACCTTCCTGCGCGCCGCGGGGCGGCGCGTGGTGGTGGCGGCCACCAAGATGGACAAGCTCCCGAAGTCCCGCGGCGGGGGCGGCGCTCCAGGTGGCGGAGCGGGCGCTCGGCGCCGCGCGCGGCGACGTGGTGCCGTTCTCGGCGGTCGAGGGGACCGGGCACCGACCAACTGTGGAGCAGGCTGGCCGCCCTGGCGGCGGAGGAGCCGTCACTTCCCGGCCGAGGCCGGCCCTGGAGCCGCTGACCGCCGCCGTACGGTCGGGCCCAGGAGACGAGGCCCGCCCTCGAGCGTGGCGGAACGCCTCAGGCCCCGTGGCAAATCGCGCCGACGCGGAGTGGCGAGCCACTCGCGTCGGCGCGCATGGGACCCCGCGAGCCGGTGGGGCCCTGACCGGCCTTGCCGGGCGGGGCGGGGCCGCCGGGCCCCGCTGCCGAAGCGCTGAACGACAGCGTGAGCCGCGACACCGTAAGGTGATCGCGGATCACGGACGTCATCAGTGCCCGGAGCCCGGCGGCGGCATGGCCGTCTCGGCCCATCGACTGATAGTCGAGCCCCATCTCCTTGCCCGTCCTCTTCGCCATTCGCGCTGGAGCGTGGCGCGAGTGTCCTCGCCGCGCCGGGGCGCGAAGAGCAGCCCGAGCCCCGCGCCGACCAGCATGCCCACCGAGAAGAGACCCAGCCCGGTGAAGAAGTCACTCGGTCGGCGTGCGCTCCTCGAGCCCCATGCGCTTCAGCAAGAGCTCGGAATCGAGCATGGACCTCATCTTCCTCCACGACGTCGTCATGTGTGTCCTCCTCCCGCCCGCTCCCGGGCCCGCGCCAGTACAAGCCTGCGCATCGCCCCCGGCGCTCACAGCCCCCCGCGCTGGCGCGCCGCCCGGCAGCCCCGCGGGCGATCGAGGACTGCCGGCCCTGTCGCGCAGGACGCCGGCGGACAGGTGGGCGGCCGCCTGCCGGCGGGGGCGCGGCCGGGGTCGTCGACGGGCTACCCGCGCCGTCGGGCCTCGAGCTCGTTCAGCACCGCCTCGAGCCGTCGCTCCTCGCGCGCGACGTCGAACCCGGCGGCGCGGGCGCCGTCCACCACCGCGAGGCAGAGCATGAAGAGCGAGACGTGGGCCGGCTCCGGGGTCTCGCCCGGGTGATCGACGAGGAAGTGCGTGAGGCGTCCCTCCGCCTGCGCCAGGTCGCGGAAGCAGACCGCGCGCGGGACCCCGTCGAGCGGACCGGTCGACGCGGTGGAGGGCGGGAACACCACCCCCTGCTGAGCGATCGCGATCTCGGCGCCGTCGTCTCGCCGGACCGCCAGGTACGGTAGGCCGGAGTCGGCGTCGCGCCGCTCCTCCACGACCACCACCCGCCGCCAGTCGAGCGGGAGGCCGCCTTCGCCGACCAGCACGTCGAGGAGGGTGGACGCCGTCGTACAGGACGCTGCCGGGGTGCTCGCGCGCGAAGCGCTCGACCAGGGCTCGCTGCGCGGCGCGGTCGTCCAGGTCGGTCATGCTCCCTCCGGCGCGGTCCAGGTGACCTGGACCACCTCGAGCTCGGCCGGCCCGGCCGGCCGCTGCACCACCACCACGTCGCCGGGGCGCTTCCCGAGCAGCGCGCGCCCGAGCGGCGAGTCGACGCTGATGCGCCCCGCCGAAGGCTCCAGCTCGTCGGGGCCCACCAGCCGGTACGTCCGCGCGGCGCCGTCGTCGTGCTCGACGGTGACCCAGGCGCCGAAGTACGCGCGGCCGGCCGGGTGCGGCGCCGGCTCGATCACCGTGAGCGCGTCCATCCGCAGCGAGAGGAAGCGCAGGCGCCGGTCCAGCTCGCGCAGCTTGCGCTTGCCGTAGACGTACTCGGCGTTCTCGCTCCGGTCGCCCAGCGCGGCGGCGGCCTCGACCTCGGCGACCACCCGGGGGCGCTCCACCGACCAGATGCGCTCGTGCTCGGCCGCCAGCCGGCGGAACCCCTCGGGCGTGATGTAGCGCGGCGGGCCTGGCATGATCGCGGCAGTCATTCACCCGCCGGCGGCGGCCTGTCAACCTGGTCCAGGCTGGCGCCCCGCCCGGTGGGCGGCTAATGTCGGCCGGCGTGAGGATCTCCGAGCTCCTGCGCTTCGCCAGAGAGCGAGGCGAGCCCATCTTCTCCTTCGAGTTCTTCCCGCCGAAGACCGACGAGGGCGTGCGCGCGCTGTTCGAGACGGTGGAGGCGCTGCGCCCGCTCGGGCCCGCCTACGTGTCGGTCACCTACGGCGCGGGTGGCTCGACCCGCGCCCGGACGCTCGAGCTGGTGAAGCGGCTGAAGCGCGACAGCGAGGTCGAGACCATGGCGCACGTCACCTGCGCCGGCGCCTCGCGCCAGGAGATCGCCGCGGTGCTGGACGAGGTGGCGGCCGCGGGCGTGACCAACGTGCTCGCGCTGCGCGGGGACCCGCCGCGCGGCCAGAGCGCCTTCGCGCCGCACCCGCACGGCTTCGCGTACGCGAGCGAGCTGGTGGCATTCATCCGCTCGGAGCCCTCGCGCTGGCCCTTCTGCGTCGGGGCGGCCGCCTATCCCGAGGGGCACGTCGAGACGCGCGACCTGGCCCTCGACCTGCGCCACCTGAAGACCAAGGTCGACGCCGGGACGGACTTCCTCGTCACGCAGCTCTTCTTCGAGAACGGGCACTACCTGCGCTTCGTGGAGCGGGCCCGGGCAGCGGGGATCGCGGTCCCCATCGTGCCCGGGATCATGCCCTTCACCAACGTCGAGCAGGTGGAGCGCTTCACGGCCATGTGCGGCGCCTGCATCCCGCCCCCGCTGCAGGCGGCCATGGAGGTCCGGCGAGAGGACCCCGACGCGGCGCGTGAGCTCGGCGTCGCCTACGCGACGCTGCAGTGCGCCGACCTGCTCCGCCGCGGCGCGCCAGGGGTCCACTTCTACACGCTGAACCGCTCTCCCTCGACGCGGGCCATCGTGGCCGCGCTCCGGGCGAGCGGGCCTTGGCGGGGTTGATCCCCCGGACTCGCTCCCGGGGTGAAGGCCCGTCGCACGCCGTTGAAGCGCCCGCGCGCCGCGTGCTAGCGTTCCGTTCCCGCCGTCGCGCGCAGCGCCGGACGGGTGCGGCCTTCCAGAGACCCGGAGCGTCCACCGATGCCCGCTCGGACAGCCGAGACCTCACGCCCGTTCCGCTGGGACCTCGTGCTCGGCGCGGCGAGCGTGGGGATGGTCTGCACGGACCAGGAGTGCCGCATCCGCTACGCGAACCCGGCGGCCGAGGAGATCCTCGCCACGCCGCGCGGGGAGCTGCTCGGGGAGCGGATCGAGGACGTGGTGCCGGGGTCGGGCGAGGCCTTCCGCGCCATCCTCCGCACCGGGGAGCCGCAGTGGGGGGTGAAGATCCAGCCGCGCGGCGGGGGGACGGTCATCGCCGATCGAAGCCCGGTGTTCGACGGCCCCGAGGTCGTCGGCGTCATCAGCGTCTTCAAGGACATCTCCCGCTACGAGGAGACCGCGAAGGAGCTCCAGACCTACCGGGAGCTGGCGGCGCAGCTCCACACCGTCATCCACTCGTCGTACGACGGGCTCTACATCGCGAACGGGAACGCCGACGGGCTGTTCTTCAACAGCGCCTACCTCCGCGTGTCCGGCCTCCTGGCCGAGGACGTCCAGGGGAAGAACATGCGGGAGCTGGTCCGCCAGGGGACCATCAACCAGTCGGTGACCCTGGAGGTCCTCGAGAAGCGCCGGCGCGTCACGATCATGCAGCAGTTCTCGAACGGCCGGACGGCGATCGTCACCGGCAATCCGGTGTTCGACGAGCGCGGCGAGATCGTCCTGGTGGTGAGCAACGTGCGCGACATCACCGAGCTGAGCCAGCTCCGGGAGGAGGTGAACGAGTCGAGGACGCTCGCGCGCCGCTACCGGGACGAGCTCAAGAAGGCGAGCCTCGAGGGCGTCGACCGGGAGGCGGTGGTGTTCCGCAGCGAGGCCATGGAGAACTGCGTCGGCCTGGTCGTCCGCGTGAGCGACGTCGACTCCCCGGTGCTCCTCACCGGCGAGTCCGGGGTGGGGAAGGGCATGCTGGCGCGCCTGGTCCACAACCTCGGCGCTCGGAAGGGCGGCCCGTTCATCCACGTGAACTGCGGCGCGATCCCGGCCGGGCTGATGGAGTCGGAGCTGTTCGGCTACGAGCGCGGCGCCTTCACCGGCGCCTCCCAGCACGGGAAGCCTGGCCTGTTCGAGCTCGCGGACGGCGGGACGCTCTTCCTCGACGAGGTCGGCGAGATCCCCCTCGCCCTCCAGGTGACCCTCCTCAAGGCGCTCGAGGAGCGCGAGATCCGCCGGGTGGGCGCCGCGCGCGTGCGGAGGATCGACGTGCGCATCGTCGCCGCCACCAACCGCGACCTCCGCGCGATGATCCGCGAGCGGCTCTTCCGCGAGGACCTCTTCTTCCGGCTGAACGTGTTCCCCATCCACGTCCCGGCCCTGCGGGAGCGCCCCGAGGACGTCCTGCCGCTGGTGGAGCGCAGCCTCGGCGAGCTCAACCGCAAGTACGGCAAGGCGAAGCGGCTGCGGCCCGAGGCGCTCGACCTGCTCGCCGGGTCCGCCTTCCCCGGGAACGTCCGCGATCTCCAGAACGTCGTCGAGCGGGCGTTCATCCTGGCCGACGGCAAGTGGCTCGAGCCGCAGCACCTCCCCGTCGAGATCCAGCGCGGGGGCGCCCACGATGTCGCCGAGCCCGGCGCGCTCGGCCCCGAGGCGGGGCTGGCCGAGGCGCTCGAGGCCGTGGAGCGGCGCATCCTCGAGCGCTGCCGCGCCGAGTGCGGGACGACGCACGCGATGGCGAGGCGCCTCGGCGTGAACCAGTCCACCGTCGTCCGCAAGCTGCGCCGGTTCAAGCTCGGCCTCCCGGCGCAGGAAGGCCGCCGCCCGCCGCGCCGCTGATCCGTCTCGAGCGGCACCTCCGTCCCCCCCCCCGGCGCGGCCGAGGCCGTGCCCCCCGCGCCGCGCGTCCCCCGCCCGATGCGCCGCCGCATCGCCCGGCCGCGCGCCGCCTCCGCTCCCGTCCGGGCGGAATCCCCAGCGGGCACGCGCACGTCCAGCCGCGCGGTGACGACGCCGGCGCGTTGGAACGGCGCTCGCAGTGCCCGGCCCCACTCCAGGAGGCAGGTGCATGGCGAAGGCGGCGGGGAGCACGCGCAAGGCGCCGGACCGACGCGAGCGACGCGACCCTGACCACGATCTGGCGCGGCGCGTCGGAGTGGCCGACCGCTACGTCCTGCGCCTCCGCGAGGCGCGCGACGCCGCCGTCGTCCTGCGCGTGCTGGCGGAGGTCTCGATTCCGCTGGGCTATCTGGTGCTCCTGCCGTCGGGTGACGGCGAGCAGCTGGTGGCCTACCTGGGGCTCGGTCAGCACGACGTCGCGGATCTGCCCATCCGGTTCGCGTCGCAGGGCGTCCAGGTGGAGCGCGGCGAGGAGCTCGAGGAAGGACCGCAGCGATGCATGGGCGCATCGAGCGATGCGTCCGTGACCAGGCAGGCCCCCCCGACGCGCCCGGCCGGCAGGGCGGGCGCGCCCCACAAGAAGAGGAGACCGGCATGAAGAAGCGCGTCGACCGTCGCACCTTCCTCAAGCTGACCGGCAGCGCCTCGGTGCTCGCGGCCGCCGGGGCGGCCTTCCCCGGAGGCGCCTTCGCCGCCACCCCGAAGATCAAGGGGCCCATCAAGATCGGGCTACCAGACCGTGCTCTCCGGGACGCTCGCCGGCTACGGCGAGTTCCACAAGATGGGCGCGCTCATGGCGGTCGACGAGATCAACCAGCAGGGCGGGATCGCGGGCGTGAAGGTGGAGCTCGACGTGCGCGACTCCACCATGAAGCCGGACGACGCCATCAAGAACGCCCGCTACTTCGTCGACAGCTGGGGCGCGGACTTCCTGGCCGGCATCGACTCCTCCGGCCAGGCGCTCGCCATCGCGCCCATCGTGGAGCAGCTCGACCGGGTGCTGATCGTGACGCACGCCGCCACCGAGAAGCTGACCGAGGAGTTCGTCTTCAAGAAGGGGATCCGGCAGATCTTCCGCATCTGCACGCCCACCTACCAGGACGGGCACGCCGCGGCCTTCGTCGCGAAGGACCTGCCGGCGACCCGGTGGGCCACGGTGAGCCCGAAGTACGAGTACGGCTTCACCTGCTGGAAGATGTTCCAGGAGACGCTGGGGAAGCTGAAGCCCGGCACCCAGTTCGTGGCGGAGTCCTTCGCCCCGGCCGGCACGACCGACTTCCGCTCCCACATCAACACCATCATGGACGCGAAGCCGGAGGGGCTCTACTCGGTCGAGTGGGCGGGCGAGCTCATCACCTTCGTGAAGCAGGCCCGCGAGGCGGGGCTCTTCGACAAGGTGAAGCACGTGATGTTCCCGGTCGGCGCCGCCATGGACGTGCTCGAGGGGCTGGGCGCGGACATGCCCGAGGGCGTGTGGATCTCCGGCCGCTACTACTTCCTCTACCCGGACTCGAAGAGGAACAAGGACTGGGTCGCGCGCTTCCAGAAGCGCTGGAACCACTTCCCGGCGTACGTGTCGGAGACCGCCTACTCCTCGATCTACGCGTTCAAGGCGGCGGTGGAGCGGGCCGGCTCGAAGGAGACCAAGGCGGTCATCCAGGCGATGGAGGGGATGGAGCTGGACTCCCCCGCCGGCCGCCGGCTGTTCCGCAAGGAAGATCACCAGGCCGTCTACGACGTGCCGTGGGGCAAGACCAAGGCGGATCCCAGGTACCCGTTCCGGATCATGGGCGAGCAGAAGGTGATCCCGGCCAGCGTGTGCTTCAGCCGCCCGCCCTTCGACGGCCCCGCCGGCCAGCCGCCCTTCACCACCTGATCCGGCGCGGCGGGCGCGGGACGTCCCGCGCCCGCCCGCTCGACCCCCGCCGACCCGGCCCGAATGGAATCGATCGTCCACGTCGCGCTCGCCGGCCTCTCCTCCGGGATGTTCATCTGGCTGGTGGCGAGCGGCCTCACGCTGATCTTCGGCGTGCTGGGGGTGCTGAACTTCGCGCACGGCAGCTTCTACATGCTCGGCGCGTACGTCTGCTTCACGCTCATGAAGCACCTCGGCCCGCACTTCTACCTCGGCCTGCTGCTCGGCCCGCTCGCGGTCGCGGCGGTCGGCTGGCTCATGGAGCGGTTCTTCCTGCGGCGCGTCTACCAGCTGGCGCTCCCGTACCAGCTCCTCCTCACCTTCGCGTTCGTCCTCATCTTCGACAACCTCGTGACCATCCTCTGGGGCGCCGGCTCGATCCGGCCCCCCGTCGCGGCGGGCCTCGCCGGATCGGTCCTGGTCGCCGGCAGGAAGTTCCCCGTCTACAGCCTCTTCATCATCGCGGTCGGCCCGCTGGTGGCGCTCGGCCTGTGGGCGCTCCTGGAGCGGACCTGGGCCGGGCGGATCGTCCGGGCGGCCTCTTCGGACCGAGAGATGGCGGCGGCCATCGGCGTGCCGGTGCCGGCGCTGTTCAGCGGCGTCTTCGCGTTCGGGTGCTGGGTGGGCGCGCTCGGCGGCGCGCTGGCGGTCCCCTACGTCGGGCTGCTCACCGCCGGGATGGGCGAGGCCATCATCATCGAGGCCTTCATCGTGGCGGTGATCGGCGGGCTGGGGAGCCTGAAGGGCGCCTTCGCCGGGGCCGCGGTCATCGGCGTCCTCTCGGCGGTCGGCACCCGCTTCTTCCCGGCCTTCGACATGTTCCTCACCTTCATCCTCATGGCCGGGGTGCTGCTGTGGCGCCCGCGCGGCCTCTTCGGGGCCGCGCGATGACCAGGGGGAGGGCGCTCCAGCTCGCGGCCTGGGTGGCGGTGTTCGCGGCCCTCGCCGCCCTGCCGCTCGTGGCGGGCAAGTTCGTCACGTACCTCGCGATCCGGGTGATGCTGCTCGGGATCTTCGCGATCGGCTACGACCTCCTGCTCGGTCGGACCGGGCTCCTCTCCTTCGGGCACGGCGCGTTCTACGCGGCCGGCGCCTACGGGCTCGGGCTCTTCTCGCTCCACGTCTCCGCCCACCCGCTGCTGGGGATCGCGGTGGGCGTCGCCGCCGCCGCGGCGCTCGCGGTGGCCATCGGCTTCCTCTCGGTGCGCAGCAGCGAGGTGTACTTCTCGATGCTGACCCTCGCCTTCGGGATGATGGTGTTCGCGCTGGTGTGGAACGCGCGCGAGATCACCGGGGGCGACGACGGGCTCATCGGCATCGCGCGCCGGCCCATCACGCTGTGGGGGGACGTCGGCCTGCCCATCGCGCGCGAGTCGCAGTTCTACTTCCTCGTGCTGGCGCTGTTCGCGGGCGCGATCTGGGTGGCGCAGCGCCTCCGCGGCTCGCCGTTCGGCCTGGTCCTGGCCGGCATCCGCGAGAACGCCACGCGCACGGAGTTCGCGGGGGTCCCGGTGCGGCGGTACCGGCTCGCGGTCTTCGTCCTGAGCGCCGCGTTCGCCGGGCTGGCCGGCGCGCTCGAGGCGTTGCTGGAGAGCAACGCGCGGCCGTTCATGGCCCACTGGACCCACTCGGCGGACCCGATCCTGGTGAGCCTCCTCGGCGGGCTCGGCACCCTGACCGGCCCGCTGGTGGGGAGCCTGCTCTTCGTCGCGATGCGCGAGGTCATCCAGCGCTTCACCGAGCACTGGATGCTCGGCTTCGGGGTCGTGCTCCTCCTCATCATCGGCGCCTTCCGCGGCGGCGTGGTCGGCACGATCCAGCAGGCCCTGGCCCGGCGGGCGGAGGCGCGGCGATGAGCGAGCCGATCCTGCGGGCCGAGCGGCTCACCAACTGGTTCGGCAAGGTCTGCACGGCGGAGAACCTGGACCTCGCCTTCGAGGAGGGCGTGCTCACCTCCGTCATCGGCCCGAACGGCGCCGGGAAGTCCACGCTCATCAACCTGCTCAGCGGCCACCTGCCGGTGCAGCGCGGGCGCGTGCTCTTCCGCGGGCGCGACGTGACGCGCCTCCCGGTGCACGCGCGGGTCCGGCTCGGGATCTGCCGCTCGTTCCAGATCGTGAACGTCTTCCCGCAGCTCACGGCGCTCGAGAACGTGCTCATCCCGGCGCTCGCCGCGGCCGGCCGGGCGCGGCGCCTCTTCGCCCCGATCTGGCGCGAGGCGGCGGCCCTCGCCGAGGCGGAGGCCATGCTGGAGCGGATCGGCCTCGCCGCCCGGCGGGACACCCCCGCCAGCGCGCTCTCGCACGGCGACAAGCACCTGCTCGAGGTCGGGGTGGCCCTGGCCGCGCGGCCGGCCCTGCTCTTCCTCGACGAGCCCACCGCCGGCATGAACCCGGTCGAGCGGGCGCGGCTCCTCGACTCGATCCGCGCGCTCGCGAGGGACGGGCGGACGACCTTCGTGCTGGTCGAGCACGACATGGACGTCGTGTTCTCGCTCTCGGCCCGGGTGGTGGTCCTGCACCGCGGGAGCATCCTCTGCGACGGCACGCCGGAGCGGGTGCGGTCCGACGAGGGGGTGCGGGAGGTCTACCTCGGCCCCGACGTCCCCGAGCTCCTGCCGGGCCCCGGCCCGGAGGCGGCGGTCTCGCCATGACCCTCGAGCTCTCGCGCGTCGACACGTTCTACGGCACCAGCCACGTCCTGCAGGGGATCGAGCTCTCCGTGCAGGCGGGCGAGAGCGTCGCCCTCCTGGGGAGGAACGGCGTCGGCAAGACCACCACGCTCCGGTCGATCATGGGGCTCACCCCGGCGCGCGCCGGCTCGATCCGCTTCCAGGGCCGGGAGATCCGCGGGCTCCCCGCCGACGCGGTGGCCCGGCGCGGCATCGCCTACGTGCCGGACGATCATCGCATCTTCCCGACCCTCACCAGCGACGAGAACCTGGAGCTCGCGCGGCGAGTGTCCCGGCGGGACGGCTGGTGGAACCGCGCGCGGATCGTCGAGGTGCTCCCCAAGCTGGGCGAGCTAGGCGCCGCGAAGGGGCAGAACCTCTCCGGCGGCGAGAAGCGGATGCTGGGCATCGGCCGGGCGCTGATGGCGAACCCGGCGCTGCTCCTGCTCGACGAGCCGTCCGAGGGGCTCGCGCCGCTGGTGGTCGCGCACATCGCGGAGGTGATCCAGCTCATCAAGCGGCGCGGCGTGACCGTGCTGCTGGCGGATCAGAACCTGCGGTTCTGCCGGCGCGTGTGCGATCGCGGCTACGTGCTCGAGAAGGGGCGGGTGCAGCTCGAGGGGTCGATGGAGGACATCTGCCGGGACGAGCAGGCGGTGCGGAAGTTCCTCGCCGTCTGACGGCAGGGGAGGAGAGGCCGTGGCGATGCGGAGCGCGCTCTTCGATCTGACGGGCCAGGTCGCCCTGGTGACGGGCGCGTCGAGGGGGCTCGGCCGGGCGATGGCGATCGGCCTGGCGCGGGCCGGCGCCGCGCTGGCGCTCTGCGCCCGGGATCTGGAGGGGCTCGGCTCCACCCGCGCGGCCGTGGAGGAGCTGGGGGTGCGCGCCGAGGTCTTCCCGCTCGACGTGCTCGACGCGGGCAGCGTCCGCCGGGCGGTGACGTCGGCCCTCGAGGCCTTCGAGCGGATCGACATCCTCGTGAACAACGCGGGGGTGAACGTCCGCAAGCCCGCGCTCGAGCTGTCCGAGGAGGAGTGGGACCGCGTCGTGGACACCAACCTCAAGGGCTACTTCCTGGTGGCGCGCGAGGTCGGCGCCCACATGGTGGCGCGCGGCAAGGGGAAGGTGGTCAACGTCTCCTCCATCTTCGGCGCGGTGGGCATGAACAACCAGCTCGCCTACGCCGCGAGCAAGGGCGGCGTCGTCCAGCTCACCAAGGTGCTCGCGATCGAGTGGGCGCGGCACGGCGTCAACGTGAACGCCATCGGCCCCACCTACTTCGAGACGCCGCTGGTCGCGGCCCTCCGGGACGATCCGGCGCGCTTCCGGTTCATCAACGAGCGCACGCCCATGGGCCGCTGGGGGCAGCCGGAGGAGCTCGAGGGCACGCTCGTGTACCTCGCCTCCCGCGCCTCCGACTTCGTCACCGGCCAGACCGTCTACGTCGACGGAGGGTGGACCATATGGTGACCTCGCCGCTCGAGGACCCCCTCCGCCTCGGGTCGATCGCCGAGATCCCCTGGATCCAGGCGCGCCGCGTCCCGGAGAAGGTCGCGATCGTCCACGGGGCGCGGACGGTCACCTACCGCGCGCTGCAGGAGGACTGCGCCCGGTTCGCGGCCTTCGTGGCGGAGCGCGCCGGCCGCGGCGCGCGCGTGGGGATCCTCCTCCCCAACCTGCCCGAGTTCGCGGTCGCCTACCTCGGCGCGGTCGCGGCCGGGGCCGTGGCGGTCCCCATGAACCTCCGGCTCTCGCCGGGGGAGCTGGGCTACGTGCTCTCCGACTGCGGGGCCTCGGCGGTGGTGACGACGAGCGCGCACCACGCGCGGCTGGCCGCGCTGCCGGAGGCGCGCTCGGTCCGGACCTGGGTGCTGGTGGACGAGGCCCGGGGCGACGCGGTGCCGTTCGCGGCGGCGCTCGACGGGGCGCCGCTGCTCGCCCCGGCGCCGGTGGCGCGCGGCGACGTGGCCTGCCTGCTCTACACCTCGGGCACGACCGGGTTCCCCAAGGGCGCGATGATCTCCCACGCGAACGCGCTCTTCAACGTGGCCTCGTGCCGGCGGACGCTCGGCTACCGCGAGGACGACGTCGGGCTCCTCACGCTCCCGCTCTTCCACGTGACCGGCCTGCACTCGCAGCTCCTGGCGCTCCTCGCCGCCGGCGCCACCGCGGTGCTCCAGCAGGAGTACGAGACCGGGCCGATGCTCGAGCTGGCCGGCCGTCACGAGGTGACCACCCTGTTCCTCGTGCCGGCCATCTACAAGCTCATCGCGCTCCGCGACGATCTGGACCGGTACGATCTCTCCCACGTCCGCCTGGCCGCCTACGGCGGGGCGCCCATGGATCCGGAGACCATCCAGGCCATCCGGCGGCTCCTCCCCGGCGTGGAGCTGCACAACTGCTACGGGCTCACCGAGTGCTCGTCGCTCGGGACGGTGCTGCCGGCGGAGGCGGTGCTCACCAGGGCGGGCTCGGTGGGGCTGCCGGTGCCCGGCACCGAGGCCGAGGTGCGCGACGAGGCAGGGCGGCCGCTGCCGCCCGGGAGCGCCGGTGAGCTCCACCTCCGCGGCCCGCACGTCGTGCAGGGCTACTGGGGCGCGCCCGAGAAGACGGCGGCGGCCATCCGCGACGGCTGGCTCCGCACCGGCGACGTGGCGCGGATCGACGGGGACGGGTTCGTCTTCATCCTCGATCGCACCAAGGACATGATCAACCGGGGCGGCGAGAAGGTCTACGGCCTCGAGGTCGAGAACGTGCTCGCCGCGTGTCCCGGGGTGATGGACGCGGCGGTGTTCGGCGTGCCTCACCCGGTCTTCGGGGAGGTCCCCGCCGCCTGCGTGGTGCCGCTCCCCGGCGCCCGGGTGGCGCCGGGGGAGGTGGTGGCCCACTGCCGCGGCCGGCTCGCCGACTACAAGGTCCCGGTCTCGGTCCGCGTCGTCGAGAGGATCCCGCGCAACGCCGGCGGGAAGGTCCTGAAGAAGCAGCTGCAACAGGAGTGGGCCGACCGCGCCCGGGAGGAAGCCTGATCATGATGAACGGAACCGAGTACGTCGAGAGCCTCAGGAAGCTGAAGCCCAGGGTCTTCTACCGCGGCGAGCGCATCGAGCACCCCTACGACCACCCCGCCATGGCGCCCCACGTGCGCACCGCGGCGGCCACCTACGACCTCCGCCGCACCCACGAGGACGTGATGACCGCCACCTCGAGCCTGGACGGATCGAGGATCTCGCGGTTCACCCACCTCTTCTGGAGCGTCGACGACCTCCTCAAGAAGATCGAGATGCTCCGCCTCGTCGGCCAGGAGACCGGCACCTGCTTCCAGCGCTGCGTCGGCCTGGACGCGATCAACGCCATCTTCTCGGTGAGCCACGACGTCGACCGCGCCCGGGGGACCGACTACCACCAGCGCTTCCTGCGCTTCCTCGCGCGGGTCCAGCGCGAGGACCTCATGTGCGCGGGGGCGATGACCGACGTGAAGGGCGACCGGTCGCCTCCCGCCGTGGAAGCAGGCCGATCCCGACCTGTACGTGCGCATCGTGGCGCGCCGTCCCGACGGCATCGTGATCCGCGGGGCGAAGGCCCACATCACGGGGTCGCTGAACTCCCACGAGATCCTGGTGATGCCGACCCTGGGCGTGCCGCCGGAGGGGGCGGACTACGCCGTCTCCTGCGCCGTGCCGGTCGACGCCCCCGGCCTGACCCTGGTGTTCGGCCGCCAGACCAACGACGACCGCAAGGAGGAGGAGGGCATCGACTGCGGCACGCCCTACGGCGTCGTCGGGGGCGAGTGCACCCTCATCTTCGAGGACGTGTTCGTCCCGACCGAGCGGGTGTTCCTGGCCGGCGAGGGGGAGTTCGCCGGCGTCCTGGTCGACCGCTTCGCGGCGTGGCACCGCGCCAACTACGGCGGCTGCAAGGCCGGGAACGCCGACGTGCTGCTCGGCGCGACGGCGCTGCTGGCCGAGCTGAGCGGCACCCTCGGGAACGCCATCGTGAAGGACAAGCTCACCGAGATGGTGCACCTGGTGGAGACCAACTTCGCCGGCGCGATCGGCTCGTCGGCGCTCGCGAAGCGGCTCCCGGCCGGGAACTGGCTGGTGGATCCGCTCCTCGCCAACACCGTGAAGCAGAACGTCACGCGCTTCGTGTACCAGGTGGCCCGGCTGGCGCACGACGTCGGGGGCGGGATCCTCTCGACCCTCCCGGCCGACGCCGACTTCCAGAGCGGCGAGATCGGCGGCCTCCTCCGCAAGTACTTCGCCGGGAAGAGCGGCACGGACACCGACACCAAGCGGAAGCTGGTCCGCTACATCGAGGGGATGACCTCGGTGTCGACGCTGGTCGAGGCCCTCCACGGCGCCGGCTCGCCGCAGGCCCAGCGGATCGTCATGCTCCGGCAGGCGGATCTCCCGGGCAAGGCGAGGCTCGCGAAGAAGGTGCTCGGCATCCCGGAGTGAAGGGAGGGGGCGGCCGGACCGGGCCGGCTCCCCGACGCAGCGCGGATGCGAGGGCGGCGCCCGGCCCCCCGCCCGGAGGTCCCCGAGTCGCCCCTTGATGGAGCTCCACCTGACGCAGATGGTCCTCGAGAGTCACCGCTTCACGAACCCGACGGAGGAGTGACATGAACGCACCGCATCGTCGCACGCTGCTCCCCATCGCAGTCCTGATCGCGCTCGGCGCGGCCGGCGGCGCTCGCGCGCAAGCGCCCGCGGCCGAGCCCGCGCCCTTCAAGATCGGCATCGTCACCTTCCTGTCCGGCGCGGCCGCCGGCCCGTTCGGCGTGCCGGCGCGGAACGGCGCCGAGGTCATCGTCGAGGCGCTCAACGCCGGGAAGATGCCGGCGCCCTACGCCACCAAGGGGCTCGGCGGCGCGCCGATCGCAGCTGCGTCTTCGTCGACGAGGCGGGCGGCACGACCAAGCAGGTCACCGAGTTCCGCAACCTGGTCCAGCGCCAGAACGTCGACGCGGTGATCGGCTACATCTCCAGCGGCGACTGCCTGGCGGTGGCGCCGGTGGCCGAGGAGCTGAAGAAGCTCACCATCTTCTTCGACTGCGGCACGCCGCGCATCTTCGAGGACGCGAGCTACAAGTACGTGTTCCGCACCGGCGCGCCACGCCGCCATGGACAACGTGGCGCGCCGCGCTCTACGTGACCGAGATGATGCCGAACGCTGAAGACCGATCGCCGGCATCAACCAGAACTACGCCTGGGGCCAGGACTCCTGGAACGACTTCGAGGCGGCCATGAAGGTGCTCAAGCCCCGACGTCCAGATCACCACCTCGCAGATGCCGAAGCTGCTGGCCGGGCAGTACGGCGCCGAGATCTCGGCGCTGCTGAGCGGCCGGCGCCGACGTCGATCCACTCGAGCTTCTGGGGCGGCGACCTCGAGGCGCTTCGATCCTGCAGGGGTGCCGCGCGGCGCTGCTTCAAGAAGACCACCGTGGTCCTGACCGCCGGCGAGACCGCCACGCTGCGAGCGGCCGGTACGCAGATCCCCGACGGCACCAGTCATCGGCGCGCGCGGGCCCTACGGCGTGTTCGCGCCGGACAACGAGCTCAACCGCTGGTTCCGCGACGCGTACGAGGACCGCTACGTGCGTCGTCGCCGAACTACCCCGCCTACCAGATGGCGCAGGCGCTCCTCGGCCTGAAGGCGGCCTACGAGAAGGCGCAGGGCGGCGGCGGCCAGCGCCGAGCCAGGACCAGGTGATCGCCGCGTTCGAGAGGCTCACCTTCGAGACGCCCGAGCGGCAAGGTCGACGATGGCGCTCGGCAAGGGGCACCAGGCGGTCGCAGGGCACCGTCTACGGGACGGTCAAGCACGGCCGGCGGCAAGCTCACCGTCGTGAACGTGAAGCAGCTACCCGGCCGGACAAGGTCAACCCGCCGGACGGCGTGAAGAGCGCCGACTGGATCAAGACGGGTTCAAGGCGTGAAGCCGGTCGCGCGGAAGTGAGCGCCGCGGCGTCGCCCCGGGCGCGCAGACTCGGCGAGGTCGCCGTGAGCACGGCCTCGTCGCCATCCTGGTCGACGGGATCATCTACTCGTCGTGGCTGTTCATCATCGCCGTCGGGCTGACGCTGATCTACGGCGTCATGAAGATCCTCAACATGGCGCACGGCAGCCTCTACGCGCTCGGCGCCTACGTGGCCGCGTCGCTGGCCGGCGCCTGGCTGCGGGCCGGGCTCCCGCCGCTCGGGAGCTACGCGGTGCTGGTGGTCTCGGCGATCCTGGTCGGCGTCGTGGTGGGCCCGCCATCGAGCGCGGCCTGCTGCGCTTCATGTACGGCAAGGACGAGATCGTGCTGGTGCTCGTCACCTACGCGCTGTTCCTGATCCTCGAGGACGTGATCAAGCTGATCTGGGGCGTCGAGTCGTACTTCGTCTCCGAGCCGTACGGCCTGCTCGGCAACGTCGAGCTCGGCGACCTGACCTACCCGGTGTACAACGTGCTGCTGGTGATCGCCGCGGTGGCGGTCGGCGCTGGCGCTCCGGTTCGGCATCTACGCGGACGCGCCACGGCAAGCTGCTGCTCGCGGTGATCCACGACCGCGAGGTGAGCGCGGCGATGGGCATCAACGTCGGCCGCGTCTACCTCGTCACCTTCACGCTCGGGACCACGCTGGCGGCGCTCGGCGGCGCGCTCACCGCGCCGACCGTGTCGGTCGTCCCGGGCATGGGCGTCGAGGTGATCGTGCTCGCCTTCGCGGTGGTGGTCATCGGCGGGCTGGGCAGCCTGGCGGGCGCGGCGCTCGGCGCGGTCATCGTCGGGCTGGTGCGCTCGGGCTCGGTCCACCTGCTCCCCGAGGTCGAGCTCTTCAGCATCTACCTGGTGATGGCGCTGGTGCTGGCGTTCCGGCCGCGCGGGCTGTTCGTGGCGGCGGAGGCGCGGAAGATATGAGCGCGTTCCGCCGCCCCGGGGCTCGGGCTCGCCGCGGCGCTGGTCGTCGTGCTCGTGGTCGGCCCCTTCCTGCCGAGCTGGGCCCGCTTCCTGGTGACGGTCTCGCTCGGCAAGGGGCTGGTCGTGCTCGGCCTGCTGCTGCTGATGCGCACCGGCCTGGTCTCCTTCGGCCAGGGGCTCTACTACGCCATCGGCGCCTACGCGGCCGGGCTGGCGGGCGACGCCCTCCACGTCGGCGACGCGGCGCCCATGGTGCTGCTCGGGGCGCTGGCGGCCGCCGCGGTGGCCGCGGTGCTCGGCCTGCTGCTGGCCCGCTACCGCGGCATCTTCTTCGCGATGCTGAGCCTGGCGTTCTCGATGATCCTGTACGGCCTGCTGGTGAAGACGTCGCGCTCGGCTCGACCGACGGGTTCAACGTGGCGGCGCGGACGGTGTTCGGCCTCGCGCCGGGCGGGCCGCTCGGGCGCCACGCCAGCTTCGCGCTGGTCGCGCTCTCCGCCTTCGTCGCGGCCATGGCGCTCGAGGTCTATCCTCCGCTCCCGGCTCGGCCGCCTGGCCCCGGCGATGCGCGACAACGAGCTCCGCGTCGAGTACATGGGCGCGTCGGTGCGCAACCTGGTCCACCTGAACTTCGTGATCGCCGCGGTGCTGGCCGGCATCGGCGGCGCGCTCATCGCGCTCACGGTCGGGCACATCGATCCGGAGATGGCGTACTGGACCACCTCCGGCGAGTTCGTGTTCGTCGCCATCCTCTCCGGCACCGGGAACGTGGTGGCGCCCTTCGTCGGCGCCGTCCTGCTCGAGCTGCTCCGCAGCTTCGCGTACGAGCACGCCCCCAACACCTGGCAGCTGGTGGTCGGCGGGGCGATGCTGGCGGTGATCCTCTTCCTGCCGGAGGGGCTCTGGTCGCTGTTCCTCCGACGGCGCCGGGTGCGCGCGTGACCGCCATCCTCGAGGCGATCGGGCTCACCAAGACCTTCGGCGCGGTCACCGCCGCGGCCGACATCAGCGTGTCCTTCGAGGAGGACACCGTCGTCGGGCTGATCGGCGGCAACGGGGCCGGGAAGACCACCTTCCTGAACCTCGTCACCGGGTACCTGAAGCCGACCGCCGGCAAGGTCCGGTTCCTCGGACAGGACGTCACCGGGCTCGCCCCGCGCAAGATCACCCGCCTCGGCGTCTGCCGCTCGTTCCAGATCCCGCAGGTCTTCGACGCGCTCACCGTCCTCGAGAACCTGCGGGTGGGCCTGGACATCGTCTCGCTGGGGCGGAAGGCGTTCGTGGGGAGCGCGCTCGGCGATCAGCCGCCCGAGGCCGTGGCGGAGGAGATGCTCGACCGGTTCCGGCTGCGCGAGTACCGGGACGCTCCGGCCAGCGTCCTGCCGGAGGGCGTGCGCAAGCTCCTCGACATCGCCATGGCGCTCGCGGTGAAGCCGCGCGTCCTGCTCCTCGACGAGCCGACCAGCGGCGTCTCGGCCGACGAGAAGTTCGCGCTCATGGACCTGGTGCTCGACGCGATCCGGGCCGAGAAGGTCACGGTGCTGTTCGTCGAGCACGACATGGACATCGTCCGGCGCTACACGCAGCGCGTCCTCGCCTTCTACGACGGGCGGGTGATCGCCGACGGGGCGCCCGAGGCGGTGCTGGCCGACGCGAGCGTGCGCCGCTACGTGGTGGGGGAGGCCGCGCCGCCGGCCGCGGAGGGCACGTGCTGACCATCGACGGGCTCGACGTCTCGATCAAGTCGGTCCGCATCCTGCGCGGCGTGAGCCTCCGGCTCGCGCCGGGGCAGCTCGCCGGGCTGATCGGCCGGAACGGCGCCGGCAAGACCACGCTCATGCGCACCATCATCGGCGCCCTCCAGCCGGCGGCCGGCGCGCTCGCGCTCGACGGCCGGCCGCTGGTCGGCCTCCCGGCCCACCAGCGGGCCCGGCTCGGCATCGGCTACATGCCCGAGGACCGCCGGATCATCCCGCAGCTCACGGTGGAGGAGAACGTGCTCCTGCCGGCCTGGGCGTCGGGCGCCCGGGACGCGCCGGAGCGGCTCGCCCGCATCCAGCGCATGATCCCGGAGATCGAGGTCCTCCGGGACCGCAAGGGGCTCCAGCTCTCCGGCGGGCAGCAGAAGCTGGTCGCGCTGGCGCGCGCGCTGATGAGCGGGACGAGGCTCCTGCTCCTCGACGAGCCGTTCGAGGGGGTCGCGCCGGTGCTGGCGGCCCGGCTGGCCCAGGTGGTGGCCCTGCTCCGCGACGAGGGGATGTCCGTGATCCTCTCCGAGTCGGACCTCTCGCACTCCCGCAAGCTGCTCGACGTGGTGTTTCACATCGACCGCGGCCAGGTCGCGCCCCCGCGGGCGCCGGAGCCCGGCAGGAGTCACGCATGAAGACCGTCGCCGCCGTCCTGCGCGCCGTCACCGACCGTCGCCCGTACACCGACTCGCGCCCCATGCAGCTCGAGGAGGTGGAGCTCCTCGCGCCGCGGGCGGGGGAGCTCCTGGTCCGGCTCGAGGCCGCCGGCGTCTGCCACTCCGACCTCTCGGTGGTGGACGGCTCGCGCGTCCGCCCGCTCCCGATGGCGCTCGGCCACGAGGCCGCGGGCGTGGTGGAGGAGGTCGGCCCGGGCGTCGGCGACGTCCACCCGGGGGACCACGTGGTGCTCACCTTCGTCCCGAGCTGCGGGCGGTGCGTCGAGTGCTCCTCCGGGCGGCCCGCCCTCTGCATCCCGGCCGCGCTCGCCAACGGGACCGGCGCGCTCCTCCACGGGCCGTCGGTCCTGCGCGACCGGGAGGGCAAGCCCATCCACCACCACCTCGGCGTCTCCGGCTTCGCCCGCCACGCCGTGGTGGCCCGGGAGTCGGCGGTGGTGGTCCCCCGGGACATCCCGCTCCCCACCGTGGCGCTCTTCGGGTGCGCCGTGCTCACGGGCGCGGGCGCGGTCCTCAACACCGCGGGCGTCCGGCCCGGGCAGTCGGTGGCGGTCTTCGGCCTCGGCGGGGTGGGGCTCGCCTCGGTCATGGGGGCGGCGGTGGCGGGGGCGTGGCCGATCGTCGCGGTCGATCCGGTGGAGGCGAAGCGCCGGCTGGCGCTCGAGCTGGGAGCGACCCACGCCTACGCGCCGGAGCAGGCCGAGAAGGCGGTGAAGGACCTGACCGGCGGCGGCGCGGAGGTCGGGTTCGAGGCCGCCGGCGTCCCGGCGGTCCTGGAGGCGGCCTTCAAGGCCACCCGACGGGGAGGGACCACCGTCGCGATGGGATTGCCGCACCCGTCGCGCACGCTGACGCTCCCGGCGCTCGCCTTCGCGGGGGAGGGGCGGACGCTCGTCGGCTCGTACATGGGATCGTCCGCGCCACAGCGGGACGTCCCGCGCTACATTGCGCTGTGGAGGGCGGGGCGGATGCCCGTCGATCGCCTGCAGAGCGACGCGATGCCGCTCGACCGGATCAACGAGGCCTTCGAGACGCTCGCCGCGGGCGCGGCCGTCCGCCAGGTGCTGCTGCCGCAGGGCTGAAGAACCTTCTCCGAGCTGGAGGACGACATGGCCATCGAGTCGCTGGACCCCTCGACCGGGGAGCGCGTCGCGACCTTCCCCGAGATGACCCCCGCCGAGATCGACGGCATCCTGGAGGCCGCCGCCCGCGCCCAGCGCGCCTGGGCCCGCACCTCCTTCGCGGAGCGGGCCGCGCCCATGCGTCGCGCGGCCGCCCTGCTGCGCGAGCGCGCCCCCGAGCTCGCGAGGCTCATGGCGCTCGAGATGGGCAAGCCGCTCAAGGACGGCGTCGCCGAGGCGACCAAGTGCGCGCTGGTCTGCGACCACTACGCCGAGCGCGCCGAGGGCTACCTCGCGCCGCGCGAGGAGCCGAGCGACGCGGGCAGGAGCTACGTCCGCTTCGATCCGCTGGGCGTGATCCTGGCCGTCATGCCCTGGAACTTCCCCTACTGGCAGGTGTTCCGCTTCATCGCGCCCCACTTCATGGCCGGGAACGGCGGGCTCCTGAAGCACGCCTCGAACGTCCCGCAGTGCGCCCTCTCGATCGAGCGCGTGATGCACGACGCGGGGTTCCCGCGCGAGCTGTTCCGGACCCTGCTGGTCGGCGCCAAGGCGGTGAAGGGGATCATCCGCGACCCGCGCATCGCGGCGGCGACCATCACCGGGAGCGAGGCGGCGGGGCGGTCGGTGGCGGAGGCGGCCGGGGAGGGGCTGAAGCCCTCGGTCCTCGAGCTGGGCGGGTCGGATCCGTTCATCGTGCTGGCCGACGCCGATCTCGATCAGGCCGCGAAGACCGCGGCGGTGGCCCGGACCATCAACGCCGGGCAGAGCTGCATCTGCGCCAAGCGCTTCATCGTCGAGGCGCCCGTCCACGACGCCTTCCTCGAGAAGCTCACCGCGGCCATGCGCGCCGTCCGGGTGGGCGACCCGCGCGATCCGGCCACCGACATCGGCCCGCAGGCGCGGCGGGAGCTCCGGGACGAGCTGCACGGACAGGTCACCCAGGCCATCGCGCAGGGCGCCCGCCCGGTGCTCGGGTGCGAGGTGCCGCCGGGGCCGGGCGCGTTCTACCCCGCGAGCGTGCTCGCCGACGTCGGGCCGGGCAACGTCGCCGCGAAGGAAGAGCTGTTCGGGCCGGTGGCGGTGGTGATGCGCGCCGGGTCGGCGGACGAGGCGGTCGCCCTCGCCAACGACTCCAAGTTCGGCCTGGGCGCGGCGCTGTGGACGCGCGATCCCGCCACCATCGAGCGGCTGGTGCCGCGCATCGAGGCGGGCGCCGTGTTCGTGAACGGGATGGTGAAGAGCGACCCGCGCCTCCCGTTCGGCGGGGTGAAGACCTCCGGCTACGGGCGGGAGCTCGGCCTCGAGGGCATCCGGGCGTTCGTGAACACGAAGACGGTCTGGATCAAGTAGGCGCTCGCCCGCCGGCTTCGGGCGTTGCCCGGCGTGCCTACCTTGTAGAGGTGAACGAGCGCTTCGCCCGGTTCGCCTACCTCCTCTCGGACGCGGTCGGGACGCCGCTCGCGTTCGGGCTGGCGCTGCTGGTGGTCGTCGCCTGGGCCGTCACGGGGCCGTTCTTCGGCTTCGCCGACAGCTGGCAGCTCGTCATCAACACCGGCACCACCGTGGTGACCTTCCTGATGGTGTTCGTCATCCAGGCCACGCAGAACCGCGAGACCCGCGCGCTGCACCTGAAGCTGGACGAGCTGATCCGCGCCCAGCGTCACGCCCGGAACACCTTCGCCGATCTCGAGCACGCGACCGACGACGAGCTCCGCGAGCTCGAGGCCGAGTTCCGGAGGATCCGCGCGCGCGCCGAGGCGAGGAAGGGCGTCGGCGGAACGCCCTCCCGGCACTGAGCGACCGGCGCAGCCGCGCGCCGGCGTCGCAGGCCCCGTGCTAGCCTCGCCGTCTCGCCGCGGCGCCGCGGCCCGCCGAGGGGATGCATGGACGCCACCGTGATCGCCACCCACCAGCACCTCCGCGCGCTCGCGGTCCGCGTCCTCTCCGCCGCCGGCGCTGCAGAGGCGGACGCGCGCGTCGTCGCCGATCACCTGGTCGACGCCAACCTGGCCGGCCACGACAGCCACGGGATCGGCATGCTGCCGCACTACGTCCGCGCCATCCGCGTGGGCGTCCTCGACCCGCGCGCGCACGCCGAGGTGGAGGACCGGGGAGGGCCGGTCCTGGCGGTGGACGGGCGGAAGGGGTTCGGGCAGGTGGTGGCACGGCAGGGGACGGCCGCCGGCATCCGCCGCGCGTGCGAGGTCGGCCTCTCCCTGGTGGCGCTCCGGAACGCCTTCCACGTGGGCCGCGTCGGCACCTACGCCGAGCAGGCCGCCGCCGAGGGGCTGGTCTCGATCCACTTCGTGAACGTGGTCGGCCACGCGCCGCTGGTCGCGCCGTTCCGCGGCAGCGACGCGCGCTTCGCCACCAACCCGTTCTGCGTGGGCGTGCCCGCGGCGGCGGGGAAGCCGGCGGTGATCCTCGACTTCGCCACCAGCCTGGTCGCGCTCGGGAAGGTGCGGGTGGCGCTGAACCGCGGCGAGCGGCTCGCCGAGGGCGTCCTCATCGACGCGGCCGGCCAGCCCACCACCGATCCGGCGGTCATGTACCAGGAGCCGCGCGGGGCGATCCTGCCGTTCGGCCTGCACAAGGGCTACGGCCTCGCCTTCGTCTGCGAGCTGCTCGCCGGCGCGCTCACCGGCGGCGGCACCGTGTCGCGGGTGCCGCAGGAGCAGGAGCGGATCACCAACAACGTGCTGAGCCTGATCATCGATCCGGGTCGGCTGCCCGGTGCGGCCGGCCTCGAGGCGGAGATCGCCGCCGCCATCGACCACGTGAAGGCCTCCCCACCCGCGGACCCCTCGCTGCCGGTGCTGGTCGCGGGCGAGCCGGAGCTGGCCTGGCGCGCGCGGCGGCTGGCGGAGGGGATCCCGGTGGAGCGGGCCACCTGGGAGCAGCTCCGCGGCGCCGCCGCGGAGGTGGGGGCCGTGTTCGAGGAGGCGTGACGCGCGGCTCCGCCCGCGGGTCTGACGCGCCGCGGCGAGGGGCGCTCCTCGGCGTGTCGCTCATCGATATCGGCCGCTCGCGCATGCGCCCTGCGTGGCGTCGAGGCCCTACGCTCGCGATGACGCAGGGCGCGCGCCTCGCGGGGTGCGGAGGGCCAGTCCCGCACCTGAAGTGCGTGTACCCTATCGGGACTCGCACATTTCGAATCGAGGTGCGATTCGGCGCAGGTAGCCTGTGACGACAAACCAGCGCCGGTTCGTGTCTGCCCGTGTCTGCTGAACGCCCGGTGCCCGGGCGTTCCGGCCGACTGGGCGAGCCGGAGGAGACCTCCCGCATGAAGAATCTGCTCGTCGTCTCGGCCCTCCTCGTCCTGGCCGGTTGTGCCTCGACCGAAGCCGCGCGCACGGCCGCCGCCGCGCCGCTCCCGTGGTGCAACCCCTGCGCACAACCCTGCACAGCGCCCTGCGCGCAGCCCGTCAAGGTCGCGGCGCCGGCCCCGACAGTCCCGCCCCGAAGCCCGAGCCGCCTCCGCCGGTCCCGGCCCCGGCCCCCGAGCCGGCCGCCTCGGCGCGCTTCAACCCCGCCCCGGGCACGTACCAGTCGGCGCAGTCGGTGACCATCACCAGCGACACGCCGGACGCGGTCATCCACTACACCACCGACGGGAGCGCACCGACCGCCTCCTCGCCCACGTACACCGGGCCGATCGCGGTGGACGAGCGCGAGCACGCTGCGCGCCATCGCCATCGCCCCCGGGAAGCCCGAGAGCGACGTCACCGGCGGTGAGTACCGCATCGAGCCGCCGAAGCGGGTCGAGGTCACGCAAGAGAAGCTCGAGCTGACCGAGAAGGTCTACTTCGACACCGGTAAGGCGACCATCAAGCCGGTCTCGTTCCCGCTCCTCGACGACGTGGCGCAGGCGCTGAAGCATCACGCCGAGGTGAAGAAGGTGCGGATCGAGGGGCACACCGACAGCACCGGCAGCGCGAAGCTCAACACCTCGCTCTCGAAGAAGCGGGCCCAGGCGGTCCGGACCTACCTGGTCGACAAGGGCGTCGAGGCGGCCCGGCTCGAGGCGGCCGGCTTCGGTCCGACCAAGCCGGTGGGGGACAACGGGACCGCCGAAGGTCGCGAGCAGAACCGCCGCGTGGAGTTCATGATCACGGCCCACTAGCGCGCGGCGGCGTCGTCTCGGGGGCCCGGCGTCGATCGCCGGGCCCTTCTTTCATGGGCGCTGGTGCGGCGGGCCGGAGCCGCGATGTGCGTTCGTGTCGCCCATGGGGGCCGTGCAACCACCAGGGCGGACGCGGGTTCGATGGGGGATCGAGGTCACGGGCCACGGGACAGGCGGGGAGTCGTCCCTGTGCTAGGTTCCGCGAAGTGACAACTCCGGGGAGGTGCGGCATGCGGGCGAGGCTCGTTCTCTGTGCAGCGATCGCAGGCGTCGTGGCTTCCGGATGTGGCGGCGGCGGCGGTGACAACAACGCTCCGCCGACCGCTGCGTTCACGGTGACCTGCACCGACCTGCGCTGCAGCTTCGTGGACGGGAGCAGCGACTCCAATGGCGCCGTCGTCTCCCACGCCTGGACCTTCGGTGACGAGGGCACCTCCGCCGACGTGAGCCCGGTTCACACCTACGGCGCGCCCGGCACGTACACCGTGACGCTGAAGGTGACCGACGACGGCAACGCCACCGGCACGACCTCCCGCCAGGTCACGATGAGGCTGCCGCCCGTCGCGAAGTTCGATCTCTCCTGCTCCGGTCTGACCTGCACCATGACCGACACGAGCACCGACGCCAGGGGCTCGAGCACGGCGATCGCGAGCCGAAGCTGGACCTTTGGCGACGGGGCCGCGTCGACCCAGGCGAACCCGAGCCACACGTACGCCTCGGCCGGCACCTACTCGATCGCGGTCACCGTCGTGGACGTCGACGGTGAGTCCGCCACCGCGGCCCAGGACGTCACCGTGGTCGCGCCGCCGGCGACGGGGACCCCACCGGCGGCCGCGTTCGCCGTCGCCTGCAACTCGAACACCTGCACCTTCACCGATCAGAGCACCGACGCCGGCGGCACCGTGACGGCGTGGAGCTGGAGCTTCGGCGACGGGGCGGGCTCCACGGCCAAGAACCCGATCCACACCTACGGCGTCTCCTCGCTCACCACGGTCACGGCTCGGCTCATCGTGACCGACAACGACGGGGCGACGTCGATCGCCGCGAGGACCTTCACGGTGTCTCCCCCCGCCGGGCTCCAGTGTCGCGACGCCGCCAACACGGGCGAGCTCGCGAGCTGCTCGATCACCCTCGCTCAGGCTGCGCGGATCGACATCGAGCTCACGGCTCGCGAGTGCGGGGCCCTAGGCAACACCTTCACCGTGACCTCACCGGTGGTGAGGACGCTCTTCACGAACGGCTGCTTCGAGCCGGCGGTGGGGACGGTGTTCCGCCTGGATGACAACGGCAATCCGTTCCCGGCGGGCACCGTGTTCTCCGCCCAGATGATCTCCGGATCGGGGAGGCAGGTCATCCCGCCCTCGATGATCATCAACGGGAGCGCCTCGCCGTGGACGATCCAGTTCGACGACGGCGAGGTCGCCCCGCGCGACCTCGACATCCTGCTGACGATCCGCGCGGTGCCCTGACCGGGGAGGCCTCGGCCGGAGAACGAACGCCCGGTCCTGGTCAGGGCCGGCGTCTATCTCCTGGGACACGACGCTGGAGTCGATGCCCTTCGCAGCGATTTCGTGAGTGACCCCACGGGGATTCGAACGTGGTTACAGCCTTGAACGAGCGCTGGTCCCTGGGCACTCACGACGCCGGGGCCATCGTCGTCGCGCGGAGCGCGACCCGAGGCCCAGCGCCGGCGCGCAGAGAAAGCTGTGACCCCACGGGGATTCGAACCCCGGTTACAGCCTTGAAAGGGCGGTGTCCTGGGCCTCTAGACGATGGGGTCGGGCGGTCTAGTACTCGATCCTCCGCGCCCCTGTAAAGAGCCGCGTGACCTTTCGGGGTGTCGGGCCTACAGGGCGGCCGCGGGGGGCGCCTCCTCGAACAGCCAGGTCGTGAGGTAGCGCTCGCCGGTGTCGGGCAGCACCACCACCATCAGCTTGCCGGCGTTCTCCGGACGGCGCGCCACCTCGCGGGCGGCCCAGGCTGCGGCGCCGCAGGAGATGCCGGAGAGGATGCCCTCCTCGCGCGTGAGCCGCCGGCCGAACTCGCCGGCGTCCGCGTTCGAGACGGTGATCACCTCGTCGAGGAGGGAGGTGTCCAGCACCTCGGGGACGAACCCGGCGCCGATGCCCTGGATCTTGTGCGGGCCGGGCTTGCCGCCCGAGAGCACCGGCGAGTCGGCCGGCTCGACGGCGACGATCCGGATCGACGGCTTGCGCGCCTTGAGCACCTGGGCGCAGCCGGTGATGGTGCCGCCGGTGCCGACGCCGGCCACCAGGATGTCGACCTTGCCGTCGGTGTCGCGCCAGATCTCCTCGGCGGTGGTGCGCCGGTGGATCTCCGGGTTGGCCGGGTTCTCGAACTGCTGGAGGACCAGGTACCGCGGATCCTCGGCCGCGAGCTGCTTCGCGCGGGCGATGGCGCCCTTCATCCCCTCGGCCCCCGGGGTGAGGATGAGCCTGGCGCCGAAGGCGGCGAGGAGGCGCCGGCGCTCCTGGCTCATGGTGTCCGGCATGGTGAGCACGAGCGGGTAGCCCTTGGCCGCGGCCGCGAAGGCGAGGCCGATGCCGGTGTTGCCGCTGGTCGGCTCGAGCAGGACGGTGTCCGGCCGGATGAGGCCGTCGCGCTCGGCGGCCTCGATCATGGCCACGCCGATGCGGTCCTTCACGCTGGAGGCCGGGTTGAAGCTCTCGAGCTTCGCGGCCACCGTCGCCCGCGCGCCCTCCATGATCCGGTTGAGCCGCACGAGCGGCGTGTTGCCGATGAGCTTCGTGATGTCGTCCGCGATCCGCATGCGCCCTCGCTCGCCCGCCTCGCGGGCTTGTCCGTTATAGCGGAGGCATCTTTATGGACGGGCCGGGAGCCTGTCAAGCGGATGGTGCTCGGGCGCGAGCGGCCGTGATCCCGGCGCGAACCTTCTCGGAGAGTGAATGCCGGCGCGGCGCCTCCACGCAGGTCACGGCGGCTTCGTTCGAGGGGGCCCACGCGGCCGTGTTGAGAGCCTGTCGCACGATCTCGGTTGGGGAGCGTGCGCTCGTGTACTCCGCGCGGGCGGACCTTCCAGGGGAAGATGCTCCGGGGGTCGCACCCGTCACCATGGATCTCGCCACCGTCTGGATCGTCTCCGGATCCCTCCTCTCCGTCGGCCTGCTGGCAGGTGGTCACCTCGGCCGCCGCTGGGCGCGGCAGCGGCGCGACGCGGCCGCGATCGAGGCCGGACCGCCGGCGGGCGGCGCCCGCCGCGGTCGCTCCACCCCGTCATCGACCCGGACGTCTGCATCGGCAGCCTCTCGTGCCTGCGCGCCTGTCCCGAGGGCGACATCCTCGGCATCGTGGGCGGCGCCGCCCACCTCGTCCACGCCGACCACTGCATCGGCCACGGGCGCTGCGCCGCGGAGTGCCCGGTGGGCGCGATCCGGCTGGTCTTCGGCAGCGCCGAGCGCGGCGTCGACCTGCCGGAGGTGGACGGGGCGTTCGAGTCCTCGCGCGCCGGCGTCCACGTGGTGGGCGAGCTCGGGGGGATGGGCCTCATCAGGAACGCCGTCGTCCAGGGGCTGGAGGTGGCGGAGCGCCTCGCCGAGATCGCGCCGCGCGGCGGGGCGCCCGTGGCGGTGGTGGGCGCAGGTCCGGCGGGGCTCGCCGCGGCCATCGGCCTGAAGGCGCGCGGCGTGCCGCTCCGGCTCCTCGAGCAGGACACGGTGGGCGGCTCGATCGCGCACTATCCGCGCAAGAAGCTCACCATGACCGAGCCGGTGGAGCTGCCGCTGGTGGGCACGCTCGGCAAGCGGAGCATCCGCAAGGAGGAGCTGCTCGCCACCTGGCGGCGCGCGCTGGTCCGCAGCGGCGTCGAGGTCGAGGAGGGGGTCAAGGTCGAGGGGATCGACGGCGAGGACGGGCGCTTCGTGCTCCGCACCTCCAGGGGCCTCGTGGAGGCCTCCAAGGTCGTCCTCGCCACCGGACGCCGCGGGACGCCCCGCCGGCTGGGCGTGCCGGGGGAGGAGCTCGAGAAGGTGCTGCAGGGGCTCACCGAGCCCGAGCAGTTCGACGGCGACGACGTCCTCGTGGTGGGCGGCGGCGACTCCGCCATCGAGGCCGCCGTGCAGCTCGCCGAGTCCTCCACCGCCCGCGTGACGCTGTCGTACCGCGGCGCGGAGCTGTCCCGGTGCCGCGAGGCGAACCGGCGCAAGGCCGAGGCGCTGGGGACGGCCGGCCGCCTGCGCCTGCTGCTCGGGTCGGAGGTGGTCGCCATCCGGCCGCGCGAGGTGGAGCTCCGGGTGAGCGGGCGCGTCGCCACCCTCGAGAACGACTACGTGGTGGTGAGCATCGGCGGCGAGCTGCCGCTGGAGTTCCTGGCCCAGGTCGGGGTGGCGCTGCGGCGCTACCACGGGGAGGCCCCCGGCGCGCCGCGCGGCGAAGAGATCGCCGCGGTCGGCGGCATACGAGCGCAGCGGCGGCAGGCGGCGGCGGAGCGCGAGCGGGGCGAGCGGGCCCGGCGGCGGGTGACGCGCGCGCTGCTCGCCGCGGCAGGGCTCTCGATCCTCGCGCTCCTCGCCTGGCAGGGGCGGGAGTACTACCCGCTCGCGCGGGTGGACCGGCTCCGCTCCCCGCTGCACCCGTCGCTCAAGCCGGCCGGTCCCTGGGGGCACGGGGTGGGGATCGCCGCCACCGCGTTCATGCTCTCCAACTTCCTGTACGCGATCCGCAAGCGGTGGAAGCGGCTCGCGTCGCTGGGCGGGATCCGGGGCTGGCTCGACTTCCACGTCTTCGTGGGCTTCATGAGCCCGCTCGTGATCGCCTTCCACGCGGCGTTTCAGTCGAACAACCTGCTCGCCACCGGGACCGCCACCGCGCTCGGGGTGGTGGTCTGCACCGGGGTGGTGGGGCGCTTCATCTACGGCGCCGTCCCCTCCGACGGCGGCAAGGCGGTCGAGCTGGCCGACCTGCTCGCGCGCTTCGAGCGGCTGCGCGACGAGCTCGGCCCGCTGCTGCGGGAGGCGGGCGCGCCGGCGGAGGCGCTGCTCGCGCGCGCCACCGCGCCGGTCGAGGCCGGCTCGCTCGCGCTGCTCTTCGTCCTCATGCCCGCCGAGTCGCTCCTCTTGCGGGTGCGGCTGCTCCGCCTCCGGCGGCGGTTCCACGGGACCGATCACTTCGCCGCCTTCCGCGCCGCGGTGGTGCGGCTCGGCCGGCTCCGCTGGCAGATCCGGTTCTACGCCTCGCTCAAGCGGCTGCTGCGCGGCTGGCGCGTCTTCCACGCCTCGCTGGCGGGCTTCCTGGTCCTCACCATCGCGGCCCACATCGGGCTCTCCCTCTACCTCGGCTACGGGCTCCTCCGACGATGACACGCTTCGTCCCGCTGCTCCTCGTCACCCTCCTGTCCGCCGGCCAGGCGCGCCCCGACGTGTTCTCCCCCGGCCCGCTCTCCCGCGCCCATCAGTCGCTCGAGGGGCTCGGGCAGTGCACCAGGTGCCACGCGGCCGGCCAGCAGCTCGCCGCGGCCACCTGCCTCGCCTGCCACGCCGAGCTCGCGCCGCGCGTCGCCGCGGGGCGCGGCCTCCACGGGCGCCTCTCGCCCGCCGAGCGCGAGGCCTGCCAGGGGTGCCACCACGAGCACCAGGGACGGGACTTCCCGCTGGTGGACTGGGGGAGGGCGGGGCAGAAGGCCTTCGATCACGCGCGCACCGGCTTCGCGCTCCGGGGCAAGCACCGGCGGGTCGAGTGCGCGCGCTGCCACGACCCGCGGCTCGTGGCCGACCCGGCGGTGAAGGAGCTGCTCGGCAAGCAGCCGGGGCGGAGGACGCTGCTCGGTGCGCCGCAGGCCTGCGCGGCGTGCCACTTCGACGAGCACCGCGGCCAGCTCGGCGGCGAGTGCCAGCGCTGCCACTCCGAGGACGCCTGGAAGCCGGTGCCGCGCTTCGACCACGCCCGGACGGCCTACCGGCTGGAGGGGAAGCACGCGAAGGTGGCCTGCGCGCGGTGCCACCCGGCGGTGGAGGAGGCGCCCCGCGGCGCGCCGCCCGGCGCGACCGCGCCGGTGCGCGCGGGCGCCTTCGTCCGCTACCGCGAGCTGCCGTTCCAGCGCTGCACCGA
Organism: uncultured delta proteobacterium; assembly: GCA_963733485.1. Taxonomy (GTDB): domain Bacteria; phylum Myxococcota; class Myxococcia; order Myxococcales; family Anaeromyxobacteraceae; genus Anaeromyxobacter. The sequence goes on along the minus strand of CAVTDL010000005.1, from coordinate 56,615 downwards.
CTGCCACAAGGACCCTCACCAGGACCGCTTCGGCGCCGCGTGCGCCGGGTGCCACACCACCGAGGGCTGGGCGAAGGTGGTGGGCGCCGGCGCGAAGCGCGCCTTCCACGAGAAGACGCGCTACCCGCTCCGAGGCGCGCACCTCGAGGCGTCCTGCGAGGCCTGCCACGGCCCCTGGCCCGGCGCGAAGGCGCGCTACAAGGGGATCGCCTTCGGGCAGTGCACCGACTGCCACGCCGACGCCCACCTCGGCCAGCTCGACGCCGCCGCCGGGGCGGCCCCGCGCGCCGGGCCCGGCCAGACCTGCGATCGCTGCCACGGCGTCGAGGGGTTCGTCCCGGCCCGCTACGAGCTCGAGGACCACGCCCGCGCGTCCTACCGGCTGGAGGGCGCTCACCGCGCGGTCGCCTGCGCCCGCTGCCACCCGAAGGACGCGCGGCTCGCCGCGAAGATGCCGGCCGCCGTGCGCAGCGAGCTCGCGCGCAAGCGCCGCCCGGTGAAGGTGAGCCTCGCCGTCTACGACCTCCCGAAGGCGAGCGACTGCCGCACCTGCCACCGCGACCCGCACGGCGGCCAGCTCGACGCGCGGGCGCGGGCCGAGGGCTGCGCGGCGTGCCACGGCCTCGAGTCGTTCCGGAAGGTGCGGCTCGACCACACCCGCGACACGCGCTTCGCCCTCGACGGCAAGCACGCGCGCGCGGCCTGCGCCTCCTGTCACCGGCCCGACGCGTCGGGGGTGGTCCGCTACCGGCCGCTCCCGCTCGCCTGCGCCGGCTGCCACGCCGACGTCCACGCGGGCCAGCTCGCCGGGCCGGGGAAGGGGTCCGACTGCGGCCGCTGCCACGGGACGGAGGCCTGGAAGCCCGCCGACCGGTTCGCCCACGCGCCGCCGTTCACGAAGTTCGCGCTCGACGGCAAGCACCGCCAGGTCGCCTGCGAGAGGTGTCACCCGCGCGTCCAGGTGGAGGGCGCGGCGGTGACTCGGTACCGGCCGGTGCCGACCACGTGCCAGGGGTGCCACGCCGACTTCCACCGCGGCGCGTTCCGGGGGTATGCGCCATGAGAGCGCTCCTCTTGCTCCTCTCGACGCTGGCGCTCACGGGGCCGGGCTCCGCGATGTCCGCCGCAGGATCTCGGGGCCCGGCCGCCGGCGGCCGGCGCGCACGCGGGCGACACCGACTGCGCCGCCTGCCACACCGCCGCCGGGGTGGAAGGACGTCCGCTTCGCGCACGACCGGACCGGCTTCCCGCTCGAGGGTCGCCACCAGCAGGCCGCGTGCCGCGGGTGCCACGCGACCGGGACCTTCGCCGACCCGGTGCCGCGCGCCTGCGGCGCCTGTCACCGCGACGTCCACGCGGGGAGGCTCGGGCCGCGCTGCGGGAACTGCCACGCGCCCACCGCCTGGTCCACCCCCACCTTCGGGCCCGAGGACCACCGCCGGACCGCCTTCCCGCTCGCCGGCCGCCACGCGGTCGTGCCGTGCGAGTCGTGCCACGGAGATCGCCGCGACCGGGGCTTTGCCCGGCCCACGCCGCGGTGCATCGGCTGCCACGAGGCCGACTGGCTGCGCGCCGGCGCGGGCGGCGCCGCCGTCGATCACGCCCAGGCAGGGTTCCCGGACGACTGCCGCGGCTGCCACGGCGCCTGGCGCTTCTCGCCCGCCTCGCTCCCCGCCCACCAGGCCTGCTTCGACATCCGCTCCGGGCACCACGCCGGGATCCGGTGCCGCGACTGCCACTCCAGCCTGCCGGCGGTGGACTACGGCCAGCCGTTCACCTGCGCCAGCGACACCGCCAACTGCCTGCGATGCCACGGCGGCGTGGCCGGCGAGCACGGCGGCGTGGCCGGGTTCCAGCTGGTGAACCGCAAGTGCTACGAGTGCCACCGCTTCTCGGTCGGCGAGAGCGGGCTCCGCGCGGGAGGCTCGAGATGAGGGGGCTCGGGATCCTCGCGGCGGCGCTCTGCGCCGGGTGCGCCGGCGAGGGCGGCGCCCCGTGGCTCACCGCCCCCACGCCGGAGCAGCACGGGACGCGGTGGTTCCCCATCGCCGCCGGCTCGGCGCACGCGGTCGCCACCTGCGACGACTGCCACGGCACCTTCGACACCTTCGCCCGCTACGACTGCCTCCACTGCCACACCGGGGACCACGTCGACGAGGCGGCGCTCGCCCAGCGCCACGCGGCGGTGGCGAGCTACCGGTTCGCGAGCGACGCCTGCTACGGCTGCCACCGCGACGGCATCGGGGTGAACCACGCCGCGCTGTTCCCCATCTCCTCGGGCGCCCACGCCGGCGCCGCCTGCGGGGAGTGCCACGTGGACCCCGCCAACCGGAGCGCGCTCGGGTGCGCCGGCTGCCACGACCACGGGCAAGCGGAGATGGGCGCCGCCCACGCCGGGGTGGGCGATTACGCGTTCGAGTCGGCCCGCTGCGTGCGCTGCCACGGAGACGCCCAGGTCGACCGGCTGGCGGCACACGTCCCCTTCCTGATCGTCGCGCCCGGGAAGCACCTCGGCCAGAACGGCGCCTGCCTCCGCTGCCACCCGGCGGCGCGGGCCGACAAGCCCTTCGCGGCCGACTTCTCCACGAAGGACTGCCTCGGCTGCCACGGTCAGGCGGACACCGACTCCCGCCACGGGGGCGTGGGCGGATACCGCTTCGCCACCGCGTCGTGTCTCGAGTGCCACCCCACCGGCGTCCGGCAGGAGGGCCAGTGATCACCGCCGCCATCGTCTCGCTGCTGCTCGCCGCCGCGCCGACGGCCGGGGCGAAGCGCCCGGCGCGGCGCCCGCCGCAGGCTCCCCCGGCGGCCGCGGTCGCCGCCCCCGCCGAGCCCGCGCGGGCCGCCGACCGGCCGCGGGGGACCGGACAGGTGGTCCACATCACGGCCGCGCGGGCCTACCTCGACGCCGGGGCCGACGAGGGGCTCGCGGTGGGGACCGAGCTCGAGCTGCGGCGCGGGGCGGCGCTCGCCGGGCGCTGCACGGTCGACCTGGCGGCGCCGCACCACGCGAGCTGCCCCGCGACCGGCCTGCGCCCCGGGGACACCTTCCGCTTCGCGGCCGCGCCGCCCCCCGCCGCCCCGCGGCTGCTCCCCCCGCCGCCCGGCGAGGGCGAGCTGGAGCGCCGCCTGGCGGCCGTCGTCGCGGCCCCGCTCCCGCTGGTCGAGTTCCGCGCGGCGGAGGGCGCGGCCGCCGCGCCGAGGGGGCGCACCGCCGAGGTCACCGCGCGGGGAGACGTCTGGCACGCCTCGACCGCCGGCACCTCGGACCGCGCGGCGGTGGACCTGGTCCTGCGCGACGCCGAGCTCGGCGCGGGGCTGCGGCTCGACCTCGACGCGCGCGCCGAGCGCTGGATCCGGCGCGACGCGCCACGCTTCCGTCCCCGGGACGACACCCAGCTCTACCTCTGGCAGGCGCAGCTCACCGCCACCCCGGGGCGCACCCTGCTGCTCGCCGCCGGGCGGGTGCTCCCCTGGACCATCCCCGGCGCGACCGTGTTCGACGGCGCCATGGCCGGGGCGCGCGGTAGGCTCGGCGAGCTCCGCGCGGAGGCCGGCGCGTTCGGCGGGCTGGTGCCGGAGCCGGACACGACCGAGCCCACCTCGTCGCGCGCCACCGGCGGCGGCTACTGGATCCTGGACCGCACCCTCGGCCGCGGCGCGTCGCTCCGGCAGGAGGGACGGGTCGCGGTGGTCCGCTCTCCGGAGCTGGGCACGCGGCTCGAGGGCTCGCTCACGGGCCGCCTGTTCCTGAGGCGGCTCGACCTCTCCGGCGAGGCGCACCTCGGGACCGGCGGCAAGGTGGACGCGAAGGGGAAGCTCGACGGCGCCCGGCTGGATCTCGCGGTCCGGCCGGTGAACGGGCTCCTCGTGGGCGGGAGCTTCCGCCACGCGGGGCTCGCCTGGCCGCAGCCGCTCGACCCGCCGGCGTTCCCCGGGCGCTCGCGATTGGCCGACGGCTTCGCGAGCGTGGAGCTCGCGCGCTGGCTCCGGCTCGGCGCGACGGGCGGGCTCTCGCGCGACGTCGGGAGCGGGCTCGACCGGCGCTGGGTCGGGCCGGAGCTGGTGCTGCCGCGGCTCCTGGGCGACCGCGGCGGGCTCACGCTCGGCTACCTCGAGGAGTCGGGCTGGCTGGAGGGGCGGAGCGCCTACGCCCAGCTCACGGCGCGGCCGTGGGCGGCGCTGCGGCTGCTGGTCCGCGGGAGCTGGGCGCACGAGAGGTCGCTCGGGGAGGACCGCGACGACGTCGGCCTGCTCGCGAGCGCGTTCGCGGACCTCGGTCCGCACGTGGCGCTCAGGCTCTCGGTCATGGGGCGAGGGGCATTCGACGCCGCCGCCGGGGAGGGCGGCTCGAGCACGCCCTACGGGGTGACCGGGCACGCCGCCCTCTCGGCGTCCTATTGATGGGCGAGGGCCGAGGGCCGAGGCCGTCCGGTCCGCCTCCGTCCTCGGCGCGACCAGGGCGGTGCGCGGCCCGGTCCTCCCGTGGTCGCCCTCCGCGCGGCGCGGGGAACAGCCGGCGGCGCAGCGCTTGCGAGCGCCCGCCGCATGCGCCCGCTCCTCGCCGCCCTCTCGCTCTCCCTCCTCGCCTGCGAGCCGCTCCCGCCGTCGCGCGCCACCCCCGGGCCGGCGGCGGCGCTGATCCGGGTCGCCACCTGGAACGTCCACGATCTCTTCGACGCCGAGGATCGGCTCCTCCCGCCGGGCGAGGGCGACACGGTGCCGTCGCCCGCCGAGGTGGAGGCGAAGCTCGACCGCGTCGCGGCGGTGCTGGTCCGGCTCGACGCGGACCTGGTGCTGCTCCAGGAGGTGGAGAACCTCCCGCTGCTCGAGCGGCTCGCCGCGCGGGCTGGCTATCCGGAGGCGCGGCTGGTCGAGGGGGACGATCCCCGCGGCATCGACGTGGCGGCGCTCTCCCGCCTCTCGGTCCGCGACTACGTGAGTCACCGGGATGACCGGGACCTGGAGGGCGGTCCGCTCTGGCCGAGGGACTGCGTCGAGGTGCACGCCGAGGTGGCCGGGCGGCGCGTCGTCGCGGTGGGGAGCCACTTCAGCTCGCCGCTCTCCGACGACGGCGCCCGCCGCGCCCGCCAGGCGGCGCGGATGCGAGCCCTGGCGGACGGGCTCGCGCCGGGAGCGGCGCTGGTCCTCGCGGGTGGAGACCTGAACGACTCCCCGACCGCCCCATCGCTGGCGGCGCTCCTCGGCGACGGCGCCTGGATCGGACCAGCCGCGGCGCCACCGCTCGAGGCGGCCTGGACCTGGTCGGGCGGAGGCGCGCGCGAGATCCTCGATCACCTGCTCGTGCCACGAGCCGACGGGGCGGCGGTCGTCCGCTCCGCGGTCGAGGGTGGGCCCGACGTGTCGGCGGCCTCGGATCACCGGCCGGTCGTGCTGGACCTGTGGATCCCGTGACGGGGTTCCGCGCGGGCGCCGGCGGCACGAAGTTTCCGTCGGGGGAGTGGGGAGCGCGATGCCGACAGGAAAGCCGCCAGAGCACGAGATCGGCGCGCCGGGGCTGGCCGGAGGGCCGGGACCCGCGCCGCCGGGGTTCGACGACGGCACGCCACGTCCGACCCTCGGCAGCACACCGCAGTCGGCGGAGGAGCAGGGCGAGGAGGCCCGCGTCGCGGAGCGGACCGCCGGTACGCGCGGGGACGAGATCCCGAAGCCTGCTGGCCGCGAAGGTCGAAGGACCCGCGTCGCGGCTCGGCGGCGGGGCAAGAAGCCGTAGGAGTGACCTGTGCCCCGGGTCCTGTCACGTGAACGCGGGTCGTCCGCTCACGAGATACCGGTCTCGCGTAGGTACCCGGTAATGTTCGGATTCGGTGGAGCGGGAGCGCGTCTAAGGGGACGGGGGGGCTCCCGCTCCCCGGCCGGACGGCGCGGCGTCGCCCGACGGGCGATGCGCGCGGCCGAGGCGGAGAGTGGGGCGCCCGGGACTCGAACCCGAAGCCAACGGCTTAAAAGGCCGCTGCTCTACCATTGAGCTAGCGCCCCTCACAGCAGACCGAACAGGCCACGACGGCTCCAGGTGTCCGGCGGGCCCCCGGAGGCCTCCGCTCTCGACAGGGAGCGCGGTGCGTGGATGCCCGCATATACCGCGACCGCGAAGCCCTCCGCCACCCGTTCCTCGGAAGGAGCGCCGCCGGGAACGGAGGGCGCGCCAGGCGCCGGCGCTCTCGCGTGCGCCGGCAGCGGGCGCGGCGGCACGCCGGCCTCCGCGCCGCTGGAACGCGGCCGGGTTTTCTGCTACGTCGCGGGACCATGAGCCGCATCTACAGGTCGCTCCCGCCCAAGGGAACCGCCATCGGAATCGCCTTCAGCGGGGGACTCGACACCCGCTGCGCCGTCGCCTGGATGTCCGAGCAGGGCATGGCCGTCCACGCCTACACGGCGGACCTGGCCCAGCCCGACGAGGCCAACCCGGCCGACATCCCGCCCATCGCGATGCAGCACGGCGCGGTCAAGGCGCGGCTCATCGACTGCCGCGAGGCGATGGTGCGCGAGGGGATCGCCGCCATCCAGTGCGGCGCCTTCCACCTGAGCTCGGGGGGCAAGAAGTACTTCAACACCACCCCGCTCGGCCGCGCGGTGACCACCACCGCCATCGTCCGCGCCATGCGCGAGGACGGCGTCCACGTCTTCGGCGACGGCACGACGCACAAGGGCAACGACATCCAGCGCTTCTACCGCTACGGCATCCTGGTCGACCCGGACCTGCGCATCTACAAGCCCTGGCTCGACCAGGCCTTCGTGACCGCCTTCGGCGGCCGCAAGGAGATGAGCGAGTACCTCGAGCGGCGCGCCCTGCCGTACAAGATGGGCACCGAGAAGGCCTACAGCACCGACGCCAACGTGCTCGGCGCCACCCACGAGGCGAAGGACCTCGAGCGGCTCGACACCGGCATGCGGATCGTCAACCCGATCATGGGCGTCGCGCACTGGAGGCCCGAGGTGCCGGTGGCGGCGGAGGAGATCACCGTCGTCTTCGAGCAGGGCCTGCCGGTCGAGCTGAACGGCCAGCGCTTCGGCTCGCCCTACGAGCTCTTCCTCGAGGCGAACCGCATCGGCGGCCGGCACGGCCTCGGGATGAGCGACCAGATCGAGAACCGCGTCATCGACGCGAAGAGCCGCGGCATCTACGAGGCGCCGGGCATGGCGCTCCTGCACCTCGCCTACGAGCGGCTCCTCTCGGCCATCCACAACGAGAACACGCTCGACCTCTACTTCACCATGGGTCGACGGCTGGGCCGCCTGCTCTACGAGGGCAAGTGGTTCGACCCGGAGGCCATGATGCTCCGGGACGGCCTGACCCGCTGGATCGCGCCGTCGATCACCGGGTCGGTGACGGTCGAGCTGCGGCGCGGCGACGACTGGACCCTCCTCGACACCAAGGCGCAGTACATGAGCTACGCGCCCCACAAGCTCTCGATGGAGCGGGTGGAGGACCCGGCCTTCACCCCCGAGGACCGGATCGGCGCGCTCGAGCTGCAGAACCTGAGCGTGAGCGACAACCGCTCGCTCCTGCTGCACCACCTCGACGGGCTGCGCGCCCTCGGGGCGGGGCGCGGCGGGCCGGGGCTCGCGGCGCTGCTCGGCGCGGGCGAGGAGCCGGACGAGCAGGAGTGACGGCGGGTGCGCCCGGGCGGAGCGGCCGGGCGCGTCGCGCGGCCCGGGGGCGTCTACCGGACGCGCCGGACCGGCGCGGCGGCGCGGGCCATCCGGGCGGCCTCGAGGGCGCGCCGCTCGCCCGCGCCGACCACCGCGCGACGCGGGGCGGCCTCGAGCCCGCGGTCCTGCTGGTCCGCCTCGAGCCGCGCGAACCAGCGCGCCGCGGTGGCCTTGACCCGGGCCCACCGGACGTCCTCGGCGCTGGCCATCGGGGCGCCGCCGGCGGTGGTGGCCGCGACCGGCGCGTCCACCACGCGCGCGCCCGCCCGGCGCTGGAACACCTCGCCGTAGAGCGACGAGTGGGTCCGGGCGCAGAACGGGCACTGGAAGTAGCGGATCGGGCTACCAGCCGCCGACCAGCTGGTCATGACGACCCTGCAGTGGGTGCACTCGACCGCTGTTTCCATCGATGTCGGGAGATATCGTTCCCGCGCGGATCGGTCAAGAAACGGGCCGTGGATCACGGGAGTAAGCTGGGCGGCCGCGTCCGCGGGGCGGCAGCGGCACCTGACCGGGCCTGGAGCCGGCCGGAGGAGGACGGGAATGGCCACGCTGGTGAACCTCGACGGCGCCCTGGTCCCTCCCGCGGAGGCGAAGATCTCCGTGCTCGACCGCGGGTTCCTGTACGGCGACAGCGTCTACGAGGTCATCCGGACCTACGGCGGCGCGCCCTTCGAGGTCGAGGCGCACCTCGCGCGCCTGGCGCACTCGGCCGAGCGGATCGGCCTCGCGCCGCGCTGGGACGGCCCGCGCACCGCGCAGGAGCTGGCGCGCACGCTCGCGGCGGCGCGCGCGCTCGGCCCGGCCCCCGCCGCGGCGGACGTCGCGCCGTGGAACGCCGGCGAGTGGTACGTGCGCGTGGTGATGACGCGCGGCGCGGGCGAGATCGGCCTCGATCCGGCGCTGGCGGAGGACCCGCGCGCGGTCCTGGTGGTGCAGCCGCTGGTGGGCCCGCCGCCCAGGGACTACACGGAGGGCGTCGCGGCCGCCATCGTGGGCGTGCGCCGCGCCTCGCCCGCCGCGGTGGACCCCTCGGCCAAGACGGGCGCGCACCTCCCGCACGTGCTGGCGGTCCGGGAGGCGCGCGCGGCGGGCGCCCACGAGGCGCTCCTGCTCGACGACGGCGGCTTCGTCACCGAGGGCTCGTCGTCCAACGTGTTCGCGGTGTCGGGCGGGCGCGTCCGCACCCCGCCGCTCGCGGCCGGGATCCTGGAGGGCGTCACCCGCGGCGTGGTGCTGCGCCTCGCGCGCGCGGAGGGGGTGCCCGTCGACGAGGTGGCGCTCCGGCCGCGGACCTCGAGGCGGCCGACGAGGTGTTCATCACCTCGACGATGCGCGAGATCCTCCCGGTGGTGCGGATCGGAGGACGCGAGGTGGGGGCCGGCCGTCCCGGGCCCGTGACCGGGCGGCTGCACCGCGCCTTCCGCAGGCTCGCGGGCGGCGGGCCGGGGCGCGCGACGTGAGCCGCGTCCGCGCGCTCGCGATCCTGCTGGCCGGGGCGTGCGCGGCCCTCGTCGGCGCGCGGGGCGACGCGGCGCCCGCGGACGGGGCGCCGCCCGGCGAGGTGCGAGCCCCGGCGGCGGTCGAGGAGGAGGTCGCGCCGGCGGGCGGCGGGGAGCTCCCCGGCGAGCCAGGCCGGGCGCCCCCGCGGGAGCCGCCGCCGCTGGCGCCGCCGCCCGCGGCGGACCTCTCCGATCCGATGGAGCTCCTGTGGGGCCACCGGCTCGAGTTCGCGCCCGGCGGCGAGCCGCTCGTCACCATCCGGCTCATGGAAGGGCGGCGGGAGATCGCGCTCCGCCCCCTCGGGCGCGCGCGGATCCTGCTCCGCGGCGGCGGCGAGGTCGAGGTGGCGGCGGGCGCGCGGCTCACCGTGAGGGCCGGCGGGGCGACGCCCGCGGTCCTGGCCTGGCGCCCCCTGCTCGCGGAGCTCCCCGTGGCGGCGCGGGCGCGGCTCGAGGCCGAGCGGGCTCGCCACGAGGCGGCCGGCATCCGCACCGAGACGCGCACGGTGGGGGGCGTGTACGGCATCGCGGGGCGGGTGGTGGACAACCGGCGGGCGCTGCTGCTCGCCGCCACCGACGGGAGCGAGGCGGGCGCCCGCGCCGCGGCGGAGGCGCTGAGGCGGGCGCACGGCGTGCGGCCCGCGATCCACGGCGAGGTGCTGGCACGCCCAGCCGGCCGGATCGAGCTCTCGGGCGAGGCCGGCGCGCCGCTCGGCGTCGGCGACGGCGCCGTGACGGTGCTGGTGGAGGGCGACGCCGGGTTCGTGGTGGAGGGCGTGGAGCACGAGCGCGGGTCCGCCGCGCGCCCGCGGGAGGATCGCGCCTACCGCGGCCGGCTCTACCTGACGCTCGACGCGACCGGCGCCCTGGCGGCGGTCCACGGCGTCTCGCTCGAGGAGCTCCTGCGCGGGCTCGTGCCGAGCGAGATGCCGGCCTCGTCGGCGGCCGAGGCGCTGAAGGCGCAGGCGGTGACGGCCCGCTCCAACGTGCTCGCCCAGATCGGCACGCGCCACCTCACCGATCCCTTCATGCTCTGCGCCGAGGTCCACTGTCAGTCCTATCTCGGCGACCGCGCCCGCACCGCGCGGACCGACGAGGCGGTGCGCGCCACCCGGGGGGAGGCGATCTTCGGGCGGGCCGACCGGACCCTGGTCGACGGCGTGTACTCGGCCATGTGCGGCGGCCACGGCGAGGACGCGGACCAGGTCTGGGGCGGGACGCCCAGCCCGAGCCTGCGGGGACGACCGGACCTGCCCCCGGCGGAGGCGGCGCGCTGGGCGGGCGGGCTCGCGCGGGAGCCGCGGCTCCGAGCCTTCCTCTCGACCCCCTCGGGCGCCTACTGCCGCCGGCCCGGGAAGGCCGCCCGGGACCGCTTCCGCTGGGAGCGGAGCCTCACCCAGGGGGAGCTGGATCGGCTCGCGGCGCCGCTTGGCGTGGGGCGGGTGCGGGCGCTCGAGATCCCCTCGCGCGGCGTCTCGGGGAGGGCCCTGGTGCTGAGGGTGATCGGCGAGGCGGGGCGCGCCGAGCTGGTGGGCGAGCTCCGGATTCCGGCGGGCGATCGGGGACCTGCCCTCGGCGATGTTCCTGGTCGAGCGACGGCGCGGGAGGTGGATCCTCCGCGGCGGCGGCTGGGGCCACGGCGCCGGCATGTGCCAGTGGGGGGCGGTGGGCCGGGCCGAGGCGGGGCAGGGGTACCGGGAGATCCTCCGGGCCTACTACTCGGGGGCCGAGGTGGTCCGGATTCTACTGAGTGGAGCGCGACGCGCTGCGCCGCAGCGCCCGCGGGGAGCGCCCGGTCCGGGTGGAGACACCATGGGGCGCGGCGGCTCCCGCCGGGAGCGCGGCTGCCTGCGCGGGGTCCTCCCCCGACGCGCCCTCGCTCAGGGCCGTCGCTCCACGTCGTCGAGGTGGAGCGTGCGCGCGCGCTTGCGGCGGCGCAGCGCCAGGAGCGCCAGGCCGGCGGCGGCGAGCGCGAGCACGCCCATCAGCGCCTCGACCAGCGCGATCCGCTGCAGCAGCACCGCGTCGGCGGGCTCGGCGGCGCCGGCGCCCCGCCGCGCCTGCCAGGCCTTCACCAGCATGAAGACGCCGCCGACCAGCAGCAGGCCTGCCCTGATCAGGACGCGAGGGCGGGAGAGGCGCACCGGGCAGGTATGCCACGGGCGAGCCCTGCGTGCGACCCGGGCGCGCTCCCTGTCCGATCGCCTATCGCCGCCAACCCCGCGATCGGGCCGGTGCGTTCCACCGGTGGTCGAGCCAGTTTCTCAGCGAGGCGACACCGTAGCCCGGGAGCGGAAGCCAGATGGACAGATCCTGCAGCGTGCTGGTCATCGAGGACGACGAGGCGGCCCGCGCACCCCTGTGCGAGTTCCTCGAGGCGGCCGGCTATCAGGTCCGCGCGGCCGGGGGCGGCGCGGAGGCGATGGAGGCGCTCGGGACGGCCCCGGCGGAGGCCGTGCTCCTCGATCTGGTCATGCCGGAGCCGGACGGCTTCGAGGTGCTGCGCCGCGTGCGCGAGCGCGACCCGCAGGCTCCCCGTGATCGTCCTCTCCGCGCTCTCGCAGACCGAGGACGTGGTCCGGGCGATGAAGCTCGGCGCGACCGACTACCTGCCGAAGCCGTTCGACCCGGCCGAGCTCGATCTGGTGCTCCGCCGCGCCCTCGACGCGCTCGGCGCGCCGCGCGCCGCGGCCGGCCCCCGGCCAGGCCGTCGAGGCGGAGGCGGACCTCGCCCCGCTGCCGGTCCTGTCGGGGGCCATGGACCGGGTGCGGGCGCTGGTCGAGCGGATCGCCGACACCGACGTGCCGGTGCTGCTGGTCGGCGAGAGCGGCGTCGGCAAGGACGTGATCGCCCGGCGCATCCACGCCCGCAGCCGCCGCGCCGACGCGTCCCTTCGTGAAGATCAACTGCGCGGCGCTCCCCGGCGAGCTGCTGGAGAGCGAGCTGTTCGGCCACGAGCAGGGGGCCTTCACCGGCGCGCACGCCGAGAAGCCCGGCAAGTTCGAGCTGGCGCACCAGGGGACCATCTTCCTCGACGAGATCGGCGAGATGGACCCGCGGCTCCAGGCCAAGCTGCTGCAGGTGCTGCAGGACGAGGAGTTCTACCGGGTGGGCGGCAAGCGGACGGTGCGGGTGGACGCGCGGGTGGTGGTGGCCACCAACCGCGACCTCGAGGAGGCCATTCGCGCAGGGGACCTTCCGCGAGGACCTCTACTACCGGCTCAACGTGGTCACCATCCGCGTGCCGCCGCTGCGCGAGCGCAAGGAGGAGATCGGCCCGCTCGCGCGACACTTCGTGGAGAAGTACCGCCGCCGCTACCACGGCGGGCTGGAGGAGGTCCCGCCCGAGGTGATGGAGCGGTTCCACGCCTACGACTGGCCGGGCAACGTCCGCGAGCTCGAGAACCTGGTGCGCCGCCTGGTGGTGCTGCGCGATCCCGCCATGGTGCTCGGCGATCTCGCGCCGTCGCTCGGCGCGCAGTCCCTCCCGCCGGTGATCGGTCCCGTCAACACCGCGACCAACCAGGCGCGTCCGGCGCTCGCCGGCGCGCTGCCGGACGACGCGCCGCTCAAGGACGTGGCGCGCCGCGCCGCCCGCCTGGCCGAGCGCGAGGCGATCCTGCGCGCGCTCGATGCGGACCGGCTGGAACAAGCGCAAGGCCGCCAAGCGGCTGCAGGTGAGCTACAAGGCGCTGCTCTACAAGATCAAGGACTGCGGGATCGTCGACCCGCGCGCCGCCGCCAGCATCGAGGAGGCGTGAGGCGCGGCCGCTAGCCCGGCCCGGGACGCCCTCAGGCCGCCGCCTCCTTGGGCGCCACGGTGCGCGCGCGCCGCGGGCGCGCGCCGCTGAGGCTGCTCACCAGCAGCAGCGAGATCCCCAGCCCGAGCAGCACCAGCGGCTGGATCCACGGGATCGGGAAGACCCTGCAGATGATCATCCCGGCCCCGAACAGGCCCACCGTCCACGCCGCAGCTCTCGGCATCCATCCCCCTCCCGCGGGCGTGGCCGCGTGTGCGGTGCACGCTCCGTGTCTCACACAACGTCAGGCGCCGGGAGGCCGGCGGCAACGCAGGCACGCGGCTTCCCCGCGGTGGGAAATAAGTTCGCCTCTCGCCGACCGGCGCCGCTCCACCCCGCCGCGGCGCGGGGGATGGACCGCCCCCGAGCTCGAGCCCGGACCGCCCGCCAGCGCGGGGTGGCGGCGCCGGGCCGCTCCGGCGAGGGGCCGGCGCGCGCGGTGGCACGCGCCATGCTCGATGCGCCGTCGACGATCTGCGGGGCAGTCGCCCCAGGGGGCCGAATGGTGCGTGGCGGCAACGCTGATGATCGTGGGGTTCCTGGTCCTCTCTGCCTGCGCGGCGACGAAGAGCTCCGAGCGGGTGGAGGCGCGGCCCGAGGGCGAGTACCGCATCGGGCGCGAGGACGTTCTCGAGGTGGTGGTCTGGCACGAGCCTGAGCTCACCCGCGTGATCCCGGTCCGGCCCGACGGCCGGATCTCGCTCCCGCTGGTCGGGGAGGTCGAGGCGGCCGGCAAGACGGCGGCCGAGCTCCAGTCGGGGCTCTCCAAGGCGTTCTCGCCGTACATCAAGGACGCGGCGGTGGCCGTGGTGGTGCGCGAGATCAACGCGGCGCGGGTGTTCGTGCTCGGCGAGGTGGCGAAGCCGGGCGGGTTCCCGCTGCGCGGCCCGATGACGGTGGTGCAGGCCGTGGCGCTCGCCGGCGGCCGGACGCCGTTCGGCGGCGACGAGGTGGTGTGGCTCCGGCAGAAGCAGGACGGCGGCGCCGATCGGGTGTCGCTGTCGTTCAAGGGGCTGGTCAAGGGGGAGGCGGCGGGTGCGCTCTGGCTCAGGGGCGGCGACGTCCTCTACGTGCCGTAGGCGGACGGGGCAGCTCCACGGGGCGCAGGGGCGAGGGCGAGCGATGGGCGCGCGGACAAGGATCTGGTGCGCGGGGCTGTGGGTCGCGCTCCTCTTCCCGGGCGCGCGGGCGGCGGCGGTGACCGTGGTGGAGCCCATCGCCCGCCTCTCCCTCGAGGGCGGCTACGACTCGAACGCCCTCTACCACGGCGAGGGGAGCGACCGGACCGGCCGCATCTCGCCGGAGGTGGGGCTCCGGCTCCGCGACCACCTCTTCGACCTCCGGGCGGCGTACGGCGGCGACTACATCGTGTACGAGCGCCTCGCCCCCGACGGCATCTGGAACCACCGCGGCGTGCTCCGGCTCGAGGCGACGCCCACGCACCGCCTGCAGATCGACCTGACGGCGCGCGGCGGCTACGCCTTCGACCCGGTCGGCCTCGCGCAGATGGGCATCTTCCGCACCGGCCAGGACTCGGCCTGGACGGCCGCCGGGGCGCGGGCGGATCGCCTGGCAGGCGGCGCACAGGATCGAGCTCGCGGCCACCTACGCCGATCGCACGGTGGTGTTCTCGGACCGGTCCGGCGGCGCCATGCACTCGCCGGGCGTGGAGGCGCTCTGGCTCGCGAGCGAGCGGCTCGCCTTCGGCGTCGCCTATGCGGGCGGCGTGTTCCAGGAGCTTCCGCCCCGCGCGCGGCGACACGGTGGCGTTCGCGCACGGCGCGCGCGGGCGGGCGCGCTACCGGTTCACCCGCCAGCTGGAGGTGGACGGCTACGCGGGGCCCGCCGTGTGGCGCGGCCCGGAGGGCACGGCAGTGGTGCCCGAGGCGGGCGCCGAGCTGCGCCTCGAGGGGCGCTGGACGGCCCTGCGCGTGGCCGCCTCGCACGGGCTCGGGATCGGCTCGACCGCCCGACCCGGGCTGGTGGACTCCGCGGAGCTCGGCGCGGTGCGCAGGTTCGGGCTGCGCTACGACGTGCGCGTCGACGGCGGCCTCTGGCACTCCGGCCTGGCGCCGGACGGGGGGCTCTCCACGCTCGGCTACGCCGCCTCGGGCGAGGCGGGGATGCAGGTCGGCGGCGGCGTGAGGCTCGCGCTGGCGCTGACGCACTTCGCGCGGATCGACGACCCGTCGGCCGCGCTCAGGCGAACCACGGTTGGCATCCGGCTCGGGTGGGCCCTGCCGGAGCGGTGAGGGAGCGACGACATGGAGCGGACCTACACGGTGCAGGACATGCTGGCTGCCCTCCGGCGGCGGAAGGCCGTCGCGCTCCTGGTCGGGGCGGCGGTGCTGGTGACGGGCGTCGCGGTGGCGCTGCTCGTCCCCGCCGAGTACACGGCGACCTCGACGGTGCAGGTCGAGCCGCGGCGGCTGCCGGTGGACTTCTTCCCGGCCCAGGGCGTCGCGCCGTTCGAGGAGCGGATGCGGACCATCAAGCACGGCGTGCTGGCCCGGCCGCTGCTCGAGCGCGTCGTGAAGGAGACCGACTTCTTCCCCGACCTGGCGGACGATCCGGGCCAGGCGGTGGAGCGGCTGCGCCGGCAGATCGAGGTGCGGCTGGAGGGCGAGGTGGTGGGCGGACCGCCGGCGCTCCTCTTCGTGGTGGAGGTGCGCGGGCGGGATCCGGAGAAGGTGCGCAAGGTGGCCGAGCTCCTCCCCCGCTACTACGAGGAGATGACCCGCGCCGTGATGACGGCGCAGGCCCGGGCGCTGCGCGAGACGCTCGACGCGCAGACGGCCGAGATGTCGAAGGTGCTCGCCGCCGGCGAGCAGCAGATCCTGAAGTTCAAGCTCCAGCACGCCGCCGAGCTGCCCGAGATGGTGGACACCAACGCCCGCGCCGCGGCCCGGGCCCAGGCGCTGGTGGAGATGCGCATGGGCGCCATCACCGACGCGCGCCGGCGGCGCATCGCCCTGCTCGGGACCATCCCGGAGGCCCCCAGCGCGCCGGGCATGAGCGAGGCGGGGCTCGACGCGGCCACGCGCCGCGCCCAGGCGGCAGAGGCGGCCTACGGCCCGGAGCACCCGGACGTGAAGCGGGCGCGCCGCGAGGTGAAGGAGGCCCAGGCCCGCCGGGATCAGGAGCTGGCGCGCTACCGCAAGGAACGCCTGGGAGATCAGCTCGGGCGGATCGACGAGGAGATCCGCGAGCACGAGTCCGGGCTCCGCGCGCTCCAGGCCGAGCTGACCTCGTTCCAGGGACGCGTCGAGGCGGCGCCGCGCTGGGGCCAGGAGCTGGCCGCCCGCTCGCGTGACTACGAGGTGCTCCGCGCGAAGTACGTGACCACCGTCTCGCGCCGCGCCGACGCCGCCGCCGCCGAGCAGCTCCTGGCGGCCGACGGGCAGGGGCTGTTCCGGGTGATCGAGCCGGCGGTGGCGCCGACCCGCCCCTCGGCCCCCGATCGGCCGCGGCTGGTGTGGCTGGCGGCGCTGGCGGCGCTGGTGGCGGGGCTGGCCGGGGCGGGCGTGGCGGAGTGGATGGACGGCTCGATGCGCGGGCCGGAGGACGCGTCGAGGCTCGGGGTCCCGGTGCTGGCGGCCATCCCGCGGATCGGGCCCCGGCGGACGCAGGCTTCCTGAAGGAGGACGACGACATGATCCCAGCGGAGACGATCAAGGCCACCTTCCCCACGCTCGCTCCCGAGAGCCGGCTGGTGGCGCTCGCGGCCCCGGACAGCCCGGCGGCGGAGCAGTACCGGGTGCTGTACCAGCGGCTGCTCCGCCTCGCGGCGCGCCGGCCCATGCGCGTGGTGGCGATCACCTCGGCCGGGCGCGGCGAGGGGCGCACCACCACCGCGGCCAACCTGGCGCTGACCGCCGCGCAGGAGGGCCGGCCGGTGGTGCTGGTGGAGGCCGACCTGCGCCGACCGTCCATCGCCGGGCTGCTCGGGCTCGCGCCGCGCGCCGGGCTCGCCGAGGTGCTCGACGGCACCGCGGAGCTCGGGCAGGCGGTGGTGCGGGTGGGCATCGCTGTCGGTGCTCTGCGCCGGCCGGCCGCGCGATCCGGCGGCGGTGCTGCAGAGCCCGCGCGCCCCGGCGCTGATGGAGCAGCTCCGCGCGGCCTACGAGCTGGTGGTGCTCGACGCGCCGCCCGCGCTGGCCCTGGCCGACGGCGATCGCGTGGCCTCGGCCGCCGACGCGGCGCTGCTGGTGGTGCGCGCCGGCGCGACGCCGCGCGAGGTGGTGCGGCTCGCGGTGGAGGCGCTCGGGGAGCGCTGCGCCGGCGTCGTGCTGAACGGCGTGGACGCGACGGGCGTGGCGCACGGCCGCTGGCTCTACGGAGACCCCGCCGCCCCGCCGTCCGCTCCCGGTCGCCGGGCGGAGCCGGCTTGAACGGGCGAACGGGGAGCGACCGCGCAGGGCGGGTGGCCCCGACGAGCTCGCTCGGCGGAACGGGAGATCGAGCCGGCGTCGTGAATGCGCGAGGGAGGCTGAAGAGCGCGAACGACGCACGGAGAGCGCCAGCGAACGGGAGGCGGGCCCCGCGCAGCGGGGGAGGGGCGAAGCCCCTCACCGCGGGGACCTCGCGCGAGCCCGCGAAGGCGGGCGCGCGAGGTCACGGGCCCCGCGCAGCAGGGGTGGGGCCCCGGCGGGCTTCGCCGACGGGGCGGGGGCGCAGCCCCCGAGGTCACGAGATTGGTCCGGGTATTCAATCACTGGTTCTCGCCGCGCAAGGCGGTCTTCTTCCTCGCCGAGGAGCTGGTGCTCGTCGTGGCGCTCCTCGCCGGCGCCTCGCTCGGCCCGGTGGCGGCGCAGGCGGCCGGCGCGGCCGCGCCGGTCACCCCCGCGGTGCTCCGCGCGGGGCTCGCCTCGCTCTTCTTCGCGGGCGCGCTCTACCTCGGCGACCTCTACGACCTGCACGCGGCCGTGCGCGACCGCGCCGACGGCCGGCGCCTGCTGCGGGCTCTCGGCGTCGCCACCATCGCGCTCGCGCTGGCCGACGTCCTGCTGCATCTGGTGCTGCCGGGCTGGATGCTGCACCGCTCGCTCGTGCTCGCGGCCGCCGGCGGCGCCTTCGGCGTCATCACCGCCCGCGTGCTCATGCCGGCGCTGGTGGGCGCGCCCACCCGCGTCCTCTTCCTCGGGGCGGGCACGCGCGCCCGCGATCTCGCGCGCGCGGTGGAGCGCGAGGCCGACGGCCTGTGGGAGGTGGTCGGCTTCAGCGTCCCCGAGGGCAGCCGCGCCCCGTCGGTCGTGCCGCCGGACCAGCTGCTCCCGGGCGAGGTGCGGGCGGTGGCGCGCCGCGTCCGCGCGCAGGTGATCGTGGTCGCCATGGAGGACCGGCGCGAGGGGCTGCCGGTCGACGCGCTCCTCGCGCTGCGCACCCGCGGCCGCCGCGTGGTGGACGACGTGGGCTTCGCCGAGGCCACCCTGCAGCGCATCCCGCTCGCGCTGGTGCGGCCGAGCGCGCTCATCTTCGACGAGGGCTTCCGGGTCTCCCCCTGGACCCGCGCCGCCAAGCGCACGCTCGACCTGGCGGCCTCGCTGACGCTCCTCGCGCTGGTCGCGCCGGTGATGGCGCTGGTCGCGCTCGCCATCTGGGTCTCCGACGGGCGGCCGGTGCTGTACTCGCAGGAGCGGACCGGGCGCGGCGGCCGGCCGTACCGCATCTGGAAGTTCCGCACCATGCGCCGCGACGCCGAGCGGCTGGGGGCCACCTGGGCGACCGACGCCGACCCGCGGGTCCTGCCGGTGGGGCGGTTCCTGCGGCGGGCGCGGCTCGACGAGCTGCCCCAGCTCTGGAACGTCCTGCGCGGCCAGATGAGCCTGGTGGGCCCGCGGCCCGAGCGCGAGGTGTTCCTCTCAGAGCTCAAGGCGCGCTGGCCGCTCTTCGCGCTCCGCGAGCTGGTGAAGCCCGGCATCACCGGCTGGGCCCAGCTCCGCTACGGCTACGGCTCCACCATGGAGGAGCAGGCGAAGAAGCTCGAGTACGACCTCTACTACATCAAGAACACGTCGCTCTTCCTCGACCTGGTCTGCCTGCTCGCCACCGCCAAGGTGGTGCTGCTGGGACGGGGGGCGCGGTGAGGCGGCTCGAGGAGGTGGTGTCGCAGCTCGCGCCGGAGCCGCGCGCGCGCTCTCGCCGGGTGGTGGCGGCCGGCGGCGGCACCGGGCTGCCGCGCGTGCTGGCCGGGCTGGCCGGCTGCCGTCGATCCGCGGAGCGGCCGCGCGCTCGAGGTCACCGCGCTCGTCACCACCGCGGACGACGGGGGCAGCTCGGGCGAGCTGCGCCGCCGCTACGGCGTGCCGGCCCCGGGCGACGTCCGGCGGTGCCTGGTGGCGCTCGCCGGCGGGCGGACAGCACCCTGGCCGACGCTCTTCCAGCACCGCTTCGAGGGGGAGGGCGGGCTGGCCGGTCATACGGTCGGCAACGTCCTCCTGACCGCGCTCGCGCAGCGGCTCGGCGATTTCGGCCCGGCGGTCGAGGCGGCGGCGGGGCTGCTCGGCGCCCGCGGCCGGGTGGTGCCCGTCCGTGGAGGGGCCGGCGGAGCTGGTGGCGGAGCTCGAGGACGGCCGGCAGGTGCGGGGCGAGAGCGCCATCGCCGCGGCGCGCGGGCGGGTCGCCGCGCTGCGCCTCTCGCCGCCCGGCGAACGCGCCCCCCGAGGCGATCGCGGCGGTCCTGGAGGCGGACCTGGTGGTGCTCGGGCCGGGGAGCCTCTACTCGAGCGTGCTCGCGAGCGTGCTCGGCGGCGGGCTCGCCGAGGCGCTCCGCGACACCGCCGCCACCCGCGTGCTCTGCGTGAACCTGTTCTCCGAGCCCGGCGAGACCGACGGCCTCGACGCCGCCGATCACGTCCGCGCGGTGCAGCGCCAGCTGGGCGACGTGGTGGACGTGGCGCTCGCGCACCGCGGCCCGCTGCCGCCGCGCCTCGTCGACGCCTTCGCCGCGCGCGGCGCCCGCCCGGTCGCGGTCGCCCGCGAGGCGGTGGAGGCGCTCGGCCCCGCGGTGGTGCTGTCGGACCTGCTCGCCGCCGACGACTCCGGACGGCACGACCCCCGCAAGCTCGCCGGCGCGCTGCTCGGCATCGCGAGCCTTCGCTGAGGCAGACCCGCGTGCTCTCCCAGACCGCCCTCCACGCCGCCGCCCCGGGCCCGGCTCGCGTACCGCGTCGAGGCGCTGGAGGGACGGGCCGCCTTCGACGCCCTCCACCACGAGTGGAACGCGCTGCTCGCCCGCGGCCCGGTGGACCTGCCCTTCGTCCGCCACGAGTGGATCGCCGCCTGGCTCGACGCGTTCGCGCCGGCCGGGCGCGCCTGCGGGTCCTGGCGGCGCGCGACCCCGGCGGCGCGGCCGCGGGCTTCGCGCCGCTCCTCGAGGTGCGCGACCGCGGCGCTGATCCGGCTCGTCGCGCCCGGCCAACGATCACTCCTGCCGCGTGGAGTGGGCGCTCGGCCCGGACGCGGCCGGCGCGGTGGCGGCGCTCTGGGCCCACCTGCGCGACCGCCTGCGCTGGGACGTGCTGCTGCTGCGCGACCTCCCGCGTGACGGTCCCACCTCCACGCTCCTCGAGCCGCTCGCGCGGGCCGACGGCCACCTCACCGGCCGCTGGGAGTCGCTCCGCACGCCCGTACCTGCCGCTCGGCGGACGGGCCGGTGGAGGCCCGCACCTCCGCCAAGTTCCGCGCGAACCTCCGCCGCCGGTCGCGCCGGCTGGCCGGGCTGGGGGCCGTCGCGGTCCAGCGCGAGGACGGGCGAGGCGATCTGGACGGCGCGCTCGCCGCGTTCCTCGACGCTGGAGGCCGCGGGCTGGAAGGGGGCCCGCGGCACCGCCATCGCCGCGGAGCCCGCCCGGGCCCGCTTCTACACCCGGCGTGGCGCGAGAGGCGGCCGCCCGGGGCGCGCTGGCCCTGCGCGCGCTGACGCTCGACGGCCGCCCGGTGGCGATCGCACCTCGGCCTCGTCCACCGCGGCGTCTACTCCTTGCCCAAGACGGCCTACCTCGAGGCGCTCGGGGCCATGTCGCCGGGCCAGCTCCTGCACGCCGAGGTGGTGGCCGAGTGCGAGGCCCGCGGCCTCGCGGAGCTCGACTTCCTCGGGCCGGACATGGCGTGGAAGCGGGACTGGGCCCCGCGCCACCGGCCCCACGACTGGCTCTACGTCTACCGCCCGTCGCTGGCGGGCCGCGCCATGCACACCTTGAAGCACCGGGTTCGACCGACCGTGAAGGAGGGCCCTCTCGATGGTGGCGATGACCCACGCGCTCGTGCTGCAGCGCCCCGCGGCCGCCCGCGGGGTGCGACGCCGCTTCATCCCGGCGCTCCCCACGCTCTGGCCGGGCATGCTCTCGCCGCTGGCGGCCGACCGACCGCCGGCCTTCCCGCTCGCCGCCCCGCGGGTCACGCGCTTCTACCTCGCGCGCAACGCCGTGTTCCACGCGGTGGGGCTGCTCGGGCTGGAGGGGCGCGAGGTGCTGGTCCCCGCCTACCACCACGGCGTCGAGATCTCGGCGCTCTCCGCCGCCGGCGCCGTCCCGCGCTTCGTCCGGGTGGACGCCCGCATGCGCCTCGACCTCGAGGACCTCGAGGCGAAGCTGAGCGCGCGCACGGGGGCCATCTACGTCATCCACTACGCGGGCTTTCCGCAGGCCACGGACGAGGTGGCCGCGGTGGCGCGCCGGGCCGGCGTGCCGGTGATCGAGGACTGCGCGCTCTCGCTCCTCTCCGCCGACGGCACGCGGCCGCTCGGCTCCACCGGCGCGGTCGGCATCTTCTGCTTCTACAAGACGCTGCCGGTGCCGAACGGCGGCGCGCTGGTGGTGAACGACCCCGGCCTGGACCGCGCCGCGCCCACCCCGGAGGCCCCGCCCATCGCCTCGACGCTCTCGCACGCGGCCGGCTCGCTCCTCTCCAACGCGGCCTTCAGGCTGGGCGAGGCCGGCGAGGCGCTCCGGGCCGGGGTGCGCGGCGCCGTGCGTGCGCTGCGCGGGTCCTCCGGCCTCCACCCGGTGTCGACCGGCACCAGCACCTTCGACCCGGGCGTGGTCGGGCTCGGGATGAGCACCCTGTCGCAGGCCATCGTCCGGCGCCTCGACGCCGGCGCGATCGTGGCCGCGCGCCGGCGCAACTACTTCCTGCTGCTCGGGCGCCTGCGCGAGCGGGTCCCGCCGCTCCTCGCGGAGCTGCCCGCCGGCGTCTCGCCCGCTCTTCTACCCGCTCGTGTGCGAGGACAAGGCCGCCGTGAAGGCCCGGCTCGCCGCGCGCGGGATCGAGGCGGTGGACTTCTGGCGCACCGGCCACCCGCTCTGCGCGCCCGAGGAGTTCCCCGAGGTGGCGGCGCTGCGGCGGCGCGTGCTCGAGCTGCCCGTGCACCAGGACCTGCAGCCGGAGGACATGGCCTACGTGGCCCGCTGCGTGCGGGAGGTCCTGGAGTGAGCGCGCCGGCGGCAGGGGACGGCCTCACGCTCCGGATCTCGGAGGCGCCGGGCCGGCTCGACGACGCTGCGGGCGGAGTGGTCGCGCGCTCCTCGACGCGGCGGGCGTGCCGTCGCCGTTCCTCTCCTGGGAGTGGCTCCGGCCCTGGCGGCGCCACTTCGCGCCGACGCCGGGCCCTCCGGGTCCTGGAGGCCCGCGGCGCGGGCGGCGAGCTCGCCGGCCTGCTCCTGCTCTCGGCGCGCCCGGGGCTCGCGGGCGCGCGGCGCTGGCAGCTCCTCGGGAACGGGGTCACCGGCGCCGACGGGCTGGACCTGCTGGCGCGCCCGCGCGACGCCGCCCGGGTGCGTGGCGCCATGGCCGAGGCGCTGCTCGGCTGGGACGGCTGGGACGCGCTCGACCTCGAGGACCTCCCCGTCGGCTCGCCGACCGCGGCGGCGCTCCGGCGCGCCGCCGCCGCGCGCGGGGTGAGGGTGGCGGTGGCGCGCCGCTTCGCCTGCCCGGGGTTCGCGGTGCGCGGCGGCTGGGACGCCCACCTGCGGCGGATCCGCCGGCGCGAGACGTTCGGCCGCCGGGTCCGCTGGCTGGCGCGCCAGCCGGGGTTCCGCGTCGAGGTGGCCACCGCGCCCGGGGAGGCCGCCGCCGCCATGGACGACTTCCTCCGCCTGCACCGCCTGCGCTGGGCGGCCGAGGGGGGCTCCTACGGCATCCCGCCGGGCGCGCCGGAGGCCTTCCACCGGGAGGTGGCGCCGCTCCTCGCCGCGCGCGGCTGGCTGCGGCTGTACCGCCTGTTCGTGGGCGAGAGCGCCATCGCGGCGGTCTACGGGATCGAGGCGGGCCGGCGCTTCTTCTACTATCAGTCCGGCTACGATCCGGCCTGGGCCGCCCGCAGCCCCGGGATGGTGCTGGTCGGCCGCACCGTCGAGGACGCCTACGCGCGCGGGCTCTCCGACTACGACTTCCTGCGCGGCGAGGAGGCCTACAAGCTCGACTGGGCGGCGGACCGCCGCGAGACCTGCGCCGTGCGGCTCCGCGCGCCGTCGCTGCGGGCCGGCACGGCCGCGGCGGCCGAGCGGGCCTACCGCGCGGCCCGGGACGTGGCTCGAGCGGTGGCGCCGGAGCGGGTGTGGGACGCGCTGCGGCGGGCGCGGCGGGCGCGCCAGGTGAACGCGGGGTGGACGGGGATCACCCCGCGCCGGGCGAGCGATCGTGACCGGGCGCGGAAGCGGCGCGGCCCCCGTGAGCTGACCATGCCGGAACGAGCCGACGGGAGCGCGCGATGGGTGGTCCGGCGCGCGCTGAAGGTCGCGGTGGCGGGCGCGCTGCGGGGCGCCGGTGTCCACCGCCTGGTCGGCGCGCTCCGGCGACGGGAGGCCGGCGGCGCCAGGGTGCTGGTGATCTCCTATCACCGGGTCACCGACGACTACGCGGCGGGCGCGCGCGAGGGGCTCGCCTCGCTGCTCGTCTCCGCCGCCACGCTCCGCCTCCAGCTGGAGCAGCTCTGCCGCACGCGCGAGCTCGTCTCGCTCTCCGACGCCCGCCGCCTCCTGGCCGAGCCGCCCGGCGCGGCGCCGCGCCGCCGCGACGTGGTGGCGGTCACCTTCGACGACGGCTACGCCGACGTGCACGAGGTGGCGCTGCCGATCCTGGCGCGGCTGCGCGTCCCCGCCACCGCGTTCGTGGTCGCCGGCCACGTGGGGACCGAGCGAAGGCTGCCGCACGACCGGATCTTCGCGGCGCTGGCCGAGCTGGCGCGGCGAGGGATACACCCCCAGGCGGCCGGCCTGGAGCGGCCCGTCCAGGCGCTGCTCGACGCCTGCGCGGAGCCGGGGCCGGCCGCCACGCTGGACCGGCTCATCGTCACGCTGCCGCACGGCCAGCTCCTCGCCGTGGCCGACGCGCTGGCCGCGCGCGTCGGCATGGCGCACGCGGACCTCCCCGAGGGCACCCGGCTCATGGGCTGGGACGAGCTCCGCGCGCTCGACGCCGCGGGCGTCTCGATTGGCGGCCACACCATGACCCATGCGGTGCTGCCGAACGTGCCGCTGGCCCGCGCCCGGCGCGAGATCGCCGGCTGCCGCGACGCCATCGCCGAGCGGCTGGGCCGCCCGCCGCGCCACTTCGCCTACCCGAACGGCTACCACACCCCGGCGGTGCGGGCGCTGGTCGGCGAGTGCGGGTTCGAGACCGCGGTCACCACCGAGGACCGTGAGAACGTGCGCGGGGGAGATCCGCTGGCGCTCCGGCGGAAGATGATCTGGGAGAACACCACGCTCGGCCCGGCCGGCTACAGCCCCGCGCTGGCCACCTGCAACCTCGAGGGGGTCTTCCTGGCGCTCGGGCTGGCGCGACCCGCGGCCGGGGAGTGGGGCGCGCTGGCGGCGGCGGAGGGGGTGGCCGGGCCCCGCGAGCGGGGCGGGGGAATGGCCCGCGCGCGGGCGGCAGGCTGAGGCGCCCGCTCCGGCGCAGCGGGCCGCCGCATCCGGGCCGCCCACGCGAGGCCGGGTCCCTTCCGGACGGTGGCCGGCCAGGACCGCGCGCCCACCTTGTAGCCGTGCCGCCGCTCTCGGGACGAGACATCGTCTGCTTCGCGAACGACTGGGACGGGGATCCGCTCTCCAAGACCCACATCATGCGGATCCTGGCGCGGGACAACCGCGTGCTGTGGGTGAACTCCCTCGGGAACCGCGCGCCGCGCGTCAGCGCCCACGACGCGGCGCGGGTCTGGAAGAAGCTGCGCGACGCGGCCCGCGGGCTGACCGAGCCGGAGCCCAACCTGCACGTGCTGGCGCCGCTGTACGTGCCGGCCTACGGGAGCGCCCTGGTCCGGCGGCTCAACCGCGCGCTGCTCCGGCTCCAGGTGCTGGCCGCGATGCGGGTCCTCGGCATGTCCCGGCCGGTCTCCTGGAGCTTCCTCCCCGCGGCCGCGACGGTGGCCGGCTCCCTCGGCGAGTCGATGGTGGTCTACCACGTGGTGGACGAGTTCTCGGCCTTCAGCGACGCGAGCGCCCACGTGGCGGAGCTGGAGGAGCGGCTGCTGCGGCGCGCCGATCTCGTGATCGTCGTCGTCGGAGCGGCTCCTCGCCGCCAAGCGACGGCTCGCGCCGCACGCGGTGCTCGTGCGTCACGGCGTGGACCACGCCCACTTCTCGCGCGCGCTCGACCCGGCCCTCGAGCTCCCGGCGCCCCTGAAGCGGCTGCCGCGCCCGGTGATCGGGTTCTTCGGGCTGGTGGCGGACTGGATCGACCTCCCGCTGGTGCGGCGGGTGGCCGACGCGTACCCGCAGGCCTCGGTGGTGCTGCTCGGGAAGGTGGTCACCTCCACCGCCGCGCTCGACGGCGCGCGCAACGTGCACCTCCTCGGCCGCCGCCCGTACGCGGAGCTCCCGGCCTGGTGCCGCGGCTTCACCGTGGCCATCACGCCCTTCCACCGGAACGAGCTGGCGCTGGCGGCGAACCCGCTCAAGGCGCGCGAGTACGTGGCGGCCGGCCTGCCCAACGTCTGCACCGACCTGCCCGAGCTGCGGCAGGTGCCGGGCTGCACGGTGGCGCGCACCGGCGAGGAGTTCGTGGCCGCGGTGGGCCGGGCGCTCCGGGCCGGCGGCCCGGATCCGGCCCGCTCTGCGCTGGTCCGCGGGGAGGGCTGGGAGGCGAGGGTGGACGAGATACGGGCGCACGTCGCCGCCGCGGAGCGGGGATCACCGCTGCCGCGGGTGCACGCGGTGCCCGGCTAGGAGGACCATGCAGGCACCGGCCCACACCGCGCTGATGGACCCGATGCTCCTCGGACGCGCCGGGGCGCTGGAGCGCGCCGCGCACCGCTGGCACCGGCTGGCGCACGGGGGCGCGCTGGCCTTCGTGGCCATGCTCTACGCGAACCCGATGTACTGGTGGCCCTGGTTCGAGCGGCTGCGCCTCGGCTTCCTGACCATGGCCGTCTGCGCGGCGGCCGTGATCGCGCACCGGCTCGCGTCGGGCGAGCGGATCCGGCTGGGCGGCTGGGGGAGCCTGCTCCTCCTCGCCTACCTCGCCTTCATCCCGCTCTCGCTCTCCTGGACGCTCGACGCGCACGCCACCCGGCTCGCGCTGGTGGACGGCGTGAAGATGGCGATCGTCTTCGTGGCCGTCCAGAACGCGCTCGACGCGCCCTCGCGCCTGCGCCGCTTCCTGCTGGTGGCGGCGCTCGCGTCGCTCGGCCCGGCCCTCGGCGGCGTGTGGGTCTGGCTCGACCGGCGACCACCTGGTCGAGGGGTTCCGCACCCACTGGCGCGGGCTGTACGCCGATCCGAACCGCCTCGCCATGAGCCTCGTGGCGGTGCTGCCGTTCGCGCTCTACGGCGCCTACCGCGCGCGCCGGCGGGCCGCGCAGCTGCTCTTCGCTGGCGTCGCGGCGGCGCAGGTGACCGCCATCGTGCTCACGCACTCCCGCTCGGGCGCGATCGCCGCCGCCGTGGCGTCGCTGCTCTTCCTGCTGCGCGGCCGCGGCGCCCTGGCGCGCGGGGTGCTCGCGGCCGGCGTCCTCGCCGCCGGGGTGGCCGCCTTCGCCCCGCAGAGCTTCTGGGTCAGGTCGCGGACCATCACCAGCCTCGGGGAGGACGCGTCGGTGGCGGGGCGCGAGCACGCCTGGCGGGTGCTCGGCGCCATCGTGGAGGACCGGCCGCTGTCCGGGGTCGGCGCGGGCGCGTTCCTGTCGAGCTGGAGCCGCTACGCCCCGCTCGACGCGGGCGGCCGGCGGTACGTGGCCCACAACATCCTGCTCGAGATCGTGGGCGACCTGGGCGTCGTCGCCTTCGCGCTGTTCGCCGGGTTCATCGCCTGGCTGCTGTGGGGGGTCTGGCGCGCGGGGGACGACGCGCTGGTGGGGTGGGAGGCGCGGGCGATCTTCGCGGGCCTGGGGGGCTACCTCGTCTGCGAGATGGTCAACGGCTACTCGCTCTCCTGGTTCCTCTACTTCCTGTTCGCCTGCGCCGCGGCGGTGGCCAGGTTGGCGCGGGTCCGGGCGGCCGCCGCCGGCGGGCCCGCCGAGGCGTGGCACCCCGGCGAGGCGACGTGAGCCCACCCCGGAAGATCCTGATCTTCCAGAACCGGTTCCGCGTCGGCGGACAGGAGCGACAGACGGTCCTGAACGTCCGCTCGATGGACACCGGCCGCTTCCGCCCGGTGGTGGCGGTGCTGCACCTCGACGGCGAGCACCTCCAGGACCTCGAGGCCGCCGGCGTGCGGCCGGTGGTCTTCGAGGTCGGGCCGACGCATGCTCCGCCCCAACACCGCCTGGCAGGTGGCGCGCCTGGCCCGCTTCATCCGGGACGAGGGGATCCGGGTCGTCCACTGCCAGGACGTGTACACGAACGTGCTCGGGACGCTGGCGGCCGGGCTGGCCGGGGTCCCGGTGATCGTCACGCGGGTCGACCTGCAGCACCACCTGGTCGGCTACCGGCGCCCCCTCCTCGAGCTGGTCTCGCGCCGCGCCGACCGCGTCCTGGTGAACGCGCTCTGCATCCGCGACCTGGCGGTGAGCCGGGGGGTGGCGGCCGACCGGATCGCGGTGGTGCGAAACGGCGTCGACCTGGCCGAGCTGGACCGGGAGGCGCGCCGGGCCCCCGAGGCGCCGGCGCCGGAGCCCGGCGCGCTGGTCTGCGTCGCGAACATGCACCACCCGGTGAAGGGCCACTCGGATCTCCTCATGGCCATGCGCGAGGTGGCGCGCCGGCGTCCCGACGCTCGCCTGGTGCTGGTGGGGGACGGGGATCGGCGCCCGCTGCTCGAGCGCCTGGCGCGGCGCCTCGGGCATCGCCGACCGCTGCCACTTCCTCGGCCAGCGCCGCGACGGTCCGGCCATCCTGGCCCGCGCGGTGGCGGGGGTCTCGGCGAGCCACGCCGAGGGCATCTCGAACGCCATCCTGGAGGCGATGGCGCTGCGCCTGCCGGTGGTGGCCACCGCCGTGGGCGGCACGCCGGAGATCGTGCGCGAAGGGCAGGACGGCTATCCTGGTCCCGCCCGGCGCCCCCGCGGCGCTGGCGCGGCGCATGCTCGACCTGCTCGGTGACGCCGCGCTCCGCCGGCGGCTGGGCGAGCGCGGGCGGCGCATCGTCGAGCGCGAGTTCGGGCTGGCGCCAGATGCGCACCGGCTACGACGCCCTCTATCAAGAGCTCACGGCCGATCCGGCGCCGCCCATCGTGGCGGGCGCTGCGTAGCGTCCGCGGTGTCGCGGCCGTTCCGGGTCGGTGGACTCCGCCGTGGGTGACAAGCCCCCCTGCGACGTGCTCTCCTCCCGCGGATGCCGATCCTCCAGGTTCGCCGCTGCCGGCACGTGGAGGCGGGCGCGCCCGTCCTGCGCGCCGCCCGGGCCGCGGTGGACGCGCCCGGCGAGCCGGAGTGGCGCGTCGGGTGCGGGGCCTGCGCGGAGGAGGACGGCGAGCGCGCCGCGCTCGAGCAGGTGATCCGGCAGGACCCGTCGCTCGTCGAGGTGGTGCTCCGCCCGTCCGGCACGGTGCTCTCGCGGCGCGCGCCCGGCGAGCGCTGGCGCACCGACGAGGGCCCCGTCCCGTTGCCGCACCGGGCCTCGCGCCACTGGCCCTCGTTCGATCCGCGCTACCCGCCGCGGACGGGCGAGCCGCTCGACGAGGGGGATCTCACGCTCCTCGCCGCGGTGGGGCGGCGCGGCTGGCACACGGTGCTGATCGCGCCGGACGAGGGAGAGCCGGGGTATGGGTTCACCGTCGGGCTGTTCCGGCGCTTCGATCACCCCGAGGTGGCGCTGTTCGGCGTGGCCCCCGAGGCGCTGCGGACGGCGCTCGACCGCGTGGGCGAGCGGATCGCGAGCGGAGAGCGGTTCGACTCGGGCAACGTGGTGGAGGGCCTGCTCGAGCGGCGGGCCGTGACCCTCCGGCGGATCGCGCCCCGGCACTGCCGCGAGTACCTCGGCTACGCGGCCTGGTACCACGGGGGCGTGCGGTTCCCGGCGCTCCAGTGCGTCTGGGCCGATCCGGAGGGGCGCTTCCCCTGGGACGCCTGGTTCCCGCGCGAGGCCCGCGGCCTCCAGCCGGCGCTCTACGAGGACGCGCCGGCCTGAGCGCCCACTTCTACCGCGCCCGATCCTGGCGTACCCTCCGCCTCCCATGAAGCGTGTCTGCGTGTTCTGCGGCTCGAGCCGCGGGAGGAACGGGCGCTACGCCGAGGTCGCCCGGCAGGTCGGGCGCGCCCTGGCGCGGCGAGGCGTCGGCCTGGTGTACGGCGGCAGCGCGATCGGCCTGATGGGCGACGTGGCCGACGCGGCGCTCCAGGCGGGCGGCGAGGTCATCGGCGTCATCCCCAGGGCGCTCCAGCTCCGCGAGATCGCCCACCAGGGCCTCACCGAGCTCGAGGTGGTGGGCTCCATGCACGAGCGGAAGGCGAGGATGGCCGAGCTGGCGGAGGGCTTCGTCGCGCTCCCCGGCGGCATGGGGACGCTCGAGGAGCTCACCGAGGTGCTCACCTGGGCGCAGCTCGGGCTGCACGCGCGGCCGTGCGGGCTGCTCGACGTGGACGGCTACTACCAGCCGCTGATCGCCTTCCTCGACCACGCCGTGGTCGAGGGCTTCCTGCGCCCGGAGCACCGCCGCATCCTGCACGTCGCCACCGACCCGGACGCGCTGCTCGATCAGTTCCTCGCCTACCGCCCGCCCGAGGTGCAGCGGTGGGTCGACCGGTCGACCAGCTGAGCGCGGGCCGGGGCGGACCCGCCACGGCCGCGGCTCGACCGACCCCGATCAGGCGCTCGCCGGCGCGCCGGCGCCGCCGCCGTGGAGCTGCCGGTCCACCATGGCGAGCACGTCGTCGACGTCGAACGGCTTCGAGAGCCAGCCCTCGGCGCCGATCTCCTCCGCCCGCAGGCGGGCGTTCTCGGCCGCGGTGACCACCACCACCGGGCAGGCGCGGCCGAAGCGGGCGCGGAACTCCAGCGCGAACTCCCAGCCGTTCATGACCGGCATGCGCATGTCGAGGAGGATCACCCCGGGCATCTCCTCCTGGACGCGCTCCAGCGCGGCCCGGCCGTCCCCCGCCAGCCGGACGCGGTAGCCGGCGTCGGAGAGCACCAGCTCGAGCAGGCCCGAGAGATCCTGGTCGTCCTCCACCACCAGCACGCTCTCGCTCACGCCCCGGTCTCCCCCTCGAGTGGCAGGCTGAAGTGGAAGGTGGAGCCCAATCCCGGCGTGCTCTCGAACCACATCCGCCCCCCGTGTCGAACCACGATCTCGCGGCTCATGTCGAGGCCCAGACCGAGGCCCCCGTAGTCCTGCGGGGTGCCGGCGTGGGCGCGGTAGTAGCGCTCGAAGATGCGCGCCTGGCGCTCATGAGGGATCCCGACCCCGCGGTCGGACACCGACACGATCACCTCCTGGCCGCTCACCGCGACCTCGACCACCACCGCCCCGCCGTGCGGCGAGTAGCGGATCGCGTTGTCGACCAGGCTGGTGATGACCCGCTGGATCCGCTCGCGGTCGCCGCTCACCACGGCCGGTCCGGACGACGCCACGCTGAGCCGGTGCGCCGGCGCGACTGCCTGGCCGCGCTCGACCACCTCCCGCGCGATCGCCGCCAGGTCGAAGCCGTCGCGCCGGCCCTCGCCCGAGCGCAGGCGCAGGCGCGAGGTGTCGAGGAGGTGCTCCACCAGGCGGTCG
Source organism: uncultured delta proteobacterium (assembly GCA_963733485.1). GTDB lineage: Bacteria > Myxococcota > Myxococcia > Myxococcales > Anaeromyxobacteraceae > Anaeromyxobacter. The sequence continues at coordinate 25,547 of CAVTDL010000005.1, read as the reverse complement.
AGCCGCTCCACCTGTCGCTGGATCACGGTCAGCCCTTGCGGATCGGGCGGCTCGCGCCGCTGCATCACCTGCGCGTGCGCCTTGATCACCGCGAGGGGGGTCTTGAACTCGTGCGCCGCGGTGGCGAGGAACTCCTCGCGCATCTCGTCGAGCCGCCGCGCGGCCGAGACGTCCCGCAGCACCGCCACCGCCAGGTCGAGGCGCCGGCCCGCCCCCTGCACCGGGGCGGCCGTCACGCTGACGAAGACGTCGCGCCCGTCGCCCCGGCGGAGGATCGCGTCGTACGCGTTCACCCGCTCGCCCGCCAGCGCGCGAACGGTGGCGTATCGATCGGGCGGCACGGGGGTGCCGTCCGCGTACCGCAGCTCGAACCGCCGGCCCCACTCGAAGAGCGGGACGAGGAGAATCCTCCTTCCGCTCCACCCCGAACAGCTCCATCGCGGCGCGGTTGACCTCGACGATCTGGTGCGCCTTGTCGACCACGAGGACCGCGTCGAGCATGCTGTCGACGGTGGCGCGGACCTCCGCCCCGAACGTCCGCAGCCCGAGATCGCCCCGGCGGATGAGCTCGAACAGCAGCGCCGAGGTGACCAGGATGAAGGCGGCCCCCTTCGCGGTCTGCAGGCCGGCGCGCAGGGCCGGGTCGGCCACCAGCCGCTCCAGCGCCGCGTCGGAGAACCCGATCCAGAGGAGCCCCACCGCGATGTACGCCGCGACGATGCGCGGGGGCGTCCAGGGGAGCCGCCGCCACCACCGAGAGGTGATCTCGCGGCGCCTCTTCCTTTCGACCGCCCTGACTGGAGCCACCGATGGCGTCGGCCCGGGGGAGAGCACGGGCCCTGTGTAGCGAGCGCGGACCAGCTTGTCACCCGCCTGGGAGGGACCCGCTTCACCCAGAGCGGAACCCGTCGGCAGTCCAGCCGCCCTGCGGGGAAGGCGGCAGCCGTCCGAGGGGAGGAACCCGCCCGGCCACCTCGCCGAGGACGCGGAGCAGGCGTCCGGTGGGGAGTCGCGCTAGGATGCGGCCGATGCCGCCAAGGGCCCCGGTCGTCTCCATCTCCTCGGATCGCGCGCTCGCGTCCGAGCTCGCGGAGCTCCTCAAGGCGGTGGCGCACCCGGTCCGGCTGCGGATCGTGGCGGTGCTCTGCGAGGGGGACGAGACCGTCACCGCGCTGGCCGAGCGGCTCGGCGCGAGCCAGGCCATCGTCTCCCAGCAGCTGAGGATCCTCCGCAGCCAGGGGCTCGTCGCCGCCGAGCGCGAGAACGGCTTCGCGCGCTACTGGCTGGTCGAGCGCAACCTGCGGGGGCTGGTGGGCTGCATCGAGCGCTGCCGCCGCCAGCGCGGCGAGGTCAGCGGTTCGGGACGGGGCCGGGCTCGCGGGCCGTCATCGACGCCAGCCCCAGGATCAGGAAGTAGGCGATCCCGACGAGCAGCGCGCCGCGGCTGAACGGCATGCGGGCGCTGAAGGCGGCCTCGGCATGGCCGGCGTTCACGGTGAGCCCGAGCCCCTGGAAGATGAGCTCGCGCACCACGCCGCCGGCGGCGGCGTAGATCGCGAGCCAGGTCAGGCTCCGGATGCGCCAGCCCGCCACGACGCAGACCGCCATCTCGGGCAGGAAGAGTGCCCCCCACATCCAGGGAGGGAGCGTCGTGTAGGCGCTCATGGCCGGCTGGATCACCTCGCGGTGGATCACGAAGTGCTCGAAGCCGATGGCGATGGCGAGCGCGGCAAGCGTCAGGGCGAGGCGCCGCACCTCGCGATGTGCCGCGCTGTCGAGTCTCACCCCCATGCGCGCGGCAGTTCACCACGGTTCCGTGCCCGTGCCAACCCGCTTGTGGGTGCCGTGCTATACACGCGCAGTTTGGCCGATCAGGTCCTCATCGTGGCAGGCGAGGCCAGCGCGGATCTCCACGCCGCCCGGGCCTTGCGCGAGATGCAGGCGCTCCGGCCCGGGCTTACCGCTTTCGGGGTGGGCGGGCCGCGGCTGCGCGAGGCCGGGCTCGAGGCGCTCGCACCGGCCGAGGAGATCTCGGTGATGGGGCTCGTCGAGGTGCTGCCGCGCATCCCCCGCATCCTGGGGATCCTGCGCCTTCTCGCGCGCGCGGCTGCCGAGCGACGTCCGAAGGCGGCGCTCCTGGTCGACCTCCCGGACTTCAACCTCCGCCTGGCGGCGCGTCTCAAGAAGCTCGGGATCCCGGTCGTCTACTACGTCTCGCCGACCATCTGGGCGTGGCGGCAGGGCAGGGCGAGGAAGATCGCCCGGGTCGTCGACCGGATGCTCTGCATCCTGCCCTTCGAGGAGCGCTTCTACGACGGCACCGGCGTCTCGGCCCGGTTCGTGGGCCACCCGTTCGCCGAGCGGCCGCCGCCGGGACCGCCGGAGCAGTACCGCGCCGAGCTCGGCCTTCCGCCCGGGCGGACCACCATCGCGATGGTGCCGGGGAGCCGGCCCGCGGAGCTGAAGCGGCTCCTCCCGCCCATGCTGGAGGCCGCCGAGCGGATCCGCGCGGTGCACCCGGACGCGCAGTTCGTGGTGCCGGTGGCGTCCACGCTCGCGCGAGCCGACCTGGAGCCGTTCCTGGCCGCGCACAGCACCCTCGAGGTCCGCCTGGTCGACGGGCACACCGAGGAGGTGGTGGGCGCGAGCGACGCGGCGCTGGTGAAGAGCGGGACCTCCACGCTCGAGGCGGGGCTGATGCTCCGGCCCATGGTGGTGGTCTACAAGCTCTCCTGGCTCTCGTATGTTGTGGCGCGCGCCCTGGTGCGCATCGCGCACTTCGCGCTGGTGAACATCCTGGCCGGGAAGAAGCTCGTGCCCGAGCTGCTCCAGGGCGAGGCCAGCCCGGAGCGGATGGCCGCCGAGGTGGAGCGGCTGCTCGGGGATCGCGCCGCCCGCGAGGCGCAGCTCGAGGGGCTCCGCGAGGTCCGGGCGTCGCTCGGCGAGCCGGGCGCGCCGCGGCGCGTGGCGGAAGAGGTGCTGGGGGTGATGCGATGACCGGACCGCGGCGTGCGATCGTCTGTCTCCCCACCTACGACGAGCGGGAGAACCTGGGGCCCATCCTGCAGGCGATCCTGGCCGCGGCGCCCGAGGTGGACGTGCTGGTCATCGACGACAGCTCGCCCGACGGGACGGGTGAGCTGGCCGACGCCTTCGCCGCCCGCGACCCGCGGGTGAAGGTGCTCCACCGCGCCGGGAAGGAGGGGCTCGGCAAGGCCTACCTGGCCGGCTTCGCCTGGGCGCTCGAGCGCGGCTACGACCTCGTGCTCGAGATGGACGCCGACTTCTCGCACGACCCGGCCCACCTGCCGGCGCTGCTCGCCGCGTCGCGGGAGGCCGATCTGGTGCTCGGCTCCCGCTACGTCCCGGGCGGCGGCACCAGGAACTGGGGCCTGGGCCGCCGCCTCCTCTCCCGCGGCGGCAGCCTCTACGCGCGCACCATCCTGGGCGTCGGGGTCCGCGATCTCACCGGCGGCTTCAAGTGCTTCCGGCGCGAGGTGCTCGAGGGGATCGACCTCGGCAGCGTCGAGTGCTCCGGCTACGCGTTCCAGATCGAGCTCACCTACCGCGCGCTGCGCCGCGGCTTCAGGGTGATCGAGGTGCCCATCCTCTTCGCCGACCGGCGGGTGGGCCAGTCCAAGATGTCGCGCCGGATCGTGCTCGAGGCCATCCGCAAGGTCTGGTCGATCCGCGGCTCGGCCTTCGCGCGCGCGCATCACCCGCAGGTCCCGCCCACGGCGGCCTGACCGCGCGCCTTCCCCGCACCCCAGGCCCGGGGTAGGCTCCGCGGCCGATGATCGGTGACATCCTCAGCCTGGGGCTCATCTCCCTCTCGGCCATCTTCTTCGTCGTCGACCCCTTCTCGGCGGTGCCCTTCTTCCTGGCGCTGACCCGGGACGACGACGCTCGGCGCCGCCGGGAGATCGCGCTCCGCGCCGCGGTCACCGCCGGCGCGCTGATGATCGTCTTCTCGATCGCCGGTGAGTGGATCTTCCGGATGCTCGGGATCGGCCTGCCGGCGTTCAAGATCGGGGGCGGGGTGGTGCTGCTCCTGCTCGCCCTCGACATGGTCCGCATCCAGCCCTCGCGGACGCGCATCACGCCGGGCGAGGTGGAGGCGAGCGCCGAGAAGGAGGACGTGGCCATCGTGCCGCTCGCGACGCCGCTCCTGGCCGGCCCCGGCTCGATCGCCACCGCCGTGGTCCTGATGGCCCGCACGCACGGGCACCCGTGGTGGCACAAGCTGCCGGTGCTCGGCGCCATCGCGATCACCGCCGCGGCGAGCTACCTCATCCTGGCCGGCGCGGCACGCACCGAGAAGGTGCTGGGGCGCACCGGGCTCGCCATCCTCGAGCGCGCCGCCGGCCTCCTGCTGGTCGCCATCGCGGTCCAGTTCATCATGGACGGGATCGCAGAAGGCTTGCCGCGGCTCTTCGGCGGCACTTAGATACACACCCCTCTCATCGCCCCAGCGAGGTGCCCATGAACCGCGTCAAGAACTTCAATGCCGGCCCGGCCGCCCTCCCGCTCCCCGCCCTCGAGCGCGCGCGCGAGGAGCTCCTCGACTTCTCCGGGAGCGGCATGTCGGTGATGGAGCACTCGCACCGCGGCAAGGAGTACGAGGCGGTCCACGACGAGGCGCTGGCCCTCCTGCGAGAGCTGCTCGCCGTCCCGGACACCCACGAGATCCTGTTCGTGCAGGGCGGCGCCTCGCAGCTCTTCGCCCAGCTCCCCATGAACCTGGTCGAGAAGGGGCGCAGCGCCGACCACGTCGTGACCGGCGCGTGGGGCGAGAAGGCGCTCTCCGAGGCGAAGGTGGCGACCGCCATGCTGGGCGGCGCGGTCCGCCTGGCCGGGACGACCGGCGAGGGCGACGGGAAGGAGAAGCGCTACGTCCGCGCGGCCGTGGCGCAGGACCTGAAGCTCGCGCCGGACGCCGCCTACGTCCACCTCACCTCGAACGAGACCATCCACGGGGTGCAGTTCGACGTCGATCCGGCGCGGCCGTTCCCCGACACCGGGGCGGTGCCGCTGGTCGCGGACATGTCCTCCGACTTCCTCTGGAAGCCGTTCGATGTCTCGCGCTTCGGCGTGGTCTACGCGGGCGCGCAGAAGAACATCGGCCCGTCCGGCGTGGTGGTGGTGATCGTCCGCAAGGACCTCGTCGCGAGCGGCCGCAAGGACATCCCCAAGATCTTCCAGCTCCGCACGCCGGCCGAGAACAAGTCGCTCTACAACACCCCGCCGACCTTCGGCATCTACATGGTCCGGAACGTCCTCGCCTGGCTGAAGGGGCTCGGCGGCCTCCCCGCGATGGAGCGGCGCAACCGCGAGAAGGCGGGTCGGCTCTACGCCGCCATCGACGCGAACGCCGCCTACTTCCGGTGCCCGGTGGAGCGGCAGAGCCGCTCCGTCATGAACGTGGTCTTCCGGCTGCCGAGCGAGGCCGACGAGGAGCGCTTCGTGAAGGAGGCCAAGGCGCGCGGGATGGTGGGGCTCAAGGGCCACCGCTCGGTGGGCGGCATCCGGGTCTCCACCTACAACGCGGTCGAGCTGGCCTGGGTCGACGAGCTCACCGCGTTCATGAAGGACTTCGCCGCCCGCGGATAGGCGAGGAGCCCCCATGCCCGCGGGCCAGGCTCGCCGCGCGCCGCGCGCGGAGGGCTGGCCCGCCGCGTCACCGCGCTGCGGCGTGACGTCCCGGAAGGGTTCGGAGCGGCCCCGCCCGCGACGTCCCGCCGCGCGCGCTGGCAGACTCGCCTCCCCGCTCACCTCGCCCGGAGGCCCTCATGACCTCGACCGACGTGTTCCGCACCGCCCGCGACTTCCTCCTCGCCCACCGCGAGGACTACGGAACGGCCTACCGCGAGTTTCGCTGGCCGGCCCTGGACCGCTTCAACTGGGCGCTGGACTGGTTCGACCCCATCGCCGAGGGCAACGACCGGACGGCGCTCCAGATCGTCGACGACGACGGCGGCGAGGTCCGGCTGTCCTACGCCGAGCTGGCGAGGCGATCGAACCAGGTGGCGAACCACCTGCGCCGCCACGGCGTCGGGCGCGGCGACCGCCTCCTCATGATGCTGCCGAACTGCGCGCCGATCTGGGAGGTGATGCTGGCGGCCACCAAGCTCGGCGCCTGCGTGATCCCGGCGACCACGCTCCTCACCCCGGAGGACCTGCGCGACCGGATCGAGCGGGGGCGGGTGGGGCACGTCATCACCGACGCGGCCGGCGCCGAGAAGTTCCAGGCGGTGGACGGCGCCTTCGGCCGCCACGTGGTGGGCGAGCCGGTCCCGGGCTGGCTCCCATACCAGGCGTCTTACGGCGAGGCTCCCTCGTTCCAGCCGCAGGGCGAGACCCTCGCCGACGACCCGCTCCTGCTCTACTTCACCAGCGGTACGACGGCCAAGCCCAAGCTGGTGGTCCACACCCACCGCAGCTACCCGGTGGGCCACCTCTCGACCATGTACTGGATCGGCCTGCGCGAGGGCGACCGGCACCTCAACGTCTCCTCGGCGGGCTGGGCCAAGCACGCCTGGTCGAGCTTCTTCGCGCCCTTCAACGCCGGCGCCACCGTCTTCGTCTACAACTACGCCCGCTTCAGCGCGGCGCGGACGCTCGAGGTGCTGGCGCGGCACGGCATCACCACGCTCTGCGCGCCGCCCACCGTGTGGCGGATGCTGATCCTCGAGGACCTGACCCGGCACCCGGTCCAGATCCGCGAGGCCCTCTCGGCGGGCGAGCCGCTCAACGCGGAGGTGATCGAGCGGGTGCGCCAGGCCTGGGGCGTCACCATCCGGGACGGCTACGGCCAGACCGAGACCACCGCGCAGGTCGGCAACACTCCCGGGCAGCGCCTGAAGCCCGGGTCGATGGGGCGGCCGCTCCCTGGCTACCGGATCGCCCTGCTCGACGAGGAGGGGCGGCCCTCGGAGGAGGGCGAGATCTGCATCGACCTCGCGCAGCGGCCGGTCTCGCTCATGGCCGGCTACGAGGGCGACGACCGGCTGAACGCCTTCGTGACCCGCCACGGCCACTACCACACCGGCGACGTGGCCGTCCGGGACGAGGACGGCTACGTCACCTACGTCGGCCGCGCGGACGACGTCTTCAAGAGCTCGGACTACCGCATCAGCCCGTTCGAGCTGGAGAGCGCGCTGATCGAGCACGACGCGGTGGCCGAGGCCGCGGTGGTGCCGAGCCCCGACGAGGTGCGCGGGCTGCTCCCCAAGGCCTTCATCATCCTGAAGCCGGGGCGCGAGCCCGGCCGGGAGGTGGCGCTCGAGCTGTTCCGGTTCCTGCGCCAGCGGCTGGCCCCCTACAAGCGGATCCGGCGGATCGAGTTCTCGGACCTGCCGAAGACGGTCTCCGGGAAGATCCGCCGGGTGGATCTGCGCCGGCGCGAGCAGGGGCACGAGCAGGGCGAGCCGCGCGGGCCGCTCGAGTTCTGGCAGGAGGACTTCCCGGAGCTGACCGCCACCGACGGACGGTGAAGGAGGCGATCGGGTGCCTGGCTCGCCTGGCCCGGCCACGCCCCGACGTACGCTGCGGCGTCCGGCCGCGCCACACGTCAAAGAAGCCATGGCGCGGACGGGGGGACCCGTTGCATGCTAGGCGAGACGCCGGCCCTCTCCGGGCGACGGCATCCAGGCAACGAACCTCACGCCCCGCGCGTCCCAGGCGCCGCGGGCAGCTGGAGACGACGCCATGGCGAACCCCCGCGTGATCCGCACCTTCTCGATGCTGGGCGCGGACGGCGCCGGCAAGACGGCGCTCGTCGAGGCGCTGCTCCGCCTCGCCGACGCGAAGCGCGCCGCGCCCGACGGCTCCACCGCCCGCCTGGACGCCGAGCCCGAGGAGAAGAAGCGGAACTTCACGCTCTCGCTGCACCCGGAGAGCTTCGAGGAGGGCGGGCGCACCTTCCACGTGCTCGACTGCCCGGGCTTCGCCGCCTTCCTCACCGAGGTGGAGTGGGCGCTGCAGGTCACCGACGGCGCCTTCCTCGCCATCTCGGCCGCCGACGGCGCGCACAACCGCGCCGAGCGCCCGTTCGACGTCCTGGCGGACTCCGGGCGGCCGGCCATCGGGGTCATCACCCGGCTCGACCACGAGCAGGCCGGGTTCGACGACGCCCTCGCCGACGTGGAGGCCTCGCTCAAGGTGAAGCCGATCCCGCTCCAGCTGCCGGTCGGCAGCGGCCCGGGGGGCGTGAAGGGGCTGGTGGACCTCGTCTCGATGAAGCTCCACCTCCCGGACGGGAAGGCGTTCGGCCAGTGGAGCGAGGCGGAGGTGCCGGCCGAGCTGAAGGCGGAGGCGGAGCGCCTCCGGACCGCCCTGGTCGAGGCGGCCGCCGAGTCCGACGACGAGCTGCTGGGGAAGTACCTGGAGGGCAGCGCCCTCGAGGAGGGCGAGATCTACCGCGGCCTGGCGGCCGGGGCCCAGGCGCAGCGCTTCCTGCCCATCGCCTGCGCCTGCGCCAAGGCGGGGGCCGGCGTCCGGGAGCTGCTCGAGCTGGCGGTCCGGTTGTTCCCCGGCCCGGAGGCGCGCGAGGTGAAGGGGAAGGACCTTCACGGCGACCCCGTCTCCCGTCCCGCCGATCCGGGCGCGCCCTTCTGCGGGCAGGTGTTCAAGACCACCATCGACCACTTCGCCGGGCGCATCGACTACGTGCGCGTCCTCTCCGGCACGCTCCGCCCGGACGCGGTGATCATGAACCCCCGCACCCGGAGCCAGGAGCGTGTGTCCCACTTCCACCGCACCGATGGCGCGCAGAACGTCGAGGTGAAGGAGGCCGCTCCGGGCGACTTCGTGGTGCTGGTGAAGCTCCGGGACGCGCGCACCGGCGACACCCTCTGCGATCCCGACGCCCCCATCCTGCTCCCCGACTTCGCGCAGCGGACCCGGCCGGTGTCGTACGCGGTCCACGCCAAGGCCGGCGACGACAAGGCCGCCGCCGCCCTGCAGAAGCTGATCGAGGAGGACCCGTCGCTGGAGCTGGCGCGCTCCCCCGACACCGGCGAGATGCTGCTGCAGGGCATGGGGCAGGCCCACATCGAGGTGACGGTCGAGCGGGTGAAGCGCAAGCACGGGGTGGAGGTGACCCTGTCGCCGCCCACGCCGGCCTACCTCGAGACCATCACCGCAAGCGCGAAGGCGCAGGGCAAGTTCAAGCGGCAGACCGGCGGCCACGGCCAGTACGGCGACGCCCACGTCGAGCTGCAGCCGAAGGCCCGCGGCGAGGGCTTCGAGTTCGAGGACGCCATCGTGGGCGGCGTCATCCCCCGCCAGTTCATCCCGTCGGTGGAGAAGGGCATCCGCGGCGCGCTCGGCTCCGGCCCGCTGGCCGGCTACCCGGTGGTGGACTTCCGGGCGAGGCTCGTCTTCGGCAGCTACCACGACGTGGACAGCTCGGACATGGCGTTCCAGGTGGCCGGCTCGATGGCCTTCAAGAAGGCGGTGCTCGAGGCCCGGCCCATCCTGCTCGAGCCGATCATGAGGCTCGAGGTGCGGGTCCCGGAGGAGTACGTCGGGGCGGTGATGGGCGACCTGAACAGCCGCCGCGCCAAGGTCCAGGGGATGGAGCCGCTCGCGCGCGGCGTGCTGGTCCGGGCGCTCTGCCCCCACGCCGAGGCGATGACCTACGACGCGGATCTCCGCTCGCTCACGCAGGGCGTCGGCTACTACACCATCCAGCCGTCCCACTACGACCCGGTCCCGCCGCACATCGCGCAGAAGATCATCGAGAAGCGGCGCGCCGACGGGAAGGTGAAGGGCATCGAGGAGGAGAAGTAGCCGCCCGCCCGCAGGCCTCTCACGCTGCGCACCGCCGGGCCCGGCGCCGGCGCCCGGCGCCCGACCGGAGCCGCCCGCTCGCCCGACCGGGTGCTCCGACCCTGCGCCGCGCCGGGTTCTGGCATAGGATGGCCGCGCCTTGCGCGCCTACCTTCGAATCCTCCGCTTCGCCCTGCCTTACAAGGGCCGGCTGGCGGGGGCGATCGCCTGCATGGCGGTGCTGTCGCTCGCCACCGCCGCCTACGTCAACCTGCTCGGCCCCGCGCTCGAGTTCCTGTTCACCGGGCGGGCGGGCGCCATGTCCGGGCTCGGGAAGTTCCTGCCCGGGTCCGTGGATCTCGACGCGGTGCTGGCCCGGGTGGACCGCATGCAGATCCTGGCCGCCCTGCCGGTCGTGATCGTGGCGGTCTCGGTGGTGAAGGGGTTCGCCTACTTCGGCCAGTTCTACCTCATGGGCATGGTCGGCCAGCGGGTGGTGGCCGACCTGCGCAAGGCGCTCTTCGACCACCTGCTCCGGCTCTCCCCCGGCTTCTACGCGCGGCACCACTCCGGCGATCTCCTGCAGCGCTTCTCGGCCGACGTGCTCGCGGTCGAGACCGCCATCTCGAACGCCATCGCGAGCTACGTCCGCGACGGCCTCACCGTGGTGGTGATGCTGGCCTCCTGCTTCATCCTCGACTGGCGCATGTCGCTGGTCGCCTTCGGCGCGGTGCCGCTCACGCTCCTCCCCATCATCCGCCTCGCCAAGCGGCTGAAGCGCGTCACCTCGCACGCGCAGTCCACCGCCGGCCAGCTCGCCGAGATGGTCCAGGAGGCGCTCTCCGGGATCCGGGTGGTGCAGGCCTACGGGATGGAGCGCTGGGAGTCGGGCCGCTTCGCCGACGCGAACGCCCGGCTCATTCGCATCCAGCGCCGCAGCTACCTGGTGCGCGCCTTCTCCTCGCCGCTCATGGAGATCATGGGGGCGGCCGGCCTGGCCGCCGCCATCTGGTGGGTGGGCGGCCGGATCCTCACCGGCGAGCTCGAGCCGGGGAAGTTCTTCTCCTTCGTGGGCGCGGTGCTGCTCCTCTACACGCCGGTGAAGCAGCTCGGCCGCGTCGGGCAGATCGCGCTGCAGGGCGCCGTGGCGGGCGAGCGGATCTTCGAGGTCCTCGACGCGCCCAGCTCGGTGCCCGACACCGGGCAGGCCGAGCTGCCCGAGTTCCACGAGGCCATCCGGTACGAGGCGGTCTCCTTCTCCTACGGCGACCGGCCCGTGCTGCGCGACCTCTCGCTCGAGCTGCGCAAGGGGGAGGTGGTCGCGCTGGTCGGCGCGTCCGGGCGGCGGCAAGACCACCGTCGCGAACCTGCTCCCGCGCTTCTGGGACGTCACCGGCGGGCGGATCACCATCGACGGGCGAGACGTCCGCGACGTCACCCTGGCCAGCCTGCGGGCGCAGCTCGCGCTGGTCACGCAGGAGACGGTCCTGTTCAACGACACGGTCCGGGCCAACATCGCCTACGGTCGCCCGGAGGTCCCCCCGGCCGCGGTCGAGCGCGCCGCCCGGCTCGCCCAGGCGCACGAGTTCATCCTGCAGCTGCCGCAGGGGTACGACACCTCCATCGGCGAGCGGGGCGTGCTCCTCTCCGGCGGCCAGCGCCAGCGGCTCGCCATCGCCCGCGCCTTCCTGAAGGACGCGCCCATCCTGGTCCTCGACGAGGCCACCAGCGCGCTCGACGCCGAGAGCGAGCGCGAGGTGCAGCGCGCCATCGACCAGCTCATCGGCGGCCACGGCGGGCGGCGCCGCACCACGCTCGTCATCGCCCACCGCCTCTCCACCATCCGCAACGCCGACCGGATCGTGGTGATCTCCGACGGCGCGGTGGTGGAGGTGGGGCGACACGACGAGCTGGTGGCGAACGAGGGGGAGTACGCCCGCCTGCACCGGATCTTCGAGGGCGAGGCGCCGGAGGAGGCGCGGGCCGGCGCGGTCTGACGATGAGGCGGCTCCTCGCCATCGCGCTCCTGCTGCTCGCGGGCGCCTACCTCGCCTACGGCGCGTCGGTCCGGCGCGACCGCGCCGCGCGGCTGTCCGCGCCGGCCGCCCCGGCCGGCGGCGCCCCCGAGGTCCGCGGCGCGTACCACGTCCACACCACCGCCAGCGACGGGCGCGGCTCGCTCGGGGAGGTGGCCCGCGCCGCGCGCGAGGCCGGGCTCCAGTTCATGGTGGTGACCGATCACAACCTGCGGGTCCCGGATGGCCCCCAGTACCTGGAGGGCGTGCTGGTGGTGCCCGGCACCGAGGCCTCCACCCGCTACGGCCACGTGGTGGCGCTCGGGACGCCGCGCCCGCTCACGCGCGCCGAGCGCGACGGCGACCCGCTCGGCGCCATCCGGGCGCTGGGCGGGCAGGCGATCCTGGCGCACCCGCTCCACCCGCGGCGGGGCTTCACCGGCTGGGGCACCGGCCCCTGGCGCGGGCTCGAGGTCGTCTCGAACGACACCGCCTGGCATCGCGTGGTGGCCGATCGCGACGTGGGCAAGGCGCTCGCCGCCGCGCTGCTGCTCCCCTGGGATCCGCCCGGCGCGGTGCTGCGGCTCGAGGACGACCCCGCCGACGAGCTCGCCCTGGTCGACGCCGAGCTGGGCCGGTCCGGCGGCGCCGGGCCCACCCCGGCCCGCGTGCTGCTCTGCTCCGCCGACGCGCACGGCTACCCGGGCTACCGGGCCGCCTTCGAGGCGTTCTCGATGCACGTCCCGATCGCGCTCACCGGCGACGCCCCGCGCGACGCCGCCGCCGTCACCGCCGCGCTGCTCGACGGGAGCGCGACCTGCGTGCTCGACGGCCGCGCCCCGGCCGACCACGTCCGGCTCTCGGCGCGGCCGGACGGCGCGCTCGAGCTGGCGCTCCGGGCGCCGCCCGGGCCGGGGGCGCGGAGGTACCGGCTCTTGCGCGCCGGCGCGCCGGTGGGGCGCTTCGAGCCCGCGGCGGGCGGTGGCGGGGGGGTGTTCCGCTGCGACGGGCGCTGCCCGCCGGGCGCGTACCGCGCCGAGGTCCGGCTGGACGACCAGCCGTGGATCTTCACGAACCCGGTCGTCATCGAGTAAGAAGCGGCCACGCGTGCACCTCGTCTACGCCATCGCGAGCTACCTCCTCTTCCTGGTGGGGCTCCCGCTGATCCTGAGCCACCCGAAGCTCCGGCACGGGATCCCCTTCCGGCTCGGGCTGTACCGCCGCTCGTTCCCGCGCGGGGAGGGCAGCCCGCGCATCTGGCTCCACGGCGCCAGCGCCGGCGACCTGCTCTCGCTCCAGCCCATGATGGCCGAGCTGAAGGCGCGGCTGCCCGGACTGCTGCGTGGTGGTCACCACCATGACGAACAGCGGGCTCGCCATGGCCCGCAAGAAGCTCGAGGGCGTGGCCGACGTGGTGGTCTACGCGCCGTACGATCTGCCGGGCGCCACCCGCCGCGCGGTGGCCGCCCTCCGGCCCGACCTGCTGGTGCTCGAGTACACCGAGATCTGGCCCAACCTGATCCGCGCAGCGCAGGAGGCCGGGGTCCGCATCGCGCTGACCAACGGCCGCTTCAACCCGGACAAGCTCTCCCGCTACCGCCTCTTCTTCGGCCTGATCGGGAACCCGCTCCGGCGCATCCACTGCTTCCTGATGCGCTCGGACGAGGAGGCGGAGCGCGTGCTCGCGCTCGGCGCCGCGCCGGACCGGGTCTGGGTGACCGGGAACACCAAGTTCGACGCGCTGGTGCTGGACGCCGCCGAGGGCCGGGCGGACGCGCTGCGGGCCGAGATGGGGCTGCGCGGCGACGCGCCGGTGTTGATGGCCGGCTCCACCCACGAGGGCGAGGAGGAGCTGATCCTCGGGGCCTACCGGAAGCTGCTCGTGCGGCACCCGCGCCTGCAGCTGGTGGTGGCGCCCCGCTACGTCGAGCGCTCGGGCCGGATCATGTCGCTCGCGGCCGAGGCGGGCCTCTCGGTCCGGCTGCGGAGCGCCGGCCCGGTGGCCGGCCACGCGCAGGTCACCGTGCTCGACACCATCGGCGAGCTCGCGACGGCCTACCGCCTCGCCACCCTGGTCTTCGTGGGGGGAAGCTTCGTCACGCGCGGCGGCCAGAACGTGCTGGAGCCCGCCGCGCAGGGGCGGCCGGTGCTGTTCGGGCCGCACATGGAGAACTTCAAGGACTCGGTCCAGGTGCTCCAGGGGCGCGGCGGCATCCAGGTGGCCACGCCCGATCAGCTCCTCAAGGTGGCCGACGAGCTGCTGTCGCGGCCGGATCAGCTGGAGGAGCTGGGCGTGCTGGCGCGCCGCTCGGTGACCGCCATCCGCGGCGCCAGCGCGCGCAACGTGGACCACATGCTCTCCATCCTGCCCCGCGGGAAGGCGGCCGCGTGAGGGATCCCGCCCAGATCCTGGTGATCCGCTACAGCGCGCTCGGCGACGTGGTGCTCGCCACCAGCGTGCTCGAGCCGCTCCGCGCCCGCTTCCCCGGCGCCCGGATCGAGTGGGTCACCGACGCCCTCTACGCGCCGCTCCTGGAGGGCCTGCCCGAGATCGCGCAGGTGCACCGGCTCGCGCGCGAGGGGCCCGACGCGGCCCTGCCGCTGGCGGGGCGGCTGCGCGGGCGCTTCGACGTGGTGATCGATCTCCAGAACAAGCTCCGGAGCGCGGTGGTGGCCCGCGCGGCGGCGCCGCTCCGCACCGCCTTCCGCCGGCGCACGGCGCTGCGCGCGCTGATGGCGGTGTTCGGCTCCGACCCGCCGCTGGTCCGCGCCCACGCCACCCAGCTGTACGCCGAGGCGCTCGCGCCGCTCGGCGTGGCCGGCCCCGGGCCCGTCAAGGTGAGCCTCTCGCCGCAGGCCCGGGCGCTCGCCGCCGACGCGCTCCAGGGCGTGGAGGCGCCCGCGGTCGCCATCGCCCCCGGCGCGCGCTGGGCCACCAAGCGCTGGCCGGCCGAGCGCTTCGCGGCGGTGGCCGACGCGCTCCACGCCGAGGGCGTCCGGATCGTCCTCTGCGGCGGTCCGGGCGACCGCGACGCCTTCGCCGCCTTCCGCGCCGCCACCCGCGCCCGCGTGGCCGCCGACCTCTCCTTCCTCCCGCTCGACGCGCTCGCCGCCGCCATCGCCGGGGTCGACCTCCTCATCGCCTGCGACTCCGGGCCGGTCCACCTCGCCACCGCGGTGGGCACGCCGGTGCTGGCGCTCTTCGGCCCCACCTCGACCATGCGCTGGGGCCCGCCGCCGCCCGGCCGCGCGCTGTCGCTCGACCTCGCCTGCGCGCCCTGCTCGAACCACGGCGGGGACTACTGCCCCGAGGGCCACCACCGCTGCCTGGGGGACCTGGCGCCGCAGGCGGTCCTCGCGGCGGCCCGCGGGATGCTCCGGCGATGAGCGCGCTCGAGGCGATCTGGTGGCGCGAGCGGGCGAGTCCGGGCGCGGCGCTCCTGCTCGCGCCGCTCTCCGCGGTCGAGCTGGCCTTCCGCGGCGCGGTGGCGGCCCGCGACGCGCTCCACCGGGCGGGGCTCCTGCGCGCCGAGCGCGCCGGCGCCCCGGTCGTCTCGATCGGCAACCTGGCGGTGGGCGGCGCAGGGAAGACCCCGGCGGCGCTGGCCGTGGCGGGGCGCCTGGTGGCGCGCGGCCGGCGGGTGGCCATCCTCTCGCGCGGCTACGGCGCCAACCGCGCCGACGCGCGGGTGGTCTCGGACGGCGCGCGGGTGCTGCTCGGCGCCGAGGAGGCGGGCGACGAGCCGGCGCTGCTGGCGCGCCGCCTGCCAGGGGTGGCGGTGCTCTGCGGGCCCCGGCGGGCCGAGCTGGCGCGCCTCGCCATCGCCGGGCTCTCCGCCGACGCGCTCCTGCTCGACGACGGCTTCCAGCACCGCGCCCTCCGGCGCGATCTCGACGTGGTGGTGCTCGACGCGGCCAACCCGTTCGGCAACGGGCACCTCCTGCCCCGCGGCCCGAACCGCGAGCCCGCGGCCGCGCTCGGGCGCGCCGGCCTCGCCTGGCTGTCGCGGGTGGACCAGGCGCCGCCGGACCGGGTGGGGGCGCTGCGCGAGCTCGCCCGCCGCGCCACCGGCCGTCCGCCGGTGGAGTCGCGCCACGCGCCGGTGGACGTCCTCGACGGCGCGCTCGCGGTGCGCCACGGGGTGGCCGCGCTCCGGGGCCGGCGCGTCCTCGCCCTCTCCGGCCTGGCCCGGCCGGGCGGGTTCCGGCGCACCCTCGAGGCGCTCGGGGCCGAGGTCGCCCTCGAGCGCTCCTTCCCGGACCACCACCGGTTCACCGACGGCGAGATCGACGAGGCCCTGCGCGCCGCCGGGGCCGCTGGCTGCGAGCTGGTGGTGACCACCGAGAAGGACGCCGTGCGGCTGCCCGCCAGCAAGGCCGCCGACCCGCGCCTGCGGGTGGTCCTGATCGAGGCGGAGCTCGTCGCCGGGGCGGATGCCCTCGACGCCGCCCTCGACGCCGCCCTCGCCGCGCACCCGCCCTCGACCTGACCAGCCCATGCGCCTCCTCGGCTCGCTCCTCCGCCGGATCCCTTACCGCTGGCTCATGGCCGTCGGCGCCGCCCTGGGCGCGCTGGTATGGGCGCTCGGCATCCGCCGCCGCGTGGTCCTCGACAACCTGCGCCTCGCCTTGCCGGACCGGAGCGAGGGGGAGCGGCGCGCCATCGCGCGGGCGACCTACCGGAACCTGGGGCAGATGATCCCGGAGTTCCTGCGCGTCCCCGCGCTGCCCCCGGCCGATCTCGAGCGGATCTTCGAGATCGAGGGCTGGGAGATCTTCGAGGCCGCGCGGGCCCGCGGGAAGGGCGTGATCGCCTGCACCGGCCACTACGGGAACTTCGAGGTGCTGGCGGCGGCCATGACGCTCCGCGGGGTGCCCATCACCATGATCACGCGGCCGATGGGGAAGTCGGGCGCGAACGACCTGTGGCGCAGGGCGCGGACGCAGGCCGGGGTGGAGGACCTGACGGTCGAGCGCGGCCAGACGCTGCGCGCCGCTACCCGCTCGCTCAAGGCGGGGCGGGTCCTCGGCTACGTGATCGACCAGAACCAGCCGCGAAGGCGCGCCGTCTTCCCGACCTTCTTCGGCGTGCCGGCCGCCACCGCGCCCACCCCCGCGGTGCTCGCCATGCGCACCGGCGCGGCCGTGGTCTTCACGCTCTCGGTCCCCCTCGGCGACGGCCGGCACAAGGTGGTGATCGAGGGGCCCATCGAGCCCCCCGCCACGGGCGACCGCGACGCGGACGTGCTCGCCTTCATGCAGGAGGCGAACGATCGGCTGGAGCGCTGGGTGCGGCGTCACCCCGACCGCTGGTACTGGCTCCACCGCCGGTGGAAGACCCGGCCCGCCGAGGAGGGGGCCGCGCCGTCCGGCCAGGGCGCCCGCTGACCCGCGGCGCGCCGTCGAAATTGACGCGCCCGGACGGTGCGCGGTACGTAACCGCCGTGCGCCGCCCCAGGGAACCCGAGCTCTCGCCGCTCGCCGGCCTGCTGCCCGCCTTCGAGCGGGCCGAGGTCGTGGTGGTGGGCGACTTCGTCGCCGACGAGTACGTCTTCGGCGAGACCGAGCGGATCAGCCGGGAGGCGCCGGTCCTCATCGTCCGGTACGAGTCGTCCGAGCTCAAGGCGGGCGGGGCCGGGAACGCCGCCGCGAACCTGGCCGCGCTCGGCGTGAAGGTGCGGGCGGTGGGCGTGGTCGGCGACGACGCGCTCGGGACCGCGCTGCTCGACGAGCTGGAGGGCGCCGGCGTGGACGTGGCCGGGATCCAGCGCATCCCCGGCCGGCAGACCGAGGCGAAGACGCGCATCCTGGCCGGCGGCCGCTCCACCCGCCGACAGCAGATGATCCGGCTCGACCGGGCGCCGCGCGAGCCGCTCCCGGCCACCGCCCAGCGCCGGCTCCTCAAGGACCTCGAGCGCGCCGCCCGGCGGGCCGGCACCGTGCTGGCGAGCGACTACGGCTCCGGCACGCTCGCCCCGGCCGTCGTCGAGGCGCTCCGGCGGGTGAAGCGCGGCGGCGTGCCGGTCTGCGTCGACTCGCGCTACGGGCTGCGATCCTTCACCGGCCTCACCATGGCGAAGCCGAACGAGGTGGAGCTGGAGGCCGCCTCGGGCGTCTCGCTCTCGCAGCCCGGCGGCGTCGAGAAGGCGGCCCGGACGCTCCTGCGCCGGCTCGACTGCGAGGTGCTGCTGGTCACGCGCGGCCGGAACGGGATGACCGTCTTCCGGCGCGGCGCGGCGCCGGTGCACGTCCCGGCCCACGGGACGCAGGAGGCGGTGGACGTGACCGGCGCGGGCGACACGGTGGCGGCCACCTTCAGCGCCGGGCTGGCGGCGGGGGGCGATCCGGTCGCCGCGGCGCGGCTCGCCAACGTGGCCGGCGCGCTGGTGGTGCTGAAGCCCGGCACCGCCACCGTCTCGCGCGAGGAGCTGGCGGCGGAGCTGCTCCGGCCGTGAGCCGCCTCTCCGGAAAGCGCGTCGGGCTGGCCGACCTGCCGGCGCTCCGCGCGGCCGCCACCGCCGCCGGGCGCACCGTCGCGCTCGCCAACGGCGTGTTCGACCTCTTCCACGTGGGGCACCTGCGCTACCTCGAGGGCGCGCGCGCCGAGGCGGACCTGCTCGTGGTGGCGGTGAACAGCGACGCCTCCACCCGCGCCAACAAGGGGCCCGGCCGGCCAATGGTGCCCGAGGCGGAGCGGGCCGAGATCGTGGCGGCGCTCGCCTGCGTCGACCACGTGGTGCTGTTCGACTCGAAGGACGTGATCCCGGTGATCCGCGCGCTCCGGCCGGACGTGCAGGTGAAGGGCACCGACTACACCCCGGACACCATCCCGGAGGCGGCCGAGGTCCGCGCCTACGGTGGCCGCGTGGCGGTGGCCGGCGACCCGAAGGACCACTCCACCACCGAGCTCCTGGCCAAGCTCGAGGCGAGCCGCCGGTGAGCGCCGCGCGGGGCGGGCTGATCGAACGGGGGCTGCGCCCCCGCCCCGCCCGGCAAAGCCGGTCGGGGCCCCACCCCCGCTCGCCGGGTCCCGTGCGCCGCCGCGAGCGGCTTCGCCGCTTCCGCGTCGGCGCCCCGGCGGGCTCGCCTCGCTCGCCCGTTTACGAATCTCCATCATCCGTCCAGCTGTGAGCGGCCGGCGCATGCGCGTCCTCGAGCTCCTCTCCTCCGCCTGGTGGACCGGCCCCGCCGAGCCGGTGGCCTCGCTCGCGCTCGCGCTCCGCGCGCGCGGCCACGCGGTGGACGTGGCGGTGGAGACGGCGCGGGAGGGGAACCTGGTCGAGCGGCTCGGCGCGCTGGGCCTGTCCGGACCGGAGGGGCTGGCGCTCTCGAGCAAGTCCGGCCCGCTCGGCTACCTCCGTGACCTGCGGCGGCTCGGCGCCCTGGCGCGCGGCTACGACGTCGTGCACGCCAACTTCTCGCACGACCACGTGCTCGCCCTGATGGCATTGCGCCGGCGCGGCGGGCGCCGGGTGGTCCGGACCGTCCACTCCGCGCGCTCGCTCAGGGACCAGGCCGCCCAGCGGATCGCGCACCGCGCCACCGACGGGCTGGTCGCGGTGTGCGAGGCGCACGCGCGGACGCTCGAGGAGCGCTTCCGGATCCCTCCGGAGCGGATCCTCGCCTCCCGCGGCGCGGTCGACGCGGCGGCCTTCCAGCCCGGCGGACCGGACCTCCGGGCCGAGCTCGGGGTCCCGGCCGGCGCGCCGGTGGCCGGGCTGGTCGCGCGCATCAAGCCGGGGAGGGGACACGACGACCTGGTGGACGCCTTCCGGATCGTGGCGGACCGCCTGCCGGAGGCGCGCCTCGTGCTGGTGGGGCGCGGGGAGGGCGAGGAGGCGCTCCGCGTGCGGGTCGCGCACCGCGGCCTCCAGCGGCAGGTGGTCTTCGCGGGCTACCGGACCGGCGCCGAGCTCGCCGCCGCCTACCGGACGCTCGACGTGGTGGTGCTCCTGGCGGAGGGGAACGACGGCACCTGCCGCGCGCTCCTCGAGGGGATGGCGGCGGGGCGCCCCGGCGTGGCGTACCGCTTCGGCGCGCCCGCCGAGAGCGTCGTGGACGGCACCACCGGCCTCCTCGCGCCGGAGGGCGACGTGGCGGCGCTCGCGGGGGCGCTCGTCGAGCTGCTCGGCGCGCCTTCGCGCGCGCGCGCCATGGGGGCGGCCGCCCGCGAGCGGATGGCCTCGCTCTTCACCGAGGAGGCCCGCGGCGAGGCGGCGGAGCGGTTCCTCCTGCGGATCCTGGCCTTGCCGCCGGCGCGGGGCGGGGACTAAGCTGCCGCGCCTGAGGAGACACGGTCATGGCCCTCTCGCCAGAGCTGAAGGAGATCCTGGCCTGCCCCAGCTGCAAGGGCGAGCTCGAGTTCCGCGAGGAGGAGCAGGAGATCCGCTGCCTCCGCTGCCGCCTGGCCTTCCGCATCGAGGACGACATCCCGGTGATGCTCCTCGACGAGGCGAAGAAGTACTGAGCGAGGGCTGGGTGCGCGGATCCCGGGCACCTGCCGCGCCTTGACGCTCCCCGGCCCGGACGCTACGGTCGCTGGCCACATGCGGCCTAGAGCTCGTGGCGGTGCGCGATGATCCGCAGCATGACCGGCTTCGGCGCAGGGCGTGGCACGGCCCCGGGCGAGGACGTCGAGGTCGAGGTCCGCTCGGTCAACCACAAGTTCTGCGAGGTGAAGGCCCGCATGCCTCGCGAGCTCGGCGCGGTGGAGCACGAGCTCGTACGAACGGTGAAGGAGCGGCTCGCGCGCGGCGGCGTCGAGGTCACGGTCCGCCGCACCGCCGCGGGCGCGGGGCTGGCGCCACGGGTGGACGTCGCGCTGGCCGAGTCGTACGCGCGCGCCTTCGCGGAGATCCAGGCCCGCCTCGGGCTGCCCGGCGCGGTCACGCTCGCGGACGTGCTCGCGGCGGAGGGCGTGGTCCGGCTGGAGGAGCGGGCGGTCGACCTCGAGGCCGTGTGGGCGGCCCTCCGCGCCGGGCTCGCCGCGGCGCTCGACGCGCTCGTCGAGATGCGCGCCCGCGAGGGCGCGGCCCTGGCGCGCGACCTCTCCGCCCGCCTCGACCTGATCGAGCGGCTGGTGGCGCGCGTGGCGGAGCTCTCGCCCCAGCTGGTCGAGCAGTACCGCGCGCGGCTCGACGAGCGCATCGCGGAGCTCGCCCGCGGCGTCGCGCTCGACCCGGCGCGGCTGGCGCAGGAGGTGGCGCTGTTCGCCGATCGCACCGACGTGGCCGAGGAGATCACCCGGCTCGGCAGCCACGTCGGCGCAGGTGCGGGCCCTGCTCGCGCTGGCCGAGCCGGCCGGGCGCAAGCTGGACTTCCTCGTCCAGGAGATGCACCGCGAGGTGAACACCATCGGCTCGAAGTCGCAGAGCGCCGAGGTCGCCGGCGATCGTGGTGTCGCTCAAGGCCGAGGTCGAGCGGATGCGCGAGCAGGTGCAGAATGTCGAGTGAGCCGGCTCCGGGCGCGCCGCTCCCCGGGCTGCTGCTGGTGCTCTCGGCGCCCTCCGGCGCCGGGAAGACCACGCTGGCGCACCGCTTCCGCGCCGGCCACCCGGACGCGGTCTTCTCGGTGTCGGCCACCACGCGGCCGGCGCGCGGCGCGGAGCGAGACGGCGTCGACTACCACTTCGTCACGCCCGAGCGGTTCGCCGAGCTGGCGGGGCAGGGCGCCTTCGCGGAGTGGGCCGAGGTCCACGGCCAGCGCTACGGGACGCTGCGCGCCACCGTGGAGGAGACGCTCGCCGCGGGGCGCATCGCGCTCTTCGACATCGACGTGCAGGGAGGTTCGCAGATCAAGGCCGCCTGGCCGCGCGAGGCCGCGACGGTGCTGGTCCTCCCGCCGGACACGGCCGAGCTGGAGCGCCGGCTGCGCGGTCGATCGACCGACAGTGACGAGACCATCCGGCGGCGCCTGGCCGCGGCGCGCGCCGAGGTGGCGCGCGGGCTCGCCAGCTACGACTACGTCGTGGTGAACGAGGTGCTCGACGACGCGCTCTCGAAGCTCGAGGCGATCGCGCGCCACGAGCGCAGCGCCAGGGCGGGACATCCCGATCCCGCGGCCGCCCGCGCCGCCGCCGCCTGCCGGCGCGGCGCGGTGAGCGCCGGGCGCTGGGGGGCTCGCTAGCGCGGCTCCCGCATCTCGCTTGACACTGGCTCGGGCCTCTCGATATAAGCCGCGCCCCCGGTACGGAAGGGGGCCGTCAGACGCGAGAGCGCAGGCCGATTCCTTCTTGACGGGGCCCGAGCGAGGGGCTAGAAGTCGCGCCCCGCCGACGAAGCGCCAGGAAACGCCGCAAGTTCCTGAAACTCTTCGCTTGACGGGACCCGACGACGGGGGCTAGAAGTCGCGCCCCTGCCGACGAAGGGTCAGGAAGAAAGCAGTGAACTTCCTGAAAACTCTTCGCTTGACGGGGCCCGACGGTGGGGAGTAGAAGTCGCGCCCCGCCGAGAGAGAGCAGGGAAGTCGCTGAAAAACTTCCCGAGACTCTTCGCTTGACGGGGCCTGGAGGTCGGGGCTAGAAAGCGCCCGCCTGACGCAGCGAGAAGCAGCGCGCTGGGTTGACGGGCACCCCGGCGAGGGGGTAGAAGCAGCGCCCCTTCGCTCCGCAGAGTCGGCCGAAATCAGGCCGAGAAGCGGACTTGACGGGGAGAGGCGGGTCGATGTAGAAATCGACCCCCTCAGTCGTCCGGAGAATTCGAGCAAAAGTCGCTCGAACGTCTCTTGACGCAGCGGGGTGGCGATGGTAGATACGCCGCCCTTCCTTGACGCAACCGGTTGTCTTCGTGACTCCGCGGCGCGCAAGGCTCGGCTCGAGAGCGGTCGCTCTCGGATCGAGGGGCGAAGCTCGGTCTTTGAAAACTGAATAGCAAGCCTACAAAGGATGCGGAACCGCATTCCTTGAGTTTGCAAAACGAATCGCATCACCATGCCAGCTCGTCTCGCAAGGGACGGACGGCAAGGGTCGAAATCTCTTAATTGGAGAGTTTGATCCTGGCTCAGAACGAACGCTGGCGGCGTGCCTAACACATGCAAGTCGAGCGAGAAAGCCCGCAAGGGTGAGTAAAGCGGCGCACGGGTGAGTAACACGTGGGTAATCTACCCTAGAGTCCGGAATAACCCGGCGAAAGGCGTGCTAATACCGGATAAGACCACGGGAGCCTCGGCTGCTGCGGGAAAAGGTGGCCTCTGTACGCAAGCTTCACTCTAGGATGAGCCCGCGGCCCATCAGCTAGTTGGCGGGGTAATGGCCCACCAAGGC